>NZ_JANUCS010000046.1 GCF_024808815.1 Methanosalsum natronophilum | reverse complement strand
CCTTCCTGAATACTCTGTACATGGAAAGTATCACCGTATTCTCCACCATTGACCTCAATTGAAGTTATGCTCCTAATCCCTGTATCACCTGAATTGAGAATAATGGGAATTTGAGTACCAGCACTAGTAAATGCTGAAATGCCAGTATAATAATCGGCAATTTTTGGACCTTGTCCGAACTGGTCATAATATGTTATCTTCGCATTGATCCCTTCAGAGCCAATGTTCTCCAAAGTTACCAGGTAAGGTGCATATCCACCTGCTCCAATACTATTACCTATATCTAGCCCAATACCTATTGTATAGGTTCCAAATATTACATCATCAAATACCATATATTGTATTATCTATCATTCAACGTACTTTATAGCAAAGTTCAATCTAGTGTTACTGTTTGGTGATGATATGGATTTACAAAGATATTTTGTGGTAGCACCATCTACTGCAACCACATCTCCATCCACTAATCCACTTTCCTGTGTGAACATCCACATATGCTGGCTTTGATAAATCGGCGTCATATTGTCCGTGCTGTTACAGACCACAGGTCGTACAAAATAGACTTTACCATTACCTATACTCTTAAGTGCATGTCTGCTTGTATCCGTATCTCTCCACCACATTATACCTCGGTCCACATGACCGCTCTGATATGCAAATGGCCTTAATATATGCTTTGTCCTTGCACCGTTATAGACATCCTGATTATGATTATTTGTCCTATTCCAGCAATAGAAGTTAGTTAACCCGTCATTATACTCCTTTGATGTCATTCTTTCCACTATACAAATAAAAGAACCTTGTCGATTTTCACTCGTGGGTTCAGGTTCGGCCATTAGTGAGAAACCCTGAGTATCTATCCATAACCAATAAGCAAACTGAACCGTTGCCATGTCAGATTGTGGATGTGGACTGGTCGTATCCGAGGCCAGTGTTTGAATGAATGTCTGCATTTCATGAGATCCTGCAGGATAATTATTAGAACTATAATCCCAACCAGCTGAAAAAGTTACCCTCAAACCTTTTGACCGTCTTGAACTGTAATGATTCAATCCATTGGTTTGGTTGATT
>NZ_JANUCS010000045.1 GCF_024808815.1 Methanosalsum natronophilum | reverse complement strand
ATGTGTAAACGGCATGCGATAGCAAGGGCCGGGCAAGACCGGTGCCAGCCGCCGCGGTAACACCGGCGGCCCGAGTGGTGATTACTATTATTGGGTCTAAAGGGTCCGTAGCCGGTTTGATCAGTCCTCTGGGAAATCTGACAGCTCAACTGTTAGGCTGCCAGGGGATACTGTCAGACTTGGGACCGGGAGAGGTAAGAGGTACTGCAAGGGTAGGAGTGAAATCTTGTAATCCTTGTAGGACCACCAGTGGCGAAGGCGTCTTACCAGAACGGGTCCGACGGTGAGGGACGAAAGCTAGGGGCACGAACCGGATTAGATACCCGGGTAGTCCTAGCCGTAAACGATGCTCGCTATGTGTCAGGGATGGTGCGACCGTTCCTGGTGCCGGAGGGAAGCCGTGAAGCGAGCCACCTGGGAAGTACGGCCGCAAGGCTGAAACTTAAAGGAATTGGCGGGGGAGCACTACAACGGGTGGAGCCTGCGGTTTAATTGGACTCAACGCCGGAAATCTCACCGGGGGCGACAGCAATATGTAGGTCAGGCTGAAGACCTTACCTGAATCGCTGAGAGGAGGTGCATGGCCGTCGTCAGTTCGTACTGTGAAGCATCCTGTTAAGTCAGGCAACGAGCGAGACCCGTGCCCACTGTTGCCAGCATGTTCTTCGGAATGATGGGTACTCTGTGGGGACCGCCGCTGCTAAAGCGGAGGAAGGTGCGGGCTACGGTAGGTCAGTATGCCCCGAATCTCCCGGGCTACACGCGGGCTACAATGAGTGGGACAATGGGATCCTACCCCGAAAGGGGACGGTAATCTCCTAAACCCACCCGTAGTTCAGATTGAGGACTGTAACTCGTACTCATGAAGCTGGAATCCGTAGTAATCGCGTTTCAACACAGCGCGGTGAATACGTCCCTGCTCCTTGCACACACCGCCCGTCAAACCACCCGAGTGAGGTATGGGTGAGGGCACGAACTAAGTGTCGTGCTCGAACCTAAATTTCGCAAGGGGGGTTAAGTCGTAACAAGGTAGCCGTAGGGGAATCTGCGGCTGGATCACCTCCTAAGCAAAAAAAACTGTCAGCCGAAAGCTGAATGACTGCCAGACTAGTACAA
>NZ_JANUCS010000044.1 GCF_024808815.1 Methanosalsum natronophilum | reverse complement strand
GGGTTTCTACGCCTCCTACCTACACTGTACATGCGGGATCACAACTCAACGACAGGCTGCAGTAAAGCTCCACGGGGTCTTCACTTCCCCCTAGAGGTCTCTAGACTCTGCACTAGAATGTAAGCTTCACCGGATTCTGGCTAGGGACAGTAGAGCTCTCATTGCTCCATTCATGCAAGTCGCCAATTAAGCGACAAGGTACTACGCTACCTTAAGAGGGTCATAGTTACCCCCGCCGTTTACAGGCCCTTCTTTCCGTTGTACCGGAGTTTCAGGTACCTGCACTGGGCAGGATTCAGAGATCGTACTAGTCCTTTCGGATTTGCGATCTCCTATGTTGTTATTAGACAGTTGGAGCTCTCTGGTCACTGCGACCTGCTGTCTTCACAGCAGGCACTCCTTCTCCCGAAGTTACGGAGCCAATTTGCCGAATTCCCTTAGCCAGTTTATTTCCGACACGCCTTAGCCTTTTCAGCTAGGGGCACCTGTGTCAGATCTTGGTACGGTCACTTGACTTCCTTTTCACGGACTCCCGGGTGCAGTTGACTTTCGCCATCACACATTCCTTGGTTTCTCGCCATAACGGCTCTCCACCTTGTTCTGTGCTTGGGCAGCGCGACGACGCTGCTCAACCTGCCCGTGAGTGTCAGTTTCATTGTCAAGTGGTACAGGAATATTAACCTGTTTCCCATTTGGCGTACTCGGATTACGGTACGTCTTAGGACCGACTAACCCTCGGCTGACGATCATTGCCGAGGAAACCTGGCCCCTTCGGCGGTCAGGATTCTCACCTGACTTTGCTGTTACTGTTACCAGGATTTTCGTTCCTGTTCGGTCCACTGGACCTCACGGCCCAGCTTCTGCCCGAACACAACGCCTTCCTACAAGATCACCTTTCGGTGCTCCGTGGTCTCGGTGGTCGACTTGAGCCCCGTCCATTTTCGGGGCCCCAAACCTCGACTGGTGAGCTGTTACGCACTCTTTAAAGGATAGCTGCTTCTAAGCTAACCTTCCAGCTGTCTAGGGCCTAGGACACCCTTTAGTGTTAACACTTAGTCGACACTTTGGGACCTTAACCACGGGCTGGGTTGTCTCCCTTACGGACTACAAGCTTACCCCAGTAGCCCGGACTCTGTTCTTCTT
>NZ_JANUCS010000043.1 GCF_024808815.1 Methanosalsum natronophilum | reverse complement strand
AACCATTCTTCGTTCATATCTATTAGTATCGAAACACCCAATCTCATCAATGCTTCCTGATTTGGGAATGCACCTACTACTTTGCTTCTTCTTTTCAACTCTTTATTTATTCTCTCCATTATATTTGTTGTTCTAATTCGCTTCCAATGCTCTTCCGGAAATGCTTGATAGTTATTCAAACTATCTTTGAACCTCTCTATTGTATCTGCTGCTTTCCTAGCTCCTGGCACATCCATTTCATGTACCAGTTCAGGTATTTTGCTTGCATCTTCAAGTATCTCTTTAAGCCTTTCAGTTACCTGTTGATGTTGTTTTTTTGGTACCTTTTTCAATACTGTTCTGATGAAATGTACATGACACATTTGCCAACTTGAACCTATGAATGAAGTTTGAATTGCTTTCTGTATTCCTTTATGTCCATCTGACACTACCAACTCTACTCCTCTTAATCCCCTTTCTTTTAGTTCTGAGAAGAAATCTTCCCAGAACATTGCATCTTCACTATCCGCAATTCTTGCACCAAGTATCTCTCTGTATCCTTGTTCATTGACTCCTGCTACAATAAACATTGGTTTATTGAGATACCTTACTCCCTCCCTTATCTTGAAATAAGTTGCATCTACAAACAGATATTTCATTTCAGATTCAATTGGTTTATTCAAGAATTCGTTTACCTTTTCATCTAATTCCTGAGCAATCCTTGAAACTCTTGACCTTGATATATTTTCTACACCCAATTGTGTAATTATCTTTTCAACTTTTCTTGTTGAAACGCCCTGAATATACGATTCTACAATTGCATTCTCAATCGCTTTTTCTGTTCTTGAATATTTATCAAATACTTTAGTTTCAAATGGGAACTCTCTAAACTGTGGTTTTCTTAACTCTAGTTCACCATGTCGGGATGTGAGGGTTCTATTCCTGTACCCATTCCTTAGAGCCTTTCTATACTCTGTTCTTTGATACTTTTGAGCACCTGATTGTTCAAATGCCTCCTGTTCCATAACTCTGTTAAGGAACCAGGTCAGAAGAGGTATCAATGCATTTTTCTCATCGTTAAGATAATCAGTGATTAGATCATATATGTTCATGTCCTGTACCTTCCTTTTGAGGTTTTTCATCGAACTCTAATAAGGTACAGGACTAATTATAATTTTACAGCAATTTAGTGACGCTATC
>NZ_JANUCS010000042.1 GCF_024808815.1 Methanosalsum natronophilum | reverse complement strand
CCGGTTGTGTCACTATTTTGCTGTAAATTCTCCTGTACCTCACTTTAGTTAGAGATCCATGTTTAAATATCTATTTCCTGTTAACCATTCTTCGTTCATATCTATGAGTATCGATACACCCAATCTCATCAATGCTTCCTGATTTGGGAATGCACCTACTACTTTGCTTCTTCTTTTTAACTCTTTATTTATTCTCTCCATTATATTTGTTGTTCTGATTCGTTTCCAATGCTCTTCTGGAAATGCCTGATAGTTATTCAAACTATCTTTGAATCTCTCTATTGTATCTGCTGCTTTTCTGACTCCCGGTACATCCATTTCCTGTACCAGTTCCGGTATTTTCCCTGCATCTTCAAGAATCTCTTTAAGCTTTTCAGTTACCTGTTTATGGTATTTTTTTGGTACTTTTTTCAATACTGTTCTGATGAAATGTACATGACACATCTGCCAACTTGACCCTATGAATGAAGTTTGAATTGCTTTCTGTATTCCTTTATGTCCATCCGAGACTACCAATTCCACTCCCTTTAATCCTCTTTCTTTAAGATCTGAGAAAAAATCTTCCCAGAACATTGCATCTTCACTATCCGCAATTCTTGCACCAAGTATCTCTCTGTATCCTTCTTCATTGACTCCTGCTACAATAAACATTGGTTTATTGAGATACCTTACTCCCTCCCTTATCTTGAAATAAGTTGCATCTACAAACAGATACCTCATTTGAGATTCAATCGGCTTATTCAGGAATTCGTTTACCTTTTCATCTAATTCCTGAGCAATCCTTGAAACTCTTGACCTTGATATATTTTCTACACCCAGTTGTGCAATTATCTTTTCAACTTTTCTTGTTGAAACACCCTGAATATACGATTCCACAATTGCATTTTCAATCGCCTTTTCCGTTCTTGAATATTTATCAAATACTTTAGTTTCAAACGGAAACTCTCTAAACTGTGGTTTTCTTAACTCCAGTTCACCATGTCGGGATGTGAGGGTTCTATCCCTATATCCATTCCTTAGAGCCTTTCTATACTCCGTTCTCTGATACTTTTGAGCACCTGACTGTTCAAGGGCCTCCTGTTCCATAACCCTGTTAAGGAACCAGGTTAGCAGAGGTATCAATGCATCTTTCTCATCGTTAAGATAATCTGTGATTAGATCATATACATTCATGTCCTGTACCTTCTTTTTGAGGTTTTTGATCGAACTCTAATAAGGTACAGGACTAATTATAATTTTACAGCAATTTAGTGACGCTGTC
>NZ_JANUCS010000041.1 GCF_024808815.1 Methanosalsum natronophilum | reverse complement strand
GCTCCTGCTGGTAAGACGTTCCAGGAATGCTATGACACAAAGACAGTTACACCAACCGAAGAATACGTGAAAGTATACGATGGTGCAAAGAAGAAGCTGGAAGAACTTGGATTAGTATACTGAGTATAATTAGCTGACAAATGTGTTATGTATGAATTTTGATGATATTATCAAAATTCAAATTATTTTATTTGTAAACAAAATTGTAAATTAGGAGGTACTTAAAAATGAGTATGGAATTGATAGTTGTTTTACTTGCAGCTGCATTTATAACCGACTTTGTAGCCCTAATGCCTGTAGGTGCATTCTTACTAGGTGTTGGAGAAGATGCAAGACCAATATGGATTATTTTATTAATTGGTGGTATAGTACACTTTATAACAGGTATTTTAGTTATTTTAGCATCCGATGCGGCAGTGGTTGGAGAAACGGCTGCTCTGGTAGGATATGCGATAATCGTCTTCGGATGGATTTTCGTAGGTATTGCATATATGTCATATAGAGAATTCGAAGCTACTGGAGTGGGACACTTGGCACTCTTCTCTGCTGGTGTATTCCTTATCTATGCAATCGCTGACTTCATGTTCGGATATGCCGTTTGGTCATTAATCATGCTAATCATTGTTGCAATTCTATTGATCGTTGCAGCTATGGACTACGGTAAACTATCTGCCAAAGCATGTGGTGCAGGACTTATAGCATTCTCTATATTTGCATTCATAGTTGGTCTCGCTTTAATTGTAGGCTGGCTAGAATACGGTGCACCTGCAATACCAGCACTAGGCATTTGAGTATAAACAACTAAAAACTATTTGAAGTAGGCCGATATAATTATCGGCTATCTTTTCTTTTTTTCTTTTTTTCTACTTTTCCCATCAAACTGGAAAGCTTAATTTGATAATTCAAAGGATTTTTTCAATTTTACTATTGCTTAGATTCTATTTACTTATCTTTTTTACTAAGCATTGTTTGCTACCAAAGATTAGTATCATACATTATGTTAAGTCACCTAGCATTTGTAAAGTATTGTGCTGTTTGACATTTATCTCTATACCCAGATTTTAGGCTTGAATTATGCTATATACTTTAATTTTAAATTTATACTGGCCTAAAAAAGTTATTTTGGTTGTTTTTTTAGGCAAATAGACAAACTAAACGAATAAAAATACAAAATAAAAAGGTGACAAAATGGCAAATCAAGAAATTCTAGATAATCTAAAGGAAGCAATTGTAAACCAGGATATTGAAGGTGCAAAGCAAGGTGCACAAGAAGCATTGGATGCAGGTGTATCACCTGTAGAAGCAATTGATTCTGG
>NZ_JANUCS010000040.1 GCF_024808815.1 Methanosalsum natronophilum | reverse complement strand
GTACAATAACAGCATCTATCATGAGTTCATATTAATCTGACATACCTTTTAAAGTTAGCCAATGTGTCAACATTTTATTTTATTTTATTTTATTTCATCGTATCATATGTCTTATGTCAGCACAGACACTGGGATATGAATATGCCATTTCTTTCAGTTCTTGGCGTGTAATTCCTTTCCTCATAGCAATTGAGAATATATTGATCACTTCTTCTGCAGATCGGCCTAGAATATGTGCACCTAATATCTTATCAGTAGATTCCTCGATTATTATTTTAGAAGCCGCGTATTTCCCATTAAACATCCGTGTAGAATACCAGTCACTACGGTCATGCGAGATTACCTGACACCCTTTTCTTACACTCCTACTATCAATTCCTACTGAAGCTAATGTCGGAATTGTGTAAAGAACTGCGGGGATGCCTGTATAGTCCACCATCTTCCTATTACCCCCAATTATATTCTCAGCAACTGCAAACGCTTCCAGGTTAGCTGTAGGGATAAGTTTGGGGCCATTCTCATTACAATCCCCTGCTGCAGATTCTTTGAATGGCTGAAAATGGGATTTAGAAAAATAGCACAGAGATATGAACGTCTTAACCTTATTTTTAAAGGATTGTTGGATATTGCATGTTTCATGTTATGTTGGAAAAAGGTGTATCCGGTGTTTTGAAATAGGCTCTTATTTAAAATAACTAATCTCTGTTAAAACCATGAACAATTAGTGAGTAGGTCAATCCAAATAATTTTTCTTCATAGATTTTACCTTCTGGAAATAGAGTTTCAATATCTTTTTTACGCAATAAATTCACAGATTTAATAATCTCATAAGCTTTTTTGTTACATGATGCTTTTTTTCTTCTTCCAAGATCGAAATTGCGAACCAAAAAGACTTTAATTCTAAAAGGTAAAAATTGGAAAAATGGATAATGAAAATGAGGTTCAAATGGAAAGTAAAAATTAGGAGTTTGTAAAAAATACTCATTCGCTAGTCTTTTAAGTTCGGTGGCCATTTGAATCTGCTCTTTAGATCCACCCACATGTTCAATTACTGAATTTGAGAATGCAATATCAAAATAATTATCCGGATATTCGGTAAGATTTTTGGCATCTCCTATGGAAGTTTGTATATTACTATAAACACTATCTACATGAAATATATTTACAATTGTAATCAAGTAATCATCATTTCCAGCAAAATCTGCTTTTTCCCAGAAAGATACTGTACCACCAATATCAATTATTTTAATTGGTTTTTCGTGGTTCTTTATCAACTCTTTGAGTAGATCAATTCGTTTCATTCTTAAATTTGTAATCAATGAATCATTACTGTTGACATCGGTGATTTTTTTTAAATACGATCTGACCATCTAGTATCAATATATATTAATAAGTAAAAAGTTTATCTCTTGAATCAAAGTTTATGTAAATGATGATTAATTCGTATCTCTATCAGAATTTGATATTAAACTTGGTTCATGAATATTGTGAGTCCATTAAGTAGACAAACAAATCAAACATATCTAACAATCACACTAATATATTAATATGGATTATTGTGACTTAGAAATATCAGGGTGAGTGATATGAGCAATCCGGATACAGATGTCAGTGATGAAATGAAAAACAGCAATAAGGGTAACACAGGTGCCGGTATTGCTAGAAGAGTTCAGTATCAGAGAAAATAGTGGTGGTCCTGGAAAATATAATGGGGGGAATGGTGTTACCCGAAAAATACGGTTTCTTGACAAAAT
>NZ_JANUCS010000039.1 GCF_024808815.1 Methanosalsum natronophilum | reverse complement strand
CAGGTAAAGGAAGTAAAATGTAAGATATTAATACATAACATCGAAAGATATAACTCATTTACAATTATTATTTACATAAGGATTTCTACAGAGCCAAGAAAAATGCTTATTTTATTGAATAGTTTTCTCAAATGTGCTCATCTTTTTTTGAAAGGTCACACGTAGAATCTTTCAACACTTTAGTATAGCTTGTTTAGCTCCATTAATATAACAAAACATATATTATAGCTATCTTAGGAAATTAGGCTATTAAAATTAGTTATGAATACTATAAAGATTAATAGTTAAATAGATTTTACAAAATTTTAGTTAAAAGATTTTTGATTTTGTTCTAACTTGAAAACAATATCATTCTTCCGTACTTTTTGATCAACTTTAATTCCAACTTCATTACTTTTAGCAGCATGTTCAACAAAAACCCCATCTATTACTATGGAGTTTACAGTCTGCTCTAGAAAAGTAGTTTTACCTTCTATTACCATCACATCACCTAAACTAATTGAGCCTTGCTGTAAATGAATTAAGGCAGCACCTTGTTTATTGTAATAGTTAGTAACAATTCCAATAGCTTTTTTCTTGGTTGTTGAAGCATTCATGTCATGCTCGATCATAAAATTATGTTTAGAAGAGTTACCAAAATAATAGCCTGTAGAAAAACCGCGATTATAAACCGATGAAAGTTCATCTTTCAGCAAAGATAGATTGATTGAATAATCATCATCATAATTTAAGTAAGATAAGGCTCTTGAATAAGAAGAAGCTACTTTTGATATGTATCTTGAGTCTCTTAGTCTTCCTTCAATCTTAAAAGCATCAATGCCAATATCAACGAGTTCACTTAAATGTTCAATCATACAAAGATCTTTTGCACTTAAAAGATAATTACCATTTAAATCAATTACAGTGCCATCATCTGAAACAAGCGACCATTTCCATCGACATGGCTGTGTGCATTCTCCACAATTTGCAGATTTACCTAGAAGATGAGACGATAAATAACATCTACCAGATATCGATTGACACATAGCTCCATGAACAAAAACTTCAAGCTCTATAGTAGTCTGTTTCCTTATATCATTAATATTATCAAGGGACAGTTCACGTGCTAAAACAACTCTCTCGGCACCCAAAGAATGATAAAATTCAACTGATTCAATATTAGATACATTCGCTTGAGTTGATATATGAACTTTGAGGTCATTATCCAATGCTTTTATTATGGCAGCTGGATCCCAGCATATTACAGCATCTACTTCTGAAGATTTAGCAATATCCATGACATTATTTAATTCCTCCATGTCTTGTGGATAAATCACTGAATTTATTGTAAGGTATGCTTTAAGGTCATTTTCATGAATTAACTGAACAAACTCAGGTAATGACTTCTTAGTTATATCTTTTGCTCTTGCTCTTAGGCTCAGGCTGTCAAGTGAAAAATATACAGCCTCAACATAATCTTTACAAGCGTTAAGTGTAGCAATGTTCCTAATACCAGCAACTAGTTCAGGAATTTGAAAGTTTGAATGATTCATATTAGTATTTCACAGAATAACAATATTAAATAGTATTCTTTTATATTAATTAAGTAAAAAAATTTAATTAATAATTATTTCTCACATTTTTCATTCGTCTGTTCACTAGGTGGTGGTGTAATTAGAGTTATTACTATGGCTGCCAGCCCAGCTAGAGGTGTAGCTATTAGTATCGGATCTACTAACGTAAGCGTACCTGATATGATGGTTTCATTTCCAGTTAAGAACTGAGA
>NZ_JANUCS010000038.1 GCF_024808815.1 Methanosalsum natronophilum | reverse complement strand
CGAAGAATGGTTAACAGGAAATAGATATTTAAACATGGATCTCTAACTAAAGTGTGGTACAGGAGAATTTACAGCAAAATAGTGACACAACCGACAAAAAGATTCATATCCCTTTTTTTTGGTTGTTTTTTGTATCAAAAAACACAGTGCCTTCATTCTTTTTATAACATTAGGTTTAATAGTAATGAAAATAGGATTTATAAGCTCCAGAAACATTTTCATTTATAGTACTAGGTGTAATTACTCATAATAGATAGAATTTATAAAACTCTTAAATTTAATGTATTTTTAGATAATTGATTTTATTGTGTAAAAAATAACTAAATCCTTGTATATTATAATTTTAAAGAGGTGATCGCCTATTCAAACCTTTCTTCCATATGCAAGTTTTACTAAATGTGCTAGCTGTCTGGATAATAAACGTTTAGGTAAGCAACGTGTTGAAGCGTATCAAATTATTAATAATCTAATAAAAAAGCCTGATCGTTGGTATACACATCCAGCAGTTCAAATGTGGGTTAACTATGAAGAAGCTTTAAAGCTATATTATGATACAATTTTATTTGAATGGATAAAAAGAGGCTTCAGAAATAACATGTCAATATATATCATTTCATCTAATCATTTAAAATTTCCTCCGTGGCTAGGTGAAAAAAAGTTTCATAATTCTCATAGAAGTAATCTTTTAAGAAAAGACTATGAATTTTATTCTAGATACAACTGGAATATTAGTTCTGACTTGGAATATTTCTGGCCATCAAAAGAAGAAATCTAATTATATACAAATAATTAGCTTACGATATAATAAGCAAGTTTGATTTATATTAGTAAAATTAATTTACATGTACATAAACCAATAAAAGGTAAAGCCACTAAAAAATGTTAGTATCCACAAACTTGCATTTAGTCTCATATACTTTCTTGATTTCCACTTCCATTTATTTAGGAAAAAAAGTATTGCATAGACAATAGTGATTAATCCTAAAAGTGCATGTATAGGTAACAAAAGAGTGTATGTAGGAAGAATTACTCCAAACCTCCAGGCCTCAAATAAAAAGTATGCAGATTGTATCATGTAAACTACTGTTATACTTACAAGAATGAATGCTAAAGCACTTAAACGTGTATGATTTGTTAATTCATCCTTTTTTAATTTAATTGAATGTATTTTGAATATTGAGTACAGTAGTATAATCAATCCTATTATTTGTAAGAATAAAGACATTTCTGGAAAATTTAGTCCTAACATAATTCCTCGTTAACTTAAAGCCAAATATTTGTTTTCAGTAGGCTATTTTATATGTAAGCATAATTAAACTTTTCCTCGCTAAAATAAAAAATTATTATAAAACTAAGACTATTTTGACTTGATATATATTACATTACTAAATATTTATATCTGATTAGTTATATGTATTTATTGATGAGCGGTTGGCAAGTGGGCTTATCAGGAAAATTGGGTAGTGGGTTTTTTTCTTGTCAGCTTATGTGACATATTTACTTTTTATGTATTTTTTAAAATTGCAAAGTTATTTAAGGAAAATAGCTCAAAAATATTTGCAACTAGTTTTTAAAATTGATAATACTTTTAAATATGATAATATCTTATTGTAGGATTGTTATATGTTAGCACAGAACAGTTTATAAGTTATTCAAAACAAGTAAAGGAGTTTATGTATAGTGGCTGTAAGCACATCTACACTAGGTATTGTAATGCTAATTTATTTGATGGTTATTTTTTATCTCAGCTGGCTAGGCTACCAACGCACGTCTAAAGATTCTGACTATATGGTAGCGGGTAGAAACATTCATCCATTCATTCTAGCTCTTTCTTATGGTGCAACTTTCAT
>NZ_JANUCS010000037.1 GCF_024808815.1 Methanosalsum natronophilum | reverse complement strand
CGTAATTGTGTTTGTTCTTAGTTTTTGTTGATTTTTCATCGAATAATACAAAGCTAAGAACACTTTTATTAATTGTGACTGGCAAACTTAGGTTATTACTCTTAGCGAATTAGGTAGTATAGATGTAATAATTGTACGTTTCAAAAGGTATTTTATCTATAAATACCTGTACTCAATTCATTATTATATTTTAGTTTTTGCAATGATTTGAATATTTTTGGTATTAAGATTTACTATATGTAGGAATAAAATTATGAATTGTATCTTACAAAACATAAGGAATAAAAAACCATTAGTACACCACATTACCAATTGGGTAACGATATATGATTGTGCAAATGTAACAAGGGCCTTTGGTGCACTTCCGGTAATGTCCCATGCGTTCGAAGAATGTGCTGATATGACGAGATTTTCTTCAGCTCTTGTTCTGAACATAGGTACTCTTACAAATGAACTCATAGACGCTATGATTATATCTGCAAATGCTGCAAATAAGAAAGGCATACCCATTGTACTAGATTCTGTAGGTGTGGGAGCTACCGAATTTCGTGATTTAATGTGTTCAAAAATAATCAACACTGTCCGTGTTGATATTATAAAAGGTAACTATTCAGAAATTGCAAAACTTGCAGGAGAAAAAGCCATAACAAGAGGTGTTGAGGCTACAGAAATTGACTCAGATCCTGTCAAAATTGCAAAGAAATTTGCTGGCTCCATGTCATGTGTTGCTGTAATGACAGGCAAAGAAGATATTATCAGTGACGGTAAAACAACTTATGTTGTGAAGAATGGGCATGATTTGATGGGCTCAATAGTAGGTACAGGATGCATGGCAGCTTCTGTGATAGGTACTTTTGCAGCAATCAACACTGACTTTACTGATGCCGCTCGGGATGCGCTCTGTTATTTTGGGATTGCTGGGGAGCTTGCAGCAAAGAAATCTACAGGCCCAGGAAGTTTCAAGATGTATTTTTATGATGAAATATATAACCTTACAGATGAAAAAGCTACATCAAAAATGAATTTTAAAAAAAGCTGATATTGAGTTAATATGACTAACAAAAAAACAAATCTGGAACTTTTAGACTTTTATTTCATAACGGATTCAAGATTATCCAAAAAAGGAATCTTTGTTGATGTAAAAGAAGCTATTGATGCAGGTTGCAGAATAGTTCAATACCGGGAAAAGAACAAGTGTACAAAGGATATGCTGCAGGAAGCTTTCAGAATAAAAGAGCTCTGCTCCAATAACTCAATTTTTGTGATTAATGACCGAGTAGATGTGGCTCTTGGAGTAGATGCGGATGGAGTACATTTAGGTCAAGATGATATGGACCTAGCTATAGCAAGAAATCTTTTGGGTACTGATAAAATAATTGGGCTTACAGTGCATAACGCTGCGCAAGCTCGTGAAGCAGAACTTCAAGGTGCTGACTATGTGGGGCTGAGCCCTATATTTAATACGTCTACAAAGATGGATTCGGGTTCTGGTATTGGCCTAGAAAGAATAAGTGGTGTTAAACAAGAAATAAAAATACCAGTTGTAGCTATTGGTGGTATAAATGTGGATAACTGTGAAAGTGTGATTAAGGCAGGTGCTGATAGTATTGTATCTATTTCTGCTGTGCTTTCCAGTGATGATGTAAAAAAAGAAGTAAAAAATATGAGAAATATTATAATGGCTGTAAAAGAGGAAAGATACAATCCCTAAATTGCTGAAGAAAAATAAATGGGCCGATTAATTTTTCCTCTGATTTTATTCTAGCCAGAATCACGATAGCGTCACTAAATTGCTGTAAAATTATAATTAGTCCTGTACCTTATTAGAGTTCGATGAAAAACCTCAAAAGGAAGGTACAGGACATGAA
>NZ_JANUCS010000036.1 GCF_024808815.1 Methanosalsum natronophilum | reverse complement strand
AGATTACTGAACGTTTCTTTAGAAACCGCAGAACGATGGTATTCCCTCCATCCAACTATAATAGGGTTGAGTATCTTAATTAGAGAATATTGGGGCAAAGCCTTTCCATTCTTAATCACGTTACTTATATTCTTTGTGATTGTTGCAATGGATTTGTAGGAGGGTTTTATCAGGAGTTTACCATTGTATTTCCTGAAATTCCAGCCTAAAAAGTCAAATCCAGTATCTATATGGGTAATAAGAGTTTTAGCTAGAGATAACTCCAGTCCTCTTTCCTCTAGAAATAATCTAATAATATCAGCAATATCCCTGGCTACTTCCTCTGAATCTGCAGTAACAATAAAATCATCTGCATATCTCACAAAATTAACTTTATGTGGGTTGTATCTGGTTTTCCGGATAGTTTCCTTTTTAGTAGTGTGGTATTTAGATGCAATCGCATCTTCAATACCATCCAACGTCATATTTGCCAATGTGGGAGATATAATGCCACCTTGCGCAGTGCCTGCTTTGGTGGGATTCAGATGTCTGTTATAAACAAAACCAGCCTTAAGGAATTGATTTAATATTGATTTATCTAAAGGGATGTTGTTCGAGAGCCATTTATGATTTATGTTATCAAAGCACCCTTTAATGTCACCTTCCAGAATCCATTGAGCGGATTTTCTTTTACTTAAGCACAAAAATAGTTGAGACCTTGCATCTTGTGCACTTCTATTTTTACGAAAACCAAAAGACCTTGTATCTGCTGTAGTTTCTGCTATCGGGTTTAGAGCAAAGGAATATAAGGATTGCATTGCCCTATCATACATTGTAGGAATGCTTAATGGTCTCTTTTTCTTAGTCCCATGTTTGGATATATACATTCGCCGAAGTGGTTTGGCTTTGTATTTCTTATCTGAGAGCTTTAGAACAGCTTTCATTTTAGAATTAGGTGTTGTCCACTTTTCTCCGTCAATTCCTGCTGTTCTTTTACCTTTATTTTGTGTTACCCTCTTTACTGCTAGTAATTTTGCAGAGAAGGAGTGGGTAAGCAAGTATTGTAATCTTTTAACTAAATGCCACTTATGTTGTCTAACCGCTTTTACAATCCGGGTTTGCAGCTTATTAACATTATGTTCTACTGATTTCCAGTTGATATGTTCCCATTTGACTGGGGTTGGTCTGTCTACAAGCCTCTCACTTAAAGGTGTCTTTGAGTATCTTGTATTCATAAGTTTGCCTCCTTTCATGTAATAGAATACTTACGGCAAGTCAGCTCCTTTTCAGGATAAGGCATATGTTTAGCCTCTATACAATCCATTACAGATTGCCATTCGCTTTTTACCGTTTCCTCTATCCCCTATGCTATTGTTACCCCTCACGAGGTTCCTACCCAATTGATGGGAGCATATGAGACTTACCAAGTTCTATAACAAGAATAATTATGAATACCTTAGAAGCCATCTATAAACCGAGAATACTTCGTCCATTTCCCATTATGTTGGACCACCATAATGGTCTGATTCTGCACCTTTTGGTTCAAGCGTGTCAACCTAATTTCGCTTGTTCCTCGTAACGATTCTTGCAATGGTTCAACTTTCTTTCTTCTTAGTATTCTTATCCTAACAGTTTGTTTGAATTAGATTTTCAAACATTCCATATTGTCCTATGAGCTTCACACCCTGAAGTTACCCTCAACGCATGCCATAGTAGGATTACCTCAAATGGAAGAGGTAGCTATCTTTGCAATTCATGTTATAGTTTCTTGTCGCACGGTCCAGTCGAGATTTATATTAGTATATTCAAAATCATACGTTAAGAATATCCTATCTTGAATATCAGAAATGATCTCTAGTCGATTGTTTCCTATAGTTTCAAGAACTCTGTACAGAGTTC
>NZ_JANUCS010000035.1 GCF_024808815.1 Methanosalsum natronophilum | reverse complement strand
GTTATAGATATGTCTACACACATCAAGTGTCTTATTCAAAGTCACTTCCTGTTTTTTTGTAGGATACAATCTGAACTTATAAGATTTCTGCATTAGATATCTATAGGTAAAAAACATTTAAATATCTTTCGTACCTATATGAGGATATGTCTTATTCAAGTTCTGGTGTATATGAAATCAATTATCATATCGTATGGTGTACTAAATATCGAAAACAAGTTATGAATGATGAATAAAAATGACCCTAAGCAACTAAAAGATGTTTTGATACGATTTAATACAAGATCAAGCTATGTCCAGGCAGATGTTACCAATGAAAATGATGTCGAGGACCTTATCACAACAACGATGGATCAATTTGGTCATATAGATATACTTGTGAACAATGCAGGAACTGCTGTAAGAAAAACCTTACTTGAAACTACAGTAAATGATTATGATATGGTAATGAACACAAACTTAAAAGGTGTGTTTCTGTGCATGAAATATTTTTTGATGTATAGAAAATCGAGTAAAAGAAGCAAAATGATCAATATTTCTTCAGGTCCTGGACTTTATGGTATACCTGAACTCTCTGTATACAGTGCGTCCAAATCGGGTATTATCAGCTTGACACAATCAGTTTCAAAAGAGGTTGAAAATGTTGATGTGTATGCATTGTGTCCAGGTAGTGTGGATACTGGACTCTACAGATCACTGTATAGTGAAATGCCTCGACCAGAACTAAAACCTGAAGATATTGCATTAAAAGTGATCGAACTATGCTTACCCGAATCTAAAGTTTCTAGTGGATCAGTTATTGAACTTTGAGATGAAATTAATTTAAGGAGATTATGGAGATCATGTTTGAGGATAGGATTGATGCTGGTGAACAACTTGCAAGAAAACTGGAACCGTATAGTGAAAATAAGCCACTTGTTCTTGCTATACCAAAAGGTGGTGCACAGGTAGGTGCAGAAGTGGCCAAACACTTGAATTGTGAGTTCTCGTACTTGGTATCAAGGAAATTACCATTTCCCGATTATACTGAAGGAGGTTTTGGTGCGATCGCTGAGGATGGTAGTGACTATATCATAAAAGATGCTGCACTTTGGTTAGATCGGGGTACTATTGAACGCATAAAGAAAGAACAGATAAAAGAGATCACACGTCGTATCAAGGTCATAAGAAAAAGTGAACCATTACCAGAGATGGAGGGTAGGACTGTTATTCTCGTGGATGACGGGATTGCAATGGGATCCACGATGATGGCTGCTATACGAATGTGCAGGAACATGAAAGCTGAAAGGGTTGTGGTAGCAGTACCAGTGGCAGGTCGTAGGACGAGTTTACAGATTCGAAGTGAAGCTGACGATTATATTGTACTCACAAAACCCGAGGATTTCAGGGCTGTAGCACAGGTTTACAGGAATTGGTACGACGTTTCCGATGATGAAGCTATTAAGATATATGAAGATTTCAGGAAACCTGAGATTAGTATGAGTGAAGAGACGCATGCACACATTCATCATGATGTTGTTGTTGTTGGTACGGGGGCTTCGGGAACTACAGTTGCTCATAAATGCAGGTCTGCTGGTATGGATGTAGCTATAGTTGATGATAGGAGTTATGGCGGTACGTGTGCACAAAGGGGTTGTAATCCCAAAAAGGTGCTTACTTCAGCAGCTGAAGTGATCGATCTTACCCGTAAGATGGATGGTAGAGGTATACAGGGTTGTAAGGATACCAAGATAGATTGGTCGTCTCTTATTAATGTCAAAAACCAGTTCACTGACCCCGTGCCAGAACGAGTAGAAACTAATTTGAGTTCAAGGGAAATTACCACCTATCACGGTACTGCAAAGTTTAGAGGTAAATCGGTATTGGATATTAATGGGAAGATAGTACATGCTAAAACCATTGTACTGGCGATTGGTGCACGACCACGTAAGCTAGGGATCAAAGGGGAAGAACATTTACTAACAAGCGATGATTTTCTTGACCTAGAACAATTACCTGAAGAAATTGTTTTCATAGGTGGGGGTTATATCTCTTTCGAGTTTGCTCATGTTGCAGCACTTGCAGGTGCAAAAGTAACGATTCTTAACCGAAGTGCGCAGGTCTTGAAAGAATTTGATCGTGATATGGTGAATATTGTTCTCGAGGCTACCAAGGATATGGGTATCGATGTTGTCAAGAATGCACCAGTTATCTCAGTAACTAAAGAAGATGATAAGTTTGTTGTGAAAACAAAGGATCGAACAGAATATAAATGTGATCTCGTAGTACAGGGGGCAGGTAGAGTAGTTGATATTGAGAAAATGGAGCCATCGAAAGCTAATATTGAAGTGAGTAATGCTGGTGTTGTTGTAAACAAGTATTTGCAGAGTCCATGTAATCCTATAGTGTATGCAGCAGGGGATTGTAATGAGAAAGGCCCCAAACTTATCCCTACAGCTAACCTGGAAGCGTTTGCAGTTGCTGAGAATATAATTGGGGGTAATAGGAAGATGGTGGACTATACAGGCAT
>NZ_JANUCS010000034.1 GCF_024808815.1 Methanosalsum natronophilum | reverse complement strand
TATTAGAACTATAATCCCAACCAGCTGAAAAAGTTACCCTCAAACCTTTTGACCGTCTTGAACTGTAATGATTCAATCCATTGGTTTGGTTGATTGTTTCCAAAGCTATAAAAATATCATGAGTATCTCCGGTATACTTTAAACACCTTCTTGCATTGTTTGTCATTGATCTATCACTGGTATCCCAGCTAGAATCACCTTCAGTCCAATTAGCTGAACTGTTTATCAGTCCGTCTGCTATATCATCTATTATATCAGGTAATACCTTAGTTCCACTTGAAAACCCCATTTAATTAACTCCTTCATAAAATATAATTTTTTATATATTATTTATAAAACATGATCTATTATATACTATATATTATACATCAAATAATAAATATATTTAAAGCTCTAAATACCATGAACCTGTTAATACCTTACCACCGGTACTCGTGGGATCATTGTTTCTACAGATATTCTTCTCCACAATACCAGTGTTCACTGCACCAAGTTCAGTAGTAGAATTAATGTGAGCTGCACCGTTATCTACAGGATCACCGTCAACAGCAACTGCTCTTAACACGGGTTCATTAGTGCAATACATTACCTTGCTCTTAAATGAATGATCAAGGACGGGTTCTCCGTTCTCCCATACTCCCCCAAATGTAGATTCAGTCTGAATATATGGTTGGATCGCTTGGTTATTAGTATCAATTTCCCAGTAATATTCACCTGGTTCTAACGGCTCGAACACTAAATGGAGTACTCGGTCCTGTCCAATATCCCTGAACACAGCTTCATGATATATCTTGTTTTTATGAGGAGTATCAAATAATCTCAGTATCAGGTCATGATCACCACCACTTCTTATCTTTACAACAATTCTGCTAAACCATGATCCTGCACTGAACTGTTGACCAAAAGTACCATTTATTTGTTTATTTGATTCAGTACCACCATTAATTGTCTCCAGGTAATGCCCTGTTTCTGGCCTCACACTCACATAAACAATATCTTGAGAACTACTAGAAATATGGCCTAACAATTTCAATCTCTCCTAAAAATGATCCTATTTTCACCAGTAACTTTGAAGGTTAGATCTCCGGTAGTACTGAGTATCTTGTGATCTTGCATATCAAGGTCAGATGGTGCTGGACTGAACTGAGCCCCATTGTTTCCACTTGAGATAACATAACTCCCATCTTTCTGTGCTTGTGCAAAAACAGTATCATCAGAACTAATATTGGATTCAATACACCTTGCTTCAATAAAACCTCCTTTTTCCAATTGAACAAGAGCTTGTCCTTCATTCTCGTGAACAACTTTACCTACCTCACTTCCAGGAATACGGTTGGTTATATTGGTTGCAATGATCTCAGTCTCACCTACCATATCAGGTCTGCCAACTTCGCGATACCAACTTTGTCGATCTAACCTATCAGGACTACAGGTAATATGTACCAGAGTTTTAGCAGGAGTTAGTTCATAACTGATCTCAGTTATACGGTAATGTTCTTCAGAGATATCAAGAGCAGTATGATACCCTTCAAACTTGATCTTCTGATATAATCTAAGGTCGGTCCTATCTTTGAAAGTGACATTAAGGATCTTTGATACAATATTGTAAAGAGCGTACAGGTCATGTGCTCTAATATCACATTTTGATTGTGTATCATGTTCACTCGACTCTTCATAATATTCACGAGGTATAGCTTCCCCTGAAGTTACATTTGGACTCTCCTGAATGCCCGTGAACCAATTCCCGTTCTTATCATGACCTCTCACAATAATTCGGTTATATCTATTTGTTCCAAGGTCATCTACCATATTTATGGAGATTAAATGAGGGTCAGGATTGGTTATGGTAATGGGTGCAGGTAAATTGAAGTCTGATGGACTGCCTGCACTGTCAACTTCATTATGTGGAATGAAATAGGCTGAACTGATCCATTCATGACCAGTCCATCTAGGTTTTATCTCGAATATGTAATTACAATGGTTCGCAATTTCTTCAATCACTTTCATTTTAGTTGTTCTTGAAGGAAAACTGAACCTCTTATCATGATCACCGCCACCCGTATCCATCCTGAACGGTTCTATTCCAGTTTCATGTTCCCAATTATTGTCACCACCCAACAATTCAATGATAACATCTCTCCAATGTTGTGCACCTACATCATCTAACCCAAAGTTCTGATATTCTGGTTGAATGAACTGTTGAGTGAGGTACCATCCCATATCATATCCAACAGCCGTTGTTTTATTACCGAGTGGTTCAAAGACATATGTACTGCCTGGCACAAGACCTTTAAAGATAGTTTGATCGTTTTGCTGATGATCAGGTACAGTAATCTCGACTGGATGCCACCACGGTGGTGCATCACTTTTATCAATCTCAGCTGTGAATTGCCAGAGATCATCATAGATACTTTTTGTGATCTTGATACTGGTGGTCTTGAGATCAGTTATCATATCGAATCATCCCGGACAAAATTAATTGTGTATGTGTACTTGCCACTTCCACCAATGATCTCTTTGTAGGTGAAGGGTGGTTGAATGTAACAATTAGAATAAGTTTCAGAATCGATCACCAGATCACCTGCACTCCCAAGTTTAGTTAATAGATTAGATATTTCGTTTATATCTTCAGTATAACATTCATATGAACGTGCAAATCGTTTCTCAGGCAATGCTTGGATTGATACTTTACCTGACAAGAGTATCGTTTCGGAGAATGGTGCACTCACTACAATCTCGTGTTCTCTTAATACAGAGATCGGCAGTCCATCAAAAGTTACGTTCATAGAATGCCTCTCTGTATTCTTTTCTGACTATTATACCGTTCAAGGTCACGTACAAAGGTTTCAAAAGGGTAATCTGATGCCAAGTTAACGTTCTGGATAGTATATTCTTCCCCTGCGAAATGATTGGTTGTAGTTGTGGTTGTTGTATTGGGGTTATTAACGTTATTCACAACTGTCTGGAGACCCTTTGTCAGACCAGTGTTCATATTTTGTATTGATCTATTGATAGGTGTAGATAGGTACGAGTCCCAGTTAGGTAATTTTCTTAAAGGTCCTTCTTTTGCTGGACTGAATGGTAAAAGGTCTCTAATTTCACTTACACCATCTCTTACTACATTGTAAGGTTCATGGATCACACTCTTAATACCCTGAACTAATGTATGGATCAAATTCTTACCAGCATCATATAAACTGAAATCCAACAGGTCATTGAACATGACCTTAAATGAATTAATTACCGAACTCAACTGTTCCTTAATACCAGATACAGTATCTTTCACATTCTTGAAAACCTCAGCAATAATATCTGTGATCTGATCCCAATGTTTCCATGTAAGATATACAGCAGCTATTAGTGCAACAAGTGCAGCTAATGGTATCAAAATGGGACTAATGGCTGCTATTAGACCACCCAGTGCAGCCGTAGCACCTGAGATGATCGCAGTTAAACCCCCAGCAGCACCAATCGCTGTTATTAGAGACCCAATACTTGCAATCATGGGACCTAAGACCATTAATACGGGTCCAAGTGCAGCTGCGAGCGCAGTGAATAC
>NZ_JANUCS010000033.1 GCF_024808815.1 Methanosalsum natronophilum | reverse complement strand
TAATTTCTGAATATCCTCATAAAACAAATTAAAGTCTTAAACTTGTGTTTTAATCAAATGAATGATACTTGAATCTGTTATTATCCGACAGTCTCATGAAGCTCACGTTGTAAATAGGATACTCCATTTAATCTAGGAAAGAATTTCTTTTAGGCAATGAAAATGATTAAATGAAGTATCCAGTTGTATGTCCACTACCCCAACCCTTAACACATAATACTATTTTTTTATAGGTTAAATAAAGCTAAGAAACAAATTTTCTGAATAATGTTTAGGATAAGGACTTGACTGTATTATCAGAATAATTGTTTCTAATTATGATTTCAAGGTTGTTATATCCTTTTGGGTATTAAATAGATTTATGAGTTATAACTCTTGAGTGGAGTGGAACTTGAAAATAACTGAGTACTTATTAAGAAAAGGTTTAGACTATTTAGGAAGGGGGTTTTGTATATGAAAAGAATACAACTGATTTTTTTATTGGCTGTTATAGCTATGTTGGCAACAGTTTCAATGTCAGCAGCTACTATAACAGTAGACGGCTATAAATCGTCGGGGGAGTGGAACGAGAACTGGGCATTCGGACAAGAAAATGTAAACATTGCGGTAGATAATGCTACATTGACACCATATGATCCTAATGGGCCATTTGGAGACCGTCTAGTTCTGCGTCAAGGTGGTCTTTCTATAGCAGTAACAGATACATGGTATGGTGCATACCCAAATGCATCTGCTGGCCCTATTTTTGATCAAGATATGGCAACAGACGGTGACTATAGTGGTTTTGATATAAAGAAAGTTTATGCTCGCTATGACCCAGTGAATGACATTATGTACGGTATGAATGAAGTTTATGGTATGCCTGGTGACTTGACCGGTAATAAAAACGTTGCAGGAGAGTCACCAGATACTGCGGGTGATCCTGGTCCCGCATCAGGTACGATTCTTGTAGGTGGAGTGCCCACACCTGCTGCACTTGATGAAGATGGTATTGGTCTTGGTAGGAATCAGTTTTGGAGTATCACTATAGTGCAGGGTGATAAAGAAACTTCGGTTGAGATAATCAACAATGATTGGTTAATCGAGGATGATAATGTTGGACTGACATATGAAGATGTTAATGCAAGGTTCACTTTTGATGAATATAAATCTGTAGGCGACACTACTTTACCAAAATCAGTTTATGAAATTAGTATTAGCAATTTCAGTGAATACTTTGATATGGCTCCAGGTTCTACATTTAAGGCACAAATACTTGCAGGTTCTTCAGGCGATGTAGTAGGTGAGGATATAGTTTCTGTATTCTTTGAAGTACCTGAACCAAATATAGAGATTATAAAATATGTAAGTGGCGATAATGTAACGTGGTTTGATGCAAATACACCTGCAGCTGGTCCTCTTCTGGATCCCGGTCAGGATGTATATTGGAGGTATGTAATTACCAATACAGGCAATGAGCCATTAGTTAATGTAATGTTAATTGATGACCAAATAGGTAGTATAACATGTCCACAAGACACTCTTGCAATAGGTGAGAGCATGGAATGTTTTGAACAGGGAACAGTGCCAGAGGTATGTCAGCCACCATATTACTATAGAAATATAGGAACTGTTGAAGCAAATGGAATGTTTACGGGCTTGCCTGTTATGGATAGTGATCCAGCAAACTATAGATGTCAGCCAATAACAGAAAATGGTAATGATGTACCTTTAATGACTCCTTTAGGACTCATCGTAATGATATCTCTTCTAGGAATAATTGGAATGGTTTCTATGAGGAAAGAAAACTAATTCCATTTATTATTTTTTAATTTGTTTCTATTTTTTTCTAGATTTTAATTGGAGATAATATTACTTTTCATTTATTATGTTCAGATGCTTAGATGAAACTCCAATTAGCTATAATCTTTTGGATACAATTATTTTAGACTAAATATTTGAACAATGCCTAAAATCAATTGTTATTTATTGTGACCTGTTATGAAAAGCATCTGCCATTTTATCTATAGTTTTTCTTCTTACAGTCCTCAATTAACAAAGATCATGATATTTTTTGTCATTTAGTGTTATTCTATATTATAGTCGTTAGATAGATTCCAAGAAGAGTTACACGATTTGAATGGTTGGGAATCAATATAAGTGTTATACATCATATTATACTTTTTAACTCTCAAAATTCGATTATCCATTTTCTAAATGAAATTCTATCATTAGTGTGTCTTTTAGGTTTAGGAGCTAATAAACGATACCATAGCTGCGATATTAACATCTTAACCCGTAAACATTTCACCAAGGTATTATGAGATGCTACCACGACTGGCTTGTTGTTACACATCTTTGATTTAATAGGCCAAAATGGTTCCAATCTATCAGATACTCAAATTCTGGGTGCTTGTCTCCAATATCATCAACTTCCTTGGAATCTTCTTTAAATAAAAAGCTAATTAGATGTAGAAGAAAATAATCAGTGAAGCCATTTATAAAATTTAGTTATGTTGAGAAAATTATCGAAATTATCAGATACTACTTTTGTTAATTACAAGTATTCAATAGAATGTTAGACTTTCTTTACAAAACCTGGATATTTTGTTTTTGTTGTTTTTTAAATAAAAATAACTTAGTGTTGTTTTAGCACAACATTGAGTTGAGGTAGTGATAGAAAATAGAATTTCTACAAAATGAAATATTGTCAATCTCAAATTGATTACATTTAGATATCGTTTAAACTTCATTCAAATTTTACTTTATTTTACTGGTAAGATACACTAAAATGGCGAACTTGTTTGAGTGATTGTCTTACAAACTCACAATTCCTTAGAAACAAGCATCAGAACTCTTGCTTCCGTTTCAATTTAAACTATTGATTCTTATTTTTACATATTAACATGTACTTGATTTTTTACACAGATAGTTTTCAAACAATAAATATTGAACTGTAAGAGGAGGGGGTTTTAGAAAATGGAAATAAGAAATATTATTTTAGTTTTACTCCTACTAGTGACTTGTTTATTTTTTATGGCGAGTCCTGTAGGAGCTATAACAGTAGACGGCTATAAATCGCCGGGGGAGTGGAATGAGAACTGGGCATTCGGACAAGAGAATGTAAGCATTGCGGTAGATAATGCTACATTGGCACCATATGATCCTAATGGGCCATTTGGAGATCGTCTAGTGCTGCGTCAAGGTGGTCTTTCTATGTCAGTAACAGATACATGGTATGGTACATACCCAAATGCATCTGCTGGCCCTACTTTTGATCAAGATATGGCAACAGACGGTGACTATAGTGGTTTTGATATAAAGAAAGTTTATGCCCGCTATGATCCAGTGAATGACATTATGTACGGTATGAATGAAGTTTATGGTATGCCTGGTGACTTGACTGGTAATAAAAATGTTGCAGGAGAGTCACCAGATACTGCGGGTGATCCTGGTCCCGCATCAGGTACGATTCTTGTAGGTGGAGTACCCACACCTGTTGCACTTGATGAGGATGGTATTGGTCTTGGTAGGAATCAGTTTTGGAGTATCACTATAATTCAAGGTGATAGAAAAACATCGCTTGAGATAATCAACAATGATTGGTTAATCGAGGACGATACGGTTGGACTGACATATGATGATGTTAATGCAAGGTTCACTTTTGATGAATATAAATCTGTAGGCGACACGACTTTACCAAAATCAGTTTATGAAATTAGTATTAGCAATTTCAGTGAATACTTTGATATGGCTCCAGGTTCTACATTTAAGGCACAAATACTAACAGGTTCTTCAGGCGATGTAGTAGGTGAAGATATAGTTTCTGTATTCTTTGAAGTACCTGAACCAAATATTAGTATCAAGAAATTCACTAATGGTGAAGATGCCATGACTCCAACTGGTCCATTCATACCTGCTGGTGACGATGTTACCTGGACTTATAATGTGACCAATACTGGTAATTATCCACTATCTAATGTTACAGTTACTGATAATGTAACTAATGAAGTGTTCATTATAGGTGACCTTGCTATAGGTGAATCTATTATAGTGGAAGATAATGGAACTGCGATTGCTGGTCAATATGCTAACCTTGGTAGTGTAACAGGAAATGCTATTATTAATGGAATACCGATTCCTGTAACTGATGAAGATCCAAGCCATTACTTTGGTATTGCTCCTGACATCAGTATCAAGAAATTCACTAATGGTGAAGATGCCATGACTCCAACT
>NZ_JANUCS010000032.1 GCF_024808815.1 Methanosalsum natronophilum | reverse complement strand
TATATAAAATCAGAAACAAACTATATATAGTATTAAGCTAAACTGTAACTAAAAGCACAGGCTTGGTAATGTTTTACCGCACCCCGCCCGAGGCTCCTTAAAAACAATATCAAGCCTGATACTTTCACCCCGCTAACATCGGGACTAAATAGAATAAAAAGAAGGTATTAGGTATGAGTTTATATAACTTTAGAAAAAGAATAGAACATGCAGAAAAAAGAATTATTGATGCAGACTATTCACAGAAAAACAAAGATCTAATTTTTGAATTTGTAAACGTTCTGTATGCTGAAGGACTATCAGATGCACGTGTTTTAAAATATCTTAGCCAACTAAACCTTTTGGCTCAGATGTTTAATAAAGAATTTGATGAAGTAACACTTACAGACATGTATAGAGTAGTTGCTGAGATTGAACGATCTGATAGAAAACCTTGGACCAAACATGATTACAAGGTAGCTATAAAACGCTTTTTTAAGTGGTTGAACGGTGGTGAGGATCCAGATACAACCAAATGGATAAAAACTGCTATTAAACAGCATAATAAAATGTTACCTGAAGAACTCTTAACAGATGATGATATCAGAAATATGATCAATGCAGCTGATCATCCACGAGATAAAGCAATGATAGCATTTCTATATGATTCTGGAACACGTGTTGGAGAAATGGCCAGTATAAAGTTAAAGCATATTGCGTTTGATAAGTACGGGGCTACCGTAATGGTGAATGGTAAGACTGGTATGAGAAGAGTTAGGCTGATATTCAGCCCACCTTATGTCTCATCATGGTTAGCTATTCATCCCAACCGTGAAGATCCAAATACCAACCTGTGGGTTAATGTAGGTAACCGTGGTCGTGGAGTACCAATGGTCTATGGCAGTATCAGAATGGTCATTACGAGAACTGCAAAGAAAGCAGGTATCAAGAAAAGAGTGTATAATCACCTTTTCAGGCACTCAAGGGCCACAGAACTTGCTAATGTACTAACACAGGCACAGCTGGAATCACATTTAGGTTGGGTACATGGAACTGACATGTCTGCAACGTACATTCATTTGTCAGGTAAGTCCGTTGATGATGCACTATTGAACCAATATGGACTAAAAGGTAGTGATGAGGAAGATACTGGTCCTAAACTAGATCCCATAAAATGTCCACGTTGTAATACTACTAATGGACCAACTTCCGGTTTCTGTGCTAATTGTGGTATGACACTAACTCCTGAAGGTATGGTTAGCATACAGGACAGTGATGATGAAGTAATGACATTAATGATGGATGCCATAAAGAACAATCCTGAAATGATTATCAAGGCATTGCAGAATACCAATAAACAATGATTAATGAGTTCTAATTAATCATTACTTTTCAATTTTTATTGATGGATAAAAATACAAATTTTTGCAATAATACATGTTATTCTAATTTGACTGAATAAGTATACATTCATTTAGAAATCTTTATAATGTATCAAATCAGTCGTGCATGTGGGAGTATGAATTTTTTTAATGGCGTGAATTGATCATGATCCCACACTCTATCTCTAATCGATTGCATGAAGCTTATTCATATTGTCGAATAATATATGATGAACAGGGTAAACCTATTGACTATAAGTTTCTCGAAGTTAATCCCAAGTTTGAAGAAATGAGTGGCTTAAATGCTGAAGATATTATTGGGAAACGAGCAACTGAAGTATTCCCGAATATTAGGGATAAAGGTTCAGACTGGGTAGAGTTCTATGGTAATATTGTAAAGAATCAGGTAGAAGATGAGTTCGATTTCTTTTCAGTACCACTAAATAAATGGTATAAAGGTTTTGCATATTCGCCTTCAGAGGATCATTTCATTACATTATTCAATGATAATAAGCGGGAAAAGGAAGAAAAAGAACTTATTTTAAGATCGATCAATGATATAATATTACAAGTAGATGAAAATTATGTTTTCCAGAAAATGATTGCATCTAATGAGAACCTTTTGTTCTTTTCAAAAGATGAGTTTTTGGGTAAAAATATCAGTGACGTATTACCTGAATATTTTGCCTCAACTTTCATAAAAGCGTTTCAGAAAGCTAAGAGTACCGGAGAAAAACAAGTATTAGAATACCCTTCAATTTTTCAAGATGATAATAGGTGGTTTTTAGCCGAAATACAGTATCTGACTCTTTCCAAAGGTAAAAAGAACTATGTGATTAAGATATCAGATATTACCAAACTTAAAAGGACCGAGTCCGACCTAAATGCCGAAACAAGCCAATATCAACAAATAGTTAATAATTTTCCTGGTATTGCTTATCGCTGTAAGCTGGATAAGAACTGGACCATGCTTTTCATGAGCAGTGAAGTGGATGAAGTAAGTGGATATCGCTCAAGTGATTTTATCAATAATGCTGTGCGGACATATGAGAGTATTATATGTCCAGATGATAGGGATTATGTAGAGAAAAATATCCGAGAAGCAGCTCAACAACGGCAACCATGGGATATTAAATACAGAATTATACATAAGGATGGAGATATAAGGTGGGTACATGAAAAAGGTATAGCTATCCATGACAATAATGGGAATGTATCTTATCTTGATGGTCTAATTATTGATATCACTGAAAATAAAATAATGGAAGAACAGCTGCGTGAAAGCAAAGAACTATTTAACAAGGTGTTAGAGCTGAATCCAGATTCAATTTCTATCCATGACCGTGATATGAACATTATTTATAGTAATTGGAATGGTTTTGCAGCGGTTCCAGAAGAAAAACGTGTACTTTACAGTAAATGTTACAAGACATATCGAGGTTATAATGACATCTGTCCTGACTGCCAGGCATTAAAAGTATTCGAATCTAAAGAACTAATAGATACTCAAATGAAATTACCTGATGATAAATGGGTAAACCTACGAGTTATACCAGTGCTAAATAATGAAGGGGATGTTGATTATTTTATTGAATGGATAAGAGATATCACCGAAGAAAAGAAAGTTGAAAAAGAGATCAGAGATATAAAAGAAAAATATAGATCTGTTGTAACTCAATTGTCCGATATGCTCTTTTTACATGACCTGGATGGTAATATAATTGAGGTAAATAACTCAGCAATTGATAACTCAGGTTATTCTAAGGAAGAGTTACTTAATATGAAGGTATTTGATCTCCATCCTGATAAATTCAATCAAAATGATATAGTGGAACAATGGAGATCATGGCCAGTTGAACATCAATTCGTGCTCAACTTTAATCATAAACGCAAAGATGGAAGTATCTATCCAGTTGAAGTTCGTGGAAATAAAATTAAAATCTTAGATAATCATTATATTCTATCTTTAGTTCAGGACATCACAGAAAAGAAAAAGTTGGAAGAAGCTGAACGTAACCAGATAATTATAAATGAAATACATCATCGTGTAAAGAACAATTTACAGGTGATTAATAGTTTATTGAATATGCAGAGTAGAGTATTTCAAGATCAACCCATGGTAGTTGATGCATTAGAAGATAGCCAAAATAGAATTCGTACAATGTCACTAGCTCATGAGAAACTCTACAAGACAGATGTTGTAGGTAGTATAGAGTTATATGATTACATTAAAACACTAACTAACAGTATTAAAAAGACATATTATACCGAAGATACTAAGGTTAGTGTAGAGCTAGATATTGCAAAAATGTATCTTGATATGGATGTGGTAATACCTCTTGGTATTATTATCAATGAATGTGTCACAAATTCTTATAAACATGCATTTGTAGATCAAGATGAAGGTACAATTAAAATATCATTTAAGGAATCGGAAGATCACTATAAGATGGTAGTTCAAGATGATGGTATAGGAATTCCTGAAGACCTTGATTATATGAATCAAAATACACTTGGGTGTAAGATAATCGATTTACTTTCAAAGCAATTGCAAGGTGACCTAAAGCGTGATAATGTTGGTGGGACATGTTATACATTATTGATACCAAAGAATGATTGATGGTTTGGTAAACTATAGTTTTGATCTTTACAAGATAATTAAAACATGATAATATTGTGGTCATCGAGCATTATACTTGATAAACGGGAATTAAGTTTTAAGATAGAACTTTGTTACCATTTTTATTTAAAACTATTTTAACAACCCTTATTATTATAACATTTTGGGATTTTATGGCAGGTTAATATTTAATAAGTCGCTAAAGAATCTACATGTGCCACTGATTTCCCAGGTTCATCGTACCAGAACTGGATATCTTGGTTATGAAGGTCGGGATCAGTACCG
>NZ_JANUCS010000031.1 GCF_024808815.1 Methanosalsum natronophilum | reverse complement strand
TGTTCATGTCCTGTACCTTCCTTTTGAGGTTTTTCATCGAACTCTAATAAGGTACAGGACTAATTATAATTTTACAGCAATTTAGTGACGCTATCACGTAGTCGTACTGACAGAATGATTGCTGGCGTTTGTGGGGGATTAGGAGACTATTTTGATATCGATCCTACAATTGTACGGCTTGTCTTTGTAGTAATGGCTTTCATTGATGGAATTGGATTGTTGATATATATTGTGATGGCAATCGTAGTTCCAGAGGATAAAAAATACATCCAATCTTATTCCAGTAAAGGTTTTGAGTCAGAAAAAAGTGAAGACACAAATGTCATGAGCTCAATAAAAACAGATTCCAATAATGATCAAGTTGATACCACCTCGTCTTCTAAAGAAAGTGCCAAATCAGATGATTCTAAAGAGGATAGTTTTCCTCGTTGGATTGGTATTGGTCTTGTAATTGTAGGAATTATATTATTGCTGGACCGTATGAATTTAGCTTGGTGGCTTAATTGGAACATACTGTGGCCTTTATTAATAATACTAATTGGTTTATGGTTGTTATTAAAGAGGAAGTGAATTTTTATGGGGTATCGTTCAGGAATTGCATTACCATTAATTATGATCAGTTTAGGTGCAGTTCTCCTCATATCTAATCTGGGTTATTTACCTGCGATTCATTGGTCTGACTTGGTAGAATATTGGCCGATGTTATTGGTGATTGTTGGTCTTGACATCTTAGTTTCACACATCAGATCTAAACATCTAGCTCTTTTAATAGGAATATTGGAAATAGCAATAGTTATTGGATTTATATTTTTCTTATTTGTTAATGATATCAGTATCAGAGTATTCTAACTAGGCTACTTAACAAATAAAATCACTTCTCCATCCGGGTTCTTTCAAAGTTCAAGATTTTCCTTATAACAATTCTTTTAGGTCCTGACCACAGTTCTGGGTTGTCCGGATACTCACTTTGAACATATTCCCCGATTTCTACAGGTTTCATTTTCTCAAGCATATCCTGTAATTCTTTTATGTCCTTCATAAAATCCCTCTAAATCTGTTTTTTTATCTGACAAAAATATTGGCCTTCAAGTTTGAACTTCGAGTGAATCTCACACTGTACACACATGCACTCAACGAGCTCTTTTTTGATTTCACTTGGTCCTTTAGCACAATACATTAATCTACCATCGTCCGGGTATGATGCACATTCTACACAAAGGCATCCTTTTGCATGATGATATGATGCACAAATACCATAATATCTACCGTGTATATCTCTTTGAGATTTAATATCTTCCATTGGTAAACTCCTATAAATTAAGTTTAGCGGAAAAGATTATATCAATATTAAGTAGATATACTTTAGGGATTTATATGGGAGATAATAAAAAAGAAGACAGTTATTGGAAACGTGTCCTTACACCCCAACAGTATAATATCTTAAGGGAAAAAGGTACAGAACCACCATTTACTGGAAAATATGTAAACAGCAAAGAAAAAGGGGTTTATAAATGCTCCGCCTGTGGTCAGGATCTTTTTATGTCGGATACCAAGTTTGACTCAGGTACTGGTTGGCCCAGTTTTTATTCCCCCGTAGATAAAAACAATATACTCTTAGAAAAAGATAACAGCCTATTAATGGAACGGATAGAAGTACTATGCAGTAATTGTCATAGCCATTTAGGCCACGTTTTTGATGACGGGCCCAAGCCAACATACAAAAGATATTGTATTAATTCGGTTGCATTAGATTTCAATGAAGAAAAATAGTATTGCATATTTACAAATATATTTATATAAATAACAAAATAAATATTTTATAACTAGTAAATTTTAGAAAGGAGATGATAAATAGTGCTTTCAAACATACCTATAGACTTATCAAAAGTAGAAAAAGGAAAGTGTAACAAGGAAATACTTCGCGCAGCTATTATTGCAGAGTTGGACGCAATAAACCTATATGAACAGATGGCTGATTTAACTGATAATAAAAACCTTAAAGAAGTTTTGTTAGATGTGGCTAAAGAAGAAAAAACACATGTTGGAGAATTTCAAACAATGCTTCTAAAAGAAGACAAAGAACAAGTGGAAGAATTAGAAGCAGGTAAAAAAGAAGTAGAAGAGGATATACTTAAGAAATAACCATTATGGCAACTACTACGATCTTTTCTTGGAACGTAAATGGTATACGAGCTAGTTACAAAAAGGGGTTTAATTCTTGGTTAGAAGAAATATCTCCGGACATTATGTGTATCCAAGAAACAAAAGCACAGGAAGAACAGTTGTCTCCTGAGATATTAAAGATTAAAGGGTACAGAAGTTATTTTACTTCCCCTCAAAAAAAAGGTTATAGTGGGGTTGCAATATACTCAAAGTTTGAGCCTATAAGTGTTGAGTTTAGTTTAGGGGTTGAAGAGTTCGACAATGAAGGGAGAATGATCACACTAGAGTTCAATGATTTTTACCTTTCAAACGTTTATTTTCCAAATGGAAAATCTTCGAAAGAACGCCTAAAATACAAGCTAGATTTTTATAATTCATTTCTTGAATATATAACTAAAATTAACTTTAAAAAGCCAGTTATATTTTGTGGAGATGTTAATACAGCTCATAGAGAAATTGATCTTGCAAGACCTAAACAAAATGAAGATAAGTCGGGTTTTTTACCTGTAGAGAGAGAATGGATTGATAAAATTATAGAAGAAGGCTATATCGATACATTTAGATTGTTTAATAGTGAACCTGGGAATTATACGTGGTGGGACTTGAAAACAAGGGCAAGGGACAGAAATGTTGGATGGAGAATAGATTATTTTTTTGTTAATAGTCAGTTAAAAGATAACATAAAAAATGCATATATAATGCCCGAGGTAAATGGTTCAGATCACTGTCCAATAGGACTTGACGTTCAGGGTTTAATTAAATGAGTGTAAAATAAAAAAGGTGGTTTACTTGCTTTCAAAAATACCTATACAAATTGAAAATGTTGAATTTAAAAATATTGATAAGGAAATAATGCGAGCAGCTATGATAGCTGAGCTAGATGCAATTAATCTATATGAGCAAATGGCGGATATGACAGATGATGAAAATATTAAGGAAATTCTACATGATATTGCAAGAGAAGAAATGATTCATGTTGCAATGTTTGAAACTGTTTTACTCCAAGTTGATGAAGAGTTCCTTAAAGCATACTCTGAATATTCTTTAGCAAGAGATACATGTATTAAAAAATGAAAATATCATAATGATATTTTCTTCATTCATTTAATTTTACTTTTTTATAGTACACAGTTATGCCCAATAAAACAACTCCAATCAATGCAATTATAATAGATTGAAGCTGAAGAACGTACAATATATTTGTACTAAATACATTGACAAGCTGTATACCAAGTTCTGGAATCTCTTCTGAAGCCTCAGTTAACATCACATCAATCAAGTTACTAGCATATAGAGTAATAACAATTACTGAAGTTCCAGATAATAAAGCAGCAAGTCCCGGGATACTTGTTGTTACAATAACTGACTTAGTTGCAAACCAAAGTAGATAGATCAGTAACGCAATAAGTATAACCAGACCAATTATTATCAGCCAAGTAAGCTGAAGATATTGCTTCGTCTCGTCAAAATGAGCAAGTTCTTCATCATCAACCTCAATTTCTTCAGGTACTTCATTTACAATTTCTTGAAACATTATAGAAGAGTATTCTTCAGAGAAAGTTTTTCTCTGTTCATCCATTTCTTCAATAAATTCAGTATAAGTCGAGTTTTTAGAAATGTGTTCAAGTGGTATAATCAACAGCTTATTAAATTCCTCTTCAATTGGTTCATCTAAATTTGTTTTCTCATCTTTTACTTCCAACAATATTTCATCTAATATATCATAAACATCCCTTGATGGATCAGTAGCCTGAATTTCATTCTTGTAATCATTGACAGTTTGATCGTAAGATGCTTCGTCCTGAAGCATATTATCAATCATTGAAATCGTATAAGATGTTCCATTATATTCATAAATAACATCATTAAAGTCATCTTCATTCTGGGTCGGGAGATATTCTATGATACCGCTTATATCGCTTTCAACAAATTTTGACTCTATATCGCTATTGAAATTTGATCTAACTTGGTTTAAATCTAGCTCAAATACAAGGTCATCAGTCTCTCCATCTAGATATGTATAAAATGTATCTACATTGGTAGTAGCGATTTCGAGGATTATCTCAGGAGATATCGATTCTTTCAACGTTTCCACTAATGGTTCGGGTATTTCTTCATCTTCTTCAGCAATATCGTCCAATAAAAGTAGTATTTCTTCATAAGCAGATTCATGAATATTTCCTTCCTCAATTGACTCATTTACAAAGTCGGGATTTAGGACTGTTCTTTCGCTAGCTACTGAAAAATTTACAGCTAATATTGAAAAGAATAGTGCTAAAAAGATTATTACAATAATAACTTTATTCTTAGATTCCATGTTTTCAACTCCAATAAAGTATAATTTCAATTAATTTATAACATAGTTAAAGTTTGATTACAGAAACTTTCTACCTTAAATTATTAAAATAAGTCGGTCATTATGCGATTTGGAATGAGATTATCTTCAAAAATTTGATTTTCATGATTTACATTTCTTAATCAATAAATAAAATATTGCCTCTTAAAGTATTCATGCTTCGTTTGCCTCAAATACGGGTTACAATATCTTAAGCTTTAATACTAAGGGTTCAGATTGATCTAATATCTTTTATGGCGCTATTGCCATCTATAAAATAGTTACTTGAATAATAGGATATATGGCTCTGTAGGGGCTGTCAAAAACTTTGGGGTTGCAAAGTCTGAGCTAATTAATAACAATAAATATATATTATTAAAGTAGATATGGTTTTGTGAAAAACCATA
>NZ_JANUCS010000030.1 GCF_024808815.1 Methanosalsum natronophilum | reverse complement strand
ATTTCTGAATATCCTCATAAAACAAATTAAAGTCTTAAACTTGTGTTTTAATCAAATGAATGATACTTGAATCTGTTATTATCCGACAGTCTCTACTAAATGTTTTTATTATTGACTACTTTTCCTACAATCTTTCTAACAAAAAATAGTGGATTTTTAATCAAAAATGGTCCATTCTGGCAAGTTTTTGTATATTATAGGTGGATAATTAAAGTAAAGGAGAACAAATCAAGATTCGTTCTTGTATAGGCTTTTTTCTATTCAGGTTGGCAAATCTAAATTTGTATTCTGGAACTAATAATTTCAACAGGGTAGGGATTTCAAAAAAATCTTTCCCTGTATGGTATATTGAGATTAGTAATGTTGGTTTAAACTTTTTAATAGTGCTTAAAGCCCCTTTAACAGCTTCTAATTCAAATCCTTCAATATCCATCTTGATTAATCCAATATTTAAGTCATTAAATTTAACAAACTCATCAATTTTAACAATTTCTACCTCTTCGAGATAGTTTTGATCTGGGGTGGTAGAAACTTTGCTTATAACACCATTGTTAATCATTTTCAAATAAGTGTTTTCAACACCAACTCCTTTTTTGATAGGAAATAAAAATTGTTCTAGTTTATTTAAATGGATAGATTCTAACAAATTATTATAATTCATAGAATTTGGCTCAAAGCAAAAAATCCTCTTTGCTTTAAAATGTTCTTTAAGTATTATTGCAGAATCTCCAATGTATGCACCACAATCCAAATAATCTCTACCATTTATACTATCAATACATTTTTGCGACAAATAATCTATTCCCTATTTATGGTAATAAGTAGATGGGTCCTTATAGCTGATAGGTAAAATAAAATGGTCTGAACCAAGCTTGAAATACAATTTATTTCTTTTACTTTTCATATTAGCACTGAAAAAAACGTTGTAGAGCTTTCGATATGTTATATCTTTTTCAGTGAAAATAAGTTTCAGATTAATTTCATCAAATAAACTTAATAAAAGTTTATTTCGGACAAATTTAATTATTTCATTTTTATCCTCCTTTTCTTCAAATAAATCTAAATCCAATGAAATATTTTTATTTTTAAAAACATATAGTAAAAAATCAAGTGAAAACTCTTTTTCTGTTTTTGATGTTAAATGAACTTGTTTGCGACGTCTTTCTCGTTCATAACTACGAATTAATGGATTTATTATATGGTATTTTAATACTTTAGGTGCTTTCTTATAGAAAAAAGCCTGACGAATTTCATTAAATGAACTTTCATTGTCATTAGTATTAAACATTTTTTGTATATGCTCTAATTCCCTGGAAACGTAACTATTATCAATTTTCATGGATTTACTAATTAAGTTAGCCAGTATAAACTATTTTCTGACAAAAATTAGTAAAATGTAATCAAAAATGGTTTAAATTGGAAAACTTATGTTTAATGCTAAATAATCTATAACTCACTGTTGTAATTTTAAAATTTCATTAAATACACGTTCTGAGTTCTTACCATCAAAGTAATTGTGAAAAGAGTTTAAAGCAAATCTATATCTTGTTTTTTTATGCTCATTTTCTTTATTTTGAAACAGATCATCAAGAAATGATATTAACTCCGTAAAATTATATGCAATTTCGCCTGGGAACATTAATTTAAAATCATAGATAATAGTTCTTTCTTTCAAATAATCTTCCCAATCATAATGGAAAGCTAACACCGGCTTATTTATTAGTAAATAATCACACCATATACTAGAATAATCTGTTATTAATATATCAGTTAGCCTTAATACATTTTGTACCTGATAATACTTATAGTTGTCAAAGTTAAATATATATTCTGACTGTATATCGTATATTGCAGTGGTGTAGTCATGAGTTTTTATTACTAAAATAGCATTATTATTCTTCAGTAAGTATTCAAGCTCAAGTATCTCATTCTGATTAAAATTGTATAATTTATTAGTATTATCTCTATATGTTGGAGCATATAAAACTAACTTTCTACCATTTATCTTTGATAAAAGGTTATTTTCTTTTTTCTGTAAATCATTAGGCAAATTCTCATGAGCTGACATTAACCAATCATTTCTCGGATATCCAGTAACCATAACATTGTTAAAAGGAATATTAAAACAGCTAGAGATTGCTAATCTGTCAATTTTTGAGGAAGCTATTACAGCAGTATTTCGGCTTTTATTCTTCATGGTTTTTTTACTTGTATACTTGTTACGTGCAGTACCAACACCTTTAAAGACAATTCCATGCCAAACATTAAATATAACATGTCTCTTTTTAGTGATACCCTTCCAAACATAGTCACTGGTTTCATGATGTATTATAATTACGGAAGACCTTAGTAAATAAAATAATCCATAAGTACTTTTTACTAAAACTGTTTTATCATAATCATCTGGAGGAACCTCACTTTTTGAACTAAAAGCTAGAATAATAGGATTTATAGCTTGATTTTTTTTGGTTTGTTCAAAAAGTGCTCGACTATTTCCTTCCCATTGATTACTATTTCCCACGGCAAATACCCACAAAGATTCTTTTTTTGGAATTAAACAATCAATTAAAAAAACAAAAGGACTAATAATTCTAATTGACCAGAAAAAAAAAGCTCTCAATATTAGTTGATTTGCACCATCATTTTTATATATATATGTATACTTTTGTCAAACAATGTTCTAAAGTCCATGCAATGATATTTAGTAAGTATCTTAATTAATAAAGTTAACCCTTCTATTTGTATTTAATCAAAAATAAGATGATGCACATCTTAAAAAGAATGCTCTATTATAGTAGCTATAAAAATGTTAAGCACTATATTTTTACAGTGTACAACTTTTCTTTGAGTTAGATTCTCAATTTTTCAGTATAAAATACTTAGCTTAAATTTTCACTGATTTGTCATTAAGGAGCACTTCCTGTAAAATAATGTGGGGTTAAATTGTAACGGTCAAATTTTATATGAAGAATATAATCTACTTTCAAGAATTTAAATTTTAGGTGAAACTATGAGACTATTATTAATTCATTCTGATTATATTGAATATGAAACTAAAAAAGATACTCCTATAGCAGAAAAAATAGACGAATCTTTTAAAAAAGATAGGTTAGAAGAAGCTTTAACCGTATTCATTGCAGTTGAAAGTGTGGATGAGGAAGGTAAGGATGAAGTAATCAAAAAATCAATAGAAGAAATAAAAAAAGCTGTTAAACAGATCAATACTAACAGAATTATGCTTTATCCTTATGCTCATTTAAGCTCTGAACTATCTTCCCCAAAGTTTGCAGTGGATGTCCTAAAAGAACTTGAAACTATTTTATCCAAAGATTATGAAGTAGCAAGAGCACCTTTTGGTTGGTATAAAGCTTTTAGGATAAGTTGTAAAGGGCACCCATTATCAGAACTCTCCAAAACCATAGTTCCAGAAAAAAGTGAAAAAGATGAAATAGTTTCAGAAGCACTAAAAGCCGAAGATGTAGCTCAATCTTACTGGAAGATCATGACACCTGACGGTGAACTCCATGATGTAGAGAGTTTCGATTTTAAAAACCATAAAAACCTGAAAAAGTTTGTAGATTATGAGATCACTAAAAGCAGAAAAGTCGAGGAAGCACCACCACACGTTGAACTCATGAAACGATTGGAATTAGCTGACTATGAACCCGCATCAGATTCAGGTAATATGAGATATTATCCAAAAGGTAGACTTATAAAATCCTTATTAGAAACCTATGTACTTGAAAGTTCTGTTGAGAATGGTGCAATGGAAGTAGAAACTCCATTAATGTACGATATGAATCACCCAACATTAAAAAAATACCTTGACAGGTTCCCAGCAAGACAATATTCAATTGAGTCAGATAAAAGACACCTGTTCTTAAGATTTGCTGCATGTTTTGGCCAGTTCTTGATGAACCACGATATGACAATCTCGTACAAGAACCTTCCCATGAAAATGATCGAGATGACACGGTACAGTTTCAGAAGAGAACAACGTGGTGAACTCGTGGGACTAAGACGACTCCGTGCATTCACAATGCCTGATATGCATACAATGTGCTCGGATATGGATCAGGCTATAGAGCAGTTTGGTGACCAGTACAATACATGCATTGAAACCTTAGACAACATAGGATTGAATATCGATGATTACGAGGTCGCTATCAGGTTCACTCGAGATTTCTATGACCAGAACCGTACATTCATCAATTCATTAGCTGAAACTGTCAATAAACCAGTTTTAGTTGAAATGTGGGATACAAGATTTTTCTATTTCGTTCTAAAGTTCGAGTTCAATTTCGTTGATGCTATTGAAAAAGCGAGCGCATTATCCACAGTACAGATAGATGTAGAGAACTCTGAGAGATATGATATTAAATATACTAATACAGAAGGTGAACTTACAAGACCTATCATGCTCCACTGTTGTCCAAGTGGTGCCATAGAGCGATGCATCTATGCATTACTTGAAAAAGCATCAATGGACTCTGAAAAAGGGAAACCTCCAATGTTACCGGTTTGGTTATCTCCAACACAGGTAAGGATATTACCAATATCTACTAGACATTTAGGCTATGCAGAAGAAGTTGCAGAACAATTAAATGCACGAGTAGATATTGATGACAGAGAAGATTCTGTTGGGAAAAAGATCCGTGATGCTGGCCGAGAATGGATACCTTATGTTGTGGTCATTGGAGATAAGGAAGTTGAGAGTGGTAACATCAATGTTACTATAAGATCAGAATCACAACAAAACAAACCCGTGAAAAAAGAAATGTCAGTGAATGAGCTTAACAAAAAAATACATGAAGAAACGAGTTCAATGCCATTCAGAAACCTTCCATTACCCAAATATGTCTCTCAAAGGCCAAAATTCATATAATTTCTTTTTTATATACTTCTTATATGCAATCATCAAACGAAGATGAATGTATCGAAGTATATATATCGGGAAAAGTACAAGGTGTATTTTTCAGGCAGTTCACTAAAGATACTGCTAGATCGATTGGGGTAAAGGGCTATGTCCAGAACCTACCTGTTGGTAGAGTGAAAACTGTTGCAAAAGGTGACCATGATAGCATTCAAGCATTTCTATCTAAACTCAAAGAAGGTCCTTCGATGGCTTCAGTGACCAATATAGAGTACAACCATATAGATGATGGTTGTGATGAATATATTGATTTTAAGATAAAGTACTAAATGGTAGGTTTGTATGAGTGAACTACCACCCTATGAATATGGTGGCTTCCTGTTTCATCATCGAATCCAACGACTCAATTCCACAGGCTTGAACTGTAGTTCCTACAGCACGATTGAGAATATTGATAGCTGCATTATGGTCACGGTCAAGAACTAATCCACAGTATGGACAATTATGTACCCTTACTGCAAGTGTTTTCTCGACTTTCTGACCACATTTGCTACAA
>NZ_JANUCS010000029.1 GCF_024808815.1 Methanosalsum natronophilum | reverse complement strand
GCAATAAATACACTAATATTGAGTCCAAAGTGGCTAAAATCATAGTAAAATCAACAAAATTAGCTGAACTGGCAAACTCATTTTCCGACAAAAATGTATGAGGCTTAAATTAACTGTAAAACAAATATAAATTAACATCAAAAGAGTTTAAAAGAGCATTTACATGGAACAGCAAACCGATTTTCATGGAAATCATAACGATATGGAGAAAAATAATACATCCTCCCATGATCATCATGAAATGATGTTAGAAGATTTCAAAAAAAGGTTCATTGTTTCTATAATTTTTACTATACCTATTTTATTATTATCACCAATGATTCAATCCTTTTTGGGTATTGATATTCGCTTTACTGGTGATTTATACATTCTTTTCCTTCTTTCAGCAGCTATATACTTTTATGGTGGTTATCCCTTCCTATCAGGTATTTTGAGAGAGTTGAAAGCAAAAGAACCTGGAATGATGACGCTTATTGCAGTAGCAATAACTGTTGCTTTTGTTTACAGTAGTGCAGTTGTTTTTGGTTTAGAGGGCAAGTTGCTCTTTTGGGAATTAGCAACTCTTATAGATATTATGCTCCTTGGTCACTGGATTGAAATGAGATCAGTTATGAGTGCTTCTAGATCAATGGAGGAGATAGCTAAGCTTATTCCATCAGTTGCACATAAGATAGGGGAAGATGGTCATATTGACGAGGTATCAGTATCCTCCCTTCAGATTGGGGACAAAGTCTTAGTGAAACCAGGTGAAAAAGTACCTGCAGATGGTACTGTATTTGAGGGCACATCTTACGTAGATGAATCGATGATTACTGGCGAATCAGAACCTGTTACAAGAACCGAGGGTAACGAAGTAATTGGCGGATCGATTAATGGTGATGGATCTCTTCAAGTCGAGGTTAAAAAGACGGGTAAAGACACATTCATATCACAACTTGTTGAACTTGTAAAAGAAGCTCAAGAAAGTAAATCGAAGACTCAGAACTTAGCTAATAGGGCTGCTAAGTGGTTAACTTTAATTGCTCTTACTGCCGGGTCGATCACACTCTTAGTCTGGCTATTTTATATGGGCCAGGATTTTGCTTTTTCTATTGAAAGAGCAGTTACTGTAATGGTCATTACATGTCCCCATGCACTAGGTCTAGCTATTCCATTAGTTGTAGCTATATCAGCATCTATAGGCGCTACGAAAGGTTTACTTGTAAGAAATAGAATTGCTTTTGAGGGTATACGTGATGTTGATTCAGTTATTTTCGATAAAACAGGAACACTTACTGAAGGTAAGTTTGGTGTTACTGACATAATCACTTTCTCGCAGATGGATCAAAATGAGGTTTTAAAATATGCAGCATCAGTCGAAAAGAATTCAGAACACCCACTTGCAAAGGGCATAGTATCTTCTGTAGAACAGACGTATGATGTGAAAGATTTTAAAGCTCTGGCTGGAAAAGGTGCCATTGCAAATGTAAACAATAAAAATGTAAAGATTGTAAGCCCCGGCTATTTACGTGAAAATGGAATTGAATATCCTTCCGAGAAGATAAACAGCCTTTCAGAACAAGGTAAAACAGTTGTTTTTGTCATTATAAATGGACAATTGGAGGGAGCAATAGCACTCGCTGATATAATTCGCCATGAATCAAAAGATGCTATAAGATCGCTTAAAAGTAAAGGTATTGAATGTCTTATGATTACTGGGGATAACGAACGTGTTGCACGATGGGTTGCTAATGAGCTCGAATTAAATGAACACTTTGCTGAAGTTTTACCTGAAGAAAAAGCAAAAATAGTTAAAGAAATTCAGAGTAGGGGTAGGAAAGTGGCAATGACAGGCGATGGAATCAATGATGCTCCTGCCCTTGCACAAGCTGATGTTGGTATTGCAGTTGGTGCAGGTACAGATGTAGCAATTGAAACTGCTGACATCATACTTGTACGCAGTAACCCCGCAGATGTCTTATCGTGTATCAAACTATCTGGCGCAACCTACAGAAAAATGCTACAAAACTTGTTCTGGGCAACGGGTTATAACGTATTTGCCATTCCGCTTGCAGCAGGTGTGCTTTATGGTCAGGGGATACTTCTATCACCAGCAATAGGTGCTGTCTTGATGTCACTTAGTACAGTAATAGTAGCAATTAATGCAAAATTTCTTAATATTTGAAATTTTTGTATAAATATCCTTAGGTAATTAATTTAAAACAGTTACAAAGAGTACCTGAAATTTTTTGAAGGCTAAGCTAAGAAGAAGTTGTAAAAAATAATCATTCCTTATTATTTCTACTTTAAAGAATACTTAAATAAACTGTTGGAACGAGCTAATATTGAGGATTAATCAAATATCCTTAAACTATTAAAACCCTTTTTATTATAGCCTTAATTGATATTAACAAGAGAATAAAATAGATTTAAAGCTACAAAACAGATACAAGTCAATTATAGTTGCTGCTACGAACCAATTGGAAAAAAGACTAAAAAAACAAGTTAATTTTTTTAAAAATATGTGTATTATCTAGATTAAAACTAACTTAATGTAATTTAATTATTTACTTAACGTCCAACTACCTCGTTATAAGCATCTATAGCAAATGCTATAGCCAGAATGATGGAGAATACCCAGTAAGATATACTATAGGTTAAATACTGGTCAAATATATTTTCAGGTAAAGTGAATGCCCAAGCTGCAAAAGATAGCATACTTATAATTATTAGTACAGCAAAAAACTTTCTTGTACCAATATATAAGTAACCTATACCGGGCAGTAAAAAATTCAATATAGCGGCCAACAATGGGTTTTTATCACTTTTCTTTCTCAGGTCATGACTACAAGTAGGACACTTTTCTGCCTCTTTAAACCTGAGCTGCGAACCGCACGATGGACAAAAACTTGGCATAATTAATCACGTGAATAATTTGTATTAACTATATAAGTGATTTCAGAATAAATATGTTTTCTATTTATTGTAAGGTACATAAATATTAAGCTCAAAATCTATTATTTAAGTTAGGATTATATTACAACAAAGAATTTGTTTAATAGATTTTGTATTTATACTTTTAAAGTTTAATGAGGTATTGTATGAAAATTTTAGGTATTGTTGGTAGTAAAAGGAAAAATGGTAATACTTCTATATTGGTCCAAGAATCATTAAAGCCTTTTGATGAAAGAGGAATTAAAGTCGAACTTATCTTTTTAGGCGATTATGACATTAATGGCTGTAATGGCTGTGAAGGTTGCCAAGACACTTTTGAATGTGTTATTGATGATGATATGCATCAAATATATCCTAAACTATTTGAATCAGATGCTATTATCCTAGGTTCACCGACATATTTCTATAATGTTTCTGGAGATATAAAAAAGTTCATAGACCGTTGTTATTGTCTTGATTTCTTTCATAAAGAAGATAGATCAGTTTGGATGGGTCTCAATGAGATTATTGGGATGAAGTATGCTACTGTTATTGCTGTATGTGAACAAGACAACTTAGAGGATATGGGATATACGGCTGATGTAATGAAAAAGAGTCTTGAAGCATTAAGTTATAGAGTGGTTTCAACTGTAAAAATATTAAACCAATTTACTGCGGGAGAAGTTCTGAAAGATAGCAAGGCATTAAATGAATCACAAAAAGCTGGTGAAAAACTGTTTAAAACACTGGAGTTAAGAAATCTATTATTTAATAAATTTTCTAATAGAATATCACAAAACCAAATAAAAGAATAATAAGGGTTAATTAAAGTACCCTTATTCTTCAAAACATGAAGCAACCTTTTCAGGATTATCTTCTATCCATTTAGCTGCAGCATCTTCTGGATCCATTCCTTCTTCCATATCCATCATTACGGATTCAACATATTCCTGTTCCCACTCAAACCTTGAAATGATTTCATAGAGTTCAGGCTTATCTTCTTGGAGGCCTTCTCTAGCAAGTGTTCCTACATATTCTGCGGCACCAAAAGATCCTTCTGGATCATCAAGGTATTTTAAATCCCATCTCTGGAATTTCCAATGTGGACTCCATCCTGTAACAACTACCCATTCTTCATTCTGTATCGCTGTTCTGAGTTCAGTTGTCATTGCAGCACCACTACTTGCAACAAGTTCGTGATATAGTCCGTATGTATCAATGGCATCTTCAGTTGCAGACATTAGCCCTGCACCAGGTTCAATTCCTACAATCCTACCATCAAACTCATCCTTATGATCATTTAACTCTTCAACTGAGTCAATAGTAACATATTCAGGAACTACGAGTCCTATCTTCCATCCTTCAAGGTTAACCGAAACTTCTTCAAAATCGTCACCATATTGATCAATATAATGACCATGTGTGTGTGGTAACCATGCAGATACTGTAAAATCAAATTGACCATCAGCAAGTCCACGATATAGAGCACCAAGTTCTATCGATATAATTTCTACATCATATCCTGCATCTTCAAGTGCAATCTTTAGAACGTTAGTACTTGCAATCTCACCATCCCATGGAAGGTACTCGGTGGTTGTTTGGTAAGGATCTACTTCTGTATCTTCTAAACAGCCAATACCTATAATACTCAAAACAAGTAGAGCGCTAATCAGTAATATCTTTATTTTTCTGACAAAAATATCACAAATATATCTTTTTATAAAAGCTTAGATATATTAGTCAATAACTTATTTTGGCACATATAAAATTTTTTCTCCCCATAAGAATTCATTAAAATTTCTTAATAAATAGTAAGTAGATACAAGTTTTACGTTCCTACTTAAACTACATACAATAGCGAACCTTAATTTTGTCTAAAGTCAGTAGTTCTCTAATTTCATCTCCGTCTTGTTCTTAACACCATTGAATTACCTTAAACACTCCACTTTCAATTGAATTTTTAACTTTCTCCTAAGCCAATCTTCAACAAACAGAATATTTCTCATCCTGTAAGATGATTCAATGGCAAACCGTCTTCTATAGACAGTACTGACCTTCCGTGGAGACCATTTAACTCCATAAACAACAAAACCAAGGTTCTCACATCCATGTTTACTTCTTTGACCTTTCAGATACTTTACATCAATTACAATATCCAGATGAACTTTTTGTTTTTGAGCATTCTTCATTACATATTCAGCAGACCTTGCTTTTCTGCCAACAAGTAATTGCTTGATCTCTTTTCCCTTTCTTACTACAGGTATGATGTGAGATACCTTACTGTTCTGCAAGAACCTGATCACATCAACTGAATAGAACTCTCGATCCAGACAAAGTACCCTGATCTTGAAATTAAGTGTTTTGATAAGGCCTATGAAATAAGTTAGATAATCAACTTTTGTTTTATCTTTCTCAACAGGAAGGACTGCAAGAGTATATCTTTCGTTTTTGTTTATAATAGATAGAGACACATATGAATAAAAAGAGTTAGTGGATTTCTTGGCCTGACTACGTATCACATATTTTTCATTGGATGAGTCAATTTTCCCGTAATATGGATCATTTGTAAAATCGATAGCAAACTCATACTTTTTCTCTGGTTTTAAAGTACCGACAATATCTTGAAGAAGAATGCTTTGATTTGCATGAATAAGCTCTTCAAGATTTATTTTCTTGAGATGATTAGGGCTAAGCGAACCGTTTATTTTTATATCGATATTATCGAGAAGTGGTTTAAGAACGGTATCAATACATTGTTTAGGCCTTAATTCAACCTTATCACATGTCCTTGAATCGAATGCTAGGAATGACATACGGAGGTATTCCTGTCGTATATAAAACTATCGGCAGGCATAGTTCGATAACCTATTCAAAATTAGCAAAGTACTGAAAGTAAATTTTTACATTGTGTGTCTATCGTTAGAGGGATTTTTCAGTTAATACATTTAAAGCACACTAACAAAACGCTAACATTTTTCTTAATGGTGTTACAGGGAATTACTATATATTTTACTGTTTACTTATATAAGAGTTATTTAACCACGGGGCTGTCAAAAACTTTGGGGTTGCAAAGCCTGAGCTAATTAATAACAATAAATATATATTATTAAAGTAGATATGGTTTTGTGAAAAACCATA
>NZ_JANUCS010000028.1 GCF_024808815.1 Methanosalsum natronophilum | reverse complement strand
ACTTTTTCATTGATCTGAAAAAGAAGATGATCTTTCATTATGAGTTTCTCATATACTTCAGGGCCATAAACAAACGTTGTTTGATTGCTTTTACTTACAGAATACATTTTTATCACAATTTAATCAATTAATTTACAAATTAATTTTCTTAATTGGATATAAGTATGTCTATTCATTGTGATTATGGGCTGAAGAAAAGATTGATGTCAAGAAAAATCAGTAATTATATTATTTGAACTGGTGACTTTTCCGACAGTCTCATCTAAATTAAAATTTTAAATAAGAAAATAATTTTAATTTTATGTAAGTATTACACTCGCCTTTGATTTTCAAGTCTTATTACAACTTTTCCTCCTTCCACAGAAGAATCAGCTCTTATAGTGTCAGAGATCCTAGTATTTGCAGGTACGATTTCGGTTCTCTTTGTTATGCCTCTTCGCTCAACATCAATCACAACATCTACAGTTCCATCAACATTACCATTGTTAACTAATGTATATGTGACGTCTACATATGCACCTTGTGAAAGGCCAAATCCCTCATTCATCCTCCAATCGTCAATTCTTATATCAGGTCCACCTGCTACATCATCGATACATCCTATAGTGTTTATTATAAGAAAAAATGTCAAAAAAATAATAATTGTCGCTGTTTTTTGATTCATAGTTTAACTCCTAACTAGCTATACATATGAAAATATTTGATAATTAACTATAAAAAGATATCTATTTAGTGCGACTTAATTAAAAAAATAGGATGTATTCTTAATATCTTTGAAAGACTTAGTCTGCTTTGAAAAGTACTAATTTTTAAATTGCAGATAGTTTATTTGTTTTCACTTTTTTTTAGGATTTACTTGTAAAAAATAGAATCATTGCATGAAAAATTAATAATGTTTATATATAACTTAGAATAGATTAGTATACATATTATAAAAATTTATTAAAATAGAATATATCTTTAAGGTTACTGGGTTATCTGAGAGTGGGGATACAATATAGAATTCATTAGTTTAGTCCATGATCTAACCTCCTAGAAGAAATCCATTAAAAAGTAATTTTACGATATATGAATGAGAGGAAGTGAACAAAATGAAAAAAATAATGATTTTATTTTTATGTGTGGTTTTGTTATCAGTTTCTTTTGGCTGTCTTGGTGAATCTGAAATTCAGAGTGTTGAAGAAAGAAGTCAAGATGATTCAGAAGTTCCATACGAAACCCAGCCAGAACCTGAACCTGCTCAGAAAGGAACATATCAAAACCCTGCTAACATGGATGAAACAATAACAATAACATCTCTAGGAGACACATTTCGATTTTCAGTAGATGATGTAATTAGAGGTCAACAAGCAAATAGTATGGCTCTTGGCGCAAACATGTTCAATGACGAACCTTCAAGTGGTTATGAATATGCTTTTGTTAAGGTTGAAGTTAATTTTAGAGATGGTGAATCTTCTAAATATATGAGCACTTTTGATTTTAAAGGATATAGTCAAGGAGTTGAATTAACATCTCCATTTTTAGTATTTCCAGATCAACTGAAAGAATTTTCATCTGGGAATGTAATGCCTGGTGCAACTAAAGATGGATGGATTGTTTTTACAGTTCCACAAAATGAAGAAGTAATTATTTCGTATTATCCAAATCTACTCAGTTCAAATGGAGGATATATAAGTATAGGCAATTGAATTAGATTGATTTCATAGGTCAAAAACGTTAGCAAACTATTTTGACCAACTATTATCTTTTTTATAAATCTTTTAAATAGTATATGATAGATGTATTAGTATGAATAATGATGAAGCTTATTGTAGCAGCTGTGGTCAAGTTATAAAGAAAAAAGCAGAGATATGTGTCCATTGCGGCGTAAGGAACTATAATGGAAATACAGCAGATGATAGGCCATATCGTGGTTGGATGCGTGCTATATGTATATTATATGGTGGTCTGTTCTTAATTGCAGTGCCTGACGGTATCATGTGGTACTTGGAGTCGGGTATAGCTTTAGTACTTATAATCGAAATTATATCTGCACTGATTTCTCTGTTCTTAGTGATATTGGGTTTATTCCCTGATAAGATGACAGGTATTTTGAACATTAAAGATAAGAACATTTTTCTGGCAGTGTTAGTTATTCTTATAATTGCTCATTTAATAATAGTAGGATTTCAACCTGAACCTCCAGAAGGCTGGTGGTATTATAATCCATGGTAACCTAGATTTTAATAAACTTCATATTTGATACTATTATGGGAATTGATGAAGTTTAGTATAGTGTCTAAGCATAAGATATCAAGAAAGAGTATAACCTATATTGGATACTTTGAACTAAAGGTCAGGCTTTTTACTTGCTTCTATAAATCTAATTTAGATGATAGAGCTAAATTTAGTAATTAAATGATTGGCTCTAACTTCAAAAAAAACTCTCTCACTCTTTTAAAGGGTCATAGTTTTTCAAACACAAGTTTATAGCAGGTTCCATTAGAGTTACTAACATCCATTGTTGCAGAAAGCTGTTGACTTAATATCTTGATAATGCGATATCCTACAGAACTGAGTTCATCAACGTCCAAGTCATCAGGCATTCCAATCCCATCATCTTTTACTACCAATACGTTTGCATTTTCATTTTCATGACTCTCAAATGAAATGGATATATTACCTTGTTCCCTACCCACAAAAGCATGTTTATATGAATTAGTAACAATTTCATTGATAAGGAGCCCTAAAGGCACAACTAGATCCATATCCATATGAACTTTATCAATTGATTTATGTAGACTTATTTTTTTATCAGGTGTTCCATAGATCCTTGTCACATAATCCACTAGATCTGAGATGTAACTGGATATCTCAACATGTGCGATACTATCTGCCTTATAAAGTTTCTCATGTGCAAGTGCCATTGACCTTATACGATTCTGACTTTCTACTAATGCATTCTTAAATTGAGGATCATAACTGAACAACCGCGCTTGCATGTTAAGTAAGCTGATAATTACTTGCAAGTTGTTCTTGACACGATGATGTATCTCCTGCACAATCAAGTTACTTTTTTCAAGCTCTTCTAATCTCTTCAGGTCAGTAATATCTTCACCAATACTTCCAATAGAAATTATCTTATTATTTTCGTCATAGAGGGGGAAAAGAACTGTTCTAAAAACCTTTTCTTCGCCATCTACAGTTAAAGTATCCTCAACAACTAAGGGGTCTCCTTTCTCCTTAGTTTTAGAAAGACGTGACTTGTATATGCGTGCGATTTCAGAATCCAATAATTCATCTAAATTGGAACCCACTATATCAGCATTCTTGCTGCCAAGCAAGGTGTTTAAAGCTCTATTTGCACGTTCATAAGTACCATCGGGTGTTAGTTCACCTATCAATAATGGACTATATTCAAAGAAAGACTGTAATCTTAAAAGTGCTTTTTTCAGTTCAGCTTCAGTTTCTTTGCGTTTGATAGTATGCCCAATATTCGATGCTATATCTTCAAGTAAATCTACAATATTAGTATCATTGAACAGGTTATTCTTATAACCGTTTAACTGGAAAATACCAATTATATTATTCTCGATCTTTATAGGGATCATTGCAATAGAACTATACCCTTCTTGTATACTGATCATCCTGGGATCGTACTCGGTCTCAGTCTCAGTCTCAGTCTCACTCTCGATTGTATTCCCGTTTAGAACTGCAGGATCATTGACTATTAAACTACCATACTCAGTAAGAAAATGATTAGAAGAATCCCTTTCTTGCTCACCCACAATAGCACAGAAAAATTGCTTTTCGCTTTTCACTATAATCGAATCTTCAAAATCCAAGAATCTCTTTGAAAATCCATTTTGGTAAAAGAATGGATAATCCGTGTTCTCCTTTAGTCGAATACCAATGGCATTCACTTCAAGTTTGTTTTTTAGTTTTAAACAAACACGTGCTATTATTTTATCATAATCACTTGATTCGTTTAGGATAGATAAGATCTTACTGTACAAGTTACGATATTGTTCAGCTTTTTTTCTTTTAGACACATTTTCATGATAAATAACCACTCTGTCATGAGCAGATACTTTTCTTGCATGCATTATGAACCAGCGTTTTTCATCTGGAGAATGACAAGGATATTCTAGATCAAAACGATCTTTAATTCCTTCAAGAACATCTTTTATGCCAAGATAAGCTCTTTTAGCAGTACTGTTCTCATCCTCATCAATGATCGCTCTTTTTGTGACCTCTAAGTAATTGGACCCAATATCGCTATTGATAAGGCTTGGATTATCGTTCTCTACAGCAAACTTTTTCCATTTATTGTTATAATCAACAATTGTTCCTTTCATATCAAGTAATACTATATTATGGTCAAATGTATCAAGGATGTTGTTGACTGAAATGTCTGACATTAGAGCATCTCCTTAATGAATATCAGATTAGTGTGTATATTTGTAAACTAACTCTATGTACTGTAATAAATTACTATGCATTTGGGGATAATAAAGATTCGTACCATTAATACAATATGGTTAAATTCTTTTGGATACGTTAACAGTTGTAAAAAAAGCAGATGAACTTACGCACTAGTATAAATAGTTATTCCTATATTATAATTTTTTTAAGTAAGTTAAGGAATGGAATAACTTCAAAATTCAATATCAAGCTATTATATAACACTAATAAATAGTCAATAACTTGTTAAATAAGACTCCATAATTATAAATAATACCTTTTTTTAACCAATTTTAGATTATTGTATATAAACATGTCCCTTTATTTAGTGGCAAAAATTGATATTTTCTGTTTATTGAAAAATAAAACGGTATCTTAAGACGTATGTAAATCAAAAAAAGCAAACGCCGATTAGTCTTATGTTTAAAGATAACTTTAAATACTAGTATTTAAAAAACTAAACTTTATATACTATGAACTGAATAGTGCATTATAGGTATACTTCAGAGAGTATGCCAAAGAGTAGATTGAATAGAGATCCAAGGATCTCGACCTATATAAGAACAAAATGAAAGGAGTATTGGCATGATAGAAGTAAAACCCAGTGATATTCTGGTAAGATACAACGTAAAGTTGGAAAAGGAAATGGCACCCGAAGAGGCAGCAGAAGAACTTTATCCAACAGAAGAGCCAGTTCGCTCAATTGCAAAGTCTATCTTCGAAGGAGAAGAGGACGATGTCATTGAACATCTAGAGAAAGCTATTGGAGCAGGTAAGGACCCACTTGACCTGATAACTGATCTGATGGCTGGTATGGATGTAGTAAGTAAATTGTATGACGATGGTGTCATTTTCCTACCAAACGTAATGATGTCAGCAGATGCAATGCTTGAAGGAATCGATTACTGTAAGTCAAAGTCAACCAAGACACACGAATCAAAAGGAAAGATAGTGTGCCATGTGGCTGAAGGAGATGTACACGATATTGGTAAGAACATCGTAGCTGCACTATTAAGAGCAGGTGGATACGATGTAGTAGACCTTGGTCGTGATGTACCTGTAGAAGAAGTTGTAGAGGCAGTCAAGAAAGAAAAGCCAATTATGGTCACAGGTACTGCTTTGATGACAACAACGATGTTTGCATTCAAGCAAATAAATGACAGGTTGGTAGAAAGTGGTATCAAGGTACCATTCCAGTGTGGTGGAGGAGCTGTTAACCAGGACTTCGTTGAACAGTATGAGCTCGGAGTTTATGGTGAAGAAGCTGGAGATGCCGTGAAAATGGCTGATACCATCAGGAAGAAAGGTAGCAAGATAGATGGACTAAGGGATCAGTTCCATCAACACTAATCTAAGAGGTGATATTAATGACAGTAAATAGATTTACTTCAATGGCATATGGCAGCGCTGACGAAATGATCTTCGGTAATGCTAAAAAACCAGTCAAGGCTGGACTGGGATTAGAGATCGGTGCAGGATACACTACACCTGAGGTCAATTATGCACCACGTCCAGAAGCAGGCCAGAGCAAAGATAAACTAGTTAGGGAATATGAGAAGATCACAACTGACATCATGGCAAGAATGGTGCAGGTAGGATTCCCTGCTGTAGTACTAGAAACTGAACACGTCCAGGAAATGACAAACAACCCTAAATGGGGTGGAGAGATCGCACATGCACAGAAGACCATCATGGAAGAGTACCATGAGGAATATGGTATCAAATGTGCATTAAGACATACACCTGGTGATATACGTGAAGATAGAGATTATCTTGAACTAAGAGGTGGTAAATACTCGACACTCATGGAAGCATTCGATGAGGTTGCATCCAATGGTGCTGACCTGTTATCAATTGAATCGATGGGTGGTAAAGAAGTATTTGATCACGCGATCCTAAGAAACGATATGCAGGGTATACTCTATGGTATCGGATGTCTTGGTGCAATGGATATGGAATATATCTGGCAGGATATCGCAAAGGTTGCTAAGAAGAACAATGTAGTGCCCGCAGGTGATACTGACTGTGCACAGGCTAACACAGCAATGTTCATTGCTGGTGGACTCTTAGACAAGAACCTAGCACACACATTAGCAACAATTACACGTGCAATTGCAGCATCAAGGTCATTGGTTGCATATGAAGCAGGTGCTATGGGACCAGGTAAGGATTGTGGATATGAGAACACTATTGTAAAATCAGTTGCAGGTGTCCCAATATCACAGGAAGGTAAGACTTCAACCGATGCACACTCTGACGTACTCGGTAACCTGGTAATGCAATGCTGTGACCTCTGGTCAAACGAATCTGTGGAATACCATGGTGAGTTCGGTGGTACTTCAGTACAATGTTGGGCTGAAACACTGGGCTATGACTGCTCGTTGATGAACGTTGCACTCAAGTCAGGTAATGAGAAAGTGTTAAGGGATATGTTCGTAGCATCTGACAGGTACAGAGACCCACAAGGTTACTTACTTGCCTACGATAACGCATACAGAGTAGGAGAGGCCATTGCAAAAGATGGAGATAACCTATACTTACGTGCAAAGAATGCTGCACTCAAAGCCTGTGAGATATTGGACGAAGGTAAGAAAGGTAACCTAGAACTCACTAGGTTTGAAACAAATGCATTAGGTAAAGCCAAAGCTGACCTTGAAGCATTACCTGACGATATCGACCAGTTCATGAGCGACTCCATGACAAAGTACAAGAACGAAGTTAAAGTATTCAGGCCAGAATCGAACTATGGACTTTGATCTTTGCTAAATAAGTCCTTGCTCGAGCTTGTTTTCCAGTGAAAATGGTCTGCATGGGTAAAAATCCTGTGCAGCCCATTTTGCTACCTATTTATTTTTTTTTGTTGGGGGGTTACATTTGGAGATTTACGTGTCTGATAAATGGAATGAAAGGGGTTATTCTAATTATAATAATACTCATCAAAAGTACTTTATTCCTAATTCTAATTGGTGATATTCATGAAATTTTGGTTAATTTCGGTTGTGTCACTATTTTGCTGTAAATTCTCCTGTACCACACTTTAGTTAGAGATCCATGTTTAAATATCTATTTCCTGTCAACCATTCTTCGTTCATATCTATTAGTATCGAAACACCCAATCTCATCAATGCTTCCTGATTTGGGAATGCACCTACTACTTTGCTTCTTCTTTT
>NZ_JANUCS010000027.1 GCF_024808815.1 Methanosalsum natronophilum | reverse complement strand
AATTTCTGAATATCCTCATAAAACAAATTAAAGTCTTAAACTTGTGTTTTAATCAAATGAATGATACTTGAATCTGTTATTATCCGACAGTCTCTAGTAAAAGTAAATTTAGCTCTTATTATATTTTTATCAAGCCAATTTTAGACCATGTATCTAACCTAAAAAGGCAACAAAATATTCATTTTCATTTGGTATTTTACTTACTCCAACATTCTCCGATACTAACATCAACCTCCACAGGAACTGTTTTTAGAAACTGGTGACCAGCTTTCACCATTTCTTGTGTAATTGTTTCAGCTATAGTTTTTGAGTCTTGTGCAGGTGCTTCAAAAACAAGTTCATCGTGAACAGTATTAACCAGTCTTGCTCCAGTCGTTTCAAGCTTTACGTCAAGTGAAGCTAGAGCTGTCTTTAGAATATCAGCACATAATGATTGTATTGGTAAATTTCTGCATTTGTTCTTGATCCCATATGTTTCAATTTCAGACATTGGACGAGCTAGCTTTAAATGCCTATTAGCTCTATTTCTTAAACACAGTTCTTGGAGTCCATGTTTCTCAATATCTTGAAGGTAGTTCGATATTATGGGGTAAGATGCATAGAATTGTTTGATGTATTTCATTCCTTCTTGCCTTGTAATAACTGTACCAGCTTCGAGTAACCTTGACTGGAGTGTTTTTGGGCCCATGCCATATATAACACCAAAATTAATTGTTTTAGCAACAGATCTCTCTTCTTTTGTTACCTGGGAAATTGGTTTATTGAAAATGTTTGAGGCTGTTTTTGTATGCAGATCCTCACCTGTCATATAAGCTTTGATGAATTCGGGATCTCCTGCAACTTCACCTAATATTCTTAACTCGATCTGAGAGTAGTCTGCAGTGATTATCTTATTCCCGGGTGGTGCTGTGAACAGGTTTCTCCATTCATTGGTCCTTGGTTGATTCTGTAAATTAGGTTTTGAGCTAGAGAACCTGCCAGTATTGGCACCATATTGCTTGAAATTTGCATGAATTCTTCCTGTAACCGGGTTAATATACCCTTTTTGTTTTTTTATGTAGGTGTTCAACATCTTTTCGGCTTTCCTGTATGCCAGAAGGTGCTGTATGACAGGTACATCTAAATGGTCCTGTAACACGCTCGAACCCGTGGATTCTAGTTCAAGACCAAGTTTACCAAGAACTCTTATCAACTGATCAGAGCTGTTCAGGTTAATATCTGGTGCTAGATGACCACCAAACACTGAATCTGTTTCTCCACTCATATTGAAAGTAACTTGTTTTGTTTTTGTTGTCTTTGAAAACTCGTGCAAGATAAGTTCTTTTGCTCTATTCCTATTTTCATTAACAACTGCTGCAAAAGCATTTGATTTCTCTAAATTAAAATAAAAACCAGCAAGCTCAAGATTGACCACTGCAGGTAATACTTTCATCTCAATATCTATGGTTTGATGGAGGTTCATTTGCTGGATAAGTTTTTGTTGTGCATAGTAAATCGTTTTTAGGTACTTCACATCGTTCTCAGCATACTGTATCTGTTCAGGAGTTAGTTCCTGGCCTCTTTTAAAACTAGTTTGTTCATCTTTCTTTAAAGAAAAGCCCAGGTACTTGTTAGTAAGGTCTTGCAGTCTTGTAGTGTTCTTTTTTGTTACTAACAACCCGCCTGTTATAACATGTTCTGCTGTTTCTGTATCGTATACGTTTTTCGGATTAATACCATACTGATATTTCAAGAATTTCAAGTCAAACTTTAAATTATGACCAACAATTAAACTGGTTTCAATTAATTGTTTAACTTTTAGAACTTCAGTATAATCTAATAACTTGATCTCACCCCCATTATACATCAATTGAAGTAATACAAGTTTATCTGTAAAAGGATCGAGTCCTTCAGTTTCAATATCAATAAAAATGATTCTCATATAATAATCCCCATATTTTTAGTACTTGAAATTGCAGCACGATCTTCCCAACTCTGGAAAGCTAATGTGATCTGTCTTGGACTGGACCCTAACATACATTTAATATCAGGTGTGCATATATGCCTCAAATTATGCCTGATTTGTTTGCATGACATTGTTTTGTATCGTGTAAACCCACTATCGAACTTAGACCTGTCATTACATACCTGTCTAAAAAGCTGAAATCCATTTTCGTATTCCCAACCCATCTGCCCAATAAATGATGAGAGCAATAAACATTTAATGTCATTCAATTCTCCATGTCTTTTCAACAATAATTGGTTGATACATGGTGGCCAGTATTCTTGGGTAACCACAGTTTTTGATACATTTTCCCGTTCCAACTTTTTAACTGAGAGTGGACATCTGGACTTCTCACATCCTCCAGTACCCACAACTAACCTCATTTGTTTACATGAGAAAGTATAATCATAATCAAATGCATTTGTTGCATTTGAGACATAATGTTTGCACTCTTCCCTAGAATGCCAGTACTTGCACTTTGCTAGAATAAAGTTAGTTACTTGTTGAGTTTCTTCCCTATTTTTTCCAAGTTTCTTATTCAATAATACAATCCCACGAGCTGCATTGTATCTCTTGGTATTCATGTGCTCAATGTTTGTATCAATGTACTGTATACAGGGAAAATCAAACAATTCTGCATTGATATCTTTATTATCATATGCATGTTTTTGTGCACGTATTACTCTGGAACATTCATTTTCAAATTCAAGCACAATTGCTGATTGATACTTTTTTGGTAGATCCCAACCATCAATTCTCTCAGGTATCTTTAGAGGTAATCTGAAAGTATCTGATGGTGTATTAGGTATACTAAGATCAGTTAATTGTGTTTTATACTGCCCATTATTTCTTAATGCTCCAAAACATCTTACCATAGATCCTTTGTTCAGTGCACTAAAATTGATCTTTAACCAGTCAAGTCCAAGGTCCTCAAAATCAATATCAGCATCTTCCAACAACATTGTAATGATGGTTTGCCTCATTACCTGCATAATGTCAATATTCAGTTCATCTAATCTATCTTTTAGTTCAGTATCCACATTGAAACTGTTAAAAATGATGGATACATGTACACCTTTTCCACCAGAGAAGGCGAACTCAAATATAGGTATATTGTTACCTAAACAATATTTTCGTAACTTTTCAACTGATTGTTTCATTAACCCCCAATCTTTCTGATCAGGATCAATGAAGAGTTCGTTTGGCATTATAAGTCGAGTATATATTGGATACTTGACCTTACTCCATATATCCTTGTAAAAGGTCCACTTGTACAAGTCCGGATCCTGGCCTTTTGGCATTGGACCTTCAATTGCCTTTATCAGAATAGGTTTGTTAGAATACTTTTGTTGTAAAGTGTCCAAGAATTGTTTTTGGATACCTAGAATATGGTGATTTGATAGTTCCATTATACTACCCCCACAAGAGGAATTGGATAATTTATTCCTTTATCCCGAACAATAATGAGCTCATCACTGGTTCGGGTCACACCAACATACCATACCCTGGCCTCTTCAGTAGGGTTGATGAACATTGTTCTTTGTATGTTCTTAGTGACTCCGGTATGAAGGAAAACCCTATCAGCTTCAAGTCCTTTAGCACCATGGATAGTTAAAAGGTAAGTATTAATGGAATTATGGTCAAGTTCATAAGGATGTCTTTCAAGAGCATTATTGATCTTCTCAGCTTTGAGACCTTTTGAAATGAAAGAACCAGGGGTATCGGACTCAAGGACTGAATAAATAGTTTCTTCACCTACCCCAAACATATCCAAGTTTTGGGCAGATAAACTACCCTCATTTCCAATACAGGTAAACATCCTTTTTGGGTAATGTTGCATTAAGATCTGAATATCAGCATCTCTTAATACCCGATTTTCACGGTAAAACGTGAAAGTGTTATGCAGCTCAATAAGTTCAGGTGTCCAGCCGTCAAGACCTTTCCATAGTATACCAGCTCTAGCCATTTCTCCAGCAACCGCATGGGCCTGATAATTTGATCTTATTAAATGGAATATCCTTTTTGTAAGGTGTTCCCAGGCGGTTGGATCTTGCAGATACTGTCCTGAATTTATTGTTCTAATTGAACCATCAATATTTTTTGGAGCTATTCCTGGTGCTTTTTCTCCATACATTTTGATTATCTGTAATGCTAATGCCCATACTTTCTTTGGTACTCTGTAAGACTGTTCAAGCACAATTTCTTTAAAAGCAGTATCTTTAAAGTAATCTGGAGAAGCTCCCCAGAACCCATATATTGATTGTAAGGGATCTCCAGCTATGACAACCTCTTCTGCATCCGCAGCCCATACCTTGAATATCTCATACTGTAGTTTAGTAAAATCCTGGAACTCGTCCACTAACAAGTAATCAACATTTGGGCTCATCTGTGTTTTGTATACATTGTACAGCATGTCGGAGAAGAGAAGTTTCCCATTATATTCTCGCCATATTTCAAATTCATTTAATAATTCAACGGCTTTTGGAACAGGTACCCCTAAACTTCCCCATTGTGGATATTTGTATATCTCTTCAATTGGAGTTAAAGTATTGAGTGCCCAATTGTATGCTTCCAATATACTTTTAGAACCGTTGGAAACATCCCAGTGCTCTATGTTATAAGGTTGTAAACTAAATCCTGTATCCTTATAGAACTGTTTAAAATCTTTTGCTTCAATTAATTTAGCATATTCTTTACCACCCAGTAACTGATAACATGCTCCGTGTGTGGTGTTAACTTCAGATTTGGTTACTTCTTGGTCTGAAACTGTATTCAATTGTTCTCTGATACTATCAGCTGTTGATTTCCTGAACGTGATTAGCATTTTAGTACTGTGTTTACCTGATAGATCGAGATATTTTTGGATAAGGTTATGTGTTTTACCTGTACCTGGAGCGCCCCAAATAGTGGTGCTGTTCATAGGTATACCTCCTTTTTAGTAACAGGGGTATCACCATTAGCATATAGGGGTGTTACCAAAAAAACAATTTCCAACACTATACTAGTAACAAGGTAACAGGAGTAACACCCTTTTCTTAGATTAAAATATAGTCTATATAGTGTTACTAGCTTCACAACACCACCCCCAGAGTTGTAAGATCCATACCTTGTTCCTCCAGAGCCTGCGGATAGAACCACCAACATCTGATGTTAGTACCTGTTACCTTAACACCAAAGGTGTTACTAAGCTTGTATTTCCTTGCAGTCATAGCTGCACTGACATCTTCCATTGAAATATGTATAGACTTATTGTTTCTTCTTGTATCGATTGCAGCTGAGGGTACTACAAAGTAAGCCTTACCGTGTGGGTTGTGGTACACGAAAAAATGACACATTTCTCTTTGATTCAATAATTCCTTATCCAGAGTAAGTGTCATTGTTGCACACATTTCTTCGAACAGTATATCTGCTGCAATCACTGGCCCCGTTTCTTCAATATCACCTTCAACTGCTTTATCAGCAATATATTCAACAAATTTAGGCCAAACTTCTTTTTTTATGTCTAACACTTTCCCAAAAAGGTCATAGTATAATGCAATAAATCTCCATGGACTTTTCACAAGTTCAGTAGAGGTTATGACCATTTCTTTCCCAGAAATGTAAATATGATAAATGCTTGATTCTCCATTTTTTAAAGGTGGGGATTTAACAACATGTTCGATCTCATGAGCAAGGTTAATGAGAGTTGATGTTCCAGGATCCTCTAATGCTATCAGTTACATCCACCTCCCATTTTATCCAGCAGAGATTGTTGTATGATGAAATATACCTGCGAAAATGAAACAACGGTTTTATTCTGCTTTGCAAGGATTCTGGAACTACCAATAACTCTTGATATTTGTAGTATATATCTGGCTATAAGTGTAGGTGCATGGCTCTCCATTTTCAAATAATTAAGAACATAATGGGTTTTAATTACGAGTATATGAGTATCTTTTTTATACCATGAGTTACATAGAAAATAATGCAATATCCTGACATTTTTGGTCAAGTGGGTCTCCCCTGGACCCCTTAACCAATGTCTATGAATATTTTCTAATCTTGATAAGTTACTATTATCATCATCATCATCTATTATCAGGCCCAAGGAACTTTCCTGAACATTTACACAAGTTACTAGATATTCCAATGAGCCAGCATTTTCTGGGGTTAAAAAAGTAATGTTACTCATTTTGACCACTCTTTGATGATAAAGTCTTTTTTATCGAGCCCTTTTTCACAAGAAATTTATTTTTTCTTTCATGAAATGGAACTGCTAGCTTATCAAGTTCAATAAAACCCCATAGAAAAATAGCTGCAGTATAATATTCTAGCCTATCATTTGTGGTCTCGAATCGATTTAAGATATATTGAGCAATCTTTTCATATTTCCATGAAAAAATCCTTGGGTCCCAGGTAGGATTTGAACTAATCTGTTTTTTTTGGTGAAAAAAGATGAAGTCATTAATACCTTCAGTTGTTTCTTCAAACTGTGGTTTACACATTATAACCACCACCATAAAGGTCAAGGTAAGCTTTTGCCATAGCTCTTTCAATTGCAGAACCATGTTTTGCTAAATTCTCTAATAGTTCTCTATGTGTTTTAGCGAAAACAAAAGGATTTATATCATTTTGTGTTAAATCTGGCATATACTAGGTCTCTCCTTTTGATCTAGTTATCTCCAGCAGCAGGAGTAGGTTTGTGGCCATTTGCTGCTGCTGGTGCAATTATTATCTTGTTGTTCTCGATCGTTACAAAGAAAGGTTGTCCTTTCTCGAAATTACAAAGTCTGACTAGGTGCATGGGCATTCCTAACCAATATTGGCCTTTTGTAGACCTCTGAAGTTTTCTGATCTCTGGCATTGGTATATCACCTTTTTTTAAAGTTGAATTGTGATTTTCCATACCTAGGAACTATACCCCGTTTAATTATGGGATTAAAGAGTGTATGGAAAAACACTCTGTAAAATAGCGAGGTATACAACCCTTATATAAAATTAATACACCCATTTTTGGTATTGTTAAGTATGTTCTATGAGAGTGTATTTTAAAAATATGTCAAGAAAAAATACTCTATATGACTATATACTTGAAATATTTGATAAAATAAAAACGGGTTAGAACAAGTTAGAATCTAAAGAAGGGGTTAAAAAAAACAAAATGTTAAAATTCCACTTGTAATATAAATTTTCAAATTCAGGAGGTTAATATACAATTACTTTTATATGTGATTTAGTATGTCCAATTTCTGTTCAAAATGTGGAAACGAATTAAAAGACAAGGATGCTAAAATCTGTCATCACTGTGGTGTTAGAACTAAAGAATCAAATTTCCCTTCCAAAATAGTTTTAGGCATTTCTTTTATTTTTATCATACTTCTTTTATTTTCAGCGTACATAATGGTCAATGACGATGATATATCGCTTTTGCCACTTAGAGTTACAGATATCAATGAATCCCAAATAGAAGATGATATCTTCAATATAATGAATGAAGAAAGGATTGAATATGGGATCAGTGAACTTAGACGAAGTTCACTCCTTGATGAGATCGCTAAAGACAAAAGTAGAGATATGATTGAACGTGATTATTTTGCTCATGTTGATCTTGATGGTAACCTTATAGGTGACACTCTGAAACAAGAAGAAATATTTTATTTTGCTGCAACTGAAAACCTATACTACTTTCCATTAAGTTCAAGGGATACTGACGTTGGTGCAGAAGTTGTTAAGGGCTGGATTGCTAGTCCAGGACATAGAATTCCAATCTTAGATTATGATGAACTTTGGGAACATGTTGGTATAGGTGTAGAAGCTACTGAAACTTATCATTATGGGGGAAAAGGTGTCACACTATATATAACAGCTGTATTTGCAAGTTTTGAAACAATCTATGATGACAAGTTAGAAAGAGGGCTAGTTCAGTATCTAAATATCTATGATAAGCGTACAGGCCATGATTTTGATGCGGAAGTTACAATAATGTTCCAGAGTAAGGAAGGTGTAGATTTGTATATTATTCCGGATAGAGAGTATTATAATGCTTTCTTAAAAAGATCCAATATTCAAAGAGATAGTATCGTCTATGAAAGAAACACACAATACTACAACGATACTATTGATATTGAACCCGGTTATGGCTTGATAATAGACGCTTCTAATTCACGAAATGATGTAGAATATAGTTTATCACTGATATATAATCAACCATAATGACTTGAATTTATGCATGACTCATTACAAGAGAATTTCACAAACCATGGAAGCAATACTATAAATGGACCAGTAGATACTTTTGTATTAATTGCTCTTTTTTAGGTAAACTGCTTGAGAAATATTTGATTAAAAGACATTATAAACAGTTTCTGGCTTTGTTGAGTCAAATATATCCTTATTGTCGACTTGGGGAATGTGAGATAGAGCGTAAAACGTCGAGGTCTTAAACCAATAGGTGTTCACACTTCCCTTTCTTCTTCAGTCAAGACTGCTTTACCTTCTGCCGTCAGACGATATTCCTGCTTGCTACTCCGTGGTTTATCTGGTATTGTCATTTCAATATAACCAAGTTCCAGTAGATTTTTAACTTGCTTATGCAGCTCTCCGGATACTGACTTATGTCCCAGTCCCTGAGCAAGTTCAGCTTTACTCGCCTGGCCCTCAGCCATAAGAAAAACTACTTTAGCCGCAAGTTCAGACTTTAGCCGTGACTTTAGCCGTGACTTTAGCCGTGTTTCGTCTTCAGCCGTAATTTGGGTAGGGGTTTGAACTCTGATAGATTCAACCAGATAGACAATCAACCTCACTCTCATTCCCACTTCAATTATTTCAGGCTGAGGAATCCCCAAGGCTTCAGCTTCACTGAACATCCGGCGAACGCCACTTCCCCATTGTTCTATCAGGTCAAGTTCTCTGAAAACACGAGCAATGACATGATTACGTATCTTTGAAACACCCTGCAGCATGTCTTCAACTGTTAGACCTGGAAGCAGTATGCCAGGATTCTCTATTTCAATACGGTCATCAAAAAAGGCGACTCTGACAGGTGCCCCTCTTTGTGAATAGTCTGCATGGACAACAGCGTTGATCACTGCTTCACGCAGGATGGTAAGTGGAATGCTCCATACGTCCTTACGTCTAAATTCTGAAAAATCCGCACCTCGCATGGCATGTTTCTTGAGAAATTCCATTACTCTCTCAACTGCCACTGGAAGGTGTTCATGGATATCTATATGATCAAAAATGTCTGCTTTGTCCTTACCGATGAACCGTCCGCACTGTATCCACGAATCCGGGAAGATCGTATCACGGTCATTTCCAAAAAGCAACATACCACCTACTGTAGGTACCAGATGTCCCTGATGAGGGACAACAAGGCGCAGGGATTCCAGATCTTTTTTCACAAATTTCCTGTGTCTTTCAAAACAAGCGGATGCAGCTTCAAAGTCCAGATCATCAACTATCCTGTCAGGAAGCGGCTGTTCATCAAAAGATATACCTGAAGTGGTACGCTTAAGCTCTGCAATAAGTTCCCTGTCAGCTTTTCGGTTCGTGGAACCCAATCGTACATAAACACCCTCATCTGGACCTTCTTTTCTTATCCAGTGAGGACGTAGACCGCTTGGATAAACTTCTACACTTAGCAGGGTCTTATCTTCAAGAGAGAATAACTCAACATTTGGAACTAAGTGGGGTTCTATGTTGTCAGCAATAAGGTTGCAAAGGCGTTCTTCTTCATCCAGAGGTTCATCGACCCCAAGTATTTTCCTGGTATCGTCCTCGATCCCGATGAGCAAACGCCCTCCTGCTGTGTTGGCAAATGCTACAAGCGTCTTGATGATGTTCTTTGGCGAGGAAATGTCACGCTTGAACTCCAGCGTCTTTCCCTCTGGCATGGTGACAAGTTGGGAAACCAGTTGGCCCATTATTTCATCACCCCATAAGAATCGCCGTCCTTAATCTGTATTGCCACTTTTAACAGGTTATCTCTCTCCAGATCTCATTATCGGCAGTTAGTTTGCTTCAAAATTATTTAAAGATGGTTATTTTATATGAATTCATGCGGATTATACTAAGAAGTATCTGTCCCTGGTTCAATGGAATATCCGGACTGAGCTCATCGTAGTTGACATCTAACCTGAAAGTAGATTACATACTCGCAAATCCACCATTCAATATAAGTGACTGGGGAGGTGAAAATCTACAGGAAGATGTCAGGTGGAAGTATGGAGTTCCTCCTAAAGGCAGTGCGAACTATGCATGGATTCAGCATATGATATATCACCTGAAACCAACTGGTATTGCGGGGTTCGTCTTAGCTAATGGATCACTTTCGTCCAATACTTCGGATGAGGGTGAGATTCGGAAAAATATACTTGAAGACGATTTAGTTGACTGTATTATTGCAATGCCTGGACAGCTGTTCTATAATACTCCAATTAAATGCAGTCTTTGGTTCGTTACACGTGATAAAAAGAATCACCGATTTAGAGACAGGAGAAGTGAAGTGCTGTTAATAGATGCCAGAAATATGGGTGTAATGGTAGACCGAACCCACCGAGAACTCACGAATGAAGATATTAAGAAAATCGCTGATACTTATCATGCATGGCGTGGTGAACCTGATACTGGAGAATATGAAGATGTTCCTGGTTACTGTAAGTCTGCTACACTTGATGATGTAAGAAAACATGACTATGTACTAACTCCAGGAAGATATGTTGGATTTGCAGAAGAGGAAGAAGATGATGAGCTATTTGAGGAAAAGATGGAGCGATTGACTTCACAGCTGTCGGAACAGTTTAAGAAATCCAATGAGCTTGAGGATAAGATTAGAGATAATTTAAGGGAGATTGGGTATGAGTTGTAAATATGGTTTCAAGGTAACCGAAATAGGTTTGATACCTGATGAGTGGGCTGTAGCAAAAGTTGGAGACTTTGTAGATATAAAACATGGATATGCATTTAAAGGGAAGTTTTTTACCGAGGAAGAAAACGAAAATGTAGTTTTAACTCCAGGTAATTTTCATGTTGGTGGAGGATTCAAAGATGATAAATTCAAATTCACTACAGAAGATTATCCTGTGGATTATATACTGAAAGAAAATGATATTGTAGTCACTATGACGGATTTGAGCAAAAAAGGAGATACATTGGGTTATGCTGCCAAGATCCCAAGGTCAAGAAAGAGAAAATATTTGCATAATCAAAGATTGGGACTCCTCAAATTCAATTCAGATTCAATAAGTAGTGACTTTTTACATTGGGTTTTGAGAACTAAGAGGTATAATTGGTTTGTTGTAGGGTCTGCCACAGGATCCACAGTAAAACACACCTCGCCTTCTAGGATAAAACTCTATAACTTCGCTTGTCCGATTGACGTAGCAGAGCAACAAGCTGTTGCAGACATCCTTTCGACTCTCGACGACAAAATCGAACTCAACCGTCAGATGAACGAAACCCTTGAACAAATCGCACAGGCTATCTTCAAGCACTGGTTCATTGACTTTGAGTTTCCAGATGAGAATGGAGAACCTTATAGGTCAAACGGTGGCGAGATGGTGGATTCAGAACTCGGTGAGATTCCGCCGGGGTGGGAAGTTGGAAGGATAGAAGACATCGCTCAAATATTTGATTCTAAAAGAATCCCACTTTCAAAACGAGAAAGAGAAAAGAGAAGAGGTAAATTTCCTTATTATGGAGCAACTTCCATAATGGATTATATTGACGACTACATTTTTGATGGTACTTTTACTTTAATGGCAGAAGATGGAAGTGTAATTGATAATAATAGCTATCCAGTGCTACAATATGTTTGGGGCAAATTTTGGGTAAATAATCATACTCATGTATTGCAGGGTAAAAAACCGTTTTCTACTGAATACCTGTATTTATTATTAACCTAAGTTTGCCAGTCACAATTAATAAAAGTGTTCTTAGCTTTGTATTATTCGATGAAAAATCAACAAAAACTAAGAACAAACACAATTACGC
>NZ_JANUCS010000026.1 GCF_024808815.1 Methanosalsum natronophilum | reverse complement strand
CATTCATGTCCTGTACCTTCTTTTTGAGGTTTTTGATCGAACTCTAATAAGGTACAGGACTAATTATAATTTTACAGCAATTTAGTGACGCTGTCAGAAATCCTTATGAATAAAGGAGATACTACATTGAATATTGTAATTTATTACTAAAATAAACTAAATTTAACAATATAATTGGATATAGAAGATTTAACAAGGTTATATCAAAGGAATAAATATGAAAAAACAAACATTAGTTATAACATATGGTACATTTGATCTTTTTCATGATGGTCACTACAAACTCCTTAAGAGAGCTAGAGATTTAGGTGACCAATTAATAGTTGGAGTTACAAGTGAGATTTTTGATCAGAACAGGGGTAAATTGAATGTACAAGACGAGTTGATGCAAAGAGTAAATAATGTTAAAAAAACAGGTTTAGCGGACAAAATAATAATTGAAGAATACGAGGGACAAAAAATAAATGACATAATAAAATATAATGTTGACATATTTGCAATAGGGTCGGATTGGAAAGGGAAATTTGATTATCTTAAAGAGCACTGTGAAGTAATCTACCTTGATAGAACAAAAGGTATTTCAAGCACAGAGCTAAGAAGTAAAAAAAGTGGTATAATAAAGCTTGGTATAATCGGATATGGAAGAATTGCTGAAAGATTTATTGCAGAGTCAAAATTTGTAAGTGGAGTAAACATTGAAGGAGTTTTTGGTTTAAACTTATCACGGGTAAAACTTTTTGCTGAAAATCACGAATTAAGTTTCCATACAACTAATTTTAGTACATTCTTAGAAAAAGTAGATGCTGTTTATATTGCATCCCCACATCTAACACACTATGAATATACTAAAAAGGCTCTAGCAGCAGATAAACATGTTTTATGCGAAAAGCCTTTAGTTTTGAATGTCGATAATGCTACTGAGCTGTATTCTTTAGCGTTGTTAAAAGATAGAGTTCTTTTAGAAGGAATAAAAACTGCATATTCACCAGGTTTTTTAAGATTAATTGGCTTAGCTAAAAGTGGGCTTATAGGTACAATAAAAAATGTAGATGCAACATTCACAAAATTAGTTAATCAAAATTGCAGAGAGTTGAATGCTAAAGAGGCTGGTGGAAGTATTACTGAATTGGCATCATACCCTCTTTTAGCTGCAATAAAAATATTAGGCCGTGATTTTGAAAATTTTTATTTTTATTCATATTTTGATAGTGAAAAAAAAGTAGATTTATTTACCAAATTCAATTTAACGTATTCAAACTCGATTTTTACGGGAAAAGTTGGTCTAGGAGTAAAGTCTGAAGGTGATTTAATAATATCCGGAACCAAAGGCTATATATATGTGCCTTCTCCTTGGTGGAAAACAGAGTTTTTTGAAGCAAGATTTGAAAACCCTGAATACAATAAAAAGTATTTTTATAAGTTTGAAGGTGATGGATTAAGATATGAACTTGCAGAATTTATTTCACTCATAAACGATAGGAAAAAAACTAGAGCAAATTATAAACTAAAAGTAGATGATACCATTCAAATAATCAAAATAATTCAAGCATTTATCGATAAAGAGAATGTAAAAGAAATATGACAGCGAGGGTGAAATGTCTCTTATTATAGTACTTCATGATATTATTATGAACTTATTTGCAAAGTTTATGTCCGCTATACTTTATATATTCTACCTTTTTAAAAATAGAGAGTATGGTAATATTATCATCTTCGGATCACGCAATGGAAATTACTATATGGATAACAGTAAATGCCTTTATGAATGGTTCCTAAAAACCAATTCTAGAGACGTTATCTGGATTACTAAAAATGTAAACGTATATCAGAGCCTTAAATCGAAAAATTGTCCTGTTGCTTTAGCCTATTCATTTAAGGGTATAAGAGTATTAAACGAGGCTAAAGTTGGTTGCTATACAAATACATTATTAGATATTTCATTAACTAAGTATTTAATTCCTAAAGATTTAAAACTGATTTTCTTGAGTCATGGACAATCAGTGAAAAATTCTAGGCTAACTGTAAATAGTGGAATTAATGAAAGTTTCAAATCTAACTTTATGCACAAAAATGAACAAATAGTGGCTGCTACTACCACATCAAAGTTCATAGCAAGAACAGAGCATAAAAGTGAAGGAATATGTTTAGATAAATACAAAACAACAGGATTGGCCAGAAATGATTGGTTATTCAATACCAGTTCAAGCACAAAAAAAAGATGGAGCAGTTTTGTGTTAAACTTGGACTATAACAAAGTTGTATTATATGCACCTACATGGAGGATGCACGGAGAAAAAACAGTTTTCTTCCCTTTTGATGATTTTAATTTATCTGAAATAACAGCTTTTTTAGAGAATAAAAAAATATTACTACTAATAAGACCACATATTAAAGATTTATCTGACGATAGAAAATATAGAAAAGATATTGAATATATTGCATCATCTAGCAGGTATATTATGTTAGCAGCGAATAACGAATTTGAAGATGTTAATATAATTCTACCTTTTGTTGATATACTAATTACGGATTATTCTTCTATATATCATGATTATTTATTGCTCGATAAGCCAATTATTTTTATTCCTTATGACTATGAGCAGTTCAATCGGTTAAATGGGTTCAAGTATGACTACTTCAATAATCTTCCAGGTCCATCTATAAAAAGCTGCAAAGACCTAGTTTTTAATCTTAAAAAAATAACTGACGGAATAGATGAATATGTTGATAGTAGGAAAAAACTGGCCAATAAAATTCACTATTATAAAGATGATAGCTCCTGTTTAAGAATAGAAAAATTAATCAATTCCTTAGAGAAATGACACTTATTTATTTTTTTGCTTCAAAAGACATGGCAAGGCTCTGTAGAAATCCTATTTTCCATTACCACTTCAACCTAATATTATAAAAAGGATAAGTCCCCTGTGTTTTTTTGGTAAACAAACAAAAACAACAGGGGATGAATGTTTTTGTCAGGAAAATACTTAAACTTTATTGATACAGCCATTGCTGTCTCAGGAAGATCTCATCTTTCATTGTATCCTAAGTTTGCCAGTTTAAACTATTTTTGATTAAATATTACTAATTTTTGTCGGAAAATGAGTTTGCCAGTTCAGCTAATTTTGTTGATTTTACTATGATTTTAGCCACTTTGGACTCAATATTAGTGTATTTATTGCATCAAAATTAGAATAAATGAACTTTTTTACCTTCTTTTTAGCAAAATCTACGGTAACTGTCAAATTCAATAAGCTTTTTTTTATGAATTTTGTTGATGTAGATTTGAGTTCTTTGAACTCAAACCGCATCAACGAGATAAATAACTGTGCTATGAACCCAATGATAATAGCTCCATAGATGCTAGCACCCGACCATACTCTTAATGGTTTTATCTCTATTTCGTTCTTGAGCGAATTGATTGTTTTTTTGCATAGGCAGAAATAAAACAGGTACAACTTCAATTAAGAAAGCATTTCAAGACTTAGGTTTTATCGTGGGTAATCAAAGAAAAGCAGAAATCTTGTATGATAAATACTACTTTAATGGTAAATTTGAACCAATTATTGAATACTGCAAAACTGCTCAGGTATTTCAGGATGTTCCTTTTAGTTGTCCAGATACATTCAAATATCTTGATCAAGCCTATCCTGGTAGTAAATTTATTCTCACAATCAGAAATAATCCAGAACAATGGTATAATTCTATTACAAGATTTCATGCCAAAAAATTTGGATTAAATGGACGCATTCCAACTACAGAGGATCTTTTAAATGCAGAATATATACGGAAGGGATTCATGTACAATACAGTTAAATTGCATGATACTCCAGATGATGACCCTTATAATAAACAGATTATGATTGATCATTATAAAAAATATAACTCAGATGTAATTGATTATTTTAAGGATAGACCACAGGATTTACTTGTAATAAATCTTGCAGAGCCTCAATCGTATATGAGATTCGTCAAATTCGTTGGTATAAATTCGCCTTATTCGGATTTTCCGTGGGAGAATAAAACATGAAAAATAAGATTTACAAGCAGTTAAAGTCGCTTCAAAGAAATCTGGTAGATGGTACTTCTCCTGATTTTCTTATAATTGGTGCTCAAAAATCAGGTACAACTTCCCTACATCATTACCTTCAGAAATTTTATAAAGATCCGAATAGAAAACTTTTTGATATAATTGGTAAAATCAACTGGTAAATAAGAGGTTAGAATTATGAACAGTAAACCTTTAGTGAGTATTTGTTGTGCTGCCTACAATCACGAACCTTACATTAGAGACGCTCTTGAAGGTTTTGTCATGCAAAAAACGGATTTCCTATTTGAAGTCATTATTAATGACGATGCATCAACCGACAAAACAGCTGAAATAATAAAAGAATACGAGACGAAATACCCCGATATTATAAAACCAAATTATCAGGTTGAGAATAAATATTCAAAGGGGATAAGACCCAGTACAATTACATTTAAACTTGCTAAGGGTAAATATGTAGCTCTATGTGAAGGAGATGATTACTGGACAGACTCTTTAAAACTCCAAAAACAGGTGGATGAAATGGAAAAACATCCTGAATGTGATATGAGCTTTCATCCAGCTTTGGTTATCTATGATGATGGGTCAAAGAAAAATGAATACAGGACATATCTTAAAACAGGAAATAAAATTATTCCGCCTGAAGAGATTATTCGAAATGGTGGTGGGTTTTGTCCTACAGCTTCGTTGATGTTTAGGAAAGAAGTTTTGTCTGATCTACCGGAGTGGTTTAATGATGCACCGGTTGGCGATCAATTTTTGCAAATTCACGGAGCACTAAGAGGGGGAGCAGTTTATATTGATGAACCAATGTCAGTATATCGGAGGATGGTAAACAAATCTTGGAGTGATAATATGAAAAACCTCAAATATGCACTAAGCCACAATAATAAAAGAGTAAGATATTTAGAACGATTTAATAAAGATTTAAACTATAAATATAATGACGAGTTCAAATATCAAATATCATTCTGGTTGTGGGACAGCGCATGGAGATCTTTATCTGAAAATAAACATTCAGATTTTAAGAAATATATAATGCAAAGTTGGAATATTTATGCTAAAATATCAACAAAGCAGGCTATTTTATTTTATTGTAGAAATATTCCATTTTTAAATCTACCTGTAAAGGCAATGACATTAGTAAAATCTATAAAATAAATATAATGGAAATCATGTTCTAAATTTACTTTAATTCACCTTAACCATTTTATTTATTTTTAAATTCTATTATATACAATACAATACAATAAAAATGAATTATAAATTGTTCTAATAATTTAAGGTTTGTCAATAGCTGATATTACAAAATAGTGATCATATGAACGAAACAAGTTTACACCAACTACTAATAAAATCATCAAAAATAGTCCTAGAAAAAGAGCCATTCGGTGGTTGTATGAGTCCAGGCCACAATGGACTCTATAATGACCCAGAAACACCTGTTAGAAACTCTGGACATTGGCTTATAACTTTTTCAAAATGCTATGAGTTAACTGGAGACATAAAATACAAAAATAAAGTTTTAGAAATTGCAGAATATTTGTCTTCTAAAAAAGCAAGACCTTATGGTTTTTCATTTTATCATCGAGAAAAAAAAGGAAAAGATAGATGTAACGGCCTTATGGGCCAGGCGTGGACTATTGAATCTCTCGTTAAAGCTACTGAAGTTCTTGGAGATGAAAAGTACAGAAAACTTGCAGCAGAAGTTTTCAATCAGCATCCTTTCAATCATGAATATGGACTCTGGCATAGGCTTGAGGTTGATGGTAAAGTATTATCTATGGATGAAACATTCAATCATCAACTATGGTTTGCTGCTGCAGGTTCATTACTAGGAGAAAAGTACCCTGGAATTATGGATAAAGTTAACTTTTTCATGGAAAAGCTTGATAAAAATCTAATAATTTTAAATAATGGATTAATACACCATCATATTGAAACTCTTAGGCAAAGTTTGGCAGCAAACAATAAAAATGATACTCTATTACTGAAGCTTTCAAAGTTAAGGTACAATAGTATACTACAAAAAATTCCAGTCTTTGGTATGGACATAAATTCCAGAATTCAAAAACAGCTCATCAAATCTATTGGCTACCATTCATTTAACATGTATGCATTTGCACTACTTTATCAGAATATACCGGGAAATAAGTTTTGGGATTCAAAAAAGTTCAAACCAACCCTTAATTATATGTTAACTGATGAGTATATTAAGAAGTTAGAAGATAATAAGTATGGTTACCCCTATAATCCACCTGGTTTTGAAGTACCTTTCGCACTTTTTGTGTTAAGCGAAATGAACAAATCGGAATATATTAAGTTAGCTAATTGGTGGACCAATAAACAATTTAATAAATGTTACAATGGTAAAACAGGGCTAATGGATAGAAATACATATGATCCACTTACTCATACGGCTAGAATATATGAAATTTCACGTCTGCCTAACCATATTTTAAAACAAATTGAAATAAAAGATTATAATGAAAATTAATAAGATTAAAAGCGGATTTTCATCAATTTCAGTAATAGTCCCAGTATACAATGATCCAAAAGGAATTACAGATACACTTGATTCACTCGTAGCTCAAGATTATCCTGGTGATTTTGAGATAATTGTAGCCGATAATGGTTCTAATGATGATACTATTTCAATAGTAATGAACTATCAAGTTAAGTACCCAAGGTTAATAAAGCTAGTTGTAGAAGAGGAAATACAGAGTTCATATGCTGCTAGAAATAAAGGTATTGGTATTGCAAATGGCTCATTAATAGCATTTATTGACGCTGATATGTGGGTAGGTCCTAGTTGGTTAACAGAGATTCATGATTCCATAAAAAACAATAATACTGATTATCTCGCATGCAATGTTGAATTAGTTTCTGAAAGCGATTGTATATTCGCATCATATGATATAATAAGTGGGTTTCCAATAAAAGAATATCTTGAGAAAAGACATTTCGCACCTACATGTTGTTTAGTTGTAAAGTCTAGCTTATTTTCTATAGTTGGAAGATTTGATCAAAAGCTTATTTCAAGTGGAGATTATGAATTTGGAAATCGAGTGTATAATGCAGGATATATGATGAGGTTTGATCCAAATATTATTATGAAACATCCTGCAAGAAATAGTTTTCAACAAATAATTAAAAAATCCTTCCGGATTGGTAGAGGATTGTATCAATTATCTTTATATCACCCAGAACTCAATAAATCATTTAAAAATAGTCTAGTCAACTCTATAAATGTATCAAAGGTTTCTGAAAATAATTGGGCTTTTTTTACATTTAAGAAAAATGGTGTAATTTGGAATGATTTGCCATTTCATTACAAAATACTATTTTACTATATAGATATAATATCTAAGATAGTGAAACTAATTGGGCTTGCTTATGAAAATGCTATCAATATTAAACTCTTTGATATAAACAAATAGGTTAAAAGTTAGATTATAAAAAAATTAACAATTTTCACATCGTTTTAGTATCTCAAATTAAGCAATAATAATAATTACGGGTATTATATGAAGGAACTACAAGTGGTAAAAAAATACTATATAAATACTAAAGGAAATATTAGAACTAGTTTCTCAAAAATCAAAGATTATTTTTTCCACAGGCCTTTATATATAATCTTAGTTCTAACCTACAGGTTAAAGTCTAAAGCACAGTTACATGATGCTGATCCCCTAAAAACACTATATGTCAATCCACATGATATTAAATATGTGTCAGGTTTAAGTGGAGGATCTTTTAATATACATAAAATTGGACTAGTTAAGGATGGGAACTGGGATCAAAAAAAAAAGCCATTTATTAATCTAGATGTTCCCCATGCCATACATGAACATTTCAAGTATAGAAAAAAGTGGGAAGATATAGACATAATTAAAGACGCGATTAAGCAGGTAAAAAACGGAAATCGTGCATTCAAGAGTAATACCTTAAATGAACTAATCAAACACTGCGAATATATAGATTACCTTTATAGTGAAATTTCATCAAATGGATATATATCTGGTAAAGATATCAATAAATTCAGTTCTTTTGAAAGAAAAAAATTTAAAAGTATTATTGGAAACAAATTTTATAATAGGTACAATGACGTTGCAGTAGATATTGGTCGCAATGGAGAGCTACTTTTTGTTGATTGTAGACATCGATTAGCAATTGCACAAGTATTAGATATAAAAAAAATTCCAGTATTAGTTCAAGCACGGCATAAAGAATGGCAAGATCTACGCAAGACGTTAGCAGAAGCCGGTTCTTTAGATGATTTACCAGAATCAATTAAAATTCAATTAGAACATCCTGACTTAAAAGATATAGTTGAAGATTGACGTTTTTGAGCGTTTTATAAAATTATACACTTCAACATAAAAATAAATTTAGGTTCAGCTCTGTAAAAAATCCTATTGAATAATAATGGTAAAAAAGTTATATCTTTATATTATGGATTAATAGCTTACATTTTACTTCATTTAATTGGTTTCCGTACTTTTTAGCTTTGACTCTTCACCATAATTTCATTTTAGAACTGAGAACACTTTATCCACCAATCTTCTCAAATGTTAGGGTTTCTTATCAAACTCTTTAACCATTTTCCTACGGTATTCACTTTTTAGTCTCTTTCTTTTCCTCTGTCTTACAAGGATAAGATGACTTGAATTCATGTTCTCTCGTATGAGAACATGAATTTGTTCAGAGTCATACCCCTTATCCAGGACATAGTATTCTGAATGACGAAGTCTATGACATTGCTTCAGTAATGTCGTTGCGTGTTTTGTATCGTGTACAGGTTTACTTGAGATCTTAAATCCAGTAACAATAAATTTTTCAACATCAATTGCTATACTTGTTTTTAGGTATGATCTCCTTTTCTTTCCAGTCCTCATTGAATAATAGTAACTACAATGTCCACCTGTAAATCCACTTGAATCAATAGCAGTAAGATATATTCTTTCACCATGATAATAAAAGAGTTTTAGAGTTTGTTTCAACATACTGTTAAAAAATAGTGTTGGTATTCTACTCATGAATTTCTGTAATGTTGTGAAATGTGGTACCTTCTTTATTCCAAGTTTATTCTGTACCTTATCCATTAATTCAATGAGTTCTACGAAGTTTCTATAATCCTCATTTAAGTATTCTTTTAGTAAAACCAGTGTCATTAACTGGTGCTGAGTATATTTTCTCTTAGAATACTTACTACTATACAATGGAAGATGGGATCTTCCTGAGACAGCAATGGCTGTATCAATAAAGTTTAAGTATTTTCCTGACAAAAACATTCATCCCCTGTGTTTTTTTGGTAAACAAACAAAAAAAACAGGGGACTTATCCTTTTTATAACATTAGGTTGAAGTGGTACTAGAAAATAGGATTTCTACAGAGCCTATCAATAGTAAACTCTTTAATGTAAAGAAATAGCTAAAAAATTAGATTTTATATCTCATTTGTCTATACATAAGAGATAAAAGTGTTCTTAGCTTTGTATTATTTGATACTGGCAAGCTTAAGTTAAAATCCAATTTTAAGCCTCATATATTTTGTTACCTTTTTTTTCTCTTTTAAGGAATAGCTCAATTCTTTCAGCTCTTTTAAATTCTATTTCAATGAATTGATTTTTTCCAACTTATCCTTGTAGTCTTCGATATTTCACTAATAATTTACACTTAACTTAACTTTAATCTAATTCTGTAATCTTCTATGAATTCTTATATGAACCTAAACCATTCACTCTTAAATCAGCTTTATGGTCCAATAAGATATTCTAAAACATTATTTCCTAATTAATTTGCTTTATAACTTTTTAAAATTAATATTGAATACAAATAGAATATATTATACTTTATTAGAGCATTATTTAACTTAGAAACAGAAAAAAAAGCTCCAAATATGTATAATCATGTTTAAAATAATAACCAAAGCATATAAATTTTGTGCATTCCAATTGAATGACTTTCCTACCATATCTAGCAACATCGTAATTAATTTGAAAACGCTAAAAGGACAAAGCTCATACAAGAAATTGTTTAGTAAATTCACAAGAGTAACTGTAGATACAATTAAATGTAGACCATTTTTCTTAGATCAGTCTCTTTTAACAGATTATTCACACACGATTGGGAATGAAGAACCAAGAGACATTGACATTAGCATTGGTTATATCTTAAAAAATCCGAATGACTTTAAAATTCATGTCGTAACTTCAAATGGTAAAAATAAAAAATCCAGACAAACATCAAAAAGACACTTGTTACATATATTTCAAACAATGCTCACAGATTTCCTACGAGAAAACATCAGTAGTATCAAGAACAGAATCAGATTACCATATAGAAAGATTCCAAGAACCACGGGCAAATATGTGGAAGATAATACAGGTATCCCCAAAGACCAAATAGCAGCCTTTAACTCATTCAGAGGCTTCAAGGGATATTTGAATCGTCTTTTTACCTTAAACCCTTCTCTTAATAAATTCTTTGATTCTATTCAGAATGAAATGGGATACAAGACTCAATATGACTTTTTAAACTTTAAAAACATAGTTAAACTAGAAATTTTAAGGTGTAAACTTGCTTATTCTAATATTGAAAGCTTTGTAAGAGATTATAATGAAAATAAAACAATTCAAAGGGAAATAAATATTCAAAACAATGGCACTTTATCGCTGTCATCTTATAGGAGAGGTTTACATAAGGTTTCAAATCAACTTTTAAAATATGCACAATCACTAATTATTGAATGCAGATATCTGGGATTGATTGATGATAAGATATGGGCATGGGATAGACGTTTTATCAAACGCAATTGTAATGGAATTAAAAGCAGATCAACGGGTTTGACTTCTGACTCGGATTCTGGAAAGTATGTGAAAAGATCGGGGTCATATAATGTGTTATCAGGAACCGGGTACACTGACACATGTATTGTAGATTCCTTATTTGGATTACCAGTATATTGGGATGCAGTTGATGCAAGTAAAAACGATAATACTGTATTTCAGGAAACTGTTAGAAAATTTCAGTTGCCTAAACCTAAATCTAGAAACTCAATTGTTCTATTGGCAGATGCAGGTCCGGATAGTTACAAGTCCAATATTGAAGTCATTAATAGAGGAGTAATTCCAGTAATAGCTGCAAGATCTAATAGTGTAGGAAATATTCTGAAAACAGATAGGGGTAACCATTTCAGAGCAGATTACATTCCAAGAAAATACCATCATCTTCTACAAAAGTTATATGACATAAGGACCACTGTCGAAAGAAAAAACTCATTTGAAGTTGTAGGATATAATCGGTCAAAAACGTTGACTAGGGGCATAGAAGCTGCAAGGATGTTTGTAACAATAAGGAATATTACTGCACTATTGACAGCATTGACTGCTTTCAAAGTACAAAGAATTGATCTTATCAGGTACCAAAGCGCTTTTAGGAATCTAAAATATTAAGCATTTAAAAGCAAATTTAAGAGCAAAAAGGGGTTATAATGGGTTCATTGCTGAAATGAAGCCTGAAGGGCATAATTGGTTTAGGCTCATATTAATAAAATAATCGATAGCATAGAAATAGAAAATGCATTGATACGTCTGCTAACTTGTTTTCTAATAGGATTATTGGACAGGAGGAACTTGAACAATCAATTGCTCAAAAGTATCAGAAAAAGGGGTATATAAGAGCTCTAAGCTGGATATAAAGATGAAACCCTCAAATCCCTACATGATGAGGTGGAGTTAAGAATACCACTGTTAGGATGTTTGTGTTTAAAAATAAGTTGTTTGATAAATATTCAACCTAAGCTTGCCAGTTAAAACTAAATTTATCAAGTTCCCTAATTTTTCTCAGAAGATGATTTTACAGTTAAAATTATATTGATTTTAGTATGGAGAATTTCATTTAACTGCTGATTTTTTCTAACATAACTTATTTCTCATATTTTTTGTGAACAATGTCTTACTTTTTTTATATTTTTTAGTTTGTTTTGAGATTTTATATTCCTTTCTTAATCTTCAATCTTTTTTATCTAATTAACTTTGAGTTCGTCAATATCTCAACTACTTTTCATGCCTGTGCAATACTTTCACGAAATGACCAGATAGTAGTTTTATCAGGAATCTCTGAAAGAAAAAAGATAATGCCTAAATAAGGTTCTGTCATTGGCCTGTCTTTGAACTTCAGGGTCGTATACAACATGCAACGCTGCAATACTAAAATATTGATCATAGCAATCCCATCGTTGTTTGCTTTGACACACAACATTAATCGCTTTTTATAAATCTTTGCAATAATTGCACAAAACGAGGCTGTCAAAAACTTTGGTGTTAAACTTTATTGGATATGTTCCCTTCCCAATATCCTCTTTTAACACTTAAATAATTCAATATCCCACTCGGT
>NZ_JANUCS010000025.1 GCF_024808815.1 Methanosalsum natronophilum | reverse complement strand
TGTTTTTGTTTGTTTACCAAAAAAACACAGGGGACTTATCCTTTTTATAATATTAGGTTGAAGTGGTAATGGAAAATAGGATTTCTACAGAGCCGATTTTCATTTATTTTATACATCTGCATGAAAATAAAGATGTAGTTTGATTAATTATTGACTATTTTTGAAATTTATCTAGAAAACCAATGCCATAAATTTTGACCTTGCTCATTTTCAATATCTTTAAGTTTAAAATCCTTGCCAGTAGGAGATGATAGTACTGAAGATTTTAAAGTAAACAAATTGCTTCTATTTTGGAATATGTTTCTACTGAGCTCAAGGGCTTGAATGTGATTTTTTTTCATGAAAACCATATATCTATTAATATTTCTAAACCTAATAGTCAACTGATTGTTTATAACTGACGTTTTTGCATTAAGATATCTTGATATTCCTAAACCAATAGCCAGTGGTGTAATAATTAGACCTATCCATAAATAGGTGATATTATATGCACCCAAAAAAATTAGCGCTATTATAGCAGGTAGTGTTGCTCTAAAAACGTACCTTTTCCTAGATCTTTTTGGAAGAGGTGTCATTTCACTGGGGAGTTCATATTCTGGAATAATATTATTCAAAAATTGTTTGAGCTCATTTACTCTAAGTAAGGGAAAGAGTATTGTTACAAAATTTTGTTCTTTAGAGGCGCCACCTGCAACTTCGATATTCAAAGCACTGAGTCCTAAGGGTTGCCTTAAAATTTCTTCTTTAACTACCAATGCTTGCACACGGTTAATATTTACATTAAATTCTTTTTGCTCAATTATACCCCAAGAAATAGTTAAATCATCTTGGAATCTCCTTACAGTGAAATTAGTATACTGAATTACATATATAACAGTCGATACAATCCATGATAAAACAAATAAGCCTAACAAAATTATAATAATAATGCCAATATCAAAACTTCCATTAGGTGTTATTTGATCAACCAAATATAGCATTATTTCTTCAGGTATATAAGGATAAAATTGCGAAAACAGCGCTGCAATAATAGAAAATAGTAGCATAAACCTACCAGATGTGGCACCTGCCAAGAATAAATCAAAAAAGGACATCCTGTATTCATTATAGTCTTTATAGTTCGTTTTATCTGAATCATGGATACCTAGCTCTTTATTTTCATCACCATTCTCCAAATAAGATTTTATGGTCTTTGTTTCAGCCATTGTTACAGCTATTAGATGCAACTCAGAATCTGCCCCTCCACCTGCAGTTACAACCTGAACGCTTGCAACCCCTAACAACCTTTTGAGAATATTTGTCTGTACGTTGACAGATTGTACACGTTCTTTTTTGATAGAACGTTCTTTTTTGAATAGTAGACCTCTTTTAATGTGAAAATAGCCCTTATCATAAGAATATTTATATAAATACCAATTAGTAGTTGCTTTAATTAAAAATAAGACTAAAATAGCAAATAAAATCAAAAAAATACTTGTTAAGCTAAGGGTTGCTAAATTTTCACCAATCGATATTATGAAAATAATTACCGGCGGAATACTATATACCAAGTTTCTAAGAGCCTCTATAAGTATCATTGAAGGATGTTGTCGTTTCCAATTAAACATCCTCATCACTCACTCTAGCTAGCTCAGATATTTGTCCCATCAGTTCAGATGCTCTTTTTTTTGATAAAGCAGGTATACGATGATCAGTTGCGGCTGTTGAGATCTTTAAGGTTGAAAGGCCAAAATGACGCATCACAGGTCCATATTCAGTATCTACATGCTGTATTCTGGTCATTGGAATTAATGTTCTATGTTTTATAAATATACCATATTGTATATCAACTTCATTTTCTCGAATTTCATATCTCCAGAATCTAAGCCTAAGATATGGAGCTATTACAGCAACCCAAATAGTATAAACTACTACAAGTAATGCACCAAGTTGTCCCCAAAGAGAAGACAACTCAAACATATCTTGCACGTACATAATAAAGAACATAACGACTACAATAAGAGCTATACCTTCTGCAAGACCATTAATAAACCATACTTTAATAGCTCTATGGTCAATCTTCTCCTTAGGTTCATCATTTAGCATTTAGCGTCTCCATTAGTATTGACACTCAGATATTAAAGTAACTTTTTTATTTATAGTTATTCAAAATAATATCCATTATTTATTAATAAATGAAAGAACAATCACAATAGAACCAAGAAAAATACCAAATGCACCCATTATAATCCCCGAGGCCAAATAGTAGAAACTAGCTAATATTAACATAAGGCCTACTATAAAAGCAAACACATTAAATATCGAGTTGATCATAGAGTTAAAAAATACCATAAATGATATGATGAATACAAACATATTAATGATTAAAAGAAAAATATTACCGAATTTGGTTATACGAACTATTATTTCATATTAATAAATATCAATGACTTGAATCAAATCATTAATATTAATCATAAACACTATAAATGATTTATATTAGGGGATTATCTGATTTATACACTAATTAGGAACTATTTCTTTAATAATATTATGCTGTTTGACTAATAACTATAGGTTATTATATATATTTCTAATTCTTATCAATATATTGTCAATAACGTTGCCAACCATTTATTGACATATAAAGCCATAAATGAACTAATATCTCCGTTTCCTTGCTCAAAAAAGAGAGATTCATTTTGTTACCTAATGGCTTTATGGCATTAAATGCCAAAATATACTCGACAGGGGAAGTAAATCCCCTTTCATAACTTTTTTAGAAAAATAATGGAAAGGTTTAATTTAGTCTTTAAACATTATATAGTTATAATGACCATTATATGTTATAATGTTAAGTTATATTATTTGAACTCTTAAAGGGGTTATTGAGATAAAATGAAACAACGTAGTTTATTAACTTTAATGCTTATTGCTGTGCTTTTTTTCGCCTTCATTGGTCTTAGTACTGCACAAGCATCGAATGATAATGATGAACCTAAAACTATCCAGATAAGAATGCAACAATTGGTTTTTATACCTTCAGAAGTAGAAATCAATGTAGGAGATACAGTAGTCTGGCGAAACCTTCAAACTGATCCACAAAGAGTTTTCACTTTAGTTAGTGAAGATGGGTTATGGGAAAGCACATCTGTAACATATAGGAGAACAATGACCTATACGTTCAATGAAACAGGTACATATGATTTTTATGTTCGAGAATTTCCTGCAAGAATGTCTGGAACTATAACTGTAAATCCAAGATATAATGAGCCTACTGCAAGATTCACTGCTAGTCCAAGTGAAGGAGAAGTACCATTAGAAGTAACTTTCAGTGATGAATCTGAATACGCATTCGAGCATTACTGGGAATTCGGAGATGGTGAAACTTCTGATGAAAGGGAACCAACTCACATATACAATGAACCAGGAACATATGATGTAATATTGACAGTTGCCAATGATGTTGGTGAAGATAAAACTGCAAGGCCAATTATTGTCCGAGCACTACCAGAAAATCCAAAAGCTAAGTTCACTGCTAATCCAAGTGAAGGAGAAGTACCATTAGAAGTAACTTTCAGTGATGAATCTGAAAATGCATTCGAGTACTATTGGGAATTCGGAGATGGTGCAACTTCTGATGAAAGAGAACCAACTCATATATACAATGAACCAGGAACATATGATGTAACATTGACGGTTACAAATGATGTTGGTGAAGATACTTTTATACAAAGTATCACAGTAATAGATCCTGAAGATACGATTCCAGGATTTGGTGCTGCATTATTAATTATATCCATAATTATAGCTACATACCTAGTAACAAGAAAGGATTAAATTAGAAATTGCTGGAAATAAAAATATCGTAAATGTTTTTCCTAAGCTTATAATCAATTTCTAATATTTTTTTTAATTATACAATCCATATCCAAACAGAAAGGGTTCTTTATTGTAGAAGTATATAAGCAAAAACCAAATGATGTTAGAATAAGATGTAATTTGTAAAACTATATCGCCGATTCACTTATAACATTGTTTAACATATATAGTGACAATTATTATTGGATTGACTGATTAATGATAAAATTAAAAGATTCTCTGATGCTCGCACTTGGTAGCATTAATAGTGCTAAACTAAGATCTGCATTAACCACATTAGGAATTATTATAGGAGTGGCAGCTGTAGTAGCTAACGTTTCGTTGGGTGCAAGTTTTAACCAGTATTTTACCGATGAGCTTGGTGAAATTGGAGATAATTTCATTATTATTTTTAGTGATGAAAGAAATCTGTTTGGAGATAGCCAGCTTGATGTAATTAAAAGAACACCTGGTGTAGTAGGTGTATCTCCAATAAAGCAGCAAACTGCTGAAGTTACTTTCATGTCTACTTCTAGACAGGTCAATATTCAAGGGACAACCCAGGATTATGCCGATGTTGCAAATATACAATTAGCTAGTGGTAACTATCTGAGTGACAAAAATCAATTTGTGGCAGTAGTTGGTGATGAGATTGCTAATGAAAGATTTGATAGAAGAATAAATACAAGAAATTCTATAGATATCTCATTAAGAAGAACTGATGGAACAGTAGTTACACAAACGTTTAGAGTAGTTGGTGTGATAGATAGTCCTGACTCCGAATTTGTCCAGTCGGGTGCTGAGCCAGATACTAGAATATTTATTCCAATATCTGTAATGAATCAGATGTTAGATGAAACTGATTATGGTGGTTTTTCAGCTAAAACAGCAACTGCTGAAGAAGTGAGAACAGTATCAGATGAAATCGACAGAAACATTGCTCGTAGTGTAGGAGTTTCAGCGAGAAACATTGACGATGATGATGTTAAACCTTATAGTATTTTTAATCAAGCTGATATAGTAGAACAATTAGATGAAGTATCGAATGCTTTAACTGTCCTCATAACTTCAGTAGCTTTAATAGCACTTTTGGTTGGATCAATTGGAATCATGAACATCATGTTGGTAACAGTAACTGAAAGAACCAAAGAAATTGGTTTAATGAAATCACTTGGTTTTACATATACTGACCTTCTCAGTCTTTTCATAGTAGAAGCAATTATAATTGGAGTTATTGGTGGAATATTTGGAACACTACTTGGCTTGGCAGGATCCTTTGCAGTTGAATTATATCTAGATTTGCCACACCTTTTCCCAGTGACACTTATTGTAGCTGGTTTCATGATATCTGTTGTAATTGGTCTTATTGCAGGAATTTATCCTGCTAATAAAGCCGCAAAAATGAATCCAGTTGATGCTTTAAGACAAAATTAAAATTATTCATTGAAATATTTACGGATAAATCATTGCATCTGAGCTAGAAGTTTATATTATATCAATTGTGCATATACCCCAATCACTAAATTTATAGCGTTTAAGTGCATCGAGTTTATCATTCTTTTTTATGTAGAACACATATAGCATATAGGGTAGTTCATGTTGACTATGAACTCTCAGCCTACACATCTATATTTACTTAATAAAGTATAAAATAAGTGAAACTTTTTAAAATCCATATTTATTTTAGTAATCATTATAGTTAAATGTAGTTGTACTTTTAAAGTTAAAAAACTTCTAATAAATTGTTCATTTTCATTATTTAGGTTTGTTTGCTATAACCATCTAATTAACAATAAAAGTAAACTTCAGAAAAAGAAAAAACAGATTATAATAACTTATTTCGATTTAATATCCTTTGAGCCATTTTCACTGTTCTTCATTTTCTTTTTGTAATATACTACACCTGCTCCTGCCAAAAGGCCAACAAATACAACTAAGATTAACCATGTTACAACATTGGATGGAGCATCAACTTCCCGTACCTCGATAGTGTTTACAAGATATTCATGATTATTTGGACCATTTCGATAACTTGCAATCACGTCTACGGCATATGGTGATTCAGCATTTGAAACTTGATTAGCATCAATATCTATAGTAAAAAGCTCATCAGTATCCATACCACCTATGAAGTATTCTGATGGTGAAAAGCTTAAATCGTCTGATTCTAGTCTTACAGAAACTCCTGAAAGCGAGTCTGAATGGATATTTGCAACATCAAATTCAAGTGTACCTTCTCCATTTTCCAAGGTGAGTGAGTTTGAAGGTATCACTTTTAAAGAGGATTGAGAATCTACCTTTATAGGTATTTGCCAATTAGTATTATATGAGTGCGAGCTTCCTAACATTGAAAATTCAACTAGATGTGTACCAACGGGGGCATCTTCAGATAATTCAATTGTGTAATGAATCCTTATCTTGTCACCCGGACCCAACACACCATCACCTCTATAGGAGTCACTTATAACTTGAATGTTTTCATTACTAGAAAGTGAAGCCGCCTGAATTCTAGCATTAGTATCATATTCTTCTCCATCAAAAACAACTGTACGTTCAGTAGCACTGTTACGTACTTCCAAAATAACTGTACCTGTATCACCGGGCATTAATACATTAGGTTCAGTTTGGGACGATACTAATTCCAATGTGCCTCTACTATCAAAAGTATCAGTACCGACTCTAATATCGAAAGATTCTTCAAGCCAAGCTCCTCCTTCTTCAGCCTGATATCGTATTTTTATGGTTCCTACATCAGGTTTAGCAGAATCGTCAACATAAAGTCTATATTCATGAATTCCTGTCCTTCCTGGGGGTATAGTTCCAAAGTTCTTTTTTGCATTATCCGGTGAGTCTAAGGAAAATGGAAATTCTGGTATTAATTCAATAGTAACATCATCTGCTACTGATGTGCCAGCTCTTGTTGAAGCTTTATTATCAACTTTTACCCAAACACTAACAAATTCACCTATTTCTGAAGGATATGGTTCATACTTTAGCACATCAACTTGTATGGTATTCGATGATGATGCTGAACCTATAGATATAAAAGTTAATAAAAAAACAAAAATCAATGTTATCAATATAGCATTTTTTAGAAATGTATTATATTTCATATTTATCCCCAAAGTTAAAATTTACCAGTTAATTAATTCTATCATCCTCAATAACACCGTCTCTAAGATAAACTATCCTATCAGCATATTCGGCTATTTCAGGATCATGTGTAATCATTACTATAGTACTTCCTTCATTATGTAAATTTGTAAAAATATCAAGAATTTCCTGGCCTGTTTTTGTATCCAAATTACCAGTAGGTTCATCTGCCAAAATCAAAGAAGGTTTATTTATAAGTGCACGAGCGATTGCTACACGTTGTGACTGACCCCCTGACAGTTCATTTGGTTTATGATACATTCTATCTGATAGACCCACTAGACCTAATAACTCTGTAGCTCTGTTTTCTGGGTCAACACCCTCTTTCTTATTAGCAAATGTGGGTAGCTCAACATTTTGGATAGAATTTAACCTTGGAACCAAATTAAAGTTTTGGAAAACAAAACCTATCTCTAAGCCCCTAATCAAAGCTAGCTCTTTATCAGTTGCTCTAAAAATATCTCGGCCCATAATATTAAATGTGCCACAAGTTGGTCTATCCAGAATACCTAAAATGTTCATCAATGTGCTCTTACCAGATCCAGAAGGCCCCATTATAGCAAGAAATTCACCTTTTCTCACACGGATATTAACATTTTTCAATATTTGTACTTCCATATCTCCTATCTGATAATTCTTACAGATATTCTCAGCATCGATAATGAGTTCTTTACTCGAATCTAAATCGGTCTTTTCATTTAAGCAACATTCTTCCATAAGTATCTCACAGCTATAATGTTACTACCATATGTTCTTCACGACTTATTAAGATAACTATAAGACTGTTTGAATTTATCCACCTTAAATATATTCATGCTAATATTTTAATATAACCGCAACCTTTAATTAAATGAATCAAGTCCGCCATACAGTTTATATAAGTACATAATGGGCAAAATGTTTGAATATGTTTTGAAAGACTTTTTTTGAATTAAAAAATAATTGCATATTATAGTTCCATTTATTTTATAATTAATATGTTTTTTACAGCCAGCTCGTTAAACATGCATTTTATTCCAATTCTTTTAGAAAAATTCTTATTTTTACAGGGTCTTCATTACTGCATTTTTGTTAGCACTTTAATTAACTCCTACTTTATGGTATAATTAAAGCTGTCTTGTTAAAGGTTTTACAACAAAAGAGTAAATGAGCATATCAGGTAGAGAGCATTTTAGAAGCTATTAAACTTGCAAGTCTTAATCTTATTCCTTAGGTTATCTAGTGCAATGTTTTTCCATCATAATTTTTTTTAGAGGTGAATTATTTATTATTAAATCTTATAAAAAAGAGTTACATTGGTTTATAATAGGAGGAGTCATGTGGGTATTCTATATACTCATTCTTATTTTAGCACTAACTACCGTTCCCTATTCACTAGTACTAGATACTTAACTGCTTTGCAAAGTTTTAAAAATATATATTTTTCTTAAGAATAATCCAGCATCTGTAATCGGGCTATAGAAAACTTTAATCATTTTTATATATCCCTATCTGCTTTTGATGGTTTAGTTGAACTAAGGGAAATAAGGTATACTGTAATCATACTAATAGTTATATCAACATTAATATCTTTTTGGTGGACTTATGATTATTATATTGAAAGGGACAAATCTAGAGCTGAACCTCATAAAAGTACTTAAGTATAGATATTAAATCTAATATGATTATATTTCTTAAACTAGTAATTTCCTGAAAACTTATATTGTATTTAGTTATGCATGGATATCCTTTATATATTTTTAATCAACTATTTGTTCACAGATAAGGTTTAAAGGGTAAAATACATGCAAAAGACATTGCAGAAATATTTCGGATATTCAGATTTTCGTTATTTACAAAAAGAAATCATAAGTGATGTTTTGAAAGGTCATGACACTTTTGCATTAATGCCTACCGGTGGTGGAAAATCATTATGTTATCAACTACCAGCATTGATTAAAGATGGTGTTACTGTGGTAGTTTCACCATTAATTTCCTTAATGAAAGATCAAGTCGATGGTTTAAAAGCAAATGGAATTTCAGCTGAGTATATCAATAGTACATTAACATATAAGCAGATTAATGAAATCAAAGATAAGTTGGTGAAGAAAGAATTAAAAATACTCTACCTTGCACCCGAAAGATTGCTAATGAGTGATATAATTAGTCACTTAAAAAAAACATCCATAGCATTGTTCGCAATTGATGAAGCGCACTGTATTTCAGAATGGGGACATGATTTTCGACCAGAATATAGAAAGTTAAGTATTTTAAAAAAACATTTCAAAGATGTACCTATAATAGCGCTTACTGCTACTGCCAGCCCTAGAGTTCAAAAGGATATAGTTACTCAGCTAAAGCTCCGAGATTGCAAAATATATAAAGGCAGTTTTAATCGCGTAAATTTATCATACTATGTAAATGAAAAGAGAGATACCTATAAACAAATCAGGAGATTTCTCATAAGGTATAGAAATCAATCAGGGATAATTTATTGTCAAAGCCGTAATGCAGTTGAAAAGATTGCTAAGATGCTACAATCTGATGGGTTTAGAGCATTGCCATATCATGCAGGACTTTCAGATAATGTAAGAGAGCTTAATCAAAACCTTTTCATTCAAGACGATGTGGATATTATCGTTGCAACCGTTGCTTTTGGTATGGGTATCGATAAGCCAAATGTACGATTCATCATTCATTATGATTTACCAAAGAACCTCGAAAGTTATTACCAAGAAACAGGTCGAGGTGGTCGTGACGGCCTCCCATGTGACTGTATTTTATTTTTTAGTTATGCAGATAAGCACAAGATTGATTATTTTATAAATGAAAAAAAAACAAAAGAAGAAAGGAATGCTGCATCTTTACAACTTGATGAAATGATAAATTATTGTGAAAGTAGTATATGTAGAAGAAAAAAATTGCTTAAATATTTTGGTGAAAAATATGAATTCGATAATTGCAGTAAATGTGATGTCTGTCTCGATCCAAAAGAAGCAATTGATGCTGCTCCTTATGCCAAAAAAATAATTGACTGTATTGATGAAACTGGTCAGAGTTACGGAATTAATTATATTGTTGATATCTTAAAAGGCTCAAGGTCGAAAAAGATTCTTACCAAGAACCATCACCTTTTAAAATCATACGGTTCAGGTAAAAACTTAGCTAAAAATGTATGGATTTCCATTATTAATCAACTCATCAGTTTAAAAGTTTTAGATCAATCAAAAGGTAAATATCCGATTTTAATTCTTAATACAACTAGTGAAGACGTTTATCATAATGATTATACACTTAAGCTAACTTTACCAACAAAAGCCACTCGTTTTAAGTCAGAGAAAACTATTTACGATGAAAGTATACCAGGCTTGTTTGAAAGGTTAAGAGATTTGAGAAAATATATTTCAGATGTGAACAAGGTTCCACCTTATATTATCTTCTCTGACAGAAGTTTAATAGAAATGGCATCTAAATTACCAATGAATGATGATGATTTTTTGAATATAAGTGGAGTAGGTGACCACAAATTGGAGAAATATGGGCACATATTTATGGCTGAAATTAAAAAGGTTAAAAAGGAGCATGAAAAGTCCTGGGATCCTAAAAAGATGAACATTGAAGATGATGTGGCTGAGAAGAGTTTATGAAACTAACTCTAAATGAATCTAAGGTTGTTCTATGGAACAGATATCAGATCTATTAATCACCCAACTATACTTCTCAGATGGTTTAATTGCATACCTGCTAGTATTTATTTTAGCAGCAATACCACTAGTAGAAATTTTGGTTGTTATCCCCATAGCTATTGCTGTTGGACTTGATCCATTTTTAGTAGCTATAAGTGCATTTGTTGGTAATTTAGTACCTGTCTATTTAATTATAATAGGTTATATAAACATAAAAAAACTTGAACATAAATTAAAGTCTAAAATAAGTTGTCAAAACATATCAACATCTAAGAGAAGGCAAACTTCTCTTCATATATGGAACAAGTACGGAATTCCAGGAATTTCAATAATCTCACCCATAATTACAGGTACTCATTTAGCAACAATTATGGCTCTAGTATTTGGAGCAAAAATTAGTTCATTAGTAATATGGATGTGTATAAGTCTTTTAGCTTGGACAGTCTTACTAACAGTTTTATCGTATTATGGAGTGCAATTTATATTATGAGCTTCTAACAATATAGTACAAAGTATTTTTTAGGAGAGAGGACAATGACTGAAAATTCACTTAAAATTATTGAAAATAACGATGAAGTACTTTCCATTTTAATAAAAGAAGCAAACATGAAAGCATTTGAAACTGGAAGTATTCCCCTGAAATACAAATATATCATTGCTTTAACTTTAGATGCATCCAAAGGAGCTGTTGATGGGGTAAAAAATCTAACACAAATGGCTATTGATGAAGGTGCTACTAAAGAAGAAATATTTGAATCATTAAGAATAGCCTACTTTATTACAGGTGTTGGAAGTATCTTCACTGCAGCAAATGCATTAAAAGAAATATTCGATGAGTAATTACTAAGCATAATTCGTACAATTATTTTCATAAATTACAAAAATCTGCAATCTTTGGCTTAAGTGACTTAATAGAAACCTTAAAATGATTGGTTATGTATTAAGTATATTTTTTTACTACATTGAGATTTTAATTTCCATAAATCGGTTTAGCACATAGGTACTTTTTGACATAAATTAAAAGGAGAGTTTGAAAAAATGCTTTCATTTTAAAATGATGTTCTGAATAGTAGTTTCTTTTAAGTAATGATTAATTCAAAGTAAAAAAGTATACCCTAGCATAACTAGCTCGATAAATACTAGTATTAAAAAAAATTTCCCTATTATTAAAGGTAACACCATTTTTTTTATGGGAAATGAATAAATTCCAAGAACTATAGATATAGCATCACTAGGTAGAGGAGTTAAAGAATAAACAAATATAAGAAATACAATCTCTATATCTTTCAATTTACTCATCCAATTCCTTAACTTCTCAATTATACTAGCATATTTTGCAGGTGCACATTGAGAGCCACTCTTTGCCAAGTAATAGAATATTAAGTCACCAAACAATAGACCAATGCTAGCATAAAGTGCTAACCAAACTATATTGACACCGCCAAACGCAATAGTTGCAAGTGAAGTATAAAAAAAGGTGGTTGTAAACATTGATACGCCACCTATCATTGCTAATAAAAAGATAAAAATATAGACATTCCTAATACCTAAAATTTCAACTATTTCTGTGGGGTGGTAAAAATAAATTATTAAAGACCATACAATAACCAGTGAAATAAGAAATAGAAATGTGTTTTTATTTTTTCCATGGTTCAAAGTACCATATTGATCTATTTTACAGCTTGAACCAGTATTAGAAGTATCTATCATGATTCCCCATATAGCTTTCTATATCCTATATTTAATCTCAGATATAGTTTTATATTTTATACATTTATGAAAAAGTTATGTATTTATTTTTATAAGTTTGTACCTAATAAATGGAATTATTATTTGTAGCATTGAAACTAAACTTTTTTACTTTTATGTGAGAATATTCATTAAAGTTAGAACTCAATAATTAATTAAACCTTCCAATCTTAATTAAATTAAACGGGGCTGTCAAAAACTTTGGGGTTGCAAAGTCTGAGCTAATTAATAACAATAAATATATATTATTAAAGTAGATATGGTTTTGTGAAAAACCATATCATATCCACTTTCAAATCTCATATTAGCTC
>NZ_JANUCS010000024.1 GCF_024808815.1 Methanosalsum natronophilum | reverse complement strand
TTCATGTCCTGTACCTTCCTTTTGAGGTTTTTCATCGAACTCTAATAAGGTACAGGACTAATTATAATTTTACAGCAATTTAGTGACGCTATCTTTTTGTCAGGAAAAATCATCTTTTTTTTAAGCAGTAAGATCTTCTAAGAGAAAGTAGCCTCTAATAATATAATTACCTGGTTTCTGCTAAAAAAGTATTTCAATGAGAACAATAGAAACTTCAATGAGCTCATTTAGTTAATGGATAAGGTAACAAATAAAATTGAATTTAGAAGATACCACATTTCACAGCATCGAAATAATTCATTAGTAGAATATCATCACTTTATTTTAGGAGCATAGTAAAAACATATATCTCAATGCTATTGATTCAAGTGGAAATGTAGTTGTTATTATTCAATATGGATAGGGAAGAAAGAAAAGATAATCAAATCTAAAAACAAATATATCAATTGATGTCGAGAAGTTTTTTGTTACTTTTTTCAAGATTTGAAATAGACCTGTTCATGATAGAAAACATGAAAAATATTGCTGAAGCAATTTATGCTCTTATTCGAAAAGGATGAAGTCAAGTACTCTTATACCTGTAAAATAGCTGTAAAGAAAGATAATTAAAAGTAAATACCATAGAAAATGGTTAAGAGTTTGGTAAAAAGGCTACCATTTGAAGAAACCTGGTATAAATAATGTTCTTAGTTAATGAAGTAAAGTATGGGATGTCAATCCATAAAATTGGGAATTTTTAGGTAAGAGTGATTATTTTTAATAAGTTAGTTTCACCTGGTTTACCTGTGCTAGGTCCTTTGGTTAGTACAACTACATCTCCTGAATTATATATATTCCATTTTTTCATGTATTTAAGTACTGTGTCTTCCCAATCGTTTTCCAAATTTGATACATGATATGGAAGTACACCATATGAAAACGTTAGACTTTCAGCTGTCAATTCGTTTCTACTAAATGCCAATATCCACGTTCGAGGCTTAAAACTAGATACTTTTCTTGCGGTTTTGCCAGAAAAAGTTGGTGTAATAACGTATTTTACAGGAAGCCTCTGAACTGCGTCATTCACATGATGAGAAATTACTTCATCTACTGTCATGCTTACACTACATATCTTATTCTCAATTCTTTGTATACCCCATTGACTTTTTTCTCGCCAGATTTCGCATTCATGTGCAATACTTGCCATCATTGCTACACTTGGTACTGGATGCTTACCTGCTGCGGTTTCTCCTGACAACATTACAGCATCAGTTCCATCAAGTATTGCATTTGCGATGTCAGTAACTTCTGCTCTAGTAGGTCTAATGTTTTCAATCATTGATTCCAGCATATGTGTAGCTGTTATTATGGGAATACCTTTAGTAGTTGCTTTAATTATAAGTTCTTTTTGAACATGAGGTACTTTTTGTATCGGAAGTTCTACACCCATATCACCTCTTGCTATCATTAATCCATCAGTTACTTTGATTATTTTATCAATTGATTTTACGGCTTTTTCACGTTCTATTTTAGCTATAAGAAACACATTTTTACCAAGATTATGTGCAAAATCACGTACCTTTATAATATCTGCCGCCTTTTCAATAAAGGATATGCTGAATATGTTTACACCCTCATTTAAGCCAAACCTTATAGCCTCCAAATCTTTTTCAGTAATAGGGTCAAGGTCAATTTCAATACCCGGTAAATTGACACCTTTATTTGAAGATAAAATACCTCCAGTTAATACTTTACATTTTATGTTTTCACCGTAAACCTCAAGGCATTGCAAATGAATGAAGCCATCATTCAAGTAAATAGAATCACCAGATGAAATCTTGGTTGGAAGTTTTTTATAATTTATTGGTATAGTCTTTTTGGAACCAACAACATCATTAGTTGTCAAAAAAACTTCGTCACCCTTTAATAAGTGAACTGTATTATCTTCAAATGTTCCAACACGAATCTTTGGCCCTGGTAAATCAATCATAATTCCAACTTCAATACAAAGTTTACTAGCAGTTTCACGAATAGTTCTGATAAGATTTCGATGTTCTTCAAACGTACCATGAGAAAAGTTTAGCCTAGCAACATTCATTCCTTTTAACATTAGGGCTTTAATTACACAATCTGATGATGAAGCAGGACCTAAAGTACAAACAATTTTAGTTTTGTTGTTGGGTAGTTTGAAACAGGTCGATATATCTTTTTTTTTCTCAGCTGCCAAAATGTGCACCTCACAAAGTTATTATTTTGAAATTAAATTAATGTTTGTGTATCTTTTATTTTATCTAACACTCAAACAAGTTAAGTATTATAACATAGATAATCCTATATGATGGAGAGAAATATGAAAAAAGCTACATTTGCTGCAGGGTGCTTTTGGGGTGTAGAGTCAGCATTCAGAAAGTTGGATGGTGTACTAAATACATGTGTGGGGTACACTGGTGGAAAAACAACAAAACCAGGCTATACGGAAGTTTGTACCGGTAATACTGGCCATGCAGAAGCAGTTGAGATACAATTCGACCCAGAAATTATTAGCTATGAACAACTATTAAATATTTTCTGGACGATTCATGACCCTACTCAATTAAATAGACAAGGTCCTGATCTTGGAACACAATACAGATCAGCTATTTTTTATCATGACGGTGAGCAAAAACAGCAAGCTATAAAGTCAAAAATTAAAATTGAATCCAGCAAAAAGTACATTAACCCCATAGTAACTGAAATTGTATCTGCAACAGATTTTTATCCAGCTGAGGAATATCACCAACAATATTTTGAAAAAAAGGGTTGTTTGATTTAATGAATATTCATTAGGTGCTTCGTGCCTTAATATCTATATTTTGATTTAATCATCTACTAGCTTTGCATTAATTATCTGCAACTTAGCAGTATTCTCATCTAGTTCTATTACTTCGTATTCATCAATTTGGATTTTCTTTTTATATATTGGCCCATTAATAACAAAGCTTTCAAATTCCCCTCCTTCACCCGCAATATTAACTCCATTCTTTTCATTCAATTTAACGAGTTTATCAATATCTAGATGACTTATAGGTTTACCTAACCATGAACTGTCTAAACCGTCAGCTGCAATACTGCTAAAAATAAAACTAAATCCTTCCTCTAATAAGGATCTCATTTCTGTTTCTTGGTTCATATGCCATAATGGTGAAAACATTCTGAGACCTAAGTCGTTACAAATTTTTTCAATTCTATTCTTTTGATAAGTTGACCATATAGCACCTACGACAATTCCATTGATTCCATAAATCCTTATAGCATCTTCTATAGCTTCTTTAAGATCATCAAGTTCATGCTCTTTTCTTCCATCAGTAATTTTTTCTAATAGCGGAATATCAATGGATTCAGCTTGAAGTTGAGCTAAATCTATATTTGGGGTGTGGAACATATATGAATGGGGATTTTTACTCTTAATTGTTATTAAGCAATTTACGTGATATTTTTCTTTAAGCATTATATAAAGTGCATAATTACTATCTTTACCTGAACTAAACAAGGCACCTAACCTATAGTGAGAATTTTTCTTAATTGACTTAATGTAATCAGTCTTATTCTTAGCTTTTCTAGCTTTAGCCAACTTTTCAATTCCTTTATCAAATTTACTCCCGTACTGTGCAGCTTTTTTTTTTCGCATTACAAATTCCTCAGGGATTCCTAGTTGTTTGCCAATGTTTCTCAATATCAATTTATTAGTGCCTTTGTAGAGCTTATATTCATGCGGCAAACTAAGACAAAGCTTAACAAATTCTGTATCTAGGTATGGTAATCTTAGTTCAATACCATTATTCATGGTAACTACATCATCTCTATAACAATTCTCTTGATAAATATTAAGTACATCTTTATAACATAAATCCTGTATGTCATCTCCGTAAAGTGACTTATATCTATCATAACCAGCTAAGAGTTCATCAGCGCCAGTTCCTGCAAAAATAACTCTTATATTATCCTCTTTTGCCTTCATACATGATGAATAGATAGTTACACCAACACCAATTTTTGGTATATGTGTATCTTCTATAAGGTAAACAGTATCAATTAGCATTTCCTCTAATTCTTGAAGTTTCACATCTATTAGTCTTAACTTCAATCCAAGGTCTTTTATTGCTTTAAGAGCAAATTCAACATCTTTTGGAGCTTTATCATTTAAGAAGAGACCTGTAGTGTAACAAAAAAAATCTTTCCCTGGAACTTTACCTGCATTAATTGCCATTACAGCTAAAACAGTAGAGTCCAAACCTCCTGAATATAGAATACCAAAAGGTTCTGAAGGTAATCTTATAGAAACGGCATTTTCAAGTGTATTTTTAAATTCTAATTCCAGTTCTCTATATGATTTACAAGATTGTTGTGAAGTTGAAATAAATGGTCTTTTAAATGATTGAATTATGTTTTTATTGATATTGTAACAAATAGCAATCCTAGGATCGAGTTCGTTTATAGTTGGAAAAAAATTATTCTTTAATACTTTTTTTTCTGAAGCAAAGCCGAAACCACTATCTAAACTATACCATAAGGGCCTAACTCCAATAATATCTCTAAAAACAAATACTAAATCTTCAATCCAATAAGCAAAAGAGTAAACACCTCTAAGCTCACTTAATATTGACTCTATTAAACAATATGCTTTATACGGCTCTATTGGTGTTTCATTGTTGGCATTTATCTTATAATCAATCAATTTAAGAAGAAGATCTGAATCATTTTTTGCATTTATATTATATTTTAAGCTAATAGTTTTCCAATTGTAGAACTCACAATTAGATACTAGTTTTCCTTTACCTACAATTGGTTGTTTAATATTGTTTACAAGAGAATGAAGATTTTGACCTATAATACCAATATCATCTTTTACTTCCAATTTTAATACATTAGAAGCATAGGTCACCCAATCATAGCCACATGCACCGCAACCGTCCTGTCCTCTTTGATTCATTATGGCTAAGCCTCTTAGAATAGGTATTTTATTGTTGGCTAAATTGAAAAATCCTAATATTGCGCACATAAGTTTTTCATCCAGATATTACTAGTATGTTATAGAAAACATTAATGTGTAAAGCTTTAGATATATAGGTATACTATAAATGTTATATGTTTTTAATGTCATCTAGCGATAAAATGAAATCTAATATTTCTTCAGTTAAGTTACACCTTTATCATGCAAATCAATGCAGTCCTAAAAAATGTACAGGTAAAAAATTAGCACGATTTAATCTTTTGAATCTATTTAAGGACAGTGCTAAAATCCCAAAAGGTTCAATTCTTCTAGACCCAACAGCAAAACAAGCACTTTCACCTATAGATAATATTAATAGAGGCATAACTGTCCTGGATTGTTCATGGGAGCATGTGGATGAGTTATTCCCTAAGTTGATAAAAAAAAATCTACAATATCGTGCACTACCATTTTTGATTGCCGCTAATCCTGTTAATTTTGGACGTGCTTTCATGCTCACTTCAAGTGAAGCTTTCGCAGCATCTCTATTCATTTTAGGCTATGATAAACAAGCTTTACAAATACTCTCTAAGTTTAAGTGGGGTATGACTTTTTTTGAGCTAAACAAAGAGCTCCTTAATCAGTATTCAAAAGCAAACAACAGCTATGAGATAATTGAGATACAAAGTGAATATATAAGTTAAAAGTGATTCAATGAGTAAAATACAAATTGGCATAATAGGCGCTTCAAGTTGCGATTCTGAAAATTATGAACTAGCTTTAAAAGTTGGAAGAATGGTAGCAGAAAAAGGATGGTATCTTGTATGTGGCGGTACAAACGGTATCATGGAAGCAGCTGCAAAAGGTGCAAAAGAAGTCGGGGGAACTACAATAGGAATTCTTCCAGGGGAAGATAAAAAAGACAAGAACCAATATATTGACATTTCTATTGTGACTAACATGGGTCATTCAAGAAATGTTATTATCGCTCACAGTAGTGACATCCTAATAGCAATATCTGGTTCTTACGGTACACTTTCTGAAATTGCAATTGGCTTGCATTTAGGAAAGCCTGTAATTAATTTAAAATGCCAATGGGATATAAAAGGAACTATCTGTGTATCAACACCAAAAGAGGCATTGGATATTGCAGAAGAACTATTATAAGCTATTTTTAATATTTGCCTAAAAGTTTAGCAATAGACCTATGCAAACCATGAATACTGTAATCTTTACCTAAGTACATCATAGGGCATTTACCCATAATACATTGAACATTTGATTCCTGACATACTTCTTTTACTTTTTTAGTTGTTGTTCTCCAATGTATCCAGATTTTTTTTGCACCTTTTTCTTCAAGTGGTTTTATCAAAAAACCTGGATCTGTATATTTAATTCCGATGATTACGTTTTCAAAGCCTACCGGGATTTCGGCTATCTTTTTAAAGTCAGCATCAATTGGTTTACCTGAAACATCTGCAACATATACTTTTTTCCCAGCTTCTTTGAGAGTTTTTACTGTTGTTTTAATTGCCGGTTTTGTTTGATCTGTAATTATTAAAAACGTATCTTTTTCTAAAAATTTTTCTTCTATTTCGCTCAAATCCATCTCCTCTTTTAAATCAGTTATATGCTTTCATGTATTATAAACAATCTATAAGCTTTAGTACTTATTAAAATCACATATTACTTGAATATACATTTCAGTTAACCCAAAAACTTTTATGTAAATACTATTGTTGAAGAATCATAGTAACACCTAATCAAAGAACTATTAGAATGGTGACATAGCCAACATAAATTACATATACGGAGTTTGTAATGCACATTATCATCGCTGAAAAAAATATTGCTGCAAGAAGGATTGCATCAATTCTAGCACCAAAAAAACCTAAAAAAAACCGTTTAAGTGGTGTAGACATTTATGAATTCGATAAAGATGAGAAGACTATAGTCATGGGATTAAGTGGTCATATTGTCAAAGTAGATTTTCCTTCCCAGTATAATAGCTGGCAAAAAATTGACGCTAAAGAACTAGTAGATGCCGAGATTGTAACAGTACCAACACATAACAAAATAGTTTCCGCACTCAAAGGCCTCGCTAAAAAAGGAAAAAAAGTAACTATTGCAACTGACTATGATAGAGAAGGAGAACTAATAGGTGTTGAAGCACTAAATATTCTAAAAAAAACAAATTCAAATTTAGAGTTTGAAAGGGTTAGATATAGTGCAATTACACCTAAAGAAATAAATGATGCATTTTCTTCTCCTGTTGACATCGATTTTAGTCTAGCAGATGCAGGGCATTCAAGGCAAGTTATTGATTTGGTATGGGGAGCATCCTTAACAAGATATCTTTCTATCGTTTCAGGAAGGCTAGGGAATATGTTCCTTTCCGTTGGTCGTGTCCAATCGCCTACACTTGCTATAATTGTGGATAGAGAAAAAGAAAGAGAAGCTTTTGTCCCAAAACCATATTGGGAAATCAACGCACACTTACATGATACTAACAAAGATAAGTTTGTTGCAAGCCACTCAAAAGGAAGAATTTGGAACAAAAAAGAAGCAGAAGCAATAATAGATAATGTTAAATCTACTGATTTTTCAATAGTTAAAGAAATAAAAAAATCTCAAAAGATTGATAAACCTCCTATCCCTTTTAATACTACAGAACTCATAAGTGCTGCTAGCTCTATTGGTTTCACCGCATCTAATGCTATGCGTATAGCAGAAACATTATACACAAATGGGTATATCTCATATCCACGGACTGACAATACAGTATATCCTTCCTCAATTGATTTTAGAGAACAACTCAATGTATTTTCAAATGGTGTATTTAAAAAATATGCAGATGAATTACTGAAAAAAAAGCAACTTATACCAACCAAAGGTAAAAAAGAAACTACTGATCATCCACCAATATATCCAGCATCCTACGCTAAAAAATCTGAACTCAATGAACAAGAATGGAAGATGTATGAGCTTGTAGTTCGTCGTTTTTTTGCTACCTTTGCAGACTCTGCTATATGGGAAACAATGAAAGTTAAATTAGATTTAAATAATGAGCCGTTCAAATCAAATGGTGCGCGATTAATTGATTCAGGATGGAGATGGTATTATCCATATAATGCACCAGAAGATCGGTTATTACCCCCTCTCAAAGAAAACGATAAATTGATGGTAGAAAAAGTTGAGATGATAGATAAAGAAACAAATCCACCTGGAAGGTATGGACAAGGCAGACTTATTCGCCTTATGGAAGAACTAGGACTTGGTACTAAAGCTACAAGACATGATATTATTAGTAAATTATATTCTAGAACGTACGTACATGGAAGTCCACTTATTCCAACAAAAACTGCTTACGCAGTCATTGAAACACTTGAAAAATATGCTCCAACTATAACCAAACCTGATATGACTAGTAAACTAGAAGAAGATATGGACAAAATCGCTGAGGGATTGCTTACTGAAGAAAAGGTTATAGACGAATCTAGAAAAATGCTAAACACTATTTTTTTGGAACTAGAGAACAATCAAGATAAGATTGCAGAATCATTACGTACGGGGTTAAGAGAAGATAAAATTGTAGGCCAGTGTCCAGATTGTGAGTCTAATCTTCTTATAAGAAGATCCAAAAGAGGATCAAGATTTATAGGATGTGATAATTATCCAGACTGTAACTTTTCATTACCACTACCAAAAAGTGGACAGCTTGTTGTTACTAATAAAACCTGTGAAAATCATAATTTAAATCATCTTCGTATACTTTCCAAAGGACGAAGGCCTTGGAATTTAGGTTGCCCTCAATGTAATTTCATTGAATGGAAAAAGGAAAAAAACAATAGTCATAATGTAACTCAAGTGAAAGTAAACGTCTCCGATGATATAACTAAAATCAAGGGAGTTGGAAAAATAACTGCTCAAAAGCTAGATGAAGTGGGTATCAATAATATGAATGATCTGTTAAAAGCTGATGCCTTTGAAGTTTCTAAAAAAACCAATATTTCACTAAAAAAAATCAAGGACTGGCAGGATATTGCCAGTGTTGCTATAAACAATTAATTTTGATTAGCGTTTCTCTTGTCTTAATAGCATAAGTTAAGTTAAAAGGTATACCTATGATGCTCAGTTTTAAGGGTGGTTGTAAAGAGATTGGTAGATCCGCAATTTTGATTGATCGCCAAGTATATTTTGATTATGGACTAAAAACTGGTGACAATATCCAATTTCCTTATGATGACATTAAGCCTAGAGCTGCACTAATAACACACGCCCACTTAGACCACTGTGGTGCAGTGCCGTCCTTGGTATCAGTTCAGCCAGAAATTTTTATGACACCACCGACATTTTCATTATTAAATCTTCTTGCAGAAGACACTTTAAAGATAGCTGAACAAATGGGTCGCTACATACCTTTCGATTATCGAGATTTAGACATGTTAAGAAATGATGCAATACTTGTAGATTATGATACGGAGTTTAATATATTGGACTATAAAACATTTTTTTTAAATGCAGGTCATATTCCTGGATCTTCATCAATATATTTTGAAGATGAAAAGAATTCTAAGTCAATTTTCTATACGGGTGACATAAATACTGCAAATACACGACTAATAAATCCTGCAAGTGATTTTCCTTCAGCAGATACATTAATTCTGGAAAGCACATATTTTGATGAAGAACATCCATCTAGAAAAGAAACCGAACGAAAGTTCATCGAGTCGGTGCAAGAAACACTTGATATTGGTGGAAATGTAATTATTCCAGCATTTGCAATAGGTAGAACACAGGAACTTGTTATGTTACTTGATGCTTACAATATTCATCCATTTATCGATGGCATGGGCATAAGAGCCTTTGATTTATTAAAAGAACATCCGAATTACTTAAGAAATCTCACGCATTTGAAACGAGCTTTTAGAAACTCAACTTTTGTAGATAGTAAAAAAAGACACAAGGTTCCATTAGAAAATTCAGTTATAGTTACTACCTCAGGAATGCTTAACGGTGGTCCCGTTATGTACTACATTGACAAGTTGCATAAAGATCCTAAGACTAAATTAATCTTAACAGGGCACCAAGTTGCTGGGACTAATGGCCATATGCTTTTAGAATCCGGAAACATCATTAATAAGGGAAAAATGCAAAAAATAAATAATGTTATTGAACAGTTTGATTTCTCTGCACATTGTGGTGATAATGAACTCAAGTCTATGGTCAAACATTTTTGTGACAATGGGACTGAGAATATTTTTGTTGTACATGGAGAAAATACTGACGAATTTGCTGCTTGGATTAAAAATGAAACAGGTGTAAGTTCATTTGCACCTGCTAATGGGGAAAATTATGTTATTTAATCTTTTTAGTAACTATTCTTAATAGTATCTAAATAAAACTGTTTTAGTTAATCCTATTCAGTTAACTTAATGTAGAATTGAAAGGTAATATAAACAATAAATTATTATGAGGTTTTGTATATGTTAGAGCTGGAAAACCTATCAATAGAAGTTGGTGGAAAACAAATATTAACTAACATTAATCTAAGTGTTGAAAGTGGCTACACTAATGTGCTATTTGGCCCTAATGGTGCTGGAAAGTCTGCACTTTTAATGAGCATTATGGGTTTTAGTGGATATAAAATAACAAATGGGAAAATTTACTTTAAAGGAGAAGATATTACAGATTTACCTCTTAATGAAAGGGCCGAAAGAGGTTTAGGTATAATGGGTCAACGGCCACCTAACATGGTAGGAGTTAAGTTAAAAGATTTGCTAGAAATTACTGCAGAAGAATGCATTGATTTAGATGAACTTGTAGAAGAGCTTAATATGTCATCTTTTCTTGAGAGAGACATAAATGTTGGATTTTCTGGAGGTGAAATAAAGCGTTCAGAGTTGCTTCAATTAGCTGCACAAGCACCTTCTTTTTATCTTTTAGATGAGCCAGAATCAGGTGTTGATCTTGTTAATATTTCTCAAATTGGTATGATGATTAATAAGCTTCTGCATGGCGATATTAAATGTGCAGGTAGAAGACGTAAAGAAGGTAATTCTGGATTGGTTATTACACATACAGGGCAAATATTGGATTATATTGAGGCTGACAAGGGATATATACTATGCAATGGCCAAATTATGTGTTCAGGAAATCCAAGAGATTTACTAAATGAAATTAAGACAAAAGGATATCAGGAGTGCGTCACATGCAAGATCAGACAGAGTTAAGAAGAAAAGCATTAAAGGCACTTGAAAAGAAGGCAGCTTATGGTGATGACTTTGAATTAAAGAATTACCAAGTTACATCTGAACATATGAGTAATTATGACAGTCTTGAAGAAATTGATGATGAAACTAAACAAACATTATTGAATGTGGGTGTAATCCCAAGTGGAAAAGAAAGGTCAGGAACCTTAATAATGACAGATAATTCCATTTCCCATTCGTCTTTAAGTGAAGATAGTGTTGAACTAACTTCAACAAGAAAAGCACGTGATAAGTATAAATGGTTTGATGATTATTTTTGGAAACTTGTACCAGTAGACAAAGATAAGTATACTGCAAAAAGTTATTTAGAAAATGCTGATGGATATTTTATTCGAGCACCTGCCAACACTAAAACTTCAATGCCTGTCCAAACATGTCTTATGCTTGGAAGTAAGAACATCTCTCAAACAGTACACAACATAGTAATAGTAGAAGAAAATGCACAACTTGATATTATTACAGGTTGTGCAACCAAAAAAGGTGTTGAGAAGGCAATACATCTGGGAATTTCTGAGATGTATATCAAAAAAGGTGCTACATTAAACTTCACAATGATTCATAATTGGTCTGAACAAATTGATGTAAGGCCGAGAACTGTGGTTCATGTTGAAGAGGGCGGTACTTTTATAAACAATTATATTTCTTTGAAGCCTGTCAAATCAATACAAACCTACCCTACAGTAAAGCTTGAAGGTAAAGGTGCATTTGCGCGGCTTAATACAGTAGCTGTTGCGCATCCCGGCTCTGAGCTAGATCTTGGTAGTAAAGTGCTTTTCAATTCTCCTGAAACTAAGGCAGAACTAATCTCAAGGACTATAACCACAGGTGGAAAAGTAATTGCACGTGGTGAAATGATTGGCAATGCAATTAACTCTAAAGGACATCTTGAATGTCATGGGTTGGTCTTAAATGATGAAGGGGTTCAAAGAGCTATTCCTATACTTGAGGCTAATGTCCAAGATATTGAATTAAGTCATGAAGCAGCTGTTGGAAAAATAGCAAAAGAACAAGTAGAGTACTTAATGGCACGAGGTCTAACAGAAGAACAAGCTGTGGGCATGATAATACGTGGTTTCTTAGATGTTGGGATTAAAGGCCTTCCACCTGAATTGGAAGCCGATATTAATGACACAATAAAGAAGATAGGTGAAAGTAGCATATAAAGAATACATTAAAACATTTTTATAGTTAGTCTAACCCCAGCATTTATAGATGTGATTGATCCCAATTTAAAACTTTGTTCGTGCTTTCAAGGGAGCAAAAAAGAGTGAAATTAAGCAGATTTAAGTCAAATTAGGAAACTAAATCAATTCACAAATATCAGTACATATCAAAATTAGCGATGAATGCATTGAGTTAAAAAATCCTTTACGCAAAAAAGGTTTGTTGAAATGGCAAGTGAAAATGGTATCAACATAAATATAAATTCTGCAAATGTGGGTTCAATCCTAGTTCCAAGCAATTATCAGAACTTCAATAAAGCAACTTTAAAAAATTACTAACTCCAGGTCCCAGAAAATGAAAAACTTAAAAATTAAATATTAGTGATTTAGTTCAAATTGATAGTTTTATATCATTTTTTTATCAATAATAAACCTCTAAAGTTAAACCGGTAAGCTATTTTATTTGTTTTAGTACTGCTGTTTTTAATCACAAAACCTCCGTACACAAAATCTTTTATGTATACTTATGATATACATCAGTACTGCAGTATCTTTAAAAGAGGGTCATAAATGGTTGATTTTGCATGTAAAACAGTTGAACTAGATGAAGTTGTTAAATGCAGCTTAAATCTTACAAGAGCTGATCTACGTGTTTTAAAGTATTTATTAGATTGTGATAAAGAATATTTAACAGCAGATTTATTATCCAAATCACTTGGTTTTGATTTATCTACTATCCAAAAATCTGTTAAAAAGCTTCACGAAAGAGGTGTAGTTACCCGTTCACAGAATAACCTTGATAGTGGAGGTTACGTCTTTGTATATAAAATAAAACCTAAAAATGATATCAAAGAGACTATAATGCTTAGTGTTACTGCATGGGTTGAGCTACTAGAAGAAGAGCTTGGAAAATGGGCATCTAAATAAAAAAAATTAAGAGTAATAAATATGTTAAAAATCACTCCATATCTTGGAATACTCGTATTGATTGTATCTATTTTTGGGTTCATATTCCCAATATTGGGTTATTTGGTTCCACTTGTTTTCCTCATTTTGCTGCTAATAGCACCTTTTAGAGGACGATGGTTTTGTGGTAATTTATGCCCAAGAGGTAGTTTTGTTGATTTTTGGCTTGACAAAATTACTAGAAATTTATCTATACCTAACATACTTAGGAGTTATTGGATTAGAATACCTGTTTTCATTACTTTGATGGGTTTCATGGGATATAGACTCATTTTAACTGATGGACTTATCCACCAGGTTGGAATGATTTTTGTTATAATGTGTGCTTTTACTACAGCAGTAGCAATTATATTTGGTATATCAATTGCACCTAGAACATGGTGCACTTTTTGTCCAATGGGCACAGTTCAAAGAGTAATAGGTAGCGAGCAATTTCAACTTAAAATAGATAAAGATAAATGCATTGAATGTAAAAAATGCAAGAAAATATGCCCTATGCAAATTGATGTAAACTCTCCAAATTTAAGAAAAGATTGCATCAAATGCGAGAGATGTATTAATAAATGTCCGACAGTAGCATTAGAATTCTAAAATAATAAATTATTAATATCTCTGCTAAATATTTATGTGCATGATAATTGAAAAATTAACAAAAATACAAATGCAAATAATTGGTTTTTTTATTCTATCTTTTTTGTACGTTGGTGTATTCAATTTTTACCATTACACTAAAGAAGCTGAGTTTATTGGATTTGTTCCAGGGACGTTCATTATAGGAGTTATTGGATTTTTTTTAGCTGGTGTTATTTTTGATAGGTTAATTCGAGAAAAGAAAGATGATTAAGATGCACACAGATTTTTTATTAGTTAAATATATTCATTATTGATTCAAGCTATAAAGCGAGTTATTTGATGAACAATTTTTCATTTTTAATCTTAGCAGGCGGATATGGAGTTCGTTTAGGCAACATAGATAAAGGACTAATTCAACTAGGATTTCAAACTTTACTTGAAAGAATTATAAATACTGGGAATCAATTAAGTGCAGAAATAATTATTTCATTTAGAGATGAAAATCAAAAACAAGTTTATGCAAACAATATTAGTCATTTTTTGAACATCAATAAAATTGTATTCGATAAGAGGGAAGGTATTGGCCCACTTGAGGGAATATTTCAAGGAGCCAAGATAGCTTCTAGTAAATATATTTTCATCACCGCTGTAGATATGCCATTTATCAATAAAAATGTTATTGAGTTGATTTGCAAATATGCTCAGAACTATGATGCAGTAATACCTATTTGGGAAAATGGTCGATTAGAACCACTACATTCAGTGTATAGAACAAACATATTGATCAAAGAAAGTGATAGATCAATTAAAAGGGGTGAAAGGTATGTCATCGCTCCAATTAGAAACTTTGAAAATATATTTTATCTTAATACGAATATTATAAGAAGCATCGATCCAGAACTTAAATCTTTCACGAATATAAACACACATAAAGACTTAATGAAAGCAAAAAACATTTTTAAATAATAAAATACACAAATGAGTATCAATTATATTCAGGTGAATTGGTATTATGTTACTAGAACCAGAAAAAGAAAATATTGAAAGTTATGCAAGACTTATCCTAACAGCCGCCAGAACTGCTCCAAAAGCAAAAGGAGAAGATGATATTGTCACAGGGATAGTTGAGAACAATGAGATTGACATTCTTGCAGTCACTATGGAAGAAATAAGTGACAAAAAGGGTCAAAAATTTGAGTTTTTCAAACGTGATGCTAAAAACGTCAGAGATGCAGATTGTGTAATATTAATAGGATTGAAAAAATGTGGACCACTTTTCCTTAACTGTGGAGCTTGTGGATTTCAATCATGTGAAGATATGTTAGCTACAAGTAAAGTGGATAATGAATATATAGGACCTAACTGTTCCATAAAATACATTGATCTTGGACTTTCAATAGGTTCTGCAGTATCTAAAGCAAAGGATTTATGTGTAGATAATAGAGTTCTATATACTGGTGGTGTAGCTGCAATCCGCTCTGGCTTATTAGAGGTTGATATGGCTTATGCTATTCCACTAAAAGTAAGTGGTAAAAATATTTTCTTTGATAGAAAATAAAAATTTGTGTTAAGCTAAACCGCGCTTACGCTTACTTCTATATTCATCTACCATAGACATCAAGTTTTCTTCCTCTTCTTTAGCACGTAACCGTGATTCGTATTCTTTCCATTTATTGATAGCTTTTCCAAGTTCATCTGGGTCGACTACACCTAAATCATCTGCACGCTGAATAGTTAAATTTTCCAATACTGGTATTTGTGCTTTCAAAAAAGTCATTTGCGCAGAATGCGAGATTAAAGAACTCGACAAAATTACTGCGCGAACTTTTCTTTCAATTAAGATAGATGCGGTTAATGCTCCGCCACCGCTCGAATCTTCAAAATATACAACATCATTTTCATTAATTCCATATTTTTCTTCCACAGCCAGTATGGATTCTTTATTAAATGTTTCAATGATTTTTACAGGAACACCTTCACCTCTAAACTCCATTTTCCTTAATTTTTTTAACCTTTTATTCTGTTTACGAGTAGAGGACAATAACTGCTTCGAATGTTTCAGTTCTTTTTTGAGTCTAGATATTTTTTTACTTCGATTTTTTATTTCTTTTTCTTTCTTTATTTCTTTATATACCTCAGTCCTGAGATTTTTAGTTAAAATCTCAAGTTTTTCAATTTTCTTGTCTTTTGAAGCTATTTCTTCTTTCAATTCTAAAACATATTCCATTAAATCGTTAATTTCTTCATCTTTTTCCTTAATATTATTAATTAATTTTTTATGTTTTTCTTCCTTTGAAAATTCTGAGTTTTCCAATGTTCCTTTTTTTTGTTTTAACTTATTATGTCTCTGAGAATTCGATGTCTTTTCAAGAGCATTTTCTATAGATTCACCTCTAATTACAAGTGACTTTATTTCATTCAAATCAAAATTATAAGGTGTCTTTTTTTCTATTTTTTCAAAAGTATTCCTATAGTTTTTAAAAGTATAAAGAGCTGCAGAAAGAGCATCTCTTTCATGATCATTAGAGTATTCTAATCCAAAAGAACGAGCTAAATTGATCTTATCTTCAGAAGATAGCTCAGCACCTCCAGGTGATCCTAGTATCGCATTAAAGCTTCTTCTAACACGTTCAACAGATGAAGGTGTTGGTGTAACATCTGTAGCAATAATTATAGGTTTTCCAAAATCTACTATTTTTTTTACAATTTCGTCGTGTGAAATACTACGGTAACTACCAATATGTAAAACATCTCCATCAAGTGACAAGACAGCTAAGCCTACAGTAGTCCCTGGATCCACTCCCACTATTGTATAATGCCGATGCTTATTTTTAAGTGGTAAATATTTGATTTTATCCCTTTCTAGAGATTTTACATTTACTTGTACATCGGATGTTGATGATGATCTGATTGGTACTTTATTTTTACTCACATTAACCATAAATTCAGCTCTCACATAACCTCCAAAACCTTCAACGACTTTTTTAGTATAACTATAGTTTTTATCTTTTGAGTCTTTAAATAAAGTAGATTCGATCTCCCTACTCTTAACCTTTATAGCACCATGTACTTTTCTACGGTATCGATTCTGGCTCCATCCACCTCTACCTAGTGATCTGGCACGGCTAACTTTAATTTTAGTAACCTCTTCAAACAAGGAAACTTCGCACCCAACTCCCATTTCTGCAAGACATGCACATGTTTCGGCCTCTTCAGCTGGGTCAAAACGATTAAATGAAATGTTATGCTCATGAGCTAACTGCATCAAAGATTTTTTTTTAGTACCACCTGTGACCTGTACTAGCTTCACTGATTCCGGTATTTTTGAAATGAATCTAACCAAATCTTTTTTGTTTTCAGCTAGTTCATATATATTATCAACAGCAATGATAGATGGTATGTCTTTTTTAACCATCTTTACAATTTTATGCAGAGGTACCATTTTATGGTAAGTAGTTGTTCCACCTCTCCCTCTTGTTATTACAACAGAATATCTTGGTATCTCTTTTGATCTAGGAGAATTTTTTTGAATATCAATTCCATAAATTTTTTGGTTTTTCATATTTAATTCTGTTAATATTATTTGATTTATGATTAATTATATTTATAATATTATATTAATTTAAGTATTATTGCTCATTTCCTCTGTCATTATTTTCATTTACAATATAATTAATGAGATCCTTCAAATTTGTTTTAATTTTATATTTTCGACTAAAATAAGTTAATATATTACTTACATCTCTTTCAAGTAATTCAAAAGCATGAGGATGATCACAAGTAACGTATTGAGGCCAATCTATGATCTTGATCCCTTTTTCACTTAAAAAAATATTATATTCACTGATATCCGAGTGAATAATTCCCATTTGATGTAATCTTTTTATCTGGCTTAATATAATATTTAAAATATTTTCTGGATTTGTCAGTTTTGTTTTGAACAAAGGTTTTCCATCTACAAGTTCCATTACAATCGCATGCCTATTATGATCAATTGGCCTTGGAACATCAATCTCAGGATAAATCGTGCACATAATATTATATTCACGTGTAGCCGAAAGTCTAGCAGCATATATCCATGAAAAATGCTCCTTTCCAGCAAGATGTCCACGATTTCTTTTAACTTGCTTAAAGCTTGTCATACCTTCTCTATGAAACTTTATTACCGAAGGAGTTGGATCACCTATACAAAATTCTGGTTCACAAATAGCCTCATGAACAATTGATTCTTTTCCTACTCCAATTTCAGACCCCAGAGCATTAATAGTGTTTCTTTTAACCAATGTATTGAGAGCAAGAGCGTCATAACCTTCAAAGTATATCTGACAAGCATCGTAAGGTGTTTGGGTTTTTCTTACAAGGTCGTTCTTGGTTAGCCAATTTAATTTATAGTTCAGTTTTTCTATAGATATTTTTGTAAATTTTAGAATGTGTTCTAATGGTACCCATTCATGTTTTTGCATACCTAGCTCTATAGCTGTTAGTATCCTGATATCAGTCGAATCAATATTTTTGAAAATTCTCACCGTTTGATCAATCATTGATAATATATTTGTATCGCATATTTAAGAAGTTTTACTTTTAGCCATAGGAACAAAACGCTAAAAGTAGTCAATTTTTATATAAATTAAATTATTGAGATTGAGAAAAAGATATACCTTATTTTTAATTTCAAATAGTTCACAAATTATAAGATTTCAATGTATATACAAAATAAACCTGTTTGCTGTTAGATATTATTATATAAAGCTACAAATAGATTATCTATATTTTAATTTTTATTACTATATTTTAACTGTAAATTAAAATCTAAACTCATAAGTAAATTATTTTTAAAGAATATTTTATATTTTAACAAAAACTACATTAAAAATTAGCCAAATCTTTTTTATCCAATATCTGTTGCTCCCGCAGCATCTCTTTAATATACATCAATGAAATTATCTATCCATTTTCCATAAGTGGAATTTTGTGTCAGCAAAAAATTCGTTTCTACAGTAAATGGTTTATTGAATAGTATCAACTATTCAAAAATGTCCAAAAAAATATTTTGAGTTTATACGGTCATATCTCTTTTATGTAGTTGTTAGCAGAATATGCTGCTATTGAACCGTCACTAGATGCCGTTATAGCTTGCCTTAAAGGTGTTAATCGGCAATCACCTGCTGCAAAAACACCAGGTACTGAAGTCTGCATATTAGTTTCAGTTACAATAAATCCATTTTCGTCTTTGTTAATATCAAATTGTTCAGTATTAGGTCGTACACCTACATAGACAAATAGACCATTTACAGATAAGTCAAAAAGTTCATTGTTAGTTAAATTTTTCAGATGTAATCCTTCAACAAGTTTTTCCCCAAATACCTTTTTAATTTCTGAATTCCAAAGAAAGATAATGTTATCAGTTTTTAGGGCACGTTTCTGTAAAGCCATTTCTGCCTTTAATGTATCTCTTCTGTGAATAACATAAACCTTATTTGCTATGCTTGATAATACCAATGCTTCAGCAATTGCAGAATTACCACCACCAACTACTGCAACGTCTTTATTCCTAAATAAAGGACCATCACAAGTTGCACAATAGGACACTCCTTTGCCAGTAAATTCTTTTTCTCCTGGAACATTTAGCAATGAAGGATTTGCTCCGGTAGCTACTATTACAGTTCTAGACTCAATTTTTCTTTTTTCAGTGTGCAATATCTTAATATTAGCATCAACTACTAAATTTTTGACATTATCACGCTCAATAGATAACCCGTTTTCTAAAGCATGTTTTTCTATTTTATTCATTAATTCGATTCCTTCAATTGCCCCAAAACCAGGAAAGTTTTCAATAGTATCCACAAAAGATAATTGGCCATTAATCTGGTTTTTTTCAAGAACCAAAGTATCTAACCCGTATCTTGAACCATAAAGACCAGCTGTGAGACCAGCAACACCAGCTCCTATTATCACCAAATCGTACAAAAAAAACCAACCCTATTTTCAAGAGAGCTTTTCAAGTGCTTCTTCTTTGTCCGGTACTCCAACAAAAGCTACTTCATCATCAATTATAGTTGTTGGGACACTCATTACAGAATATTCACTTGCAAGCTGTTGCCCTTTATCTGAGTCAATATCCACTTCTTCATAGTCAAAATCTAGTTCAGTTTTTAAATCTTTCCAGAACTTCATAGCACTTGGACAAAATTTACACCATTCAGCATGCACAAGTATAACTTTAGACATATTATTCTAGCTCCTTTTATAGCAACTATAATTAACTTTTGGAATATATTAAATTAATCATCATATCAGATTAGAAGCTATGATTAGATTAAGTTTATATTAAATGATTTCATTCTACCTAGTATAGACAAAGGTCAGATATGTAAACTGTATCCCCTCGACTTCTCGTCATATTATTTTTATATAAACCTTTGTCTATACTTTTTTAAGTACAACCCTTCTCTAGTGATAAATTTTCATATTTTCCAATATATTTATATGAATTATAGTTTATCTTTGCAATATATGACGATAGTAGAGCTTCCTTACGGTAAAACAAAAATCAACATTGACATACCTGCCAAAAACTTCGGGCAAAAGATCTTGCCTTCAGAGCCTAGCCATTTAGATCAGGAGAGTGAAATTTTAAAAGAGGCTTTATTAAACCCTACCAATTCAAAGCCTTTAAAAGATATTGTATCATCTTCTTCTAAAATAGCTATCCTTGTTAGTGATGCAACTAGATCATGCCCTACAGAAAAATTACTTCAACCTCTATTGAACTTATTATATGAATATGGAATTAAAGACCATCAAATTACAATAGTATTCGGATTAGGACTACACCGAAAACAAACCATTGATGAAATGAAATACATAGTTGGTAACAATGTTTATAGTAAAATAAAATGTATAGAACATGATAGATTCAAATGTCGATACGTAGGCACCACTAAAATAGGTACACCCGTAGAAGTATTTGAAGAGGTACTTGATTCAGATACCATTATATGTACTGGTAATATTGAACTTCATTACTATGCTGGATATAGTGGCGGTGCAAAAGCTATTCTTCCAGGAGTTAGTTCAGAAAAGTCTATTATCTCTAATCATAAACTAATGATACATGAAAATGCAACCATTGGTAACATAATGAGTCCAGTAAGAATGGATATGGAGGATGCTGTTAATTTCGTAAATGTAGATTTCTTGTATAATGTAATTGTTGATAGTCATAAGAATATAGTTGCAGCTACAGCAGGCAATGTTATTGATGCACATAGAAAAGGGGTATCTATAGTTGACAAAATGTATAAAGTTGAGGTAGAACCAGCTGATATTGTTGTAGTATCAGCAGGTGGTTATCCCAAAGATATTAACTTATATCAAGCACAAAAGGCTTTAGAAAATGCAAAAGGTGCTGTTAAAGATGGTGGTTCTATAATAATAGTAGCAGAATGTACTGATGGTTTCGGTAATACCACTTTTGAAAAGTGGAATCGTGAACTTAAGACTCCTGAAGATGTCATAACTAAGTTCAACCAAGAGTTTGAACTAGGCGGTCATAAAGCTGCATTTGTGGCAAAGTTATCGAAAAGGTCTAAGCTCTATTTATCTTCCGATTTACCCGAAATGGATGTTAAAAGTGCATTTTGTATACCTTCAAAAAGTATTCAGGAGCAACTTAATGATCTTTTAGCTAAAAATCCAAATGCAATAGTTCATGTGATGCCATTTGGGGGTTTAACACTAACAACTCCAAAGTAAAAATTTAATTATAATGAAACATCTTCAATTAAAAGTATAAAGTTAATTTCTACTATATACTAAATAATCATATAAAGTCCTATCAACTACAGCAATTTAATAATTTCACTTATAAAAAGTTGTACATATTTTTCTGGTTTTTTAATTATTTCTTGATTTAAGTAATTTTAATGAAGTTAGCATACTTTTAGTAAAAAAATTATATGTTAACTTTTTTTGTCTAGTAAGTTTTTGAGGAATATATCTAATTAGAAACTTGTTCATAAAGACATCAAAATAATCGCAACAAGTGCTGCTATCACACCAATCCATTGTCTAGAAACAAGGTGCTCTTTTAACAAGATGCATGCCAGCAATACTGTAATTGCTGGACTTAATGAAGATAATATGGTGGCAACATCCAGTCTCCCTGCTTCTGATGCAAGTGCGAAAAATGTCACTCCTCCTGTATTAAAAATAGCTGCAATAATGATAATAGGTATTACATCTGAAGTTGGTTTAGTTACAGCCTTTGCTGAAATTAAGAAGACGCTTATTAGAATGAATGCCGTTATTCTTGAAAAAGTCAAAGGCCAATATATCGCAGTTTCACTAAAATTATCGATTGATATAAAAAATAATCCAAACAATAGTCCAGCTAGTATAGGATATTCTAGGCTCTTAACGTTAACTTTAGAATCAACATTCATACTTACAATTAACCATATACCTATAAATGCTAGAATAAAACCTAATATTTGATAAGTTGAAGGTAAACCATCGGTAATAGCTGAATATATCACAGGTATAATCACTGAAACTACAGCTGCCATTGGAGCTACAATACCCATTTTGCTTTTAGCTAGCCCTTTATATAGAGCAATTAGACCTGCTGCACCAAAAAAACCTGCAAATGCTCCCCAAATGAGATAAATAAATGGAGGAAATAGTTCGTCAAAAGTAACTGCAAGTAGAGGAAAAGCAACAATACCTATAATTTGTGTAACTAGTACTACAGAATAAACATTAGTACGTTTCGTAGCACATCCACCTGAAAAATCTCCTGCACCCCATGAAATGGCAGCTGCAAGTCCAAAAATAATGGCAAGTATTTCAAGTGGAATCATTTTTTCTCCAAAATAATATTTTTATTATGTGATAGTGTTGCTTTATTGAGACATTAGTTTTTTCTAAATTCAAGTAAAACTATTTTAATATATGTAAACTTAACCTATTATGTAACTAATAGAGATATTTTAACAAATTTGTTAGAGGATGTTTTATGGCTTTCATGACAATAAGAGAAAGATTTTTGGATTGTTTAATTGGCAGTGATGTAGATAAGATCCCTGTATGTTCGGTAACTCAAACAGGAACTGTTGAACTGATGGAGGCTACAGGATCTTATTGGCCAGAAGCCCATTACAATCCTGAAAAAATGGCTACGCTTGCTATAGGTGCACACAAAATTGTTGGATTAGAAGGTGTAAGATATCCTTTTGACGGAACAGATATTGGTCAAGCCCTCGGCTGTGAGATTAAAAATGGAACACTTGATTCTCAACCCTCTATTTACAAGAGTCCTTGCCAGACTAAAGAAGATGCTTTAAATTTCAGCATAAGTGAAAATATTTTGGACTCAGAAAGATTATCCACATTATTGGATGCTACTAAAATAATTAGAGGACGTGTGGGAGAGGATGTACCTATTATAGCTGGGATGGTAGGACCAGCTGCAATTGCTACATGTATTGTAGGTGTGACTAATTACCTTATGTGGTGCATTACAAACCCTGAGATTATAAAACACCTCTTAAAAATAGGTACAGATATATGTATTGATTACTCAAATGCACTTTTAGAGCACGGAGCAGATGCTATATGTATCCCGGATTCAGAGTCTGGACCTGACTTGCTACCACCAAGTTGTTTTGAAACTTTATTTTTACCATTATATAAGAAAATTTCTAGCAATACCACTGGACCGATGATACTCCATATGTGCGGAGATGCTACTGATATACTTGATTCGATGGCAATAACGGGGTTTGAAGGATTAAGTATTGAAGAAAAGGTTAACACAAAATATGCTAATGATGTTATAGGTAAACGAGCTTGTCTCATAGGTAATGTGGCTCCTGTAGATATTTTATTATCTTCACAGCCCTCTGATGTGATAAAGGATGCACAAAGATGTATGGATGATGGTGTTAATATTCTCGCTCCTGGTTGTGGACTGGCACCACATACTCCTACTAAGAACTTAAAAGCGCTAGTCTATGCAAGAAACGAATATTATAAAAATTAAGACCAAGGAAAATTATATTTTTATTATTTTATTACCACAAACCAAACATCAACTTCACTATAATCATTGGAACCACTATTGCCACTGGTATCAAAACAAAAAGACATAAAAGTTGAGACTCAAAATGAGAGATTTGATAATTATTACACAACTACAAGTATACTAGTAGTAGTAGTAACTGCTTACTTTATTAGGTAATTTATTCTAACATTAATTCGTTCAAACTTACTCTGTCGATAGTTATAACTTAGCAAAGGTTGGCTTGCTTAGAAAAAAACTAAAAATGCATAGACATTATTAGCATTTAAGTATTGAGGAATATTTCTAGAAATGAGTTAGTATCCTAACATTACCAATTAACATTTTTTATTATATTTAACTAGGTTTTTTTTGTTTTAAATGAAGTGGGACAAGAATATATGATCACTTATTTTGATGTGAATAAAACAAATTAAAATGATCTTTATGTAAATATCAAAATCAAAGCAAGATTTTATACGATAACAAAATTTACAGATGTACTGGTAAATGAGTTAAACTTAAGTAAAGATTTACAACTTAATTAGATTTAAAAATTTTTACCTAAAAGTACTATTTCTATTCTTCAATCCACAAAAATATTATTCTATAAAAAGACAAGAAAAAGGCTCTGTAGAAATCCTATTTTCCATTACCACTTCAACCTAATATTATAAAAAGGATAAGCCCCCTGTGTTTTTTTGGTAAACAAACAAAAACAACAGGGGATGAATGTTTTTGTCAGGAAAATACTTAAACTTTATTGATACAGCCATTGCTGTC
>NZ_JANUCS010000023.1 GCF_024808815.1 Methanosalsum natronophilum | reverse complement strand
CTTCGTAAGTGTTCGTTATATATGTTAAAATAAAATAGTCAGTAGCAAAATTGTGCGAGGGTTGCCCAGCCAGGTCAAAGGCGATAGGTTGAGGGCCTATTCTCGTAGGAGTTCGTGAGTTCGAATCTCACCCCTCGCATATTTCTTAGTAATTGTTTATAAGATTTGTTACTTTAAAACTTATAGTTTTAATCTGTTTTGAATATAGCTGCCTTTGTTTAAAGTATCCTTGGTTAAGAGTAATTTCAAAACTAATAGTAAAGTATGGTTGTTTAGTTTAAGGGATACAAGCAATTCTTTAGGTTAAATATGTTCTGTCTTTTTGAGATAGATCGATTATACAAAATGAGATGAAAAAAGGTTTTATATAATCTTAATTTAATCTTAATTTACTTTAATCACATAAATTAAATAAATTTGTGATATAAGAACCATAATTATATATTTAAAACTTATAGTATCTTATAAAATTTATTATAAACTTAAAATAATCCAAATTTTAAAAATAGTTCAATAAAAGACTTATTTTACTTACATTTTAGTAGTATTTCAATGTAAAATCGTGATAAATCAACTGTCTAAACCATCGGTGCATGCTGAAAACGATGTTCAGTTTTTTGAGTGACCGTTATGCTAAGGCTCAATTTTACCTCAAATGTAAACCAGTTTTAACAGTACTCATCAATTAAAACTAATTCATTTTTTTCCAGAAACGATATGAATACCAACTGTGTAACATAAGAAGAAAGTTTGCGAACTGCCCCAGTCAAACATATAACTTAAAAAATAATTATATTGACCAACTATGTACAGTTAAAACAAATTTTTGTGGGAGATAGCAATTCATAATCAAAAAGGTTATATAGTTCCAGCCTTATAAAGGGTAACAGAAAAATGGGATGTTCCAAAATCAATGTTTGAAAAGTTAAGTTACTTTTGAAATAAAGTGTATATGAATTTCAAAACAAGTAGGTTCTTGCACTCGATTTTGAAGAAATGTTCCAGAAAAATAGATCGAAAAATGCTCAAAAAATGCTCAAAAAATCTTAGGGTTTCAGAGTAGTTCCATTAAAACAAGGATTGAAACCCACACATTTGGCTACCTTGTAGCCATTTTTATGAGTTTCAGAGTAGTTCCATTAAAACAAGGATTGAAACGTTTTACATTTAAAAGTGATTTTTCACTTTTAAAAGTTTCAGAGTAGTTCCATTAAAACAAGGATTGAAACTAATTGTTTTACCAAAATTTTCTTTTAGGTTTTTGTTTCAGAGTAGTTCCATTAAAACAAGGATTGAAACGATATAGTTGTGTACATTTTTTTCCTCCTTTTCAAGTTTCAGAGTAGTTCCATTAAAACAAGGATTGAAACTTATTTGACCGCCAAATATTTTTTTCATTTGTTCGTTTCAGAGTAGTTCCATTAAAACAAGGATTGAAACTTTCTTTTCGTAGTGCTACGGGGCCGGATAATAGGTTTCAGAGTAGTTCCATTAAAACAAGGATTGAAACTATCTCCCTCTCGATTTCTTCGTGGAGCAGATCAGGTTTCAGAGTAGTTCCATTAAAACAAGGATTGAAACTTAGTTTTGATATTTCTTCATACATTTTTTATCCTGTTTCAGAGTAGTTCCATTAAAACAAGGATTGAAACTAGGAAGAGATTTATATTCATCAGAATCCTTTAAGTTTCAGAGTAGTTCCATTAAAACAAGGATTGAAACCCATTTTTAAGGTTAATCACACTCTATAACTTTAAGTTTCAGAGTAGTTCCATTAAAACAAGGATTGAAACTTTTGAATTCTCGGTAATTTACAGAATACTTCATGTTTCAGAGTAGTTCCATTAAAACAAGGATTGAAACCTGCTATTCTTGAAAGAATAAAAATCGTCCCCTCGTTTCAGAGTAGTTCCATTAAAACAAGGATTGAAACTGCATTTATATCTCTCCTTTTACTTCAAGTCATAAGTTTCAGAGTAGTTCCATTAAAACAAGGATTGAAACAAATCATCAAAATCGAACGGTTCAAAGCACCAATGTTTCAGAGTAGTTCCATTAAAACAAGGATTGAAACTTTCCACCAGCGGTGAAAAGGAAGATGATTCCTGTGTTTCAGAGTAGTTCCATTAAAACAAGGATTGAAACCCATTCGAATCCGTCATGGGTTCGGATTCGTAGAGTTTCAGAGTAGTTCCATTAAAACAAGGATTGAAACCTTTCTTTTACTTATGGAAGAGAATTGAGATTCAATGTTTCAGAGTAGTTCCATTAAAACAAGGATTGAAACTATACTATGATAATCTTTAATTACCATGTTACTAGTTTCAGAGTAGTTCCATTAAAACAAGGATTGAAACTACATTTTTCGTCCACACTCTTTACATACATCGACGTTTCAGAGTAGTTCCATTAAAACAAGGATTGAAACTTTTCACTTCATCTTCAGTGAATTTTGATAACTGGTTTCAGAGTAGTTCCATTAAAACAAGGATTGAAACGATTGATATTATATCCTGGATGATATCGTTTTTCCGTGTTTCAGAGTAGTTCCATTAAAACAAGGATTGAAACTGTTCATCGATTAATTCGTCTAAAATGTTTTCACGTTTCAGAGTAGTTCCATTAAAACAAGGATTGAAACGGTAAAATTGTTACCGTAAAGGTTCTTTTTCCGTGTTTCAGAGTAGTTCCATTAAAACAAGGATTGAAACGGATTCTCACACCATTCGAATCCATCATGTGTGCGGTTTCAGAGTAGTTCCATTAAAACAAGGATTGAAACAATAACTTGACTTATATTAGCATATATGTGTTTTGTTTCAGAGTAGTTCCATTAAAACAAGGATTGAAACTTGGTCAATCTCGTTCTTTTGTTTTCCGTTTTTTGTTTCAGAGTAGTTCCATTAAAACAAGGATTGAAACTCCATCTGTATGGATTCTTTTCTTTCTTCTTCAATCGTTTCAGAGTAGTTCCATTAAAACAAGGATTGAAACATCCTTTGAACCCCATTCCTACTGTGAATTCATCAGTTTCAGAGTAGTTCCATTAAAACAAGGATTGAAACGCAGTTGAACCAGATGGGTCAACTGACTTAATTTCGGTTTCAGAGTAGTTCCATTAAAACAAGGATTGAAACTTTAACTGTTTTAATTTATCTTCATAATGGTCTAAGTTTCAGAGTAGTTCCATTAAAACAAGGATTGAAACACAACTTCAGTTGTTAAGCCGTGGAATCCCATTCCCGTTTCAGAGTAGTTCCATTAAAACAAGGATTGAAACTATTTCATTAATTCTGTTGTCAAATCTTTTTCAGTTTCAGAGTAGTTCCATTAAAACAAGGATTGAAACTTTCGTTGAATGATATGAATCGTTTATCATTTTCATAGTTTCAGAGTAGTTCCATTAAAACAAGGATTGAAACTCGAAGGATGTCTTCGTCGCTTGTAGTTGTTCCAGTTTCAGAGTAGTTCCATTAAAACAAGGATTGAAACCTTTTTATCGGATCTTAGAACTAACTTGTGTTCAGTTTCAGAGTAGTTCCATTAAAACAAGGATTGAAACCAATATGTTGTCAGAGAAATGATGTCCACGACACTGTTTCAGAGTAGTTCCATTAAAACAAGGATTGAAACTGATATGTGATCTTCAGTTACTGGAAGATCATTATGTTTCAGAGTAGTTCCATTAAAACAAGGATTGAAACCACATGTTAACTCACTCACCTCTTTCGTAGACTCGTTTCAGAGTAGTTCCATTAAAACAAGGATTGAAACTTTTTATGTTTTTGTATCCCTTTGGAGGAACTGGTTTCAGAGTAGTTCCATTAAAACAAGGATTGAAACTTAAAGTATCTTCTAATCTCCTTAGAAGACCTTTTTTGTTTCAGAGTAGTTCCATTAAAACAAGGATTGAAACCTTCCTCAGTGAATTCTTTTTCACGAGGATCTATGTTTCAGAGTAGTTCCATTAAAACAAGGATTGAAACTTGCTCAGTATTTGCACGTGATGGCCCGTTTTTATTGTTTCAGAGTAGTTCCATTAAAACAAGGATTGAAACTTTTTCCCGAGGATCGATTTTTATAATCATTTTTTGTTTCAGAGTAGTTCCATTAAAACAAGGATTGAAACGCGTTGTCGTCGGTTCATTTTTTTTTCACCTCACGTTTCAGAGTAGTTCCATTAAAACAAGGATTGAAACATGCTGATTTCCATTTTTTTTTCTCTCCTATCAGGTTTCAGAGTAGTTCCAATAAAACAATAGCAAACATGTACTAGAAGTAGAGATCAATACTGAAAGTTATATGAAGTTACTTATTTCAGCCTTAAGATATTATATTAAGATCCAATAGCTTTCTGCAAATATCAAGTTCTGTTTTAAACTTGTCCCTGAGGTCACTATTCTGGAACATCAGCTGGAGTTCAGTATCATTTTTTCCTTTACCTGGGTACTCCCCACATATGATCACAGAATTGCATTTTATGATACCATGGATTATAGATGACCAATAAATAAGGTCAATCAGTTGTTGGGGTGTACACCATTTAAAGTCTTGATAACCTGGATACTTTAAAAAGTGACAATCTGGCCCTTTTCCTCTGCAAATATCAGAAGCATTACTATCAGCTGTAAGGAAAACAATATTATTATCTGGATTATTATGATCGAAATCTCTAAGTGACCAAACTATTAGTTTATCATTCTCTTCACTATCTTTTGTTGCATAATATTCTGAATCATAGTCCGTTCTTTGATCCGAGATCGAACTATAACTCTGCATTGCGGCATATGTTGCTTTCCTGGATTTCTTAGTTTTCCGATTTAGTAATATGTTCAAAAGATTGGGATTATATTTTACGAGTTCTTTCATTTCAGTAATTGTATTCTTACTATATTTACTGTTAATTGAACTTTCAATTTCCTCATACACTACATTGCTTACAAGGAAATTAACATCGGTTCCATACTTGTTATGGAATGGGAATCCATGGTAAAATAGGTTAGTATCGAGTGCATAAAAAACCTTTTTATGTTCACTTTTCCCAAAATATCTATTTTCTAAAACTGTATGCAGATTATCATATTCTATGATATCACTTAAGAACAGAATTTCATATATATCCTCATATTTTGGGAACTCTTCTACTTTATCCCCAATAAAATTCTTCAAATTTTCAAAATCATTTTCTTTTGAAACCAACTTCAAATTATATCCTGAACCTTTAACACGGGCTTCAAAGAAGTCTAGTTTAAAAAAAGGATAGCTCAAACTAATACTTTTATTTTTTTCTAAGTTCAATAATATCTGTAGTTCTTGCTTATTGACCTTAACCCTGCTATTATCATCATTTCTTTGGTTCATCCATAGCTCTCTTGACCTGTTTTTTAAAATCGTTGAAGATCTGATATTGGTGTGGTATCATCATATAAGGTTTAGGTATTGCTTCTTTTACATTCAGATAAAACACATGTTCTATATCAGCTAGGTTTATAGGGAAAATAGTTCCAGCAACAAGTGTTTTTTTACCTGGGGTTATATCTAAAGCAACAATATCATCATTTTGTTTCCATTCTTCTTTCTTTTTCAAGAAATAGTCTGCGGTTTTGAGGAATATCTTTTCGTATTTAGCTTCAGTTTCTAATTGTGGTAGTCTTATATCTATAATTTCAGGGTCTATCCCACTTGAACTTGATATTATTTCCAATCCACTTTTAGTTTTAGCTACAAGTTCGTCTAATGCATCTGTATTTTTATCCTCGATTAATAGTATAATCTCATTTGGCTGAAAATCCCTGTACTTTAGTGAACAGTAATACGAGTTCAATATAGCCCATACTGAACGCCCAAGCATTGTAACATATACTCTTTTAGGTTTTAATGAACTGTTCATAGAAATTCACGGCCTTGAACTTTAAATGGGACTTAATAAATTTAGTATTTATTCATTTACCTCTACTATTAACAACACAACTATTAAATTATTCGTTTTTAAAGAATATATAGACGAGACTTTGCGATCTGAAAAGTAATAATTATCTTATTTCTTGTGATATTAATGCTCTTTGATTTTTTTCTAGTTCAATCTTTTTTCGCAACAACTGTAGATACTTACTGTTGATCATGAGGTGCTAGCACTAAAAGATAAAATTGGGGATGGATTAGACATCCATATATGTTAAGCATTTAAAGTTTCATATATCTGATAGATTGTGTTGACCTTCTAATAATTCTAATTTGTTACTTCGGGTAAAAAAGAAAACATTAATCTACTACATTTCTATTTATCACTGATTAAAATAAAATATATTGTAGGTGTTTTTTGTATGGTTAATATAAAAGAAAGGTTTGAAAACCTATATGATGAAAACGAAACTTTCAGACTCTTTTTTACTGCTTTGGTTATGATAATTCCTAATAACATTGCTGGAATCGGTGGGGAGACCATAGGTAATATTGGAACTGCCCTAATGTTGTTAGTTGCTGGTATTATTGTTTTCTTAGTCTATCACTACTCAAAGATCAGAAGAGAAAAGAAAAGAGAAGCTTTGATCCCTATAGGAACTCCAAAAAGAACTGAAGTAAAACCTCATAAAGGTCTAATAACAATGGTAAGCAAATTATCCATTTCAAGCAATAGTGATTATGAAAATGAACTATCAACTCTATACTCCACGGTAGATACTGCTATCACTGAGAAAAGACTTGACCATGCAGAGGCCATCCGGGGTACTGGTCATACTATTCGCTCCATTAATCATCATATACAAGGAGATGGTGGCCTGAGTGTATGCTGGCTGTTGTATACATCCGAAAAAAGTTCTGAGGATAATGCCAAATTGATCAAACATTATATAGATAGCTATAGTGATGGATCGATCGATGTGAATTTACGTAAAATAAGTGATGAGAATGATCCTAAGAAAATAGCATCTGAAGTAAATAAAATATACTCTTATGAACTCCCCCAACACTTAACAGAAGAGGACATTATTTCAGATATAACCAGTGGGACTAAAGCGGCTACTGCAGCAATTATCCTGACATGCCTATCTCCAAAAAGAGATATTCAATACATCGAGCAAAAAGAACACGATGTTATAGGTATCAATTTAGATACTAATGATATTTTCATTAGATGACCTGTTTTTTCTTAGGTAGGGTATATACCCACCTACCTACATCAATTTTTATTCCGGGTATACTGCTCAAAAGGCATCTAATTCGATTAGTTATCGAACTCTTCGAAGAACTATTTATTATGTGTATCCGCTTAATTAGTGGTTGGGATCACAAATGATGATACAGTCACTGCCCGAAACACAACTTGATCTTTACAACAAGTCAAGGAACAATAGGTACTATAAGTTTACTTCACTTATAGAGTTGCTATCGAGTGATGTTATTTTAAGGGAAGCATGGAGAAATATCTCTAAAGGTTCAAAAGTAGCTGGTGTAGATTCATTGAAAGTCTCGGATATAAAAATGACAGGAATTGACACGTTCATAGAGACAGTGAAAAAAGATATTATCAATGGAACTTATAACCCGAGTCGCATTCTATTCTTTGAAAGTAAGAACGAAAACGGAAAAACACGTGATTTTGGACTATTAACTGTAAAAGATAGATTAATTCAAGCTGCACTTAAACTATTACTTGAACCTATCTTCGAAGCTGACTTTGATTCATGTTCCTTTGGATTCAGGCCATATAGGTCGCCGAGATTGGCAAGCCTTGAAGTCTATAAATGGCTTGAATCGGGAAATGATCATATCCTTAAAAGTGATGTAGAAGATTGTTTTAATAGTATCCCCCATAAAAGGTTAGTTCAATGTATTCAAAGAAGAGTAGTTGATGACAATATACTAAACATGATTAAGGAGTTCCTGAAAAAAGGTGTTCAGAAAAATAAGGATGACCTTGACTATAACTATGAACTTGAACGTGGTATAATGCTTGGTAGTATATTATCACCACTTTTCATGAATATTTATTTGGATCAGTTTGATAAAGAGTGGGAGAACATTGGTCTCAAAAGTATTAATTCGAACGGTTATCTTGTGCGTTTTGCAGATGATTTTGTGATATTGAACAATAAAAAGATCGATCAAACCCAAGTTGAAGAATCTCTTGAACGAATAGGTCTCCGCCTTAGCTCTAATAAGACCTTTATAACACATGCACAGGATGGTTTTGATTTCCTTGAATTCCATTTTAAGGAAATATATCCTGCAACGAAATATAAAGGTAATGTTAATATTTATCCCAGTGAGAGTTCGGTAACCAAGACTATAGAAAAATTGATCCTTGCAAGCAATACCTCGTTTGGTTCAGGTGTACCTCCTGTTCGTATAATTCAAAGAATGAACACTATAATTGATACATGGCTCAACTATTATCATCATACAGATTATGAAGCCTCACTTGAACTCATACAGAACTGCTATAATGAAAGGGTACGAGAATACCTGAACCAGTTCAATCATGTAATGAATAGCAGTGGATTATAATAGTTAGTCTCTGACACGATTTAATTTCAAACAATATAAATAAAATTAGTTCATATTGTAGCGATAAATATGAAAATAATAGATATTAGTAACAATAAATATGATATCAAGTGGTAATAAGTGTTCGATAAATTGAAACTTGAATGGAATTCAGATGAGCTTATTAGAACAGTGGTCAGTGGAACAACTGGAACACTTGGTGTAATTGTCTTATTGTACCTATTTGTAGTTAAATTCCTGGTCGAAGTTTCTTACAATCTACTTGCAGAGCTCATAAAAGAGCATTTTGGTTTATATGAAGCTATTGTTCTAATAATTCTTGTTCTTACAGGTTTTATCATATTGTATGGTTTCAATAATTATTTTACTAAACGAAGGTTCAATAAATTAGCTGAAATGGAACCTGAGATAAAAGGCGGGAGTGTTGACCAGAGTGAATTATCAAAGAAAAAGGGTTTGATCACATTTGTAAGTAATATTTCGAAAGGACCAAAACCGCTCGAAGGAGTATCTTTAGAAACCGAGGTGAAAAGAAGGTATGATGTGATCGATCAGGCGTTGGAGACCGGTGATTATAGTTCACTAAAAGGAATCCAGGGAATTGGTCATATTATTCAGATCATAAACTATCATTTTGATACAGAACAAGGATTAAGAGAATGTTGGTTACTCCACTCGAGTGACCAAGGTTCAATAAAGAACTTTGAACTTATACAATCTTATTTGAAAAAGAAAGGACTTGATAGTATAATTAAATTAAATTCAATACCTCTCAAGGACAATGAGCTGACAAAACCTGAGTCTATTCGAAAGAAAATAAGTGATATCTATAAGAACCAATTACCAAAAGACCTTAACGAAGATGATGTGGTTGCTGATATCACATCTGGTACAAAGGCAATGACCACAGGAATGATAATTGCTTGTATTAAACCTAATAGAAAGATAGAGTATCTTGACTTTAAAACGAATAGCTTGGTAGAAATTGAAGTTGAGGCCATACCGGTTGCCAATTCGGGAGCATGTCTGGTTGGAGAAACGTGATAGTTCCTACATATGAATTTCCGGCCATTAGATATAACTGTTACTATAATTTAACTTATAAAAAAAGCTATATATGAATTAAAACAAACATCATAAAAAATATTTTGGAGCAAGGTGATATTTTTTGAGCAACAACTTAGATAACTTAAATAATTTAGCCATTAATGGAAACTTAGATCAATACAAAAGTGATAACCTGTTCTTGTTGGTAGGTACGAATCCATTACCTAACTATATAGCAGGGAAAATACTGGCTCACGAGTCAACTCATTTTTATTTTGTTCATACAGAAGAGACAAACGAGATTGCTGATAGGATTATACAAGTATTATGTATTCCAAGTAATAAGTGGACTAAAATAAATGTAAATCCAGCAGATACAAGAGATATTTATTCTAATATCAAAAAAGAAGCTGAAGGTAAAGACAGTTTAGGTCTACATTACACCTCTGGCAAGAAATCCATGTCAGTTCATGCTTACCGTGCAATATACGATGCTAATTCATCGATGTCTGTGTTCAGCTACCTTGATTCTCGAACCCTTGAAATGCTAATTGATAGAAAGAACGATGTTCTTGTTAAATTTCCGGTAAGGTATTCTGTAAACATATCTATCGAAGATCTTCTTGCATTACATGGTTATACTCCAAAAGAGTACACAAAAGAACCAAATCATCCTGAAGTTGCTAGGTCTATGATTGAACTGAACCCTAAAGAGCATAGAAATTGGTGTACTAATAATCTGAGAAAAGAAAACAATAAAGACAAATTGAAAAAAGAAAATAAACTAAGTCAGGTTTCATTGGAAGAATTTAAAAAAAGTGCTGCACTTGGTTCCCATTTTAAAGAGCTAGATAGTTTGGGTCAACTTGCTGAACTTTGGGGTGAAACTAGCAAAGATGTTGCAAAATGGCTTGATGGTCTCTGGCTAGAGGATTATGTGTTCAGTGTTGTTCAGGACCTAGCTGATAAGAATGGTATACATACATGTATAATGAACTTAGTTCCAAATGAAAGGAATTTCGAGATAGATATACTCGCACTAAAAGGTTATCAATTGATAATATTATCCTGTACTACAGCTATGAACAAAAGTATTCTTAAAGAAAAATTATTCGAGGCTTTTATTAGAGGAAATCAATTGGGTGGCGATGAAGCAAAGATCGGGCTAGTTTGTTGTGCAGAGAATGGATCAAAACAAGCTCCAGATATAATTAAAATGGAACTTGAAGAAGAATGGAACAGTAAAGGTAAATTTGGAGTTTTTGGATTAGACCACCTTCCAAACCTTGAATACCATCTTCAAGACTGGATCGAATCATTTGAATAAACTTAGAGGCAAAAATATGTCAAAATATGTTTTAATTGGAATAGATACTGTAGGGATACAAAAATATATTTTTGGTAGTAACAATTTGAAACAGATAGTTGGTGCATCTGGACTGGTTCATTGGGCTACCAATGAACTTGTTGTAAAACAACTAGTAGCACTTGGTAAAGACTCAACTAATGTATATTATGACAAGAACCTTGATAAAGTTAAGTACCTTGAAAATACAATAGAGGATGGGTTGATATCCGAGCTTGTATATGTTGGCGGGGGTAACACCTTTATTATTTTCAAAGAACTAGAACATGCAGAAGAATTCAGTCGTAATTTTACAAAAGAGGTTTTATTGAACGCAAGTGGGCTGGAGATAATAATCACGCATACCGAATTCGATTGGGATGCGAATGACCTTGCTGAAAAAACCATTCCTCTTATCCTTAAAAAACTAAGAGACAAGAAGTATCAACGTAAACGTTCATCAAATATCTTAGGACTTGGTATCACAGCTAATTGTCAGTATACAGGTTTACCTGCGATCGAGTTGAGGAACGGATCTTTGACTGAAGTTCTCGACGTAAACCTTGAACTTATAAATGGTTCTAAATCAGATCCTATGAACAAGAGTTTAGTACGTGTCTCAAAAAATGTTTCTGATAAACTTCGCTTTTACAAGAGGTCCGAAAAAAGGTTCATGGACATGTTCCCAAATGTTAAAGATAGGGGATATGAGTTTATCCATAATTTTGGTGATTTTGGAACTAAGAACGAATCGAGCTTCATTGCCGTTGTCCATGCAGACGGGAATGATATGGGTAAAAGAGTTCAGGCAATCACTTCAACAAAAGAGAACAGAGAAAGTAATAGAAAATATATTGATGCTATTCGCAAGTTCTCATTAAATGTCGAAAATACGACAATATCTACTATAGTTTCCACAATTGATCAACTGCTAGAGAGCATTGATACAATGTGCTCTCAAACCGATGACGAAAAACTAAAAGAAACCATCGAGGGTATGATAAGACCAAACGATAAAAGCAATTCTTTTAAGGGTTTCAAAAAACTTCTTCCCTTTAGACCTATCATCGTCGGTGGTGATGATCTTACATTTGTTTGTGATGGAAGATTAGGTTTGACATTAACAGAACTATATCTGGAAAACCTAAAAAAAGCGCCAAAACTCTCAGACGGGAAACCAATCTCAGCAAAAGCTGGAATAGCGATAGTAAATTCTCATTATCCATTTACAAGGGCAGTTGAACTTGCAGAAAGTCTAGCCAGCTCAGCAAAAGACATTCTTCGTGACATAAACAAAGAAGACGTTTCAAGCATGGATTGGCATTTTGGTTCTTCAGGTACACTTGAAGGTCTTGATAATATCAGGAATAACACATATACTGTAAACCTCAACAACAAACTTGGAAAATTGCATATGAGACCTGTATTCGTAGGGGATCCAGGAGCGCCAAAATGGCGAACATGGGATAATTTCTGCAAAATAATTTCAGAGTTTAAGGGTGAAGAATGGTCTAAAAGGAAAAATAAGTTGAAAACGATACGAGAAAAATTACCCGAAGGCCCCGACTCGGTTGAAAAGTACTTACAGTTTTACGAACTTGATGAAAAACCAGGATTACCGGAAATACCAAACAATCCAGCTACAAGGACAAGTGGATGGATTGGCGATACTTGCACCTGTTTTGATGCCATTGAGGCGTTGGACTTTTTTATACCACTCCAAGGTGATCAAAAATGAAACAAATGAAACTGAAGTTCATTATAGAAAGCGATGCTACATTTGGTAAAGGAGATGGTGTAGCAGGATATATTGATTCTGAGATTCAGCACGATAAATATGGGTTACCGTTCTTAGGCGGACGTACACTTAAAGGTGTGATCGAAGAAGAGTGTGCTAATATCTTATATTCATTGGAGCTGCAGGGGAAAAAAGATATATTCTTACCATCAGCTGCAAGGCTTTTCGGTGTACCAGGGAGTAGGAATGAAGATAAAGCTATAATGTCTATAAGTGATGCCATTCTACCCAAAGATGTTCGTTCAATTATTATTAAAAAGGTCAAAGAAGGGAAGTTAAGGTATCAGCAAGTGCTGGACTCTCTTTGCTCAATTAGACAACAAACATCTATCGACCCTGAAACAGGTGCTCCAAAGAAAGGAGCATTGCGCAGTAGTAGGGTCATTTTAAGGGAAACTCCATTTGAATCGGAACTGAGCTTTATCGCTGACATATCTCCAGAGGATAAAGGGTTACTCGGAGCATGCCTTAAAGCAGTTAGAAGGGCCGGATTAGATCGAAATAGGGGTAAAGGTAGAATTAAATATTGTTCCTTAGTTGATGAGAATGGAAATGATGTCTCTGATCTATATTTTAATGAATTCTTAAGGGTGGTATCTGAATGAAAGTTTTTACATTTGATGTGAAGTTACTGGACCCTGTTCTAGTGAACCAACTAGCAGGTGGTGACCCTAACAGTGCCATAGGCTTTGATTACATTCCCGGAAGTGTAATTAGAGGTGCATTGATAAATCAATATTTGAACCAGGCCGCTAAAAATAAAGATGTTGATGCATGTGATGATGAATTTAGAAAACTTTTCCTTGATGGTAGTACTAAGTATCTTAATGCCTATCCCACAAGTGTAAGGAAAAAGCGTACTGTCCCTACACCTATTTCGTGGTTCTCTAAGAAAGGAGATGAAAAGGGTTCTAGTAGAAATGTATGGGACCATGTTACATATGAAGCTACAGATAAGGACCGAGATGATAATGTTATCTGGTTACAGGTTTCTGAACCTTTCTGTGATCTAACAGACGATTCAGTGTCTGTCTACTCACCATATAAAAGGGTTGTTATGCACACATCACGTGGCGATAGTTCAAATACATCTAATTCTGATAGTAATATGTTCCGCTATGAAGCCTTAGATTCAGGGCAAGTAATGTCTGCAGCTGTTATTGTAAAAGAGGAAGAATGTGCAAATGTTCTCTCTCAACTGTTGAAAGACGATGTGATTTTAAGGGTCGGTAAATCTCATCTTACAGGTTATGGCAGAATAAAGATACTCAATACTAAATTGAAAGATTACTGGGATGAGTATATTCCTATAGATAATGAAGAAGAGGAACTCATTTCAGTTACACTTTTAAGTGATACTATAATAAGGGACCAAGTCTCAGGTTCATGTTTAAGTGACATTAAATCTCTATTGGAAGGACCTGGTATAACCGTGAATGAAATTAAAAAGTTTGTTCATACTGGTATAAGGGGTAATTTCAATCGTACATGGAACCTTCCGACACCACAGAACCATACAATCCTTGCTGGTAGCGTATTTGTTTATGAGTACAATGAAGGACTTTTATCGAAACTTAAAGAACTTGAACTGGACGGTATTGGGGATAAGAAAGTTGAAGGCTTTGGTCGTATTGCACTGAATTGGTACAATGAAGATGATTTCAGTGTCAAAAAAGAATCTGTTGAAGAAAACGTGCTCCAAGTTTCTCCAATCGAGAACCATGATTTTATTGGGAGAGTATCAAATCGTTTGCTAAGATCGGAACTTGACCGTGAATTATTGAAACGTATCAAGGAGATACATGTTATTTCACCACCAAGTAATTCTCAACTTTCTGGTATAAGATATAGGGCTAGAGCTGCGTTTGCTGAAAATGATCCTTCACTGGTAAAGAATTACTTGAAAAATATGAGGAAGTCGGGGAGTGACCAGCTCGAGAAGGCAAAAGTTGGTAATTCTAACCTCAAGGAATGGTTGGAATTACTTTTTTCCGATCCTACCACTATTTGGACTACCATGAACGCTAGTTCAATTTCATGTCCTCTAGGTGTTCAAGAAAGTGATAGTAAGGACAAAATGGCGTTAGAATATGCAGTAAGGTTGGTAGATAATGTACTCCATAAAACCCAAAAGGAGGCTAAAAAATGAATAAAGCACATTGGTCAAGAAGCCGGAATATCTCTGAAAGACTTATTATCTCCGGTACACTCGTGTTCAATACACCTGTAGCATTTGGCTCAAATGATGATGATGGTCTTGTAGATAATAAAGTTGAACTAGATCCTTTGGAAGGTAAAGCACTGCTAACAGGTTCGACTATCGCAGGAGCTTTACGTAACTATCTTCGAGAATTTGAGAATGGATATTTCAATAAAGGTATTGTCTCTGATCTAAGTTCCAAGATATTTGGTACAGATAAGGGTGATGGTGGGACTGAACAGAGTTGGTTGCTTACAAACGATTCAATTGGTCCACGACCGCAGCTTGAGATTCGAGATGGTGTTAAGATAAATGATAAAACACGTACTGCAGAAGATAAGAAAAAGTTTGATTTTGAAATGATGGAAGCTGGAGTTAAGTTCGATCTCGAGTTTGAAGTACTATTACCAACTAACCCCGAACTAAAAAAAGAGATACTCCAAGGTATCAGTATTTGCTTGACTGGGTTAGAAAAAGGCGAGATCATGTTCGGCTCAAGGAAAAACCGTGGATTTGGTCGTTGTTCCATGAAAGGTAAATGGAAACTTCACAGATATGACCTTAGCCACAAAGAAGGACTTATAGCTTGGCTACAAAAAGATATATCCTCACCATCAGAAGATAAGTTCATAGCTAACCTGTTAAAAAGTCAAGAAACTATTGTTGATAAGAGAGAATACTTTTTAATAGACTCTATATTCAAACTTGATGGTTCACTTCTCATTCGCTCGGACCCTGTTGAGCCGGATTCGCCTGATACTGTACACCTTCATTCAAAAAGGAACAACAAATTTGAGCCAATATTAAGTGGTACAAGTCTTGCAGGTGTACTTAGAGCAAGAGGTTTGAAAATTGCTAAAAAGATGGATACAACTGGAAATGCCGAGAGCATCATAAATGATATGTTTGGGTCAGATAATACTGATGATCGGAGCATTAGTTCAAGTGCGAGTAAGCTAATAGTCCATGAAAATGTAATAGAGAACCCTTTACATTTAGTCCAGAATAGGATTAAAATCGATCGATTTACTGGTAGTTCATTTCCTACAGCTCTTTTTAATGAACAACCTATCTTTGATAAAAACGATACTAAAGTAAAGATAGAACTTATATTGAAATCCCCCAAAGAAAAGCACATAGGATTATTACTATTGCTTTTAAAGGACCTTTGGACAAGCGATATTGCAATTGGTGGTGAAACTAGCGTAGGCAGAGGTAGGCTTGTTGGTGACCATGCAAGTTTGATACATGGAACCAGTAGTGATAGATATGAGTGGGAATTCTCCCAGGCTGGCATGGATTTGAATGTAGTTGGAGATAGAGATAAACTTGAAGGTTATATTGCATCTTTTTTACAGGGGGTGAGTGCATAATGGGATTGGAAACTGATTTACAAATAAAGAACATAGATGTGCCAAAGGATTTACACTTAAATGATAATATGGTCACTTGGTTTGAATTTCTGGCTACCACATATGAACTCGATTGGTTATTAGTTCATTGTGATGATGGTATTATCTGGGGTAAGTTCAATGATGCTACTCTTCAAGTACCTGATCATGATATAGTTCCCAAACTGAGGTATGTTACAGTTCAGACAGCTTATCTTTTCAGTACAAAATGTGAGGTATTTATCTGGAATGATCAGGACCATGGTATCCAAGCTAGATCGTTAATAGATGATACTAACACTGAACATTTCGATGAAGACTATTTGATATGGGGAGATACGAGCACCGATATTGGGAATGGTTTCACTAAACTTGAACATGGGTCAGAAGGACTTGTACATGTAATACCATTAGTTGGTTCAGATATAATGTACCCACGTTTAAAAGTTCGCCATTTTATAGACTACGATACTGATAATCAAGCATACATAAAAATGAGTAGGCTAGTAACTCTATTAAATAAAGGGGAGAATAAATAAATGACATCCGATGATATGAATACTTCACTTCCAAAACACACAAACCCGAACTTCACTAGGGATAATGGTATAAAAGCTACTGCGCCGTACAACTTCATACCACTTCCGGATAAAGCATTTAATGGTAAACCTCATGATCAGGATGCTTTTTTGGACATGACCGGTTATATTGATTGTACATTAAAAACAGAAACGCCGCTTTACATTCGTGGTGCGCTCACGCCGGACATGTTCAAAAAGATCAGTGACAAATCATTAGATGAACTCAGTGAAGATGAAAAAGAGAAAGTAGCAGCATTTTTTTCTAAAACCTCTGATACACCGGTAATTCCTGGTTCAAGTTTAAGAGGAATGATCAGGAACTTGACCGAAATTGTGGGGTATGGGAAAATGGATTGGGTCACGGATACTCATAAGATCACTTACCGTGCAGTCGCATCGAAAGGTTCAGACCCTTTATCAAAACCATATGCAGATTTCATGGGGAAAAATGGTAGTAACATAAATGCTGGGTACCTTACAAAAGAAGGTGATACTTGGTATGTTCAGCCGGCAAAAAATACGGGCGATATAGGGTTGAATAAGAAAGAAAAATATCTGACGATCAAGGAATCAGGAATATCTGACATGGATATTCCTGGCTATGTTGAGTTCAATAATTCCAATTACAAACCACAGTATTTTGATATATCCTTTGATGCAACGGTAAAATCAGGTAAAAATTATATCGCTGTAACAAATATAGGTGACATTGATGCAGGTTACAAATTTAGGGGTCAACTTGTCTGTGCTGGTAATATGCTTGAAACCAATAAGAATGGGACTTCAACCCGGAAAAGACAAACAATTGTTATTGAGGAAAATGAGAACAAAGATAAGCTGAAAATCCCTGAAGAAGTAGTCAAAGACTATATTGATAGTTTAACCCCTTTCCAAAAAGAAAGCCCATTTAGTGAAAAATATGGATGCCTGAAAGAAGGGAGAGCTGTTTTCTACACAGAGAAAAATAATGAGGTATTGTTCTTTGGACATAGTCCTAATTTCAGAATACCAGCAAAGCTCAATAATGGGGGTCAAGCATCTACACCCAGAGATTTTGTACCTTCTAACTTACGAGATGACCCTGACCTAATTGACCTTGCAGAGTCCATTTTTGGTTATTCAGCTGATGAAAATAGAAAAGATGGGCGAGCTGGCAGGGTCTTTTTCACTGAAGCTAAATTATATGGTGACCAAGGATCGGTTTGGGTCTCCGAGAATAAAGGTAAAGGTATTGTTCCGAAGATATTGGCATCGCCAAAACCAACCACATTCCAGCATTATCTTGTTCAAGATAGAAATAAAGGTCACGACCCCGATACTTCAAAACTTGCCCACTATTCTACGTCAACACCATCAGAAACTGTTATTCGTGGATTCAAATTATATTGGCATCAAAAAGATGCTAGTATAAGAGATGTGAAAGAAACTGAGGAAATTAAGGATAAAGATAAACAACATACACTTATCAAACCTGTAAGAAAAGGTGTAACTTTCAAGTTCAGGATATATTTTGAGAACTTGAAAGACTATGAACTTGGAGCACTTTTATGGGTTCTAGACATTAAAGGTGAGCCTAATAAAAACTATAGGCATAAATTAGGTATGGTAAAACCTTTTGGAATGGGATCAGTAAAAATAGAATCTGAAGTTAAAGTAACTAATAGAGAAGATAGGTACAAGAAACTATTCTCAGAGTCTGGAAATTCATTCCATGAAGGTATAAGTCCCAAAAATTCTAATGAGGAGCAATATATCAATGTATTTGAAGGTTGGTTACTTAGCAAGCTTCAGTCATCAAAAGACGCTCTCTACAAGGAAGAGAGGATACAGATGCTTCTTAAGATGTTAGAATGGCCGGGTCCAAGTAAAAAAGATGTAAGATATCTTGAAATGGAACCAAAGAACGAGTATAAAGATAGACCCGTATTACCTGATCCACTGAACATTTCCAGGGACTTGACTAACAAAAGCTCAAGAAATGTAACTGGTAACAATCGTGGGAAACATTCGGGTAGAAAAAATAAATCAGCTAACAGATCAAGAAAAAGATTCTAAAAACAATAATTTATTTTTTCAATTTGTTTTTATAAGGTGAATTGTTTTGCAAAAATCAAAAAACCCACTAAAAAAAATAAAGGTAGGTATATTAACGTTTGAAACGAAAAAGACGATCCAGGAAAGCTCTCATTGTCTAAGGGGCTTTTTTGGATCCAAATTCGTAGATGACAATCAATTACATAACCATAACACAAACTCGTACCTGTATAGATATCCACTGGTCCAATACAAATTTTTAGAAAGCAAACCTTATATTATTGGAGTTCAAGAAGGAGTAGAGTCACTAAAGACCGTTTTTGATAGCTTTGAAACTATTAATTTGAATAGTAATATTTATGAGATTGATGAAAGAATAATGTCTATCAAACACCAAGAGTTCGGACTATGTGATCATATAATTTTTTACGAATTTGTAACTCCATGGATAGCATTGAATGCTAAGAATTATACTATGTACAAAGATGAAAACGAACACGAAAGAATCAATATTCTGAGAAAAGGATTGATAGGCAATATTTTATCAATGTCAAAAGGTTTAGGGTATACTGTACCTTCTGAGATCAAATGTGATATTGACCTTATCAAATTCGATAGTAAATATAAAGATACAGGTTTTGTTTCTTTCCAAGGTGTTTTCATGACAAATTTTGAAATACCTGATTATGTTGGGTTAGGTAAAGGTGTATCTAAAGGTCATGGGACCATTCGTAGAGTAGAACTCTGAACAAAACTCGCTATTAATATAATAATACATGGAGTCTATGGAACTTATGTCAAACACAAAGATCAAGTTTAATGTAACTGAAAAAGATATGTTCAGCTTAGTTGAGTTCGAAACCGAAGAAGCATTGGTCCCAGAAGACCTTAGCGAATTAGAACCACCGAAAGTACCAGGGTCAAAAGGGGTTATTATCAGTGGTCGTGGGCCTGTATGGCTTTACTGCTACCTGACACATTTCTATCACCCAACACGTTATGTAGCTACTTATGATCCTAGATTAGATGGCGGAATTGTTGTTGAGAGTCATACACCTGGTCATAAAGTGGGCTCGATTATAAACCTGTACCCCTAAAATAAGTGGCATATATTTTACCCTTATCTGTCAGCCACCACAATTTAACACTCATTTTTCCAGGTGATGGTTCACCTCTTTTAATTGCTCCTCTTCTACTCTTGATCAAATTATAGGATTCCAGCAATTTCAAGTTTGTCACAATACTTTGTGGTTCAACTCTTAACCCATTAGCTATATTCTTAGTTATTAGCGATCTTAGTTCATCGTCATTCTTGTACAGTTCAATGTCCTGTTCCAATGAATCTGTTACAGTGAGTAGATATTCTAATATTCTTTTACCTTGTTCACCTATGTCACTGAACTTCCCAGGTTGTGATGTAGGTAGATCTACACGTACAGCACCATTTTCACTTTCCTGGATGATGAACGCTTTGGCACCACACATCCATGATGCAGTAAGTGCAGCCAATGAAAGTGTCTTAGTTCCTCCGGTCACGTTGAGGACAGGTTCTTCGTGTTTATATTCATTAATGAGATCTATGGTCTTTATTATACATTCATCAAAGCTTAATGGATTGACTTGATGAACCTTAACCTCTAACCCAAGTTCTGTCAATAACCTTTTCATATCCTTTGCTTTCTGTAATGGATCAATATCCATCTTTTCACTATTTACATTTTTACCTTTAAATAACTCTTTAAATGGAATTCCAGCTAATATAACAACAGTGTTCACATTTTCTGTTACTCGAACACCGATCTTTATGAGCTCTTCAGAACCACCAAGGGTTGAGATCAATACAGTCACCTAGTATCACCAAACGAATTATCATGATAATAATAATAATAATAATAATAATAATAATAATAATAATAATAATAATAATAATAATAATAATAATAATAATAATAATAATAATATACATTCATTTCGAATTGTTTCTCAGTCTATGAAATAGAACAGACTATCACGGTACTCCTCAATATCCACTTCATTTCCAATGGATATCTGTTTATCATTACAACTGGCACAAATTGGAATTATCAAGGTCGAATCGGTCTCAGAACTACCATTATCATCCATGATATAACTGATATCTTTTGAAATGAACATGATATGTCTTTCATCCAAATCACCCAGAAATGCACTTTTTTGTATTCTTGAGAGTCCATAATCTTTACATTTATCCGATATTCTAGTTCTAATTCTATTCTGGGTAATGTCATAAATGATCAGGACTAACAAATTCAACTCCCGGATATGAACGGTATATATATCTTCTTTTCATCTCCAAAATATTGAACCATTTTCTTTGCCTGTAAACCAATTATACCTGAAATAGCTCTATTTTCATTATCATATCTTACTTTCTTATCAAATCGCTCCATGATAGCTGCAACAAGTTTGTGTTTTCCTGACTTGTTCAAGTAAACACAACCATCAGTTCCACGGTCAATATCCCTTTCATTGACAATATTCTTAGTCACTAACGATATAGCGGTCCTGTCTACCACAGGTTGCCTGAACTCTTCCATAATATCTAGTACAAGAGATGCTTTTCCTACTTTATCAGCATGAATGAACCCCATATATGGATTTAGGCCTGCTATAAGACATGCTTTTTGGACCTCGGTCATAAGTATACCATAACCATAGCTCAACAAAGCATTGAATATATCTTTAGGTGGTCTTCGCGTCCTTTTACCGCTATAATAACCTTGACCAATTATCAATGAAAGTATACTGAAATACTTCTTTGATGCCATACCCTCAACACCCATTAGAGGTTGTCTTAATCGGTCCATATTTTCCTTGACACTTATTCTTTTAATATTATCTTTTATGAGCTCGGACTCATTGACCAGTTCTGCAGAGTTTCGCCTCTTACCCAAGTTTCTCATGAGATAATATTGGTTTAATATCTTAGCTTCGATTATTTTGGTAGCAATGTACATCCCCATGCCATTATCATATGCTTTAACTTGATCTCGCCATACAGTAGCTGACCTCTCATGATCAAATGAGTATGTAGTGGCTATAGGGTTTCCGATTTGATCCATATAAATAATATTGATATTTTTATTTACGGCCAAATTAATCGCATCCGTAGTGATCGAAGCTCCTTTATGCACTAAAATGGTCGATACCTTATTAGCTGAAAATTCTCTTTTACATCTAGTATCGAACTCTTTGTACTGGTTTGTAATAATAAACCTGTTACTCTTCTTTTTTAGATATGTTCCATAATCGTCTATAACCAATAACAAATATCAATCACCTACGCATATGTATATGTATTTTTAGATATCTTGATACAAGATTAGATATTATCATCCACGAAGAGTTCGACCTATTATGGAATTCAGTTCTAGTTTATGTTTAAAAGATCAATTTAATATTATGATGAAAAAAAGAATTAAAGTAGTTTTTTGAGATTAAAACAATATATTTTAACTTATTTTTTTTATAAATAGATTATAATGCTTTTCAATAAATTATTGATTGATTATTAGATACTAAATATAAATAAAAACCTTTTTTGTGATGAAATTTTAAAAATATATGGATAAAAGACTTATTTTACTTACATTTTAGTAGTATTTCAATGTAAAATCGTGATAAATCAACTGTCTAAACCATCGGTGCATGCTGAAAACGATGTTCAGTTTTTTGAGTGACCGCTATGCTAAGGCTCAATTTTACCTCAAATGTAAACCAGTTTTAACAGTACTCATCAATTAAAACTAATTCATTTTTTTCCAGAAACGATATGAATACCAACTGTGTAACATAAGAAGAAAGTTTGCGAACTGTCCCAGTCAAACATATAACTTAAAAAATAATTATATTGACCAACTATGTACAGTTAAAACAAATTTTTGTGTGAGATAGCAATTCATAATCAAAAAGGTTATATAGTTCCAGCCTTATAAAGGGTAATAGAAAAATGGGATGTTCCAAAATCAATGTTTGAAAAGTTAAGTTACTTTTGAAATAAAGTGTATATGAATTTCAAAACAAGTAGGTTCTTGCACTCGATTTTGAAGAAATGTTCCAGAAAAATAGATCGAAAAATGCTCAAAAAATCTTAGGATTTCAGAGTAGTTCCATTAAAACAAGGATTGAAACCTTTCCACAGATAGTGAAAAGGGTGATGATTCCTAATTTCAGAGTAGTTCCATTAAAACAAGGATTGAAACGTCGATATGGTTTTCAAGGTTTTCGTGGTATCTAATTTCAGAGTAGTTCCATTAAAACAAGGATTGAAACTTAATCAAAGTGTGATAATAATCACACTTTTCTGATTTCAGAGTAGTTCCATTAAAACAAGGATTGAAACACGTTGTACCATGGTCTTGAACCAATGGTAATTGTATTTCAGAGTAGTTCCATTAAAACAAGGATTGAAACTGATTAATGTGTGATAATAATCACATACTTCCGAATTTCAGAGTAGTTCCATTAAAACAAGGATTGAAACCTATTCTTGTTTTGACCTTTTCTAGTTGTTTTTCGATTTCAGAGTAGTTCCATTAAAACAAGGATTGAAACTTTATTGATTCACCAATCTTCTCTTTTATATTTTATTTCAGAGTAGTTCCATTAAAACAAGGATTGAAACCACTAACGATTTTACCATCGGCAGTGGAAAGTTTCCAATTTCAGAGTAGTTCCATTAAAACAAGGATTGAAACTGGATTCAGATTTTTTTATAAAAGTCTTGCCCAAATTTCAGAGTAGTTCCATTAAAACAAGGATTGAAACTTTCCGATGACGAAACATCGTCATCATACATAGCGATTTCAGAGTAGTTCCATTAAAACAAGGATTGAAACATTGAACCTAATTTATTATTAAATTCATCTTTGAATTTCAGAGTAGTTCCATTAAAACAAGGATTGAAACTGTACTGCAATCCAAATACCATGGCCGCGATGTTAATTTCAGAGTAGTTCCATTAAAACAAGGATTGAAACCAGTTCAGGGTTTGGCATAATTGGATGGGTTTCCAATTTCAGAGTAGTTCCATTAAAACAAGGATTGAAACTTAATTTTTTATTTGCTTTCATACTATCATTCTCCATTTCAGAGTAGTTCCATTAAAACAAGGATTGAAACTTCTTCCATACTCTTTCTCTATTTCTTCTTTTCCAATTTCAGAGTAGTTCCATTAAAACAAGGATTGAAACATTTCTATCAAATTTGTGAGTATCATTTGTTTATTTCAGAGTAGTTCCATTAAAACAAGGATTGAAACCTGTTAATATCCCTTGATCGAGGATATGTTTCAAATTTCAGAGTAGTTCCATTAAAACAAGGATTGAAACGGCTATATAGCCACATCCCAAACATTTGGCTACCTATTTCAGAGTAGTTCCATTAAAACAAGGATTGAAACAGTTTAGGTTTAACATAATATTCCTCCTTTTTTTAATTTCAGAGTAGTTCCATTAAAACAAGGATTGAAACCAGGTATTTAGATGTTCTAGGTCGAATATTTCAAATTTCAGAGTAGTTCCATTAAAACAAGGATTGAAACTGACTTTGAACTCGTCAAAGTCGAATGGCTCAAAAATTTCAGAGTAGTTCCATTAAAACAAGGATTGAAACCGTCGAACTCGAATGGGCTCTCGCACCATTCATGTATTTCAGAGTAGTTCCATTAAAACAAGGATTGAAACGTTTACCTTCATTTTTGCAAGAGACTCTATCTGAATTTCAGAGTAGTTCCATTAAAACAAGGATTGAAACCGTATGAATAACACCATCATTATATGGTTTCCCAGGATTTCAGAGTAGTTCCATTAAAACAAGGATTGAAACTCTTCACTTACACCAAGTATTTCCTTTGCTTTCTCTATTTCAGAGTAGTTCCATTAAAACAAGGATTGAAACATTTATTATGAAATACATGGAGCACGTGGTCACATATTTCAGAGTAGTTCCATTAAAACAAGGATTGAAACTTTGTCGACATATAGACGGGCTACGATGGTCCCATTAGTTTCAGAGTAGTTCCATTAAAACAAGGATTGAAACTCGAATTTGCAAACAACCAGATCTTGATTATCTTCGTTTCAGAGTAGTTCCATTAAAACAAGGATTGAAACCCTATCCATCATTCGTATTGTTGATACCGGATCTACATTTCAGAGTAGTTCCATTAAAACAAGGATTGAAACTGTGTCTAAATCACCCGCCAATGAATCTATCATATATTTCAGAGTAGTTCCATTAAAACAAGGATTGAAACCATAATCGTCCATGGTCGATACACCAACCTGAACTGGGATTTCAGAGTAGTTCCATTAAAACAAGGATTGAAACTTTGTTTCCGCAAGAGATGTATAATTGAGATAAGTATTTTCAGAGTAGTTCCATTAAAACAAGGATTGAAACGAGACCATAATCTGGGGCAGCACATGGTATTTATAACGTTTTATAGTGTTTCAATTAATAAAGAGATGATAAAAAAGGATCTGAAATTTGTCTAGAAAAGTTTTTCCGAAACCTTAATTCAATCTTAATTGACCTTAGTGACATAAAATAAATAAATAAATAAATAAATTCGACTTATAATAACCAAATACCTAACTTACTTATTCTATTTTATTTTAGAATAGTAAGAGACTGTCGGAAAAGTCACCAGTTCAAATAATATAATTACTGATTTTTCTTGACATCAATCTTTTCTTCAGCCCATAATCATAATGAATAGA
>NZ_JANUCS010000022.1 GCF_024808815.1 Methanosalsum natronophilum | reverse complement strand
TGAAAAACTCTACCATTCTAGAAACCTGGTAGAGACAATGTTCTCAGTTCTGAAAAGAAAATATGGTGAAGAAATTAAGTCCAGAAAGTACAGAAACCAGGTAAAGGAAGTAAAATGTAAGATATTAATACATAACATCGAAAGATATAACTCATTTACAATTATTATTTACATAAGGATTTCTACAGAGCCTGAAAATCTATATTTTTTAAAGTAATAATCTTTATTTTGTGTTATAAAATTACTTTAGTAGAAAGTAATGTATAAAAAAATAGTGATGAGCTATTGATTTAAATAATAGCTCATTTCAATGTTTGCTTAACTAGTTTCTGCTTCAGCTTCTTTTTGATCAATTTTTTCCTGAAGCTCTTTAATAGTTGCTCTTAGTTTTGCACGTTCAAGTGGAAGTGACTCTTCTTGCAACTCCATGTATAATGCTTTGAATAAACAATATATCATCAATAACATTATCAACATGAATGGAAAGCCACCTATGATTGAAGCCGTTTGTAATGCTTCTAATCCACCTGCAAGGAGTAGTACAGCAGCAAAAGCTCCTTCAATAGTTCCCCATATAATTCTGATACCTACTGGTGGGTGAGGATTACCCTTAGATGTAAGCATTCCTATAACATAGGTTCCAGAATCTGAAGATGTTACAAAGAATATTGATATAGAAATCATTGCTACTACGACAAGCAATGCAGCAAATGGGAATTCAGCCAGTGCTGTGAAAAAACCTACTGCTTCATCAACTTCAACAGCTGCAGCAATTCCACCTGGTCCGAAATGTTCTGTGAATAATGCTAAACCACCAAAAACACTAAACCATACCATGCTTACTACTGTTGGTACGAGCATAACTCCTACAATAAAACTTCTTATAGTTCTACCTCTTGAAACACGAGCAATGAAAGAACCTACAAATGGTGCCCATGCAATCCACCATGCCCAATAAAATATAGTCCAAGCAGCTCCCCAACCTTCAGCTCCTGCTCCAGCGGCATCAGTTGCGAATGACATTTGTAACAGATTTTGTAAATATGCACCAACTGAATGAGTAAATATATCCAGGATGAATAACGTAGGTCCAATTATTAAGACTAGTAGTAGTAAAAGACCAGCAACTGTCAAATTTATTTGACTCAACCATTTAATTCCACGATCTATACCACTTACAGTCGATATGATTGCTAAAATTGTTACTATGATTATTATAACAATCCAGAGACTTGGTTCACTTGCATAACCAAAGAGTCGTTCTACACCTGCGCCAAGTTGCATTGCACCTAAACCTAATGTAGTAGCGATACCAAAAAGTGTTGCTAATACACCTATAGTGTTTATAAGAACTCCGTATTTTCCCTCAATACCTTTTCTACCTAAAATAGGTTCTAATGTAGAGCTTAAAAGCATTGGTAATCCTTTTCTGTAGGAGAAATATGCGAGTGAACCCGCAACCACAGCATAGATTGCCCATGGATGGAATCCCCAATGGAAAAAGGAGTATTGCATTGCTGTATGTATTGCTTCTGCAGTGTTAGCTTCACCGTATGGTGGCCACATATAGTGCCATATTGGCTCAGAAACACCCCAGAAAAGTAAACCTATACCCATTCCTGCACTAAAAAGCATAGCGAACCATGCACTATTGGAATAAGCTGGTTTTTCATGATCAGCCCCTAGTTTGATTTCACCCAAAGGGCTTAACATCAGATAAACAATTAAAAATAGAAATATACTTGCTCCTAACATAAATGACCAGCCAAGGCTTGTCACCATCCAGTCAAATACAAGTTCCATCCTTTCGCCAGTAGCTTCTGGATATACTGCACCAAAGAAAACAAAGACTACAGCTATAGTTAGAGAGAGTATTAATGTAGGTGTTTTTAGACAATCACCAAAGCAAGTCAAACCTTTTTGCTTCTCTTTCAAATTTTTACCTCCAAGGTTACTTTTTAATAAAATTAAACTGTTGAAACTATCAATAAAGTTTCAGCTTAAAAAGGTAGCAATAAGAGTACTAAACGAGTTATTAATATTCTGACATGAATATAAAATTATATAAGTACTAATTTTAAAACTCCACTATTCTTGATAGTTCATATAAAATCTACAGTTTAATCCTTACTGTTTTTATTTTAATCAACATTTATAAAATGCGTATTCAATATAAGCTTTGTGAAGTAATCATTTTCCCAAATACTTATATATAAATTAATTTTGTCATAACGTTTCTTAAGTGAAAACTAATACAATAGTTTTAACTAAAAGTCTTATAAAATCTTACTTTTTTATTCTTCGCAATTTTTAGAATTCAATTCTAAATTCTTCAAGGAATAGCAATATATTTATGGTAACCTAGATTAACGATAACCAATTGTCTTATATACAAAAAATTACTATCAGTAATAAATATGATATTGCCTACCGCGTCCAGCATCAAAAAAAAAAGAAATGAGCTTTCAATGACACAAAGTGAACTTGCAAAAAGGGCGAGTGTAAGTCAGCCTTTAATAGCGCGTATTGAATCAGGTGATGTTGATCCTAGACTATCTACGATAAAGAAGATATATGAAGCGTTTGAAGAAGTTGAAAATGAAAGTATCTTGGTCAAAGATGTAATGAATTATCCAGTTATTCATATACTCCCAAAAGATTCAGTAACTAGAGCTGCAAGTATTATGGAAGAATATGGATTTTCACAAATTCCAATAATTGTGGATGGTATTTCAGTTGGAAGTTTGTCTGAAGATATGTTAATTAAGTCACTAACTGAAAAGAAAAATACAAATATTTCTAAAATGAAGGTATCTGAGCTAATGGAAGGCTCTTTTCCAACTATTTCTCTGGATACAGAATTTAAAGTTGTATCAAGTATTCTTGAAAGAAGCCGGGCTGTCCTTGTAATGGATAATGGAAAAGTAGTGGGAGTAATTACAAAGCATGATGTACTTAAGCTATTACATTCAACTGAATGACTGTAGCATAAGAAAAACAATAAATACATTAAACATTTTTTAAACATGGAAACTGATTTTAAAAAGGTGACCCTAATATGGACTTGGAAGATAAGTTACTTATGATGCCTGGACCTGTGCCAGTTGCTCCTAGAATACTCAGAGCAATGTCAAAACCTATGATTAACCACAGAAGTCCTGCGTTTTCGCAAATATATGATGATTGTATAAATAATCTTAAATCAATTTTTTCTACAGATGATGATATATTCATCTTAAGTGGATCTGGTACTGCAGCAATGGAGGCAGCTATCGGTTGTACAATTGAAAAAGATGATACTATTATAGCGGTTGAAAATGGTAAATTTGGTGAAAGGTTCAAAGACATAGCTTCAAGATATGGCAAGGTTGCTCACGTGGAGTATGATTGGGGTTCTTCTGTGGACATTGACCAAATAACAGAAAAACTTGAGCAGGGTGCAAAAGCTATAGCTATGGTACACAATGAGACATCGACTGGAATTTTGAATCCCGCAAAAGAAGTTGGAAAGCTTGCAAAAGAGTATGGTGCATTGTTTATAATGGATGGAGTTACTTCAATAGGTGGAGATGATGTATTTATTGATGATTGGAATGTAGATATTGCTGTAGTTGGTTCACAAAAATGTATAGGTGCACCCCCTGGCTTATCGATGATATCTGTTAGTGAGAAGGCTTTTGATGTGATGGAAAATGTGAAATCATCACCATATTATTTGGATTTAAAAGCTTACAAGAAAAGTGCTGATAAGGAACTAACTCAAACTCCATATACGCCAGCACTGCCATTATTTTATGGTCTTCAAGAAGCCCTCAACATTATCATGGAAGAAAGTATGGAGTTAAGGATAAAAAGACATCAACTATTTTCTCGGGCTGTAAGAGAAGCTATGAATGCACTAGGAATTGAAATGTTTCCTACATTAAATGACCATAGTAATTATTCTAATACTGTTTCAGCTATGAAGGTACCTGATGGAATCAATGGTAATGACATAAAGAAGGATATGTTGAATGAAGGAATTATTATTGCTGGTGGTCAATCACATCTAAGTGGTAAAATATTTAGAATCGGAAATATGGGCAATGTTAATTCAAATAACGTTTTATCTACCATACAGACCCTTGAAATGGTGTTAAAGAATAGAAAACAAATTAATACATTAGGCGATGGAGTACAAGCTGCCAGTGATGTATTGAATACTGTTAAATAATATAACATTCCCAAATGATATATATGAAAACAATAGGCGTTGTCGATACTACATTTGCACGTTTTGATATGGGTAGTGCTGCAATAGACGAAATTAAACAAAACGCCTCGATTCAAATAAAAAGAGTTACGGTTCCGGGGATAAAAGATTTGCCGGTAGCAAGTAAAAAACTTGTTGATGAACATGGATGCAACTTGGTAATTGCACTAGGAATGCCTGGATCAAAAGATATTGATAAGGTATGTGCACACGAAGCCTCTACAGGGTTAATTCAAGCACAACTTATGACCAATACTCATATAATTGAAGTTTTTGTACATGAGGACGAAGCTATAGATGATTATCAATTGGCTCGCCTTATGGAAAAAAGGTCTAGAGAACATGCACTAAATGCTATAAAATTGTTAACTAAACCAGAAAAATTGATTAAAGAAGCTGGTACAGGTCAACGTCAGGGTTATGAAGATGTTGGTTCTATAAGAATGTAAATATAACTGGAGATTATTTATGTCGATGAAACTTGGATTTGTTGTGGCAGAATTTAATAGAGATTTAACTTATCAGATGGAGTTACTCGGAAAAGAACATGCACAATTTTTAGGTGCTGATGTGGTAGAAGTTATACTTGTACCAGGTGTTTATGATATGCCTATTGCTATCAAAAAGCTGTGTTCACGTGATGATATTGATGCAGTTGTAACTCTTGGTATGGTTATAGAAGGGAGTACCGATCACGATGAAATTGTAGTTCAACATGCTTCTAGGAAGATTATGGATCTTTCTCTTGAGTTTAATAAGCCAGTATCATTTGGTGTTGCAGGACCTGGTATGACAAGAATGGAAGCACATCAAAGGGTCGATTATGCAAAACGAGCTGTGGAATCTGCAGTAAAACTTTTAAAAAGGCTATAGTTTTAAATACTTTGAAACAAACGTGGAATTCTGATGGCATCTACACGGCTGAAGAGATTAGAAGAGTCAGCTACTATTAAAATAGCAAACATTGCAAGTCAATTAAATAAACAAGGAGCAGATGTAATAAGCTTTAGTTTAGGAGAACCTGATTTTAATACTCCAAAACATATATGTGACGCTGCATCCAATGCTATGTTTAAAGGCGCAACTCATTATGCACCCTCTATGGGTATTTCTGAATTACGAGAAGCAATCGCTGAAAAGCTAGTAAATGAGAATGATCTGGATGTAACAGATTCAAATATTATAGTAACACCAGGTGCAAAACAGGCCATTTTTGAGATAATGATGTCTGTATTAGATGATGGTGATGAAGCAATCCTATTTGACCCAGCTTGGGTATCATATGACCCATGTATTAAATTTGCAGGAGCTAACAGTGTATGGGTTCCTACAGATTCTCAGCGAGATTTCAAACCCGAAGATGTTTCTAACTATATTACTGACAAGACACGTCTTATTGTGGTGAATTCTCCTTGCAATCCAACTGGAGGAGTTTATGATCAAGGTGTTCTGAAAGAAATAGCTGATATTGCTATTGACCATAACTTACTTGTTTTGTCAGATGAGATTTATGAAAAGATTATTTACGGGAAAAAACATAATAGTATTGGTTCATTTGATGGTATGCAGGAGAGAACTATAACAGTAAATGGATTTTCAAAAGCTTATGCTATGACTGGATGGAGGTTGGGGTATGCTTGTGCACCAACTAATCTATTAAAGGGTATGCTAAAAATTCATTCTCATTCTGTTAGCAGTGCTACAACTTTTGCTCAATATGGAGGTATTGCAGCATTACAAAGTAGTCAAGAACCTGTAAATAAGATGGTACAGGAATTTAAGGCACGTAGAGATGTTTTAATAAATGGTTTAAACTCAATTGGCATTAATTGTAATGAGCCAAATGGTGCTTTTTATGCGTTTGCTGATGTAAGTGAGTACGGTACTGGTGATGAGGTTGCTGAAAAGTTATTGTCAGAAGCACACGTAGCAGTTACACCAGGCTCAGCCTTTGGAAAAAGCGGAAAACATTTTGTACGAATATCCTATGCTACATCTACTGAAAGAATAAAACAAGCTCTTGAGAGGATAGAAAACATATTATAAAGTTTAAATATTCTGATTTTATTTTTATTTAGCATTAACGGCTTTTTTTGTGTTGAGAAATTTTAATTATCCTCTTAATAATATCTCCGCTACTACACATATCACATTCTTCAAATTTAGTAATTCTTACAATTTTAGGATTAAAACCTCTTTCATCTAACTCTTCTTTTAACTTTGAAGGGTTAAAATGCTGATCATAACCAAGTGCAATTATATCTGGATTTATTGATTTGAGAGGTTCGAAAATATCTTTATCACTACCAACAATTACATTATCTACCATTTTCATTTGACTTATTATCATAGCACGTTGCTTTTCTGGTATTATAGGTTTAGGCTTATGTTTTATCATACAATCTCTTGCAACAATAACTACTAGTTCATCACCTAATTTTTTCGCTTGAGTCAAATAATGAATATGTCCTGGATGTAAAATATCAAATGTTCCTGTTGCAAGTACTCTTTTCACATTAATCACCATAATCTTGCTAGTAGTAACTTCAACTATACTTCTCTTTTATGTTTAAGCATACCTTAGTTGCTACACATTAATAGAATAAAAACCTATTAACTTTAGCTTCTATAAGGAAGTAATTTCTAAACCATTCTTAGTTTGGTAAATTACATTTTAATCACTTTATGTCAAAGTGGAAGTATTTTTATATTTTGATATCGAAGTGAATGAGGTTATTGAACAAACAGTTAATTAAAATCTATCATTATTTAATATTAGTTGTTATCTAAAGAGGCCAGATAATGGTAAAAAAATCAATTCATGATATTAATAGGAAGATAGAAGAAGGAAATGTAAGAGTAGTAACAGCCGAAGAAATGGTAGATATTGTTAAGGTAACAAGTGTTTCTGAAGCAACAAAAGAAGTTGATGTTGTAACTACAGGCACTTTTGGTGCGATGTGTTCTTCAGGCGCATGGTTAAACTTTGGTCACTCTGATCCACCAATTAAGATGAAAAAAGTTTGGTTAAACGATGTTGAAGCCTATACAGGAGTTGCAGCAATTGATGCATATATAGGTGCAACACAACTTTCTGATTCTATGGGAATAGAGTACGGTGGAGCTCATGTAATTGAAGATTTGATTAGAGGAAAATCTGTGGATGTGCATGCTACTTCATATGGAACTGATTGTTATCCCAGAAAGATGCTAAATACAACTCTTACAATAGATGATTTAAACCAGGCCATTATGCAAAATCCGAGGAATGCTTACCAGAAATATAATGTTGCAACTAATAGTTCTAACACTACACTAAAAACATATATGGGCATTTTACTCCCGAACAATGGTAATGTAACTTATTCTGGAGCTGGTGTGTTATCACCTCTTTCAAATGATCCTAATTATGAAACTATTGGTACTGGCACTAGGATATTATTGGGTGGCTCACAAGGATATGTTACTGGTATTGGCACACAACATTCTCCAGAAACCAATTTTGGCACAATGATGGTTCAAGGCGACATGAAGCGTATGAGTCCAGAATATGTAAAGGCAGCAAGTTTTGAAGGTTATGGTACATCACTTTATGTAGGTATTGGTGTTCCTATACCTATACTGAATGAAGATATTGCCAGAGCAACAGCTGTCAGTGATGATGATATTGTAACTAATATATTGGATTATGGTGTACCAAGCAGAAATAGGCCTACTATTCGCCAAGTTACATATGGAGAACTTAGGTCAGGTATGATTGATATAGCTGGTAAAGAAGTACCAACTTCATCTCTATCAAGTTTTAAAAAATCTAGACAAATAGCATCCGAGCTTAAAGAGTCGATAATTCAAGGAGATTTCAATTTAACGTTACCTGTAGAAAGATTATCTTCAAAAACTGTTAATAGACCAATGAAGCAAACTAGTGTCAATCCTCTTGTTGGTGATATTATGTCAGAGTCAGTTGTTACAATAAAAGAGAATGCTAGTACATATGAAGCTGCTAATAAGATAATGACATGTAGCTTTAACCATTTACCGGTTGTTTCGGATAAAAATATATTAACAGGGATTGTAACGGCATGGGATATATCAAAAGCAGTAGCTAAAAAAGAGTTTGATTTTGTTGGAAACATAATGACACGTAATGTAATAACTGCCACTCCAAATGAACCCATAGATATTGCAGCTTATAGACTTGATCAAAATCTTGTATCAGCATTACCAGTAATTGATGATAAAAGAAATGTGGTAGGTATTATTACAAGTGACGATATCAGTAAGCTTCTTGCAAGGAGAGGAAATCTATGAAGATAAGAATTGATATTTCATCAGATATTGTCGGTAAACCAATAGTTGCAGAATCTATTGTTGAGACAGGCGCATTGTTAAATATATCACAAGCTCACCTAGATTCAACTCGAGGGGAACTAGTTGCAGATATAGAGAACGAAAAATATACAGATATTAATAAGGCACTTACAAAGAGAGGTGCGAAAGTCACCGTCCTTGATACTCCTATTATACGAGATGAAGATGAATGTATTGAATGTGGTGCCTGTATTTCAGTTTGTCCAGTTGATGTATTCTCTTTTGAGGCTGATTGGTCACTTAAAGTAGAACAAGAAAAATGTATACAATGTGGGACATGTATTCAGATGTGCCCTCACAATGCTTTAAGTCTTGAGAGATGAGCTTTTCATGAAAGAAAATCTTCACTTAAAGCAGAGTAACGTTACTATTATTGCTGATAAAAAAACTTATCTAGAAGCAGCTAAAGCATCAGTAAAAAATCACCGTGAATTGCTTGAAACTTATATAAAAAAAAATCCTTTTTTTGAAATAACTCTTGACCCTTATTTACCTACAGATGATAGTCCTGAATGCGTGGATAGACTCATAAATGCAGGAAATTCTATGGGGATTGGTCCAATGAGTGCAGTTGCAGGAACTTTAGCATCTCTTGCACTAGAAGCAATGATAGCTGAAGGTGCTAACTATGGTATTGTTGATAATGGTGGAGATATTGCACTTATCAATGATAGGGAGACTGTTGTAGGAGTTTATACTGGCAACTCTTTTTTCCAAGATATTGGTTTTCTAATTCCACCAAATAAAGAAATTTTAGGTATCTGCACATCTTCGGGCACCATTGGACCTTCTATAAGCTTTGGATTCGCTGATGCTGCAATAGTATTTTCAAATGATGTTTCATTAGCTGATTCTGCAGCAACTGCACTCGGAAACAATGCCAACGAATCTAATATAAAAGAGTCATTTAAAGTATTATCAAACTCTGATAAAATACTAGGTGCAGTTCTTATAATAGGAGACAAGATGGCTTTATATGGTGAAGTTCCACAGATTATAGAAGCTAATGTAGACTTTGATTGCATAACTAAAGCCTAGAATCCTTATAAATTGCACAAAGATATATATAGATACATGGATTTTGTAACGTATACTCTGATTTCAAATTGTATTGTATTGGCTAAATTTTAGAACCTAAGTAGATAAGAAATGACAAAATATGAAGTTTGATGACAACTTACTTGATGAAGGAAAAGTCCGAATGGCTTTAGCCATATTATCGCTAGCCATAATAGCTATTGTTATTGTTTATGCTTTAATTCCTTACATTAATGCATTTTTCATAGCTTTTATTCTGTATGTCATTTTAAAGCCAGTATTTTGTTTCCTAAATAATAAATTAAAACTTGGTAAGAAACTATCTGGACTTATTGTTCTGGTTTTAACAGTCCCTCTTTTTATCATTCCTGCATATGTTGTGATACAACTAATAGCTACAGATCTTCAGTACGCTTTTAAGACAATTCAAGATTTAGTTGGCAACATTCCCGAAGTACTTGATTATATTGATTTCATAGAAGAAACTAGGCCTGAATTAGGGTTACAAGATATGCTAAATGAGCAAGTTGAAGTTATTGCTCAGGGCCTTACTTCATTTATAATAGAAATTCCTCAACAAATGTTGCATCTGGGTATAATTTTTACTATTATGTATTTTTTACTTTACTATCTTCTTGTTAGTGAAGAACAAATTATGAAATTGATATATCGTGTAGTTCCGTTCCATAAACGACATGTATCAGAACTGTTTGAGGAATTCAAAAAGATTGTAAATACAACAATAATAGCTACTGGGTTTGTTGCGGTTGCCCAGGGTGGATTGTTAACAATTTCCTTTTTAATATTTGATATTCAAGGAGCTTTTTTTTGGGGATTTGTAACAGGAATACTTTCAATTTTACCAGTAATCGGCCCTACCCTAGTTTGGGTTCCAGCAGGGTTATATCAACTGCTATACGTACAGGATATCACCGCTGGTATTGGTATATTAGCATTCGGTATGATATTAAGTAATGTAGATAATTTAATCAGACCTTTTGTTCATCATAAAATTGGTAAAATCCATCCCTTTGTAACACTTCTTGGTATATTTATAGGGGTTACCCTGTTTGGTATTATTGGTTTAATTATTGGGCCACTTCTTTTAATGTATCTTGTTTTGATGGTACAGATGTTTTATGAAGAGTATATGTATCAAAAAGAAGAATTCAAACTATGAATATTACTTTGTACTACACATAAATAGAATGAATTTCATAGTTGTTTTAATAAAATAATGTAGGTGTTTAGATTTTATGGAAGATATTTTCACATCTAAAGAAAGATTCATTAACGCCTTAAAAGGGGATGAGGTAGATAGAACTCCATTTGGATATTTGTGGTTTGGAGCAGGAAATAATGTACTTTATAATATGGGGAAATCATTAGGGCAAGTTTATCGTTCAGCTTCAGATATTGCTGAAGCCCAGATACTAGCCCGCGAGATGTACCATCATGATAATGTTATGTCTCCTTGGGGGTGTTTGTTGGTAGAAGCTGAAGCTTTAGGGAATAAATTAGTTATTAAAAACGATGGCTATCCAAATGTATCACACCATGCAATAAAATCATCAAAACAATTCGACATGATTGACCCAGAAGAAATTAAAAGTTCAAACCGAGTAGAAACAATTTCGGATTCTATTGAAATCTTATCTAAAGAAGTCGGAGATGAAACTTTTATTTGTGGGTCAATGCTATCTCCTCTAATGCTTGCTGATCAATTGATTGAAGGACCCCAGATGTATTTTGATATGTTACAAGATGTTGATAATTTTAAACTTCTTTTGGACAGAGTAACTGAAAGCTGTATATATTTTTCAGAAGTAATGTTAGAAGCAGGAGCAGATGGAATTTTTGTAGAAAATGGTGGTAGTACTTCAGATCTCTTTAGTCATGGCATGGCTAAAGAGTTTGGTAATAAATATACTAAAAAATTATATTCAAATATTCAAAAGAATAAAGGATATGTTATATCTCATAATTGTGCTTTGAATGCCTTTCATGACCTTGAGGCTGATTTAAAACCAGATGCAATCAATTTTGCTTTTGGAGAGACAAGCACATTAAAAAGAAAATACGGGGTTAAATGTGATGTTCTTCATAATCACAAGAATCTTGGATGCCAACAGCGTTACTGTTTTTCAAACATGAAAGAAATTATGGATGCAGGGACATGCCTAATGGGTAACATAAATCCAGGTGTCTTTTTCTCTGACACCGAAGAAAACATTTCATTTGAAGTGCATAGCTGTTTAGAAAATGCACCAAAAACTGGTTTTATCTTATCTACAGGCTGTGAAATTCCTTTAAACACACCTTTAGAAAAAATGGAAATATTTTGGAAATCAGTAACTAAAAATGGGGCATAATAACTTCAAATAATGTTTTTTGATGCTTTATTAATCAAATTCATATTTTTTATGAGCTTTAAACTAATTTAAATGATATAAATATGTTATATAACGTTTATATCTATTTTTGATTAACTATTTTATTTTTATAATTGTTTAAAAGAATTATTTTTAAATATATCTATTAAATAAGATCTTTGAACAATATATTTATAAATAACATCTATAATTAGGATATAGTCACGAAAATATTCAATATATTTCCAATAAGCAAATAATGATTAAAATTTTAAAGTATTCGGCTGGTTATTTTTATGCAAGAAAATTCTAAAACCTTTAAAGAACTTGAAAATGAATGGATAATAATGTCAGATGGTTGTAAGCTTGCTGCTAAGATTTGGCTACCTTTAGATGTTGAATCCAAACCTGTACCAGCTATTCTTGAATATATACCCTATCGAAAACGGGACTTTAAAGCAGTTCGTGACTCAAAAATTCACAGATATTTTGCACAAAATGGCTATGCAGCTATTAGGGTGGACATGAGAGGGAGTGGTGATTCAGATGGCGTTCTCAAAGATGAATATTTACCCCAAGAACTTAACGATGGCCTAGAAGTTTTAGAATGGATTGCTAAACAAAAATGGTGCACTGGTAATATAGGTATGATGGGAATATCTTGGGGTGGGTTCAATGCACTGCAAATTGCTTCACTAGGTTCGCCTTACTTAAAAGCTATAATTACAGTATCTTCATCAGATGATCGGTACAATGATGACGTTCATTATATGGGTGGATGCATGTTAACAGACAATCTTTCATGGGCATCAACCATGTTTTCTTATAACTCTTTACCTCCAGACCCTGCAATAGTTGGGGAAAGTTGGAAAGATATGTGGTTAGAGAGACTTGAAGGTAGTGGCTTATGGCTGAAAAAGTGGCTTGAGCATCAAAGAAAGGATGATTATTGGAAACATGCGTCGGTATCTGAAAACTATGATAAAATTACTTGTCCAGTTTTTGCAATTAGTGGATGGGCTGACGGTTATTCCAACACAGTATTTAGACTAATGGAAAATTTAAAAGTTCCAAAAAAGGCTTTGATTGGAGGCTGGGGACATAAATACCCAAATCTTGGAGGCCCCGGCCCAGGGATTGATTTTTTGAATGAAGCAATAAAATGGTGGGACCACTGGCTTAAAGGTATCAAAAACGGCATTTTGAATGAACCCAACATGCGTTTTTGGATGCAAGATAGTGTATCTCCATTAATACCAAAATCCCCTGGTAGATGGATTGCAGAAGATGAGTGGCCATCACCTAAAGTTGAAAATAAAGAACTTTATTTATCTTTTGGGAGAATACATGAAACAAAACCCGAATTTGAAGTTGAGGAACATAGGATAAGAAGTCCATTAAGTGTTGGGTTATTTGCTGGTAAGTGGTACTCTTATGCAGAATCAACAGATTTACCACATGATCAAAATGTGGAAGATGGAGGTGCTCTAACTTTTGAAACACCTGAACTTGAAGAAGATATTGAGATACTAGGTAGTCCCCTGGTAGAACTTGAAGTCGAATCTGATCAGCCTGTTGCAATGATTGCAATTCGATTAAATGATGTTTGTAGGGAAGGAACTTCGACCAGAGTTACTTATGGTCTACTGAATTTAACACATCGTAAAAGCAATGAAGATCCTGAGAATCTTGTGGTTGGACAAAAGTATAAAGTATGTATCAATTTGAATCATGTTGCACAAAAATTCCCAGCTGGCAATAAGATTCGCCTTGCAATTTCTACTTCTTATTGGCCATTAGCTTGGCCCAGCCCAAAACCCGCGTCTCTAAAAATAAAAAACATTGGAAGATTAATTCTACCAATAAGGCACAAAAACAAAAAACTTGATGAACAGCTATGCACTCTTGGAAATGCGATATCATCAGAACCTATAGACACTACACTTCTGGCTCCAGCTAAAAGAGAATGGACAGTAGTTCATAATCTTGCTACAAATGAAGTAAAACAAAAAATAATTAACAATGATGCCAAGTTGTTACTTAATGCTATTGATTTAGAGATAGCAAGGGAAACTACTGAAATATATTCATACTTAAATAACAATTATAATACTGTAAAAGGGGAAGTTGAGAGTGCAAGAATGCTTAAAAGGGGTGATTGGAACATAAAAACAATTACAAGAACAATCCTGACCTCAACAGCAACTGACTTTCAAGTACGTGCAACACTGGATGCTTATTTGGGAGATGCAAGAATATTTAGTAAAAGTTGGGATGAACTCATTCCTCGTGATATGATTTGAATTAGAGGTATTTCCATGAAAAAAAATATTTTTATTGTAGGTATGGACAATTTCAATCTTGAAAAACTTAAAAAAGTACCTGCAGCTGAAAATTGTGAATTTCATGCTGCAATAGACATTGATGAGATTAGAAATGTTGATGATTTTGATATTGAGAAACTAATTTCTACTGCAGAAGAACGCATAAATGCTGTTGAAGGAAAACCTAGTGGAATCATTACTTACTTTGATTTTCCAGCGCAGGATATTGTACCTATTCTAACAAGTAAATTTGGGTTAAAGGGTCCTGATTTTGAAAGTGTACTAAAGTGTGAGCATAAGTTTTGGAGTAGGCTTGAACAACAAGAATGTATACCCAATAACATTCCAGCTTTTGCAACAGTTGATCCATTTGATGAGAATGTGTTTAACAATATAGAATTACCGTTTCCTTTTTGGATTAAGCCATTCAGGTCTTTTAGATCATATTTGGCTTTTGAAATTGAAAATAGAAAACAATTTGAAGAAAATCTTGGAGAGATTAGGGAAGGCATTAATTTTATTCATAAGCCTTTTCTGAAGTTACTAGAACTTCATGAAGTACCAGACTCTATTTCAAAGATAAAAGAAAGCTGTATTGTTGAAAGTCCCCTATATGGTAGACAGTGTACCATTGAAGGTTATGTTTTCAATGGTGAAGTAAATGTTTATGGTGTAGTGGATTCTCTTAAAGAACAGCATTTTTCATCATTTTCATCTTATGAATATCCTTCCTCTTTACCTCAATGGGTACAGGATAAGATTATAGGAGTTGCCACAACTTTCATAAAGCATATAGATCTGGACAATTCTGCATTTAATATGGAGTTTTTCTATAACAATTTTACAGAAGAAGTTTATTTACTTGAAGTCAACACCCGTATATCTCAGTCCCATGCTGATTTGTTTGAGAAAGTTCATGGAACCTCTCACCATCAGATTATGCTACAAATTGCATTAGGTGAACACCCTGCTCCTTTAGGAAACAACGGTAAATTTAAATATGCTTCTAAGTTCATGCTACGAACATTTGAGGTCGGAACTGTAATGAAAGTTCCAACAAATGATGATATAAAAGAAGTAGAAGAAGAAATGCCCGGTACAGTTGTCAATGTATTAGTTGAAGAGACACAAGAACTCGAGAACCTTGAACTTCAAGATAGTTATAGTTATGAACTCGCTGAAATTTATATCGGAGGCAATAGTAGGGCTGAATTGAGGGAAAAGTATCAACGTGCACTTGAGATGCTACCATTCACAATTCAGACAAATCTTTAAAGACGGGCTAAACTCTTAACGTTGATCTACTTTATTAAATAAGGATTTTTATTATGAGGGGCTGGATATTATATAAAGAGTCTAAACGTGAAGTTAGACCAGAAAACTATGAGATACATAGCTTTTTAGATGCTGCTAAATCTGATGGAATTGAGATATCAGTTGTTAGGCCAGAACAATTTGAACTAATAGTGACAAAAGATGATAGAGATAGTATATTACTTGATGGAAAAATTGTTCCATTACCTGACTTTTTATTACCTAGGATGGGTGCGGAAACTACCTATTTTGCACTTGCGGTAATCAGGCATCTTGAAAAGTTGGGTGTCTATACCATAAATTCTTCAAGCAGTGTTGACTTGGTGAAAGATAAGCTTTATTCACACCAAATTTTAGCTGAAAAAAGTCTTCCAGTACCTAAAACAATGTTAGCAAAGTATCCAATAGATGTAGAATTAGTAAAGAATAAATTAGGATTTCCATTAATTGTAAAGACTGTATCTGGTTCTCAGGGTAGTGGAGTCTTTTTATCAGAACATGAAGCTAACTTCATAGACTTAATGGAGCTAATCCAAGCTACTAAAAGTAATATGAATATTATATTGCAAGAATTTGTGGAATCAAGTAGAGGTAAAGACTTAAGAGTTTTCACCATCGGCGGTAGAGCTGTAGCATGCATCGAAAGATCTGCAAAAGGTGATAGTTTCAAAGCAAATTTTTCTAGAGGTGGCTTAGTTAAAGAAATTGAAATTACACCAGAAATAGAATGGTTATCTACAGAGGTTGCTAAAATATTTGGTTTAGAGATTGCAGGTATTGATCTTCTATATGATGGAGAACACTTTAAAGTGTGTGAAGCAAATTCATCTCCTGGCTTTGAAGGGATTGAACAATGTTGCAATATAAATATTGCTAAAGAAATTTATAATTTTATAAGAGTTCGACTTGGCATGTTTGATTTAGTTTAATTTTCCATTCATTTAGTAGTTTGAATATCGAACAAGGGGCCTGATATGTAAGGTCCAAGCTCTTCCAATACTTCAATCTTAGGTGAGATTGAACTGGTATCCTTGAATGAAACTATATGAAATAAAGCATCTCCTTCATTAACCATAGGGATATTATTTCTACCGATTATTATACCACTAGTTAATGATATTATTGATGTTTCTTCTGTTCCAAAGGGATTGACTATAATTCCAATGGATTCCCCTTTTTCTACTTGTTCACCTAATTGTTTCATGGGATGAAATATACCACTGGTCGGTGCTCGTGTCCATTTACTAGATTTACCTATTTTTGGTAAAATACTGCTTGCTTTTTTAGTTGTTCTTGTAGGTAACATATCGAGATAATGCATTACATTTCTAATCCCTTTAACACCTGCTCGAATAGATAATTCATCAAATCTTAATGCTTCTCCACCTTCATACAATATTAAAGGTATGTTAAGTTCGTCACATGCTTGCCTCAATGAGCCATCGATTGATTTGTTATCGAGAATTATAGGTAAACTGAAAGACTTAGCTATTTTTTTTGTATTTTTATTTTCTAAATTTGCTCTTACATGAGGAAGGTTGCTTCTATGTATGGCTCCAGTATGTAAATCAATAACATGAGTGCATTTTACTATAATCTCACTCATCAACATATTAGCAAGCCTTGAAGCTAATGATCCTTTTTCAGAACCTGGGAATGATCGGTTAAGATCTCGTCTATCTGGCAAATATCTAGAAAGTGAAATAAATCCATAGATGTTTATTATAGGTATTGCTATTAATGTACCATTTAGGTTTTTGAATTTAGAAGACCGAAGTAAACGTCGAATTATTTCAATTCCATTAATTTCATCACCATGTATTCCTGCAATTATAAGCAAAACAGGCCCATCTTTTTTTCCATTGATTACATGAACTGGTATTGAAATTGGTGATTGAGTATAAATTCCTGAAATTGAAAGTTCAATCAGTTTTTTTTCACCTGGAAATATTTTTGTATCTCCAATGATTACAGGAACTGAAGTTTTTACCATAACATTTAGTTTATATGACTTTTCAGCTTTAACCTTTTCCTCTAGTTTTTGTTTTACCAGGTTTTGAATTATCTTCAATAAACTCAATGATTAAACTTGCAATGTTTTTCCCGGTAACTTCTTCAACACCTTTTAGGCCTGGTGATGCGTTTACTTCCATGACAAGAGGGCCTCGCTTTGAGCGTAATATATCAACACCTGCTACATTTAAGCCCATAATTTTAGCGGCCTCAACGGCAGTTTTTCGTTCAATAGGAGTTAGCTTGGTTTTGATACCAGTTCCACCTCTATGAAGATTTGATCTAAATTCACCGGGAATAGCTTGTCTAATAATCGAACCAACTACTTTATTGCCAATCACAAAACATCTAATATCTGCACCATTTGATTCTTTGATATATTCTTGCAACATTATGTTTACTTTTAAACCTAAAAAAGCTTCAATCACACTTGTTGCTGCACTTTTAGTTTCAGCTAACACAACTCCAATTCCATGTGTACCTTCTAACAGTTTTATTACCAAAGGTGGTCCACCAACCATTTTTATAAGATCATCTATATCATCCGGAGAATGTGCAAATCCAGTTATTGGCATGCCAACTCCTTTTCTTGATAATAATTGTAATGACCTTAATTTATCTCTTGCACGTGTGATAGCAACTGACTCATTTAAACAGAAAACATGCATCATTTCGAATTGTCTAACAACAGAAGCGCCATAAAAAGAAATCGAATGTCCAATTCTTGGAATTATTGCATCAAAGTCTTCGAGATTTTCACCTCTATAATGAATTGTTGGACTTTTCGAAGTTATGTTCATATAACATCTTAATGTGTTTATAACTCTAACTTCATGTCCTTTTTCTTTTGAAGCCTCTATTAATCTTCTTGTAGAATACAAGTTTTTATCTTCAGATAAAATACCTATTTTCATGAATTAACCCCTAGCCAATTAAAGACTAAAAACTAATAATCTATAAATAGTTTATCTAAACTAAAAATGCCTAACTAGAAACTGTGAACTCTTTTTTAAAAACTGAAACGTTAAATTAAATAATTATATTATTAAGGACTGAAACCTAAAACAATTTATTAAATTAACTTTGTTTTAAAATAAAGAAAATTCAATTGTTAGTACAATTTTTTGAGTAGCCCGGCACGGATTCGAACCGTGGTTGCAGGATCCAGAGTCCCGCATGATTGACCGCTACACTACCGGGCTTCAAAAAGCTAATGACACTAACGTAAAAATCTGATATTAACTTATCGGTTTTTGTCATTTAAAGTGTTCTTTTAAAAAAGGTCTACAAGTTAAAAAACCATTCCGTACTAATTTGTATCTAATGTACGCTAAAAATTAAATTAATTTCAGCAAGTCTTTTCTATATATAGCATAAAATATAAATAGCTCAGTACAAGTCTTTATAATACATTTATAGAAACATAATATTATATTGGGAGAACTTGGTGATAAAATATGGATGATGATGCTCAACATGTCGATGAATCAGAGGATTATGATAACTTTAATAATTCAGAAGACGACTATAAAGAACCTATATCTAATAGTTCAGAAGAACAAAATGTTAAGAAAGTCTTGAAAAGAAGTAAAAACGACCGTGTTCTTGCAGGCGTATGTGGTGGTATAGGTGAATATGCTAATCTGGACCCAATAATAGTACGTATAATTTTTGTTATTTTGACTCTAATGAGTTTTGGTACTGGTGTATTGCTATACATTATACTTGCAATAGTTATTCCAGAAGAAAATTAATTCATTTATTAGGTCTAGTCTAAATAGAAACCTTGAATGTTAGTTTTCTTATAAATCTTCATTTTTTCCAAGAACAGCTGTCCACCACCAATTACCCATATCTATTAAATCCTTACTGAATTGGCCAGATAACTTATATTCACTGTTCTTGTTAGAAATCAGTCCTGCACCAAGTAACTTATTTCTCATTGAATAAAATGATGCTCTACTTATTTCTAACTCCTCTATTATAGTTATCCATTCACTTGTTTTGATGGGATTTCCTTTTCTCTGACGCTCTTCTACCATGTTAAGAAATGTTTTTCCCCGAATTGCTGTTTTTTCTTCCTGGAACAAACGTCTCATTAAATTGTAAAATGGATCTTTTGAATGGGTAATTCTGGAATTAGAATCTGATCTTACAACAATAGTTGTTGCGGTTCTTGGTGCATCTTTTATGCTAGTCATGAGTATGCCTACAGTAAATGCACCTAAAATCATGTACCATTTGAAGAGCTACAATTTTTATTGGTTTTATTGAGAACATTAGTAATCAAATCAACATACTCATCCTTTAGTGTATAAACTATGGGAGTTTTGTATGATTCTTTGTGTGCACTTAATATACCCAACTTTGAATGAATATAGCCTACCATTGATGCAACAGCACTCCTTGAAGTGCTATATTCTTTGGTAATTGCATGATGTAAATCATCAACAGTTACTTTCTTGCATTTTAAAAAAAGCGATAATATATATCTTCGAAGCCCGCTTACATCTAATTCGATAAATCTTTGCAACCTTCGCTTAATTTTTGTACGGATAGCTTCCATAGTGCTGCCTCCATTTATCTTTAGCACATAATCAAGTTATGACTTTTTGCTATATATAAGTTTCTAAATATATTGCTCAAGAGTCTTTTTTTAATAAGAATAATTAATCCTCAATTATTTATTTAATCAACACGTATTCATTCAAAAAAGAAAAAGTTATTTTGTTATTGTTATTATTTATGATGAAATGGACTTATCTAGGTGGGTTTTTTGTATCAGGAATATGACTATAAAAATAGAATTTTAATATTAGATAAGTTTTATTTTTTAACACCGACCAGCACAGAGATTAATGAAACTGGGACATGTATCTCATGTACTATGGGGCTAGAAAGTCTTAGCTATCATGAATTAACTAAATCAGATGGATCTAGTTATAATATAATTGTAGCAAGATGTGTTAGCTGTAGTTTAATATTTTCAATTTGGCATGATAGTTTATGGGATTGGATTGAAGACTATCAGATAGATGAATTCTTTGAGTATGTAAAATCCAAAGGCATAGAAGAGTACGATGAAAAACAAAAAGTATCAATTAAAAAAATCGATGAAATCTCTAAAAAAAGACTCTATTTTGTTTTTTCTCCAAAAGAACTGGAAGCATTGCAGGCCAAGTCTAAAGGTGAAAAATATATACGCCAAAATCTTTACCGTGCTCGACAAAAATATTCATTATTTGAAGAATTATTTGGTATCAAAATATTAATTTAAATTGTGTGAATTACAAGCACTAATTTGGCAAGTCTCACTTTTAAATTATGCTAATTTCCTGCAACAAAAACATACTTGTAAAATATTATTCATAAAAATATATAATAAAAATAAAATACATTTAATTTTATAAGAAAAATATAATAAATTGAATAATATAATTTTGTAATAATAATATGTTTTAATATATTAATACATAAATATATTAGAGTGTAATGTACTTATTATTTAGTACTTTTTATATAATTAATTTAATGTTTTTATATTTATATTTCCACTTTAATTAATACTATTTTATAATTTAACTTAAATATATTTGAGTTAACAAAAGTACAAATAATCTGGAAAAAAATCATGTGAACTTTAAAGTGATTCCTAAAAAAAATATTTTCCTGGCATGTTTGTAATAAACAGATTCATTCTTATAGTATATCAAAATGGATTTAATTTGGCCATTATATGGGCACTTTTGTTCACTCAATTATTCCATATTATATATGAATAAAGGTATCTCTACCGACTACTCCGTTATTTAATGCAAAAAAGATGCTAAAAACATATATTCTTGAGTAAACACTATTTCATTCACATATTATATAAGAATAGTCTATATACGTTCTTGATGCAAGGATCATATTAAATGAGTCTGTTTTTTTTATACACATGTTAATTTAAGATTGCAAATTAAAAAAATAAATCTATATTTATATAATATTAAACAAGTCAAATAGTGTATAGGTTGCAGCAAGAAAATGAATATATAAAAATAGAACTATAGAATTAAAAATAGCAAACTTAAGTGGTAAATAGTATAGTTTTTTTAGAATGTTTTCAAAATAAGCTAAGAAAAAACAAAAATATTCTATAAAATAGATACTTTAAAGTATATTTTTTAAAAATTACTATTTATTATGTAATATAGAAAGTTTATATTTAATTAATACTTTATAATATATGTTATATAATAGGCACTATAAAATAACTAATATTAAATATATATTGATTCATATTGTAATTTATAAACTGTATTTTTACTAAACTCCCATTATTTTAGTAGTTCTTTCTTTTTTTGTTATTTTTACATTAAATTTATCAGATGAAGTGAAATATTTAGGCTAGTTATCATAAAATACTTTATTCTTTAAGTTATACTTGGTAATATCTTAGCTAGACTAAGTTGATTGTAAAACCTTTTATAACTTAATAAATAAGGATACTTTGTTGATGGGTCTATTATCCCAGAGCCCTCAATGGAAATTAAACTATGATGTCAATCTTTCCAATAACCAATCCTGCATTAATATTTGCTTTAGCTATGTTTATTTTTTTGACAGCACCTTTATTTTTAAAATTGTATCGTTTACCCGGTATTGTTGGAATTATTTTAATTGGAGCTCTAATTGGACCAAATGCACTTTATATATTGGATAGAGATGAAACTATTATTCTTTTAGGCGAGATTGGGTTGCTTTACTTGATGTTTCTAGCAGGGCTTGAAATCAATGTCAACAAGTTCATTGAGAAAATTGATCGTAGTGTTGTCTTTGGATTACTTTCTTTCATAATACCACAGACTGTGGGAACACTTGTAGGGATTTATGTATTAAATTTTTCAATCGGTGCATCATTGTTATTTGCTGCAATATTTGCTTCACATACACTACTTGCTTATCCGGTAATAAAGAAACTGGGAATTATCAAAAATGAGGGTTTAACTGCAGCTGTTGGTGGAACGATTATAACTGATACATTGGCATTGCTGGTGCTAACAGCCGTTATATCTTCAACTGAATCTAATGTAGGGTTTATTTTTTGGCTGCAAATAATTTTAGGACTTTCATTATTCTTTATTGGTGCTTGGACAATAATACCAATAATTTCAAAGTGGTTCTTTGGCAATTTAACTGATGAAAGTTATTTCGAATTTTTATATGTAATGACAGTAATGTTTATCTGCGCTTTTGTAGCTGAAATTACAGGCGTCGAGGCGATAATTGGAGCATTCCTTGCAGGGTTAGTGCTGAATAGATTAATACCCAATACAGGTCCTTTGATGAACAGAATCGAATTTGTTGGAAACGCTCTGTTTATACCTTTTTTCCTTTTATCTGTTGGTATGCTTGTTGATATCCAAATTTTTTTAAATGAAATAGATGAACTAATGACTGCATTTTGGTTAATAGGTCTTTTACTAATAACAAAGCTTTTAGCGTCATGGATATTTGGAACTATATATAAGTACGATAAGAATCATGTAATGAGTATTTTTGGTCTATCTATTGGCCAGGCAGCAGCTGCATTAGCAATTGTTCTTATTGGCTTTGAAGCTGGCATATTTGACCAAAACATGATTAATAGTGTAGTACTAATGATATTTGTTATTGGAATTTTAAGTCCAACACTTGTTGATAAATTTGGCAGGTATGTATCCCTGTCTGAAAGTTCACCCTTAGATCCTGGTGAAAGTGATCAACGTATATTGGTACCGTTTTCATGTACTTCAAGCTGTAGGTTCTTGTTATTTGATCTTGCAATGATTATAAAAGATAGAAGAAGTGACGAGCCCATACATACGATTTCTGTTGTTAAGATACAAAAAGATTCAGAAAAAGATATTATTAAAACCGAAAGAGTCATTGAATCTGCAAAAAGATATGTATCTACAGCGGAGTTAAAGCTGAGACCTCAAATAAGATTGAATTATAATATTGCTTCTGGGATAATTAGATCAGTTAAAGAAAATAGAATCAATACTGTAATACTTGGATGGGATGGTACATGCTCTGTAAGAGGCAGCATAATAGGTAGTGTTATTGATCAGGTTCTTGATAATACAGACAAGTTAGTATTAGTCTCACATTTAAAGCATCCACTTTCCACTATTGCAACTATTCAATTGATACTACTTCGTGAAAGCTTGTCTAACCCCGGTATATATCAGACACTAAGGACAATAAAAAGAATGTCTGAAGAAACAGGCTATTCTATAACTATTCACACTTTTGAAGATATTCAAGATGCTTATGATAAAGTATTCAAATTAATTAACTTAGATGTTCCTTTTTCATTTGAAATTAGTTCGGGTAGAAAAGAATTGTTAGAGAAATTGCGAGAAAGACAAAATAATATTGACGACATGGTTGTATATGTAACTTCTAGAATAAATACACCTGGTTGGGATTCATCTTTAAAAGACCTACCTAATGATATAGCATTCTTCTTTAAAGGTAATTTGATAATAATATATCCATCGACTGAGGAAGATATGGACGATTATGGATATTTTGAACTTAAATGATAGGTTTGAAGTAAAAATACATTTTTTCCACTTTCATGTATAATTATGCTTAAGGCTTGTACATAAAAATACATGTAGACAATTTTTGCTTATTTAAAAAAGAAAGATATTTAGCTTTGTTGATATCATTATAGGTTTAACTAATTTGACTTATAATTTAATTATATGCATGGACATAAGAGTATTAATACATGTACATATATATTAATAATAACTGAAGTTTTACAATTAGACTAACTGAGAGAAGGTTATGATTATGGATGAAACAAAGATTCTTATTGTTGAAGATGAAATCATTGTTGCTCATGACCTAAAAGAATGTGTAGAAGCATTGGGCTATACTGTTGTAAATATTGCTTCTACAGGTGAAGAGGCTATAGATATAACAAAGGCTCAAGATGTAGATGTAGTTTTAATGGATATATCTTTGAAAGGAGAGATGGATGGCATCGAATCCGGATATGTGATATCTAATCAGTATGATATCCCTATTATTTATGTTACAGGTTATTCTGATGATTTGACGTTAGAAAGAGCAAAATATACAAAACCATTTGGTTATCTACTCAAACCATTCGAAGAAAATGAACTAAAATCTAATATAGAGATTACAATATATCGTCATAAAATTGCACAAGCTAAGAAGAAGAGGAATGAAGATGCTCTAATTTCTATATTAAATAATATTGAGGATGCTATCGTAGCGACTGATATAAATGGTACTGTCAAACACTTAAATACTTATGCAGAATCACTTACAGGTTGGAAAAAAGAAGATGCCATTGGAAAGAACATAAATACTATCTTAAAAATAAAGAACATTTTAGGTCAACAGATACAAGATCCAGTTGAAAAGCTGGTTAAAGAAGAAGCATTTTCTAGCTTAGGTAGAAATAATGTTATGGTCTCTTCTGAAGGCTTTGAAATACCCGTTGATTTAATGGGTTTTAGAGTAAGTAACTATTTTGATGAATGTAATGGTTTGTTTTTTAATATCCAAGAAACTCCAAGTAATGTCAATATTATTGGATAACTAAATATATAAATCAATATATTAAATAGCATAGTAAAATAATCAGCTACAAAAAATTATATTTTGGATTTTTTTTATTCTCATGCTAAGTCAAGTTCACAGTAGATGATCAAGGTTATTTTAATCTATAAATTTAAGTACTATTGAATCTTTAAAATTTATATAAACTTTATGATAAGATAGCAACTTTAAGAAATTATCAATTTTTAATTTGAAAATTTAGTTAAATAAGCTTTTACCTCTAAATAATATGCATCAGCTTGATTTTTTAAAAAAGTTAATTAGTTGCATCTTTTATTGTTTCGGATAATATTTTCGATTCGTTAACTCTGATGGATATAATAAAATGAATATTGATAGATTTATCATTTACATTACTATTTTCATTATAATGGGGTTATCTGACGCTGTTATTCCTATAATCCCAGAATTAGTGGAATTGAGTCAAGCTCCTTATGGACCGCTTTCATCTAGCCTATTATTTTCTGGGTATTTCCTGGGTGCATTAGTTACAATGTTACCATTTGGATTACTTGCTGATAGGTATGGAAATGAAAAATTAATAACATTAGGTATTTTGTTGACATTAATATCTGGTTCCATAATTATGACTTCCAATAATTTTTGGATACTATTTTTAGCACGGATACTAGAAGGAACCGCATGTGGCGCATTTTTTCCTGCAGCCTTCTCAATACTTTCAAAATTTGAGGAACGGAAAAAGTATTTCGGAGAATTTAATTTTCTATTGAATGCTGGGCTTGGTTTTGGGTTGTTAGTTGCCGGTATTCTTGCATCAATTCATATAAGAGCAGGCATTTTTATTTTCACTTTAATGTCTGGATTGGTTTTGATAATTTCAATATATAGGATGACTTCGATTCCAGTTGAGAATGCATTAAAAGATAACGCATTTATGGGTTTACCATTCACATTAAAAGGTCGAATTTCACTTATTTATTATTCATTACTGAACATAAGACAGGGAAAAATATGGATTTTTACTTTTTTGTTATTTGGGTGTACGGCTGTGCTTATTGCATTCTATCCTGATTATAGTGCAGAGTTCTTATCGAAAGCAGAACTTGGAGGCTCATTAGCACTAATTTATTTTGTTGCTATGGCAACTTCTTTTTTTGCAGGAAGATCAAGCTATGATTATAGATCTTTGATATATACAGGTCTTTTTTTTACGGGTATTGGTGCTATTATTTCTATTAATTATCCAATAATAGGCTTTTCAGTACTAGGTGCAGGTTCAGGCATTGGTATGGTGGGATTACCAGTAGCAGTTTCAAAAATGAAGGTACCACGTGGTCTTTCAATGGGATTGTTCAATACAGCAACTTATGGTGGGCTTGCACTTTTACCTATATTTGCGGGTTTTTTCATCTCCATATTGTCTTTTGAACAAATTTTCTTAATAAATGGACTTTTGGTAATAGTTGCAGCTATTTATGCCAGGGCAGTATTTTGATCTTGCACTAAATAATTAACATTAAAATAGTGTCAATGAAATAGTATTAGTAACTAATCTTAATAATTAACTAAGAGTGAAATGATTGAATAGTGAATTTGACGTTGAATTAATTGATATTGCACCTACAATAGCTAATATTTTAAAGATAACAATGCCTGAACCTACAGGTAAGATTAATAGTGCTTTATCTAATTATGCCCAAAAAAACAAAGTTAAAAAAGTTATTGTAGTTATAGTGGATAGCTTAGGGTATTCCCTATATAATCATCTTGAGCATAATATGCCAACACTAAGCTGTCTTGCATCTAAAGGTTTCTTTTACAAATGTAAATCACCTGCAACTACTACTACTCCTTCAATAGCTTCTATATTAACTGGTTATTATCCATCTGAGCATCAAATCAACTTTACAAAAGATATTATTATTGAAAGAAAAAAAACCCTGTCTAGCTTAAAAACAAAATCTATATTAGAATGGGGTCATCAATCGGGTATTGCATCTTCTTTGATTATAGAAGCTGAAGGTGCAAAAGCAATGGAAGGTTTGATTGACAATGCTATTGGAATTCCTGACTCTAAAGATATTCTAGAGTTTGATGCAATGACAAAAAAACTATCAATTAAAGAGATTTTGAGAGGTACAACTTTAATTGTATTGCACTTGAGGTCAATTGACAGGTATGCTCATAGAAGTAATACATGGATTGATATAATTAAAGCTGGTAAATCGATTGATACAAATGTCCATGATTTGTTAAAACATTTAGATAGCAACACTTTAATTTTTATTTGTGGAGATCATACTATTCATTCAGCAGAAAAATGGTTGATCAATGCAACTGAGGATGAGAAGACTAGTCATATCCAAAATAATGTTGCATTAATTGTATGTTCGACTGACGAGTTCTTAAATAAGGGTTAATTTTATTATGTAATAGTTATATTCACCTAATGTGATGTGTTCTTTGTTAACACAGAGCAGCTTAATTTAGTGTATTTATTATATTCGGAAGGATGAGTTGAATGCTAGGTATTGAAGATCCACAAATTTGGATAGCTTATTTTCTCTGCATTTTAAGCGCTTTGGGGTGCATGATATATGGAGGCCTGAAGTGGAATAAAGGGGATGATGACGAGGTCGTCCAGAAATGCCAGTGAATACTGTTTTACTTTCAATTGTAGTTTTAATATATCTTATGGTTATCTTCTATTTAGGTTGGCTCGGCTACCAACGCACGTCTAAAGATTCTGACTATATGGTAGCGGGTAGAAACATTCATCCATTCATTCTAGCTCTTTCTTATGGTGCAACTTTCATCAGTACTGCGGCTATAGTAGGCTTTGGAGGAGTTGCTGGCTCTCTTGGTTTAGGTCTATTATGGCTAGTTTTCCTGAACATCTTTGTTGGTATTTTTATAGCCTTTGCATTCTTTGGTCCTAAGACAAGAGAAATGGGTTCAAGATTAAATGCTGTTACATTTCCTGAACTGCTAGGTAAAAGATTCAA
>NZ_JANUCS010000021.1 GCF_024808815.1 Methanosalsum natronophilum | reverse complement strand
ACTGATGAAGATCCAAGCCATTACTTTGGTATTGCTCCTGACATCAGTATCAAGAAATTCACTAATGGTGAAGATGCCATGACTCCAACTGGTCCATTCATACCTGTTGGTGACGATGTTACCTGGACTTATAATGTAACCAATACTGGTAATGTGAATCTCAGTAACGTTGTGGTCACTGATGACCAACTAGGCGAGATCGATGTAATTGGTGATCTCTTGATCGGTGAAAGTGTAACTGTTTCTTCAGAAGGTACTTCCGTTGCTGGTCAATATGCCAATATAGGTAATGTTACTGGTGAATTCGAAGATATCACTGTAACTGATGAAGATCCAAGCCATTACTTTGGTATTGCTCCTGACATCAGTATCAAGAAATTCACTAATGGTGAAGATGCCATGACTCCAACTGGTCCTCAAATAACTGAAGGTTCAACAGTCACTTGGGAATATGTAGTAACTAATACTGGTAATGTTGACCTTACTAACGTTGTAGTAACTGACAATGTAACCGATCTAAATTATGTAATAGGTAATCTTGCACCTGGCGCTACATATACTGTCACTGATACCGATACTGCCATTCTTGGTCAGTATGCTAATATGGGTAATGTGACAGGTGAGTATAATGGCATAATCGTAACAGATGAGGATCCCAGCCACTACATAGGAGAGCCACCAAGGGTTCCTGACATAAATATCACGAAATTAACTAATGGTGAAGATGCCATGGACCCAACTGGTCCAAAGGTAGTAGCAGGTTCAACTGTTACTTGGGAATATATAGTTACTAACACTGGTAATGTTCCACTTACTAATGTTGTAGTAACTGACAATGTAACCGATTTAGATTACGTAATTGGTAACCTTGCACCAGGTGCTACATATACTGTCATTGACACAGGTACTGCCATTCTTGGTCAGTATGCCAATATGGGTAATGTTACTGGTGACTTCGGAGATATCACTGTAACTGATGAGGATCCAAGCCATTACTTTGGTGTTGATGCTGACATTAGTATCAAGAAATACACGAATGGAATAGATGCGCCAACTCCACCAGGTCCTCAAATAGCTGAAGGTGCAACTGTCACTTGGGAATATGTAGTAACTAATACTGGTAATGTTGACCTTAGTAACGTTGTAGTAACTGACAATGTAACTGATCTAAATTATGTAATAGGTAATCTTGCATCTGGTGCTACATATACTGTCACTGATACCGATACTGCCATTCTTGGTCAGTATGCTAATATGGGTAATGTGACAGGTGAGTATAATGGCATAACCGTAACAGACGAGGATCCAAGTCATTACTCAGGTTATAAAGATGTACCAACAGCATCTCCAATTCTGCTTGTAATGGGTCTTGGTTCATTGTTAATATTATATATCAGGAGGGAGCAGTAAAAGTAAGGTTAGATACGCCAAACTATTTTTATTGAACAATGATAAGTAAGTGGGCAGTTTAAATTTTCATTGTCCACAAACCATTTTTTTCGTATATTCATAACTAACTCTCTTCTCTAGGAAAACTTTTAAGGAAATGAGTTATCAACTAGTTGATACGTTTAACCTGTATTCTGATAAAAGCATTCAAATTTATATTATAGTTGACATAATAAATTATGGTGACGTCATGCCTCATAAATGCACAAAATGTGAGCAAGTATTTGATGATGGTGCAGCCGCAATTTTGAACGGTTGTCCTAATTGTGGGTGGAATAAGTTTCTTTATGTACAGAAAGAAACTCCAAAAGAAGTTATGGATAAAAGTGATATTGACTCCCAAGAAGATGATGATACATCAAAAAGCTCAACACCAGCAGAAGAGTTCATTGATGAGATTGATCAAATATTGGGTGTAGATGTAAAGAAGGAATATGTTTCATCTGAAGATGATGATAAAGTAGAGTCAGTGAAAATATTAGGGCCTGGCTCCTATGAATTAAATCTTGATTCTCTTTTAACCAGAAAAGAAATAGTAATGGCAATAAAAGAAGATGGCAGTTATGCACTTCATCTCCCGTCAGTTTTCCAAGAAAAGGCAAAGAAAAAGAAAAAATGAATAATTTCATTTTTATTGAGTTGTATAGATAACAAAACTGAGTACTTAACTTTTTCAAGAATGTTAAATGAACGATTTTGGGAAATTGATTTTTTAAGAGGAACTGCAATATTAATGATGATATTGTTTCATCTTATTTACGATTTGAACTTTTTTGGGGTATTTACATTTGAGCTAAGAGAAGGTCTATGGTTTTATTTTGGGAGACTCACAGCTCTGATATTTATATTTCTTGTAGGTATCTCATTAACATTAAGTTACTCTAAATCTTTAAAAAAAGGTTTATCTGGAAGTCAAATCGGGATGAAGAACATTAAACGAGGCTTTAAGATATTAGGTTATGGTATAATTATCACAGTTATAACCCATCTGCTGTTAACTCAGGGAACTATTTATTTTGGGATTCTTCATTTTATTGGACTCGCAGTTATTATCTCCTATCCCTTTTTAAGGTTTACATACTACAATATCCTCTTTGGTATATTATGTATACTACTGGGTAGCTATATTAGTCAGATCACAATAGAATCCCCTTATTTATTATGGCTAGGAATTGCACCACATGGCCTATATACTTTTGATTATTATCCATTACTTCCATGGTTTGGTGTTGTATTATTGGGAATATTTGTGGGCAATATATTATATGAAAATGGTATTCGTAAATATTGTATACCTGAACTAGGAAAAAACTATCTGATTAGAAGAATGACGTTTTTGGGTAGGCATTCTCTTCTAATATATCTTGTTCATCAACCCATAATTATATTGATCCTATATGGGTTAGGTTATGCTGAAATATCGACCCTTTAAATGAAATCAGTTATTAGCGTTTGTTTTCTATCGATTTTTTCAAGCTTAGTTATACCAACACCAATAAGCCGGAACTCATCCTTATCAATGAATTCTTGCATAAGGTCTCTAGAACATTTTTTAATTGTCTCTAAATCGTTTGTAGTGAATGGTAATGTGGATGCACGGGTATAGGTAGTAAAATCTTTGAACCTGACTTTGATTGTAACTGTCCTGAAAAGGAACTGCTTTCTTAGCATTGTGCGATGAACATCTTCACAGAGTGACATCAATACCGAGTCTATCTTATCTACATCATTTGTATCAAAATCAAAAGTATCTTCTTTACTTATTGATTTAACTTCTGTTTTATCCTTGAGTTCCCTAACATCTATACCATTTGCAATGCTTTTCATAGAAATTGCATGTTTACCAAACTTGTTCATGAGTATTTGTATGTCAGCATCTGCGAGTTCCCCAATATCTTTGATCTGCATTTGTTTTAGGATTTGTTCAGTTTTCTTGCCAATACCTGGTATTTTAGCGACTGGTAATGGAGCTAAAAATTGCTTTACTTCAGTTGGTTGAACTATTGTAAGACCATTTGGTTTATCGTGATCAGATGCTATTTTGGCTACTGTTTTACCTGGCGCAACACCTACCGAACATGTTATTCCTTCAGTTTCAACCACTTTATTTTTAATTTGTGTTGCGAACTTAGTTGCAGTTGTATGGTCGCAGACCTTTGAACTCATATCAAGGTATGCTTCATCTATACTAACTTGCTCAAACCTGTCAGCATAGGATCGAAGTATTCTCATTATTCTATCAGATACTTCTTTGTAAAGTTTAGAATTAACTGGTAGAAATACAGCATCTGGACATAATCTGTAAGCTTTTGATATTGGCATTGCTGAATGGATTCCAAACCTTCTTGCTTCGTAAGAACAAGTGCTAACTACTCCTCTACCACTCCCACTTTTTGGGTCTGAACCTATCACTAAAGGCAATCCTTTAAGTTCAGGCCGTTTACTACTTTCAACAGATGCAAAAAAACTATCCATATCAATATGAAAAATTACATTGTTCCATGAATGTATCATTGGTATTCTAACTAACCATTTAATTTTTGTTCATATATTAATTTAGTTTTTATTCTTATTGTGATTGTGATTGTGATTGTAGTTGATTGCCAAATATTTAGGATAAACTATAAAGTACTGTAAATTAATAGGTATCGATTGTATGATGCACATATATATTTCAGTAGCTGCTTATATTGTAGTGATATTTTTAACTTTAAGGGATATTCGGATATATAAAAGAACAAAACTTGAATCGTATCGTAAAGGTGCAATGAAAGGTATTGGCGCATCTTTTGTAGTATTATTGGGTGCGATCGTATCCTTGATCAATCCAAACATTGGGTTATTAATAGTTTTTATCGGGATATATTTCAACAAAAAAGGATTTCGTGAAAAGGTTTTCAATGAAGCCAAAACAATGGAAAGATTCTTGGGGAAAACCGATTATTATCCCGAAGATAATTCTGAATGAGAACATTTATCCAAAAGTTATAAATGCAAAGTTTCTTATTAAGCGATATTACTTATACTATAATGTTAACTATAAATTATTAGAATATTCAACTAAAAACAGTATGGAGATAACTATATATGGGAAATATAAGACAATCAAGTATTAAGAATATTTCACGTCTTTTGATAGAAAAACATGGTGATGTGTTCACTAATGATTTTGATGAGAATAAACATCTTGTAACGAAATATACTTCAATTGAAAGTAAGAATATCAGAAATAAAGTAGCTGGCTATGTAACTAGAAAAGTAGCTAGAAGTCAATAATTTTATTTCAGAAAGGGATAATTATGTTTAAAGGCGTAATGCCAGCTCTAGTCACTCCTTTTAATGCTGATGGTTCTATTAATTATTCAGGATATGTTGAAAATATCCAGTATGTAGAAGAAGGTGGAGTTACCGGTGTAGTTACTTGTGGAACAACTGGCGAATCAGCTACATTATCTACATCTGAACACAAAGAACTAATTTCTAAGACAGTAGAGTGTTCATCAGTCCCTATACTTGCAGGTACGGGATCTAACAATACCTCAGAGGCAGTTGAACTAACAGTATACGCAGAAGATGCTGGTGCCGATGGAGCATTATTAATATCTCCTTATTATAACAGACCAAACAACGATGGTTTGATCAAACATTTCACTAAAATAGCTGAAGCCGTTGATTTTTCATTAGTTCTGTACAATGTTCCATCCAGGACTGGACAGGATATACCACTTGAGGTCATTGTAGAACTTGCACAGATCGATAATATAGTGGCTATTAAAGAAGCGTGTGGTGACTTTGATAAGATATATAATCTTATTGAGCAGACCAAAAACGACGATTTCTTAGTATTATCGGGTGAAGATCCACTGACATACCCAATGTTAGCTTCAGGGGCAAATGGTGTGATTTCAGTAGCTGCAAATGTGGCACCCTCTCACATGATGAGAATGTATGAGTATATAATGGATAATGATATGTTATCTGCACGGCAAGTTCATTACGAGCTTTTGCCTTTAATGGATGCACTGTTCTTGGAAACCAATCCAATCCCTGTAAAACAAGCAATGGACATGATAGGACTGAACGGTGGTCCTCTTAGATTACCTTTGTCTGCATTATCTCAATCAAATTCTCAGATACTTAAAGAAACACTTGATAATCTAGGAGTGTTATTATGATAAAAGTAGGTGTAACAGGTGCTTCTGGAAGAATGGGCGGTATGCTCATCTCCAACATAATCGATTCTGATAAATTAGAACTCACCTCAGCGTTCGATATTTCTAATATTGGTATGGATGCAGGTGAAATTGCTACAGGCAAAAAATTAGATGTACCAATATCTTCTGCTGAGGATATGGAGAACGTATTGAACGATTCAGGGACACAAGTCCTGATAGATTTTACTATTGCTAATGCAACTGTTGAGAATGCTCCAATTGCTGCAAAGAGTGGAGTGAAGATGGTTATTGGCACTACAGGTTTCTCTGATGAACAAAGAACAATAATTGATTCCGCAATTCGAGAAAATAATGTGGCTGCGATCATATCACCAAATTATGCTGTAGGTGTGAATGTATTCTTTAAACTCTTACAAGAAGCTGCACAATACCTCCATGACTATGATATTGAGATATTTGAAGCTCACCATAACCAGAAAAAGGATGCACCAAGTGGAACTGCCAAGGGCGCTGCTGAAGCAATAAATAAGGTTATCAAAGAAAAAGAATTTGTTTATGGAAGAGAAGGGTATGCACCACGAGGTAATGAGATAGGTATTCATGCGATCCGTGGTGGTGACATAGTAGGTGATCATACAGCACTATTTGCTGGAACTGGTGAAAGGATTGAAATTAAACATCAGGCACATTCAAGACAGGCATTTGTTAGTGGTGCCATTAAAGCTGCAGAATGGATTCATTCTAAAGAACCAGGGATTTATGATATGAACGATATGCTTGGTTTTTGAGTTTTAGAAAATGAAATAGTAGCAATCCATACATATAACATGTTAATTAGCTACTGTTTATAATTTCTTTTTTTGTTAAAAGAACTGTTTCTTTAGTGCAGGTAATCTGCAATATTCTCATCAATGGTTTTCTCGCAATATTTGCATCTTAGATATATGTTACCGGGCATGTTATTGGTTACATAGAATTTGGAAATAATAGGTTCTCTGCTATTTGATATACAATTTGGATTAATGCAACGTACAAACTCTTCAATAAACTTTGGTATCTTGACACGCTGTTTTTGTACTACATCAAAATCACGTATTATGTTTATTGTGGCATTAGGCGCTATTAAAGATATTTTATCAACTTCTTTACTTTCCAATTCTCTACCTTCAATCTTCACTACATCTTTTCTAACACCTTTCCCAGGGGCATTAATGAGTATACTTACAGTACCCTGTGATGTTCCCGGAATGTCAAGTATCTTTAACACGTTTAAGGCCTGACCCGCTTGAATGTGATCAATGACAGTTCCGTTCTTAATGGGCTGAACTCTGATTCCATTTTTTTTAGTAGTATTGATCATTTTAATCTCCCCATTACAAGAGATAATAGTGCCATTCTAACAGGAACTCCATAAAAAGATTGTTTAAAGTAACAAGCATGGTTGGTATTGTCTATCGATGCATCTATTTCGTTGACTCTGGGTAATGGATGCATTACTTTAAGATCTATTTTAGCTTTATCTAACAGACCGGGCGTGATTTTTAATGATGCAGCAACTTTTTCATATTCAGTGACATCAGGAAATCTCTCTTTCTGTATACGTGTTGCATATAGTACATCAATATCTTCGATCACTTCTTCCATAACAGATGTCTGGTACACATTAATATTCTGACCTCTTAGATCATTTACAATCTCTTCAGGCATTTGTAATGAATCCGGCGAGACTAAATTTATTTCTGCACCGTAAAGAGATAAAGCATAACATAATGAATGTGCAGTACGGCCGTATTTCAAGTCTCCAGCAATAGCTATTTTCACACCATCTAACACACTTTCTCTCTTTATCGTGTATAGGTCAAGAAGTGTTTGGGTTGGATGCTGACCTGCACCATCACCTGCATTTATTATGGGCACTGATGAATATTCAGCTGCCATACGTGCAGCACCTTCTTTAGGATGTCTTAATACAATAGCATCAGCATAACCTTCAACGACACGTATAGTATCTGCCAAGGTTTCACCTTTGGAGATCGAACTAGCTTCTAATGAACCGAGATTGAGTACATTTCCTCCTCCCCGAATAATAGCAGACTCAAACGACATGCGTGTTCTTGTACTTGGTTCAAAAAAAAGGAGCGATAGTAAAACATTACTGAAAATATTAGACCTCTTCTCACCTCTAGCTACAGGTTCTAATTCTTCAGCAACATTTAGTATATGATCGATCATATCTCTGGAAAAATCTTTCATAGATATGATGTCCATATTAGTAAAGTTCATTTAATCAAAGAAGGATTTACATAAGATATAATTGTTACGATAAATTGATACAACAATAAATCGATAATGCAATGTATTAACGGTTTTGATGATTAGTGTTTGATGCATTTATAATTATAATTCTAATAATAAGTTCATTAATGGTAGATAGATGAAGGTGATCAAATTAATAAAATAGTTCTTCAAGTTGCACTGGACCTCATTGAATTGGACAGAGCACTCAAAATAGCAAAAGAGGCTGTAGAAGGAGGTGCAGATTGGATTGAGGTTGGTACTCCTTTAATAAAAAGTGAAGGTATGAATGCTGTAAGGGCTTTGAAGAGAGAATTTCCAAACCGCACTATTGTTGCTGATATGAAAACCGTGGATACTGGTTCTCTTGAGGTAGAAATGGCAGCTAAAGCGGGTGCTGGTGTTGTAATGCTATTAGGGACAGCTGACGATTCTACAATAATCGAATCTATAAGGACCGCACATCAATATGGTGTTAAGATCATGATAGATCTTATATCAGTTCCTGACCCAGTTCAAAGATCTATAGAATTAGCTGAATTAGATGTTGATTATATCAATGTCCACACAGGTATTGACCAGCAGATGGTCGGTGTTGATCCCATAAATACACTAAAACAAATCTGTAAAGAGGTAGACATACCTATAGCTGTAGCAGGAGGTCTAGATCATCGTAGTGCATCAAGTGCTGTGAACTCTGGAGCATCTGTTATTATTGTTGGCGGAAATATAATTCGCTCAGATAATGTTACTCGTTCGGCTTCACTTGTAAGAGCCAGTATTGATTCACCAATTCTTGATAGTGAGTTAAAAAGACCATCTTTAGAAAAGGAGATTATTGAGATTTTCACTGAAGTATCCACTCCAAACATTTCGGATGCAATGCATAGAAAAGGTGCAATGGTTGGACTGAACCCGATGTTAAAAGGTGTGAAAATGGTGGGTACTGCAGTTACTGTTAAGACTATGGAAGGTGATTGGGCTAAAACTGTCGAGGCGATAGATACAGCAAAAAAAGGTAATGTCCTTGTAATATATAATGGGAGTAGTGATATTGCATGCTGGGGTGGGCTTGCTACACTGAGCTGTATCAATAAAGAAATCAGTGGTGTAGTAATAGATGGTGCAGTAAGAGATATTGATGAAATAGTTAAAATGAACCTCCCCATATTTGCCAAGAACTGTGTACCAAATGCAGGTGACCCTAAAGGTTTTGGTGAAATAAATGTTGAGATAGTATGTGGGCATCAAAATGTGAAGCATGGTGATTATATTGTAGGTGACGATAATGGTGTTGTTGTTATCCCAAAAGAAATAGCATACGAGGTTGCCAGACGTGCAAAAGAGGTTGAAAAAACTGAAAAGAGAATCTATGATGAGATCAGTAAGGGAAATACATTATCTCAGGTATTAGAATTAGAAAAATGGGAGAAGTATAGATGATTGAATTGTTCAAGATATTGATATGTCTTCCTTTCCTGTTATATGCGAGTTATTCTGACATTAAAACTAGAAGAGTTTCCAATGATGTATGGAAATTAATGATTGTAGCAGGCTCACCCTTTATACTGTATGAGATCATTGTCTATGGCTTATCACATATTATACATTTAATGATATCTTTTGGATTCATCTTTGTCTTTGTATACATTCTTTTTTACTTGAATGCTTTTGGGGGTGCTGACGCTAAGGCCTTTATGGTAATAGCACTAATTATTCCCTCATACCCTATAATAGATCTCCTTGGACAGACCATACCTATCTATGGTCCACCATTTATTGATTTATTTGCGTTTAGTGTTTTCACTAATTCGATCATATTAACAATTGTTGTGCCTCTTGGTCTTTTCATCTATAATTTAATAAAAGTGCCATTTAGTGAGGTACTTAGAAGACCATTTTATCTTTTTATAGGATACATGCATCCAATATCAGAATTAAGGGATAGGCATTTGAAACTTATAGAAAAATATGATAAGATGGATGATGGGACTATAAAAACTAGCTTCAGTCGTTCAGGAACAGAGATTAATCATGAGAATATAAGAAAACTTGAAACTTACTCAAAAAATGGATTGATTGGCAAACGAGTCTGGGTCACACCAGGTCTACCATTCATGATTCCAATTACTGCTGGTTTCATTTCAGCTGTACTTCTTGGTGATATAATTTTTCATTTGACCCTTAATTACCTTGTATGAACAATTTTTTAACTTATTAGATTCTATATAGAATTGGAGGTAATCACGTTGACTGATGAAAAACAACATGATGACACGCAATCAGGCCAAGGCCCTAAAAAAAAGGTAACTAAGGCTAAAATAAATCCTATTAAAGTAGGGGACGAACGTGGCAATAAAAAGAAAGGATTATTAGATACCTGTGAGTAATTTTATCCTTTAAATTTTATTTTATTTTACTTTACTTTACTTTACTGTCAGAACTTCCCCTAAAATATCGTTTTACGTGTTTTGTAAAGTAAGCCTATTTTTTTCATTTATAGTATGACTTATGTATCAGAAAATATATCTGAATATTATATTTGGTATCTGGAGTTTAGACTATGGTTAAAGTTGATACATTTATTCCAAAAGCTATTGATAACATAAAAAAAGAGTGTAAAGGAAAAGCTATCATAGCATTATCGGGTGGAGTTGACAGTTCTGTATGCGCAGTATTGGCACATAAAGCAATTGGATCTAACCTTATTCCTATCTACATAGATACAGGGTTAATGCGTAAAGGAGAAACTGATCGTATACGAGCCACGTTTAAAGATATGAACCTACAAATAATCGATGCAAAAGAACAATTTATTTCTTCACTTGAAGGAATAGATGACCCCGAACTTAAAAGAAAATCTGTAGGTGAGAACTTCATCCGTGTTTTTGAGAAAGAAGCAAAAGAACTAGGTGTGGATACACTAATACAAGGGACAATATACCCAGATAAAATAGAATCCGAGGGTGGTATTAAATCTCATCATAATGTTGGGGGTTTACCAGAACGAATTGATTTTAAATCTATTGTCGAACCCATTGACCAATTATATAAAGATGAGGTACGTGAAGTTGCTAGAGCCTTAGACCTACCTGAAGAAATATGTGATAGAATGCCATTCCCAGGACCTGGACTGGCAGTTCGTGTTGTAGGTAAAGTAACTCGTGAAAAACTTGATGTTGTTAGGGAAGCCAATGCTATTGTTGAAGAAGAACTGATTGAAGCATTTGACCCTTGGCAAACCTATGCCGCTGTTTTGGGGAAAGGAACAGGTGTAAAAGGAGATCAAAGGGTACATGGTTGGATTATAGCAGTTAGGGCTGTCAGCTCAAGAGATGGTATGACCGCAGAATCAATTGAGCTCCCGTGGAAAGTACTTAAAAAGATAGAGTCCCGGATATCAGGTTCTATACCTTCAGTTGTTAGAGTTGTGTATGACCTCTCACCCAAACCCCCAGCAACAATAGAGTTTGAATAATGACCAATAATAACAATAACAAAAGCATTAATGAAATGGTACTTGATATAAGAAACCGTCAAAGAATTAAGCCTAGTTCTAACGATATACCGACAGCTTCATGGAAAGGCAAGGACCTGTTCAATGGAGATATTGTATCAACATTAACAATCATTTTCAAGACAGATGGTTGCTATTGGGGTAAAGCAGGCGGTTGTACTATGTGTGGCTACGTCTATGATAGTGCAGCTGAGAGTCCAGATGATTCTAACCTAATGAACCAGCTCAATAAATCATTAGAAAAACTCGATGAAAATGAAGATGTTATTATAAAGATATTCACGTCAGGCAGTTTTCTAGACCCAAACGAGATCAGTTTAGTCTCTAGAAAAGGTATACTTACAACTCTTGGGGCAGATCAACGAATTAAAAAGATCATAGTGGAAACACGACCCGAATTTGTAACCAATAGTGCACTAGAAGAATCGTTGGGATATGTTGGGAATAAACCATTTGAAATTGCGATAGGCCTTGAAACCAGTTCAGATAAGATCAGGTTGGAATCGATAAATAAAGGATATACTTTCAATGACTTCATCCAAGCTTCTGAAATAGCAAAGAAAAAAGGTGTTACTACAAAGACGTATCTACTTCTGAAACCACCTTTCATTTCAGAGGGACAGGCAATAAATGATATTGTCAAGTCAGCTAATGATATTGTACCTTACAGTGAAACAATATCTATCAACCTATGTAATGTTCAAAAAGGGACACTTGTGGAACGCCTCTGGGAAAATAAAGAGTATCGTCCTCCATGGCTATGGAGTATTGTTGAAGCTATAAAAGCGATCAAATCCGAACATCCTGATATATTAGTTATGTCTGACCCAGTTGGAGCAGGATCTGAAAGAGGACCACATAATTGTAAAGAGTGTAGTAAAACCGTTGCTAATGCAATAAGGACATTTTCACAAACTCAAGACCTAAGAGTACTCGAAAACTTATCATGTGACTGCAAACTTACGTGGGAACTTGTAAAACAACTTGATGATCTAACCTATGGTTCACCCATAACAGTTTAAGTTTAACATAACAAAAGAAGTGATCTGGAGGGTGACACCTCATTTCTTATAGATCATTGTCCCAATTCCTTTATCAGTGAATAGTTCAAGGAGTATAGAATGTGAGACACTTCCATCGATGATGTGAATTCCCTCAACACCACTTTCTGCAGCAATTGTAGCACTTCGAATTTTAGGTATCATCCCACCACTAATAATCTTATCATCAATCAATTTATCAACGTCTTGGATCGCAACTTGAGATATACGTGTTGACTTATCGTCATGTTTCTCCAGTATTCCTGGTACATCAGTCATTAAAATAAGCTTTTTCGCATTAATTGCAGCCGCTATATCACCTGCAGCTGTATCTGCATTTATGTTAAGTGTATTTCCTTTCATGTCCATTGCGATTGGAGATATCACTGGAATGTAACCGTTCTCTGTAACTATATCTAATAACTCTGTATTGATTATCTCAGTTTCTCCAACCCACCCAAGATCCACTTCATGCTCAATATCCTCTATCATAATCTTCTGATTCTTTTTCTTTCGAGCTATTATCGTGCGTCCATCTTTACCAGAGAGACCTATTCCTTTACCGCCATGAAGTCCTATAAGGGAAACAATATTAGTACTAATATTTCCTACAAGTACCATACTTGCGATTTCCATAGTTTCATCATCAGTCACTCTAAGACCGGCAATGAACTCAGGTTTTTTCCCCATCCGCTCCATTTTAGCAGTGATCTCAGGTCCACCACCATGGACAATCACGGGTTTGATACCCACATATCTCAATAATACTATGTCCTGTATGATATCATCCATTATTTTAGGATCTATCATTGCATGGCCACCTATTTTGATGACCATTATTGATTCATAGAATTTCCTGATATAGGGTAAAGCCTCAATAAGTACATTTTCTCGTGTAAGGTTCATGATAATACAATTTCCATAATTAATACTTTAGCTTTAATTACTCAACTTTAATAAGAATCACTACTAAAAAGCGTTTTCTTAGATGAAATAGATTCATTAGTGGTAAATAAATAATAATAGGTAAAAAAAGTACCCATTTTGTTTTAATGGGCAAAATGACCTAAATAATCATTCAAGTTTTTCAATCTTAACCTTTTGAACAAAAGGTTTATTGATCTTATCTGGCATCCAGTTAGGTTTGTTCTTAGGTGCATCTACTTTGGATTTCCATCCTTTGAATACGTGTACTTTCTTAGTACCCCTTTCTCTTAACCGGATTGTCTCAGGCTTCTTTTTAGTTCCACTGCCTCGGTTAGCCACTTTTAGAGCAGCCTGCCGTGGTTGTTTTCCAGTGAAAACACCATGTTCTTCTCCCTTTCCATCTCTTAATACAAAATTTCTTGTTTCAGCCATGATATCACCTAGTAACCATATATGGCAACTGATAGTATTTCTGTTGATTAAGTATAAATAGCTTTTCTTTTAAAGTGGCCGATTGTTTGTGATTACTGGTAACTTACAATATATATTTATTATGTAGAAGGGAAAAACTACTTGAAAACACAACATTTACATGTAATTAATATCTAGTAATTTTAGACTTAGCCGCAACTTATTAAACAATCAAGATTTTAATGTAGTGGAAACGTTTAATGTGTAATTGATATACTATGTACTAAACTTTTTCATATTCAAAAATATGAACCAACGAGGTTATTTTTATGGAACTTCCAACTGTAATGCTTCCTGATGTTCAAGCAAATAAACCACAGATACCTGTAAATCTTTCAAGGGTCGGAGTAACTGATGTCAAAAAACTAGTCGAGATTAAACGTAAAGGTAAACGGCCAGTTGTTTTGATAAGTACATTCGATATTTTTGTAAATTTACCTTCGAGTTTGAAAGGAGCCAATCTTTCTCGTAACTTTGAGGCTATTGATGAAGTACTGGAAAATGCTTTAAATGCTCCTGTATATGAGATTGAACAGCTTTGTAGCGATGTAGCTATTAATCTTTTATCAAGACATGAATATGCAAGTCAATCTGAAGTCATTATGAGGAGTGAATATGTCGTCAAACGTGAGTCACCTGAGACTAAGATGGAATGTCAAGAAGTGGTAGATATCTTCGCAGAATCAACTGCTTATAGAACAGAAGGGGATGAAATCGATGTTCGAAACCTGGTAGGTGCAGAAGTTATTGGGATGACTGCATGTCCCTGTGCCCAGGAGATCATGAGAGATACTGCTAAAAAAGAACTTGAAGCTCTAGGCGTTGAGAATAAAAAGATAGCCAAGTTTTTGCATAAGGTTCCAATGGCTACACATAATCAAAGGGGTAGAGGCATTGTTTCAATTGAGACCAAAGGAGAATATACAGTTTCCCTTGAAACTATCATAAACATCATTGAAAAATCAATGAGCTCAAGCATCGTTGAACTCTTAAAAAGAAGTGATGAAGCTGTAGTTGTCGAAAATGCGCATTTGAACCCAAAATTTGTGGAAGACTGTGTCCGTGCAATGGCAAGAAACATTGTCAATGAGTTCCCAGATCTGCCCGATGATTCTTTTGTAGTGATTAAACAAATAAATGAAGAGAGCATTCATCGTCATAATGCTTTTGCAGAACGTGCGGCGAGCTTGGGTGATTTGCGTATAGAGATCAGTGAGATGTAAATAAACTAAGTATATTTTTTTAGTATAAATACCTAAATACTAGGAAAACTAAGGTTTACATGGTGATATATATGTGCAGTGTTGGCGAATCTTACGGTGTAGATATAGATGATGATATACCTACAAAGAAATATATGTGCAATAAATGTGGGAATAAGTTTAAAGGCATGGGGAGAAATGTTTCATGTCCTGGGTGCCAGTCCAAAGATGTAAATGAACAAAAATAAAATTGCACCTAATATTTTTTTTCAATTAAATGTCTAATATAACACCATTACATGAAAATGAGATTATTTACTTAAAGGGGAATGAAGGGACCATTGCTGTTGTAAAAGCAGGTTCTGACCCACAATACTTTTTAGAGACTAACGATGAAGAGCTTGTTTTGGGTTTAGATTCAGAGGATATCATTGTTGGTTCTTCGTTTAGTATAGGAGAAATTGCAGAAAAAGGTCTTAAGTGTATCTTGTTTAGTATTAGGGAACTGAAATCACCTTTGATAGTATTACCTAAAGACCATCCTGCTTCTAAACGACTTAAAATTGCAGTTTCTGCAGGTACAAATGTAATATTATCATGTGATATCGTGCCAGGAACTCATCCGGAACAAAACATCCTATGCTCAAAAAAAGAATTCATGGGCGGTGAAATTAAAGGAGTTAAAGGTGGCATTGAAATAAATAACATAAAAGATTTCACATTTAAACGGTGTAACTTTGATATATAATCGAATTCAATATATTTTATGAGGTCAAAAACTTGGAAGATAATGAAAAAAGTGATGCACTTGATGCCAATGGACAATCTATTGAGAAAGGGTCAGTTGTCAAGTATATAAACACGGGTACTGTAGGATATGTTGAAGATATCAGGTCGGATGAGGATGGTACATGGATTTTAATTGATACAACAGACCTTTACTATCTCACAGATTATATAGAATTATCATCAGAAGAATTTATCAAGAAACGTGTGCCTAAAAAAGAAGAATACGAAAAGGAATACAAATACGCAGAAGAAGATATGGAATCGTTTGGCTCAGAGTTATCATCTCAGGCAACAGGTGGCGGTTAATTTCTTTTTTGCATAAGTGTTGATGAACGAATCCATTCACCTTTTGGTTCTCTACTAGTTCCAACAACAAGTCGTTTAATATCTCCGACAGACTCAACCATACCCCTTGCTTGGACTATTTCTCCCTCCATAACCTGCCCTGAATATGTGTGAGTGTATGATAAGATATGATCGATATCACTATGCTCGATCTTATATATTGAAGGACTATCGAAAGCTAGATCAGAATTTGTTACTATAGCCTCAATCTCCATATAACCTATATCTTCACCTCTTGAGATAGGCTCGACTATTTGATTCCAGTCACGTACGAATAGGAGATCGAAATAAGTGTTTTCTATTAATCCTCTATTACCTTTTCTAAGCTCATGGGCTAAGAATTCTTCATATGATAATTCAGGTTTTCTTTTATTATAGATAAATTCCCACATCTCATCATCAATATCTGTGATCACGGAACTTTCACTTTTTTCTTTTTCAATCTGTTCACGTGCTTTAAACCAATGATTGCCATATACTACAAAATCAATGTCCGAGGCAGGGTTGTTAAGTCCTAACAGCATTGAACCTGTAACTCCCATGGAATTGGTTGGTATTCCAGCTGATTTTAAGGTCTTGACAATGTATCTAATCCTGTGATCTGATATTGTAAGTTGATTGATAACTTCAGAAGGAGTTAATATTTTCTTGACTTCTTCTTCAGGGACTAAATGTACATCTTCCACCCATTCAGGCTTATTATCTCTCATGAACTCAAAAGCATCATCAAAATCATATTTCTTATACCTTTTACTACCGAGTATTCTCTCACCTTCACGATCGGGGACATATCTTAAGACCGATCTAAATTTTCCAGGTGGATGAAAATAATCTGCAACTGCAAAAAACCAATCATTTTTAGTTATAATAAAATCTCTTATTCTAACCCGATTCATTAATTCTCAACTCGTTATTAAAAGTTAATTAGTATCAACATTAGCTTAATATGAATAGATAAGTATTATTAATTTGGGTAGGTCCAATTCCATGGAATCATTAGAACAATGGCTCATAAAAACCAGAAGAGAATTTCATCAAATTCCTGAAAAGAGCTTTAACGAATTCAAAACACAAGCACTGATAATTGATATCCTTGACAGTATCGGTATCCCACATAAAAAAGTGGCAGGTACTGGTATTGTTGGTGAAATTAAAGGTCAAAGTGAAGGCAATTGTATTGCTATTAGAGCAGATATGGACGCACTTGAAGTAACAGAAATATTAACGGATAGGAACGTGAATTATATTTCTAAACATCCTGGTCTAATGCATGCATGTGGTCATGATGCTCATATATCTATGGTACTAGGAGTAGGTAAACTACTAAATAAAAGTAGAGATAATTTTAATGGTACTGTAAAACTAATATTTCAACCAGCTGAAGAACTACCTCCAGGTGGAGCAAAACAAATTATACAATCAGGAGTTCTTGAAAATGTAGATTCTATTATTGGTCTACATGTTTTTTCTAATATCGAATCAGGAACAGTTATAGTTAAAAATGGGACACTTATGGCAAGTTCTTGTATGTTCAGATTAAGGTTGTTTGGTAAGGGTGGCCATCATTCTGACAAAGTGTCTAATATAAATCCAATATTATTAGGTGCAGAGTTTATTGATCGTATTCATAAAGAAATCGAACTGTATATCAACAGTTCAGATTATGCCATTGGGTTCGGTAATTTCCATAGTGGTGAACAGTTCAACAGGATTCCCGATGAAGCTTATATTGATGGTAGTATCAGATCATTTTCAATAGAACACAATAAGCAGATAAAACATATTTTTAAGAAAACACTAGATGAGATCATACAGGCATATAGTGACATAACCTCAACTCAAAGAGCCCATTATGAACTTGAGATGAATGAATCATATCCGATACTTTCAAACAATTCACAATATACCGCTGCAGTACTCGATCTATTGGAAATGAAATTTGATAATATTTCATCTAAATATGATAAATTCTTTGGGTCTGAAGATTTTGCTTTTTATTTAGAGAAAATACCAGGCACTTTTTTACTTTTAGGATCCGGAAACGAACAGAAAGATATTTGTGAGTCTAATCATTCAAATAAATTCGATATAGATGAAGATATTTTGATTAAGGGAACAAATATCCTCTATTCTATCGCAATAGATTTCTTAGAATCACCTGAAAAGTATTTGGAATAAATACATTGAGTTGTGTATTTTGCTTGATCGATCAATTAGTTTCATTATCAAGTATTCTTATAAGTGCAATTTCTTCACATTCTGGAAACTTTGGACACTTAATACAACCGCTCCATACCTTATGAGGCAAACTTGATTTATCCACTCTGCTGAACCCATACTTTTCGAAGAATTCAGGTACATAGGATAAAGTAAATACGCGTTTAGCACCAAGAGAATATCCGTCTTCAATACAGGCTTTTAATAAACTACTCCCTATCTTTCGTTTATTGTGCTCTGAAATAACTGCTAAGGATAAGATTTCTGCTAAGTCTTCCCATACAAAATGTAACGCACAACAACCAAGAATTTCTCCATTTTCTTCAAAGACGTAGAAATCTCGAATTGATTCATATAGTTCACTTAAGGAACGTGGTAACATCAACTCTTGTTTTGCATAAGTATCAATGATCCTTTTCATTTGTTTTACATCATTGACTTTGGCTTTCCTGATCAAACACTCAAATCTCCATTAATTAAAAAATAAATTTTAGTGGCGGGCGTGAAGGGATTTGAACCCCTGATTTACAGCTTAGGAGGCTGCCGCCATATCCTGACTAGGCCACACGCCCAATTTAATTATGTGAAATGCAATCAAATATCTTAAACTTTTGGTATTTATTCACGTCACGCCAACCTTGATCTGGTAAATAAAACGGCTATTATTAGTCACGTTATCAAACCAATCATTGTATCTAAATTATCCATAGAATACTTTTTGGAGTTATTGTTATGTTTGTTCCACTTATTCTAATTCATTGTTTTTTATGACATTTTGGTCAATTCCAACATCTTCTGGACCATACCCTAAAGACAATGCTAATAATTGGGTGTAATGCAATACAGGTATCTTGTAATTCTGATTTTGTGTATTATTTATCTCATATTGCCCGCTATCAAACTGCATGTGACAGAATGGACATGCATCTACGATACAATCTATTTCCTTTGAACGTATCATTTTTAATTTATGTTCTACCATTTGAATTGACCTATCATGTAAGCCAGCTCGAACACCACCACCTGCACCACAACATTGATTCTTATCAGGATAACTGATACTGTTTGCACCTGTTGCTTCTACCAACAAGTCGAAGAATACAGGATTTTCAGCACTATCGCCTTTGATCTTTTCAGTAGGCTTGACCATATGACAACCATAATGAACTGCTACATTCACCTTTAGTGGATGTGTTACAAGTTCACTTATTTTATCACTACCAAACTCTTGGCTTAAAAACTCAATAATATGCCTTACTTTAACAGTACCATTATACTCAAGTCCAATCTTTTCCAAGTGCTTATTTACTTGTAATCTCAGTTCTTTATTTTTTCTGTTACTATTATCTAACCTGGAACTTGCTTCATTTAATGATCCAAAACAGCCATTACAAACAGTTAATATGTCTCTATCCATTTTTTCAGCTAATGCAAGATTTCTTGCAGCGATGGTGAGCCATGTCATTTCATCAAATGAGCGAAATACGCCAGGTGCGGGACAACAGGACGCACTTTCAAGCTCAGCAAAATCTATGTCTAGAGTTGCTAAACAAAGGTTAGTGGCCATTTCAATGCCAGGGTACCTGTTAGGTATTAAACATCCAAAAAAAAGAGCTATTTTTCTCATACAAATTTCTCTATTTCTGTCTAAATCTGATCCTCATTGATAATCGTATCAAACCCACATGATTTAAGCAAGTTTTTCACGTCTTTTAATGCACCATCATCTTTTACAACAGTACTTGGTAAACTACTAAGACCCAAACGTTCTCGCTTTTCAATATTCTCTTGATTAATTGGTACTGCATGTCCTGTATCCAATAGATTCTTTATAACCTGCTTATGTTCTGGTTTAATATTACCTTCATGTACAGCTTTTGAACGAACACTGAGCAACCAATCAACTATTTTGATCTGGCGTGGACATCTTTCTTGACAAGAATAACATGTAGTACACATCCAAAGTTCATCTTCATCCAAGACCGGGCGGCCAGAAGCACTCTTTTTGATAAGGGTCCTTATATTGAGTTCCATGAACCTACCAGATGGACAACTACCACTACAAATCCCACATTGCATACATTTTAGAATACTGATATCAGGTAATTCTGACATATTTCCAGTTGAATTTTTCATAGTATATTCCTTTAAACATGAAAATAACATGAATTTACATAACTCATTTTTATATATGAATAAGCTTTGTTAAACATTATGCTACTTTGACTATATAGCTCATTCTTACCATTTGATTAAATGAGTTTTAGACCATATATAGAACCTTACTAGTCAAAAATCACTTCAATCCATATATTTAAAAGTTCTCTTAGATAGCTATATCAATTAAGTCAAATAATAAAGAGATGTCAAAATATTCTAATGAATTGATAAAAAGCAGGCGAAAAATAATGTTAGAGCAACTAATCTTCTTATTTTCAGGCTTAATGCTGATAATTCTTGGATATCTGATAGCATTTAAGAAAAAAATGTGCCTGATATCTGGTTACAATGAAAATAAAGTTAAAAACAAACACGGACTTGCAAAACTGGTTGGATATTTCACAATAATACTAGGTTTGATGACAGCAATAATGCCAATTCTTATCCAGTATATTGGAGAACATGCAATTTGGATATTTTCATTTGTTATAATTGGTGGCTCTATTTTAGTCATTTTAAAGGCACAAAAATACTGAACTATTTTACTAGATATTATGCTAAAATATGGTAAACATTTGAAAATAATAAGATAACTGTTACCTTCAAACTTGTATTTTTTGGCGATAAAGTCTAGTTATCGATAAACTAGACATTATTATGTCACCATTTTGACTGAAAATATCAATTATGCTTAGGTCGTACACTAGTATGCAAAACTTAAATACCTTGCAATACCCATTAAAAGCAAAACGACTGATATAGCAATGAATAAATTTCTTGTATCCTATTGATTTATTTCTTGTTCTTCTTTGCTCACCAAAAATATTTCTAATAAACTTCTAATATTATTTATCAAAGCCACATAGTTAATTTTATATAATATTGAGTAGGTAATAAGATACCGAATACCTATAAATATATGGGCTGATATCTAATAAATTATTACATTCAAACTTTAATTTAAAGATAGTATAATAATTACTTATCATAGTTAAGATATATTCTTAATAAAGTTGGAGTCTAACTTATCTATTAGATGCTAATAAATCAATGAGAGTATGTAATGAACAGCCGTTTAAAATAATGGCCCTTCACTGCTCTTCGAAAATAATGTGGTGAAATAGAGATGTGTGGAATTTTTAGTGTAATTGACCGTAATATGACTAGAATGGATGGATCTAGCATAAAAGCTGCTCTAAGTTCAATGGATGAACGTGGGAGTGGAGAAGGTGCAGGTTATGTAGCCTATGGGATATATCCCGATTTTCCTGATTGTTATGCACTTCACATTTTCTTTGATAACATAGTTGATCATAAATCAAAAGTTGATGAGCTGTTAAGTAAATGGGGAGTTATCATACATCAAGAAGAAATACCAACATATGAACAACCTTCACTTAAAAGGCAACATATACCATGGAGGTACTTTTTCAAACCTTACAAGGACTTGATGGTTGGTAGCTTGACACCTGAAGAGGATATAATCATTAAAACAGTGATGGATATTAATTCTGGTATTGATGGTGCTTTGGTGTTTTCATCAGGCAAGAACATGGGTGTCTTTAAAGCTGCTGGCTGGCCTGAAGATGTAGCCAATTTTTACCGGATCGAGGATTATCGAGGATATATTTGGCTTGCTCATAACAGGTATCCAACAAATACACCTGGTTGGTGGGGTGGTGCACACCCATTTAACTTATTGAATTGGAGCGTTGTCCATAATGGAGAGATCACATCCTATGGAACTAATCGGCAATATGTAGAAAGTAATGGGTATAAATGCACAATGCATACTGATACTGAAGTTGTAGCTTATTTGTTTGATTATCTAGGCAGAAGACACAAACTTACCGAAGAACTTATTGTAAAAGCTTTAGCACCTCCATTCTGGGACGAGATTGATTCAATGCCTCTTTCAAAGAGTGAACTGAATAGAGCAATACGGTTGATATATGGACCTGCACTTATGAATGGACCTTTTGGTATAGTTGTTGCACAGAGTGATGGTATTGTAGGGTTTACTGATAGGATCAAACTTAGGCCCTTGGTGGTAGGGGATGATGGTACTAAGTTATACATCTCAAGTGAAGAAGCTGCAATACGAAGAGTCGATCCAAATATTGGCGAAATTTACATGCCAAAAGCCGGAGAACCTGTTATAGGGAGAGTAGTAAAATGAGTTTGGGTAGTGTACCTTTAAGATATAAGGTTGATATTGATAGGGAACAATGTATGCGTTGTATGCGCTGTGTGGACAATTGTTCTTATGGCGCATTTAGGAACGAAGAAGGTAAACTCATTGTAAACTCTCGTAAATGTACAGCATGTCATCGATGTATTTCTATGTGTCCAAGGGATGCTATTAGTTTAAAGGATCGTCCAGTTGATTATAGGGCACATCCTCTTTGGACAAGTGAGGCACGAGAGGATATTATAAATCAATCTCGTACTGGTAAAATTGTTCTTGCAGGAATGGGTAATGCAAAGGATTTTCCTTCAATATTTGATAGACTGGTCTTAGATGCATGTCAGGTCACAAATCCAAGTATTGATCCTTTAAGGGAACCTATGGAATTGAAAACACATATAGGTAAGAAACCCTCACGATTAGAGTTTGAAGAAACAGTTGATGGTGATATCAAGGTACTCAATGAGATAGCTCCTAACTTGGAATTACAGACACCTATTATGATAGGGCATATGAGCTATGGTGCTATCAGTTTGAATGCACAAAGAAGCATTGCACAAGCTGTAGCCAAAGTTGGCACTTTTATGGGTACTGGAGAAGGTGGTCTTCACGAAAGCATTTATCCCTACCAGGATAACACTATTGTTCAAGTGGCATCTGGTAGATTTGGTGTTGACATAAATTATCTTGAACGTGGTGCTGCAATTGAGATCAAGATTGGACAAGGAGCAAAACCAGGTATTGGTGGTCATTTGCCTGGAGAGAAAGTGTGTTCTGATATATCTTGTACTAGGATGATACCATATGGCAGTGATGCTATTAGTCCAGCCCCTCATCATGATATTTATAGTATAGAAGATTTAGCGCAATTGGTTAGAGGTTTAAAAGAGGCTACTGAATGGAAAAAACCCGTGTTTGTAAAAGTTGCTGCTGTACATAACGTGGCAGCAATAGCTGCAGGAATTGCTCGATCAAAAGCTGATGCAGTTGTTATTGACGGATTTAGGGGAGGAACCGGTGCAGCACCGAAAGTATTCCGTGATAATGTGGGAATACCAATAGAAGCAGCCATTGCGAGCGTTGATAAAAAACTAAATGAACAAGGTATCAGAAACGAAATTTCAATTATTGCCAGTGGAGGTATTAGGAACAGTGCAGATATTGCTAAATCTATAGCACTAGGTGCTGATGCTGTTTATATCGGTACTGCAGCTCTTATAGCGATGGGTTGTAGAGTTTGCGGTAATTGTTACCGTGGGTTGTGTCCATGGGGCATTGCTACTCAAAGAGAAGATCTAGTGGATAGATTGGATATTGATTCGGGTGCACAACAGGTAGCTAACCTGATAAATGCATGGACATATGAGTTGAGTGAATTAATGGGTGCAGCTGGCATCAACAGTATAGAGAGTCTTAGGGGTAATAGGGAACGGTTAAGGGCCTATATGCTTGATGAAGGTATGCTGAACGTCTTACAGGTAAAGCCAGTTGGAGCATGATCGAAATGAAACTTGATAATAAGATTGCAATTGATGCCAATGATATCCATTATACTCAACTGAATAAGCTCATAAGAAAAGCTGTTGCAGAAAAAGCGACTGATATTGTTATAAAAAATGTCTTAGGTCAACGTTTTATAGCCAGTGGTCTTCGAGCAGAAATAAATATCGACATATATGGAGTACCCGGAGGTGATCTGGGTATGTTCATGAACGGTCCCATTTGCAATATTTATGGTAATTGCGAACATGCTCCAGGAAATACGATGGACTATGGTAAAATCATTGTTCATGGTAGTACTGGTGACGCTTCTGCACATAGTATGAGGGGTGGTGAAATGTATGTACGTGATAGAATAGGATACCGCGGTGGAATACACATGAAAGAATATGATCAGAAGAAACCAACGCTTGTAGTTGGCAAATCTGCGGATGATTTCTTAGGTGAGTATATGGCAGGTGGTCTCATTCTTTTACTTGGTATTGGACAAGAAGCACCTTTTTATGGGAGAGGTATAGGGAGTGGAATACATGGAGGTAGAATTGTGATCCGGGGTGAAATTGAAGATAAGTACCTAGGACTGGGTGTTAAAAGGTTAGATATGGATACGAGCTTGTTAAATGAGGTACAATCACGGATCAAAGAATATTGTAACTATTTCAATTTAGATGCAACAAAACTTCTAGATGAAAATTATACCGTGCTTGGACCAGCTAGTAGCAGACCGTTTGCTGGCAAATATACATGGGAGTGATTCGTATGAATGAGAATACGTACCAACAACTTGAAGATGAGGTTTGGACAAAAGGAATTTGTTCTGGATGTGGAGCATGTGTTGCGGTATGTCCACCTCGTTCTATTTATTTTGAAGCAGGGACAGATAATGTATCGCCATTACATAACAATTATTGTAAGTCGGTTAATGATGATGTAAGCTGTGGAGTATGCTATAAGGTTTGTCCTAGAGTTAGTTCACTCGAATCCAAACATGAAGTTGAAGATGAAGATGAAGGTATTTTAGGCGAATATTCTTCTATAGTATCTGGGCGAGCAAGTTTAGATGTACCACGAAGACAAAGTGGTGGTGCTGTTACTTCTATACTTGTGAATGCCTTAGAGGCAGGATTAATTGACTCTGTAGTGACAGTAGCTGAAGATCCGTGGACACTGAAACCATATTCAACGGTAATATCAGATTCAGATATTCTAATTAGTAAAGCAGGTAGTCGATATAATTGGTGGGTTCCCTTGGTTTCTGCTCTTGATGAAGCTGTAACTAAAAAAGAGTATAGCAGAATAGCAATTGTTGGAGTACCTTGTGTAATAGAAGCTATTGATAGGATTAGAAATAGTGATAGTGATCTTTTGGCACCATTTAAGCGTTCTATTAGATTAACTCTTGGATTATTTTGTACTGAGACCTTTGATTACAGGAAATTGGTTGAAAATAAATTGAAGCTGGAATATTCGGTTGAACCTATGAACATCAAAAAGTTTGATATTAAAGGCAAGCTAGAGGTTACCTTAGAAGACAATACCAGTATAAATATTCCACTTAATGAATTGGATGACTGTGTTAGACAAGGTTGTAATGTGTGCACTGACTTTACAGCAACACACTCTGATATCTCTGCAGGTTCTATAGGCAGTCCTGAAGATGCAACTACTCTTATTATTCGTACAGAAGAGGGTAAGAAAGTACTAGATAGTGCAGTAAAGAACAATAGATTGGTTATTGAAGATAATATTGATCTGAAACTAATTGAAAAATTGGCATTGAAAAAGAAAGAAAGATAAGTTACTTGATATCTCACTTTTACTTCCGTTTTAAAAGTAACTTAGGTTTTTTAATGATATTTTCTTTTAGATTGCATTTAAGTAGCGTTTAACTTCCCAGTCATGTACTTGCATACTGTATAGATCCCATTCAGCTTTTGCAAGTCGGAGTATATTATTGACCACATGTTCTCCAAGAGCTTCTTTCATTAAATCATCTTCTGCAAGATATGCACTAGCTTCCTGTAGTGTGGCGGGTAAAGTATCAATACAATGTTTACGAAGTTCAGCTTCATTTAAGTCAAATATATTGATATCAACCATTTCTCCAGGATCGATTTTATTTTCAATTCCTTCAAGACCAGCAGCTAAAATTGCTGCGAATGCTAAGTATGGGTTACATGAAGGATCTGGACTTCTGAGCTCAACACGTGTACTATTACCTCTTGCAGCCGGGATTCTGATCAAAGAACTTCTGTTAGTCCCGGACCATGCAATATAGACGGGTGCTTCGTAGCCAGGTACTAGTCTCTTATATGAGTTAACTATTGGATTTGTGATAGCAGTGATAGCTTTCACGTGCTTGATAAGCCCACCAATGAAATATCGTGTAGTGTCACTTATCTCCATATCGTCATCAGGGTCATAGAACGCATTCTTGTCACTCTTTTCCAGAGATAAATTGACATGCATCCCAGAACCATTTTCACCATAGATCGGTTTTGGCATGAAAGTTGCATGTAATCCATTCATCTTTGAAATTGTTCGAGTAACATATTTAAAAGTCATTACATTGTCAGCGGTAGTCAATGCGTCACTGTACTTGAAATCAATTTCATGTTGACCAAAAGCCACCTCGTGATGTGATGCTTCTATATCAAAATTTAAACTTGTTAATGTTAATACAATTTCTCTTCTAATATCCTCAGTTAAGTCTGCGGGTGCAAATTCGAAATATCGCCCGAAGTCGTGAGGTCTTGTTGTGGCCAGTCCCTCCTCCTTTTCAAATAAGAAAAATTCAAGTTCGGGCCCAACATTGAACTCGAATCCCATCTTTTTCGCTTTATCCATCATTTTTCTAAGAACGTACCGCGGATCACCCTTAAAAGGTTGACCATCTGGCATGTACACGTCACATACCATTCTTGCGACAATGTCCTTATCACTCCATGGGAGTATTGCGAAAGAGTCAGGATCTGGTTTTAATATCATGTCAGATTCGTCGATTCGTACAAAACCTTCAATTGAAGATCCGTCAAAAGATATACCAACATCTAAAGCTTTATTGATCTGAGTTACTGGTATTTCAACGTCTTTGACAACACCTTGTATATCAGTAAACTGTAGTCTTATAAATTTTACATTGTTAGCTTCTATTGAGTTGAGTACTTTTTCTTTAGTAGTACCAGTCATAATTATATCGCCTGCATTTGATTTTAATTCTTGTTGATTAAATTAGATTTATATATGTTATAATTAAGAATTTTATGGTTATTTAATTTTTTTATACAAACATTTTGAATCGCATTCTTTATTCAATATATCATACTCACATCCAAATGATCCTGTTGAATCATTGTCCCATTCTAATTGGAAAAGTTCTGATATGTATTTGGTCGCTTCTCCAATTGCCAATCTTATTGCCTTTTTACAACAACGGGCTCCACCAGCATCTGCGATTTCATTAAGTGTCTTTGCCGTGACCCACATGGAATGTGATCTTTGTTCAGGTGTTAATGGAGTAGCTTCAGTTAAAATACTTAAAGCAATTCCCGCTCCCACAGATGCACCACATGCACCAAAGTATCCACAATATCCACCAGGTACAGTTTTACCGCGTTTAATAGCTTCAATGATATTTTCGCTATTTTGTATGCCAACACGGTTTTGATATGCTGTCACAAGTGTAGCTGCAACCAGTGCATGGTGTTCAGGACCATGCATTGGAACTCTTTGGTGCCGCATTATAGTTTCAGCAATCTCAAATGGATTATCTTGTGCAGTATTAAGGCAATAGGTATGGATAATATCTATTGAATCCTTTGAATGACATTCATTACATACATAATGACCATTCTTGCAATATAATCGAGTATCTTCTTCATGCCCACAATAATGACATTTGGCATTTACAGATTCGTTCTCGTATTTGATCTCGCTATTACATATCATGCAATTAGATCTGGATTTAGACGCAGTGTCAAGATTTATCATTATGCATGTCCCATTTTAAAAATAAATAAATGTTTAAATTAATTCTAACTTTAGATATATTCAAAGGTTTGCTTAATTTGTTAAAAAAATAAATGTGATTTATAATTGAAATTTATTTGTTATAACTAACTTATTCATTGACCCATGCTCTCAGCTCTTCGAAAAGATATTTTTCAGCTTCTTGAACTCGATCAAGAGGTCCTCTTAATGCTATAACATCTCTTTCATTACTTTCAATTATATTTACTGTGATTGACCTGTCAACTGGTTCTAACTCGAATTCTTCAACAATATCATATATGATATAAGATGGTGTCCCCGGTGGAATTATTAAGTCATAGAGATCTTCAATCTCGTCACTTAAACCTTCATCCACAGTTTCTTTTTTTTCCTTTTCAGCTATGAGGTCATCAATTGATAACTTTTTTCCCATGAGTATCCCTTCTATCATTGTATTTTTATTATAATATATTTGCGATTGGTTATTTTTTGGTATAGCAGTTAGTACTTAAATCAAAAGACATAAGTATAATTCATATTTATTAACCGTTGGTAACGAGGTTGTAATAATGCAAGCATACAAACTAAAACGTGGTTATAGTCCTGACATTGAGAGGATACAGTCACTACTTGAGCAGCATTTCCCTTCAGAGATTAAAGAAAATAATGGTAAACTTGTAACCTCATATGGAGCAATTTCAGAAATGGAAGTGTGGATTGAAGATAAAAAGCTTTTAGTGGATACTGTATCTGATACGGACGTGTCTGATGAGAACATTGTACTTGACACAAATAAAAAGTTCAGGAATTTTTTAAATGATGCGACTGGATATACTGCTAAGGAATGTGTCAAGCAAGCAAAAAAGAATGTAACTAAATAAAAAATAAGATTATAAATGGCTTTCCTTGAAGAATTGAAAGAGTTTGACATTCCTACATGTTTGAGGGTATGTTCTGGCACTGATGGATCAGTAACGTTCTTGCTTGAAATAATGACAAGAGAAGACGTATCTGTGATCACTGAATTTCAGGAGGTAGTTAGTGCCGATGAAGAACAGGCATCTATCTTGGGTATAGAAGTTGGAGAAAATATAAATTATCGTACTGTCACATTACTAGCGGGCGATGTAAGATATGTACATGCAACTTCATTATCACCTCTTTCAAGAATGCCTCTGGAAATGCAACAGGATCTAATACGTGCAGACATTCCAATTGGGAAAATATTAAGGAAACATGGAATTGAAACACGAAGGGACTTTGATTCCATAAAAATTGAACAAGGAACTGAACTGTTTGGTGCTACTGAGATATTATCTCGCACTTATCGAATTATGCATCAAGGGTTCACATTAATGTGGATCTATGAAAGTTTCCCTGTAGATGACAGATGGAAACTTTGAAAACATCAAGTTCAACCGAAACCTTCATAATTGATTTCAACCATTTGGTGGAATCAGCTCCATTTCTTAAACAGAGCCTCGGTGGCTTAGGGGCATAGCGCGTCCTTGGTAAGGACGAGGTCGCGGGTTCAAATCCCGCCCGAGGCTCCTTAAAAACAATATCAAGCCTGATACTTTCACCCCGCTAACATCGGGACTAAATAGAATAAAAAGAAGGTATTAGGTATGA
>NZ_JANUCS010000020.1 GCF_024808815.1 Methanosalsum natronophilum | reverse complement strand
TGAAAAACTCTACCATTCTAGAAACCTGGTAGAGACAATGTTCTCAGTTCTGAAAAGAAAATATGGTGAAGAAATTAAGTCCAGAAAGTACAGAATCCAGGTAAAGGAGTAAAATGTAAGATATTAATACATAACATCGAAAGATATAACTCATTTACAATTATTATTTACATAAAGATTTCTACAGAGCCGATATTTCATGTTAATTTTAAAGTCTATTATTGAACCTATAGAGATTTTTGTTTGAAAAATATTTGATATCTTGTTGCAACCATTGTTATGCCACTCATCTTTATACCTGGCTCAAGATATAATCATGATGTTAATTAATTTGAAATAGCATTTGTTTTAGAATGGATAATTGGAGATATTGGATTTAGGCTATCTCCAACTTTCATCCTTGTTAGTCATTTCCCAAATATCGCTTTCACTGGATCTAAGTTAGATGCTTTATGTGCTGGATAGATGCCTGCAAGCAAGTTTAGGAAAGTAATAGCTACAATTATAACTATTACATCAAAAGTTCTGATTATTATAGGAATTTCACCTAAATCACCAAATGAATAGGTTAAACCAAATGCATCTAATAAATAAGCTGCAGTATAACCAATTATAGTTCCTACTATCGCACCAATGAACCCAAGCAGAGTGCTTTGTATAAGAAATATCCTTCTTATGTTCTTTTTCTTCATACCCATTGCCATTAGAATACCAATCTCTTTTACCTTGCTCATAACCATCATATTCAGTGCACTAACAACACCAAATGATGCTATTATTGCTACAAGTCCAGTTTCAAGAGCGTTTATAAGAGTAGATATCATTAATGTCTGTAGTATCTCAGGATGACGCTCAGTCCAACCTTCCGCATTATAACCCATTCTTCTGATATCTTCTGCAACTATCTTATCATTATATACATCATCAATCTTAACTGATACACTTGTTACTACATTTGATTCTTGATAGAATTTCTGAGCAGTCTCAATAGAAGTATAAGCAACAGATGTTCCAAATCCAGACGGATCATATATTCCTACTACTCGAAAAGACGTTTGTCTGGCACCCGGGAAAAAGCCAGTTACAGAATCACCAACCATAACTTCAAGGTCATCAGCTACTGAAGTACTGATAACTATAGAATTTGGTCGGTACATCACTTCATCAAAACTTCCTTCTACAAGATCATCTCGAATTGAATAAACGGCATCTTCTCTATCAACTATAACCCCAGATAGAATTAAGTTACGCCGATTATCATTGTGCGAAAGTGTAACACTTCCACGCATTAATGGAGATACTGCAACTACATGGTCTACATTCTCTACTTCAGTAACCAAATGATTATACAAGTAAATATAATCTTCATTCTCATCTGGAGATATTTTTACATGCTCAATGTTACCAAGTGTGGTATCTAGGATCTCTGCACTAAACCCTGCAACAAGTCCTAATGTTACTACCATGATAGCTACAGCTATTGCAACAGCACCCGATGAAAGAATGGTTTGCCTTCTCTTAGTTCGGATATATCTAAGTGCAATGTAGAGTTCCTTAAACATTGTTCTAACCACACAAGTTCATTATCTCTTCTTCATGTAAATCGCTATTGAAGTAAGTACCAATAGTGCTATGACCATAGATATTCCTGTAAGACTACCATCATCATCGGTTTCATTGTCAGGTTCAGGTTGTGGCAGTGCTCTTTCTTCTACTTCAATAATGGTTTCTTTTGAATCGATTATTTCACCTGTGCCACTAACAGCCTCAACACTTAGCTTGTATTGACCGGGCTGTAAACTCTCATCCCATATAGCTTCAATAGTCTCATCATCTTCATTTAGAAGTATTGGAGACCTTTTTTCGACTACTTGAATTGGTTCATCATTAGAATTTGAGGCAAACTCAGTTACAGTGAATCTAACAATCCCATTAAATGGAACCTGAGATTTTCCTTCTAATGTAATACTAGAACCTCTACGATCCTTAAAAATATCCGAGATCATCACATCTTCCTTTGCAACAAATGTTGTTTGGTCGGCAGTTACACGGTGTACAGGAGAATAGGTATCTATTTTCACTTTTGCTTGATATTCTTTTTTATTATCTAATATTTTATCCCATTGTTTATTAATGGTCATAGGACTTGAACTTAGTGCTACACCTTCATCCTTTTTTGTGGATATTATCTTATTATCATCTATCAACATGTAAGTGATATCCGCAATAGATGGTGCGTTCGGGCTCACACCTAGTATCAAAGAAACGTCTTTAGAATTTGCATTTATACTGTTTATAGATATTAGATTAAGTGTTGGTCGACCATGCACGAACCCATACCTCTGAGAAGCTACTTTATCATCATTATCCCAGATAGATGCATAGACTGCATAACCACCATCACTGGTCAATCCTGGGCTCCAATCAAAAGATAGACCTAAACGAGCATCTACATCATAATCATCTAGATCAAATGTCTTAGTTTGTAATAACTCATCACCCTTCTTCAACTCTAACTTGAGTTCGAGTCCTTCCCCATACTCTGATAAAGCTATCCAAATAGTTCCTGATTCTATATTAGAATACAGATCATCTACTCGAACCTCCATACCAGATCCGTCACTGCCTGATACAGGGCATGCAAACATTACTAATACGAACAAGAAAGTTAATATTTTAAATCTCATGAGCATCTCCATTCAATATGACTACTATAATTGATACTTGTAAATATTTCGTCAAGTATATATACTTTTTTGCAAACGTATTTATTCATTGAAAAATATTAATCTGATTATGCCTTCTGAGAATAAAATAGTTGAGATCAAAAACCTGAGCAAGGTTTATGGTAATGGTGTAGAGGTCTATGCACTTAATTCAATTGATCTTAATATCACCAAAGGAGAGTTCATGGCAATCGTTGGACCTTCTGGATCGGGGAAGAGTACACTTTTACACATAATAGGGATACTCGATACACCTACTTCGGGTACTATTCTAATTGATGGTGAAAATGTTAGTGATATGTCGGATGATCAAAGGGCTACCGTACGAAACAAAAAGCTTGGTTTTGTTTTCCAATATCACCATTTATTACCAGACTTTACAGCATTAGAGAATGTCATGATGCCCATGTTCATTGCAGGTGTTGAAAAAAAAGAAGCTAAAGAGAGAGCAACACAATTATTGTCTGATGTTGGTTTGCATGATCGAATGGAACATCGACCTAATGAACTTTCAGGTGGACAATGTCAACGTGTAGCTGTTGCTAGAGCATTAGCTAATAATCCAGATATTTTAATAGGTGACGAATTGACAGGTAATTTGGATTCAAAATCTAGTAGAATGGTATATGATATATTACGTAGGTTGAATGAGAAGTATAAACAAACTTTCATTATAGTGACACATGACGATGCTCTTGCTGAGAGGACTGATAGGATTGTTAGGATTATCGATGGAAAGATAGTTAGCTGAGATTCAATCCAAAAATAGCCAAGTAATTTAATTATTTTAAACTGATGGTTGATGGGATGTACGAACATAAAATAGCAATAAGGAACGTTATCAGTAACAAAAAAAATACAATGTTTTCTGTGATTGCAGTAGCATTAGCAATTGGTATAATCATTATATTCATGGGATTGATTTCTGGATTTGCAGCTGAACTAACTGATTCTATTACTGATAATTCACCCCATATTAGAGTGAGTCCCAGTGAAAACAACGATTTCATACATTTGTATCAACATCATTTGGATACAATAAATGGAATTGATGGTGTATCATCTACTTCCTTGATTTTAAGAGAAGCTGCTACCTTAGAGAAAAGGAATAAAGGTGTTAGCACAACAATTACAGGAATAGTACCTGAACAAGAGATCAGGACGATGGGTATTGACGATGACCTGATAGCTGGAGATTTTTACACACTAGACCATAGGAGAAACAGTATAGTCATTAGTACAGGACTTGCCAATGAGCTAAATGTCGAAATGGGTGACCGTATTACAATGGCTATAGGTGAAGATAGGTCAATTGATCTTGAAGTTGTCGGGTTGGTTTTATCTGGAAGTAATTTAGCTTATGTACATCTTGATTTTATCCAAGACTATTTTGGGCATAAAGGAAAAGTATCAACTATAAGCGTAGTATTGGACGATATCTATGCAGCTGATGAAATTGCAGCCGAAATTGAGAGAGAAACTGAATTAGAGGCCACTAGTTGGATTGAAGATCACAGTGATCTTTTCGATTTACTTGCAATACAAAACATAGTTGCATGGATATTTTACATATTGATATATGTAGTAGCCGGATTTGGTATTGCTAACGTGCTTCTGACAATGGTAATGGAGAAAAAAAAAGAGATTGGTATGTTGATGGCTATGGGTGCGACAAGAAAAAGTATTGTAAAAATCTTTTTCATTGAAGCTACATTTCTTGGCATAGTTGGACTGATACTTGGCTGCATAATAGCTTTAGTTGGAATACATTTACTGGGCTTAATAGAAATTGAAATACCTATAGATGAAGTTTATGCTGATGTAGCTACAGTACCGCTTGACCCACAGCTTATACATTTCCTATATGCAGGTGGGTTTGCAATGGTAGTAAATGTTATAGCCTCCATAGTTCCTGCAAGACAAGCATCTAAATTAGACCCTGTAGAAGCTATTGAAGATGACACATGATATTTTATAGATCAGTTTGTTAAAATGCAAGATAGTGGTTATTTTTTTGATAAATCACTATTCTCTCCACAAAAATAAATAAGTTAAGTTACATTGAACTTGTTTTCCTTTTTATAGTACATTGGAGAGATTTTAGAACAAATAATGGAAACACTATTTAGCTAATATAAAGTCAGCCAATATAAGAAAGGAGTCTTAAACATGTTTCCATGATGGTATTATTTTGAGACGCCGAGGGGGGGATTCGAACTCCCGAGGGGCTTAAGCCCCACAAGCTTTCCAGGCTTGCGCCTTACCGCTAGACTACCTCGGCATTTTGTATATGTTGTTATTGATTCTTTACAACTTCTTGTTCCAAGATGATGGATAAGTGCCTGCATCCATTATTACTCTTTCGGTTATTGCTACTATCCCTGTTTCAAAATCAATTATCTCATTTGATTCCATTTTTGCAGTGGATAAAGCTACTGCTTCACCTTTTATGGTAAATATACAGATAGTATCCCCTTTTTTTATGTTTGGATCAAGCTTTGATACTCCAGGAACAGCCAGAGAAGCACCCCGACATATTGCGTCCACTGCAGTATCCCTAATAATTATTGAGGGAAGATGACTCAAACCTTCTTCCATTGGCAACACTACCGATCTTAATTCATCTTCAATTCCTTTTTTTTGCCATAATATGAAGGCATCAACAACATCCTGTAATGTTACTGCATTCATTTCATCAAAAGGGCCGGTTCTGATTCGTCTTAGTTCTTGCATATTGGCACCGCATCCAAGCGCTTCACCCATATCATAGCATAGTTTTCTAATATAAGTCCCTGCCTCACAAAAAATATTCATTAAAACATAGTTTTCTTTAATTTCAAGTACTTCAATACAATATATTGTCCGTATTCTAACTGACCTTTTAACCGCTGACACTTTTGGTGGTATTTGAAAAATCTGGCCTTGAAATTCGTTGATTACACTCAAAATCTTCATTTTTTTGACTGGACCATGCAAACGCATAAGACAAATATATCCCTTTCCAGAAAGCCTTAAAGCGCGTATAGCTTTTGTAGCTTTACCGAGCATTATTGGAAGAAGACCATCAACTGATGGATCAAGAGAACCTGAATGACCAGCTTTTTTTATGTCCAAGATTTGTTTAATCCAAGCTGTCACTTCATGACTTGTTGGACCCTTAGGTTTTAGTAAGTTAATCACACCAAGATTGACATGATCATTTATAGGACGGTTATGTGGATAAGTTCCATAAGAATCGTTTGTGACAGTATTACTCTTAACTAACTGTGTTGATTCGGGTACTAAAGAACCAGATTTGTTTTTTTTGTCCATATAAATCCTTTTTCATGATTGGCTTACTTTATTCACAATTATAATTATCAATTGCTACAATGAGTATTTTACTTAAATTATCTGGGTTCCAGTTCTTTGAATCAAGTACTATATCATAGATAGAGTGATCTTCAAGGTCAATACCATATATCTCTTTGTACCTCAAGGATTCAGATAGTTCCCTTTTTTTTGTTTCTGCATAAACAGTATCGTAAGTAGAATGTTCTCTACCTGCAATCCGCTCTACTCTGATATCAAATGGAGCTTTTAACCAGATACTAAATCCACTTTTAGCCATATGCCCAGCCAATCGTCCTTCAAGGATCACGTTTTCTTCTTTTTCTGCTATTTCTCTTTGCCGTTCATCTATCATCAAATCAATTGATGAATCTTTTTCTGCATTATGCCCAAATTCTTCTAGTGTCATATTATGTTCTTTTGCAAGTGACCTGAACACTGACCCTGCGGATATGAGTTGCATACCATAATGCTTAGATAAAATGCTAGAAATGCTAGAAGTTCCACTACCTGGTAAGCCACTAACAGTTATCAACATTCATAAACCACCAATATCAAGTGATTTCCTTATAAGTTGACTTACACCAAGGGACGTAATAAAGTACCAGAATATCCAGTATTGAATTGGACCAATTATACCATCAGCTAGGTTCCTTTCACCTATAAAAGGAAAAACCATTGATATATCTGGGTGTGTTATGATATAGAAATATGCCCATAAAAATAGAGGAAGAGATATTACACTAATGTATAACATAGGTTTTATCTGTTGTTTTGACATCTGTAATTGTTCAGACATCATTTCTGAACGTTGTTGTTCCATTTTTTTCAATTGTTGGCTGTTTTGAGACAATTGAGCTTCCCTGAATTCTTTTTGGAAAGCTTTCATTTTCTCTTGAGTTAGCCTCATCTTCGACCAATCAATAGTATATTTCTGAATAAGTGAAGCATAAAGTGCAGTGATTGCAGCAAGTATTAATAAGGCTATATGGAAATTTTGTTCACCACCAATCGCACCGAGTATTGGATCCATAAAGATCTCAAAAATGCCGCCAAAGGATTCCCTGAAATCTTCACCAAAGAGTAACAGTCCAAACAAAAGTCCTACACCAAGGGCTATTACCAATCTATCTAAAAAGCTCTTATAATCAAAGTTTTTCAAAGACAATCCTCACTTTACACTTTTATTCATTAATCATTCAAAATATTTGTTATTTTGTTGAAGATATCTTCAACCTGACCTTTTCCATCTATTGTAACAAGTATGTTTTGATCGTCATAATATTTGATCAATGGTTGCGTTTGTTTCTTATAGACAGACAATCGTTGTAAGATGACTTCTTCTTTATCATCATCTCTTTGATATAACTTTCCTTCGCATGAATCACAGTTAGCATTTGTTTTAGGAGGATTGAACTCTAAGTGGTAACTTGCACCACAGCTATTGCATATGCGTCTATTGGATAACCTTCTAACAAGTTCCTCATCCTGTACATCTATATTCAACACATAATCTATAGGTTTTGAAATTTTTTCAAGTATGTCTGTTAATGCATCTGCCTGTGGTTTTGTTCTTGGATAACCATCAAGAAGATAACCATGATTTGCATCGGGTTCTGAAAGTCTAACTTTAATTAGACCAATCAAAACATCATCTGGTACTAATTCACCACTATCCATATATTTTTTGGCTTCTAGACCAAGTTCTGTTCCTTTTTGAACATTATCTCTCAAAATATCTCCAGTAGAAATATGGGGTATTGAATATGTTTCAGCAAGTTTTTTTGCCTGGGTGCCTTTACCGGCACCAGGCGGTCCAAACAGTATAAGATTCATACTTTAAATCTCCATTTTAGTTAGCGTTCGCCTCCAAAGAACTGTCTGAGCATTGGATGCATTTCCATCATCTGTTCTGAAGCTATGTCCTCGTACAATCGGTACAATATACTTACTGCAAGTAATAGACCCATTCCACCAGCTTCTCCAATTGTTCCTAATAGACTTGCAATTAGTGTTAAAAGACCTACAAATGCGCCACCGATAACAGTTACTTTAGGAATGTATCTACCCATGACTTTCTCAATACTTCCAATATTCCTCCTGAAACCTGGTATCTGCATACCTGAATTGAATATTTTTTGAGAAGTCTGTTTTGCACCCATACCAGTAGTTTCTACCCAGAATATAGCAAAGATGGCACCACCGACTATCAGGAATGTAGCGTCAATTAAAACATGTAAACCTATTTGCCATGTAGCAGGGGCAGCTACGCCCATTGCTGCATATGATTCAGCTACAAGAGATGGTATCCAATCATATGGGCTATTAATAGGCGATATATAGTACATCAAGCCATTTATTGGTGTTGAACCTTCAAATTCACCTAAGAAAGTTATTCCTCTACTATCTAGTAACATACCAATTATTTGGAAATTAGCTTGAAGTGCTCTTACAAAGATCATTGGAAGAACTGATGCGTAAACAAGTTTTACAGGGAATCTACCTCGGGCACCACGTGTAGCACTATGAGAAAGTGGTATTTCTATACGACTGCTTTCTGCATATACTACGAGCAAGAAGATCATGACTGTAGTAATAAGAGCTAAAATTCCTCCTGAGATCAAAAGGAACATAATTCCATCCATTGAGAATTCTAAAAGGTGCGTATTTTGAATAAGATAAATCCATTTAGGAATAATACCTACTGGAAGACCTATCTGATCCGGAGCCCAATTAATAAAACCAGTTATTATCTGCTGAGAAACCTCTGCAACAATAAAAAGTCCAACTCCAGACCCAATGCCCCATTTAGAGACAATCTCATCCATAAAGAGAATAAGTACTCCACCAATACATGCCTGAATGAAAATTAAGAGTGTTATAGTACCAAGACTCACACCTAAAGCTGCTGCTACACCGGCGTCGGGTAGCAAGAAACCACCCCATATCTGAGGTAATGTTTCTAAAACAATCATAACTAAAACTAAAAACTTCTGCGCACCTTGGAAAAGTGCCTGATCTGCAGGGTCTGAAAGATCAAGTTCAATGACATTCGCACCGACCAGCAGCTGCAATACAATAGATGCAGTAACAATAGGCCCAATACCAAGCAACATCAATGTACCCGAAGCACCCGCAAAGAAAGCACGGTATGATTCAAAAAGGTCAATTGAATCTGCTGATAAACCAAACAAAGGAACGTTTCTAAGCGCAAAATACAATAGCAAAACCGCTAATGTCCACCACAACTTTGTTTTGAAGTGAACATGTCCTTCTGGACCTGTTACAGAAGGTAATTTATTAAAAAGTGGTCCCAAAGTCTCCCTAAAACTCATTAATTATTCCTCTAAAATCATAAATTGTTATTTAAATATGTCTGGCAGAGACAGTGTGAATAAGAAAGTAATGATAAATTAACATTACTGTTCTAATTCAATACATTTGCCACCGGCAACTTCTATTTTTTCTCGTGCTATCCTAGAAAACTTTTCAGCTGTTATCACAAGATTTTTATTGACTTGGCCGTCACCAAGAACTTTTTCAATACCAATATCTGAAAGATTTATGTGATATGCACCATCTTCCATTTTTGCTAGGCCATCCTCCAGAAGTTCATCTGAGAGTTCATCTATCTCGCCAACATTGACTATTGAAACATAGTTCAATTGACTCTGTGGTCTTTTGAAACCAGACTTGCCAAATATATTTCCTCTTTGCATAGCTCTTACATTATGATGTTTGCAGCCACCAGATTTTCCTCTACCACCACGATTACCTGCACCACGCCTATTCTTGCTGGTACCTCCACCACATGTCCTTGAGCCTCTATACTTTTTTGTTTTACACTTACTCATGAAAACCCACCTTACCTCATTTTATTAAGAAGGAGACTAATCTCTTCATCATGATTTCCTAAGACACCACCCATTTGTTTAGACCTTTTAATTCCAGCATGGCCTTTACGAGGAGGATGAAGTCTAATAACTGGTTTTAGTTTGGGTACATCTTTAAAAGTAGCTCTACCTTCATACACTGCTTGTGCAAAATCTTCAATAGACTTAAAATCTGTATTTTCAGCAATATATTCATCTGTAAGTTTATGACCACCTTCAAGTTTACCACGGTTCTTTAACATTTGGGCTAAAGTAGTTCCGTCAATTTTGCCGTACGCAACATAGTCTTTCACTTTCTGAATCATACCTTTGTTATGTGCATTTTCCTGAAGAACCACACAATGGTTAATACGATGTAGACGAAGCATCTTAAGCGTATCTTCGATTGAATCACGTACGTTTACTTGACCACGCATTCTAACAACAGCATACATCTTTACTGCGCCTCCACTTCATTATAACCTAAAGGAGTTCTGATAGTATTTGTTTTCTTTAGGGCCATGTATGTTGCTTTTGCAAAGTTCAATGTAGTACGGGTAGTACCTTCAGTCCTAGTCCATACATCTTTGATACCTGCTTTTTCAAGTACTTTCTTAGCAGTACTACCAGCTGCAAGTCCCAAACCACGTGGAGCTGGTTTTAATTCTACTATAACACTGCCTGCTTTCCCTCTAACTTCTGAAGGAACCGTGTGGGGTAATCCACAGCCACATTCCCATGAGCCACAGCCTCTTTTTATTCTAATTATATTCAGTTTCGCATTATCAATAGCTTTTCTAATAGCTGGTCCGACTTGAGCATCTTTTGCCTGTCCAAGTCCTACAAAACCATCACCATTACCAACTATGACAGTTGCTCTGAACTTAACTCTTCTACCAGAGTCAGTCATCCTTTGTACCATGTTAATGTCAAGTACTTCGTCTTCAAGCTCTGGCATCAGAGTATCGATTATTTTAGGTTCACGTATTGGAAGCCCACTGTCAATCGCTTCATCCATTGAAGTGATCTGACCCTCTTGAACGAGTTGTCCAAGCATTGTCTTTGGGATCCATTCTTCTGTATATTCATAAGCCATAATAAATCACCTTAGCTAAACTCAGAAACTATTTTTTCTTTAGCTGCTTCAACTTGATCAGATAAATCAGAGCCTTGAATATGTTCTCCTCTGATACGTTCATCTGATGGGAATATTTCAGAGCTATGAGGTATATCAAAACCTGAATCTACTATTCCTTTAAGTGATGCATATACCCTTGAACCCTTAGATGAGGCCTGTAGACCAATATCTAAGATTCCATCAGTATATCCTTCTTCTTGTGCCTTGTATCCAAACAGTAATCCTGTCAAGTATGCTGCTGGTGTATTACCAGTAGATCCTTCATAACCATATTTCTTAAGTTGTGTAGAAGTAGCTGTGCAAAGTGTTGTATCTCCATTGGAATGTGCTTTTACAAGCTGTATTTGCATGTGTTTACTACTTTTTCGAGCAACTACTCTGTTTTGTTTGGATAGTATTAATTTTAACCGCTGATGATAGTTAGTTCGTCCTTCTCGTCGCCTTCTGAATGCAACTTTGTATCTTGGACCTGTTGCCATTTTTAAATCCTCCGAATCTTCTAATAATTATTTATCTGTATTAATTTTCTCTTCTAATAGCATCCTGTGACTCGAGATGGGATTCAAGGTGAGCTACATTACGGTATTCTCCACCTTTTGCTTTCCTATACATCTTGCAATAAGTGGGCCTATCAATAGTTCCTTCATCACGCAGTTCTTTCAGTCGTCTTCTAAGTGAACGTATCTTTTTCATCCACTGTTCTTTTCTAGAGTTGCGTGCTCCTTTTTTACCTTTTCTTGAACCATGGCCTTTCTGATGACCATACTTACGTTTAGCGTCCCTTATTCGTGCACGTCCTCTGCTGACACCTCTAACCTTCTCAGCCTTGATACTACCGTTATCAATTAAACCCCTAATATCTTCACGTGTGATAGCAACTGCAATTTCTTCTGAAGCTTCTGGATCAATCCAAACTCTGTGGTAGCCACAATTAAGAATTTGTGCTGCCATACGTTTTTGGTTGGTTAAATCAGTCATTCTTCGTCACCTCCACGAGCATTATGGTTAAGCACTTTGATACCCAGTTCTTCTGCTTTTTCTATTATGATTGCTCTTTTTCTTCCACCAACTGATTTAGCTATTCTGATAGCTTGAGTTGTAGGATCGATATCTTCTACCTCTTTTGGAGTATGAACTAAAATATCTTGGTACCCAGATGGGTGAAGGCCTTTTACTTGACATGGGCTGCCATAACCTGGTTGGGCAAGAGAACCTTTTGCTTTTACATGTCTTCTAAGTTTGCTCTGTAGTCCACGAGGTCGTCTCCAATTTGAATCTAGACGTTTGAATTTGTGAGAAGCAGATCTTTTAAATTGAGGTTTTTTACCTTTCTGAGTTCTTCTAACTTTAAAGAGGCGTTTGGATTCATTATCCATATTCAGTTCTTTGTTATTTGCCATTTAAATCACCTACACTCTCTTCTCTGTAAGATATATTCCATCCTGGAATACCCGAGGATCGAATCGTTTTATTCTAGTCAATTGCTCGATATTCGCTGCTGTTTGACCAACTTCCTCAATATTAGGACCGTTGATAGTTAGCTCATCTCCAGTAGTTTTAACTTTCGTACTGCCAACGATTGTTGCACTACGTGGTTTCTTTTCACCCAAGAAATTATTCACGACAAGTTTATCTTTTTCAACTTTTATCTGCATAGGGAAGTGAGAGTAAACTACTTTCATCTTATATTCAAAACCTTCAGTAACACCTTTTATCATGTTACGCATATGCGAAGCAATCGTACCAATCATTGCTTTCTGGGTTTTTTTCTTGGATACAGCATCGATTAATATCTCTGAATCTGATAACTCAATACTAATTCCAGGGTACCAGAAATGTCGTTCAATTGAGCCATTTTCACCAGTGACTTTCAGGACATTATCCACGAATGTAACTGTGACTTCATCAGGGATATCGACTGTTTTACTAATATCTAAACTCATAAATGTCATCTCTCCTCAATCATCAGTATACGTATGCCAGCAGTAAACCACCAACATTATTCTCACGTGCTTGGACCTGAGAAAGTAAACCATCTGAAGTTGTGAGAATTAAAGTACCAAAATTCCTTGCAGGTAAGTACTGTTTTTCCCATTTTTCAAAATCTTCAGAGGATACTGAATAGCGTGGTTTAATGGCTCCACATTTATTAATTCTTCCAATAAGCTTTACTTCATAAATTCCTGCTTTACCATCCTCAATAAATTCAAATTCACCAATATATCCATTATCTTTCATTACATTAAGGACATTACCAATAAGTTTTGAAGCTGGCCGAATAGTGCAGGACTGTTTACCAATATCTTCTGCATTCTTTATAGTTGATAATGCATTTGCAAGAGGATCTAATAATACCATAATAACTCACCTCATGTATATTTTTCAAAGCCCATCTCATGGGCCATCTCTCGGAAACAATGTCTACACATACAAATTCCATACTTTCTGACAAGACCTTGTTTTCTACCACATCTTTTACATTGGAGTATGGATTTTTTTGTTTCTTTTTTAGCTTGTTCCATTGCCATCATTCTACCTCCACGCCATAATTCTCTTTAAAGAAAGATATCGAGTCTTCTTTAGTAAGCCTATGTGAGCGTGGCACTTTGCGTTTACATATTGCTCTTCGACCAATCCTATAACCTGGTCGTTTTAGGACAACAATAACATCCATCCCAAATATGCCAATATTCGGATCGTACCTCATACCTGGATAATCAGTATGTTCCTCTACTCCAAAAGCTACATTGCCATTTTCATCGAATTGAGAAGAATCTAGTTTTTTTTCGATTATCTCAAGAGATGTGGTCAAAAACTTTTCTGCATTATCCCCTCTAAGTGTAACTTTACAACCAGTTGGTTCTTTTTTCTTAATTCCAAAAGCTGGAAGAGTTCTTTTTGCTTGTGTCTCAACTACTTTTTGTCCAGTAATTTCTTCAAGAATACCTTCACCATCAACTAGATGCTGACCACTTTCACCAACACCCATGTGAACTACCACTTTATCTATCTGTGGAATTAACATCGGGTTACTCAAGGGTCTCACCACCTAATTCGATCTCTGGTTCTGTTTCTCCTACAACCACTATATAGTTCTCAATGGTCTCAAAATCGTATTCACTTGAGACTAAAACCGTATTATTCTTTGAGCTTCTTACCTTATGGATGTCTTTTATAGATCCAATTTCTCCTGAATGAGCACCACCAACGACCATTGCCAAATTACCTTCCTTATACTCTAGGTGTTTAACAATCTCTTTATCTGGAATTGATATTATCACTGAATCATTTGGTTTGAAGTCGTTTGTAGCAATGATATTTGTACCATCACTCAGGTTGAGTTGAACCTTTCCGTTCTTTATAATAGTTTTACCATTAATTTTGCAAAGCTTGGTATTGGTTACTTTATCTAGTTTATTTAATACCAATCTTCCTTTCTTATCAAGTAATACAATATAAGATACATCCTTTAAGGGAATTGATACAATATCAAACAATCCTACAGGGAAACGTGTATCTTTTCTTGCTATACCGTCAACTAATACCTTTTCATCTGACAAGACCTTTTTGGCTTCTGAAATATTACCAACAAAGCCTAACATATCTCGTAAAACAATACCTAATGGAACGCTTTGTGCTTTATGATGTGGTCCTGGTCTTGTTGATAATGCCCATTTGTTAGCTTTTTTAGGTATTTGCCAGCTGTTTGGTACTGATATTCTTTTTTGATGTTTGCCCACTAAAATCACCTTTATTCATTGCTTAGTCTGGCTTTTCTCTTTTCATCCTTCAAATCCAGCTTTGTTATAATTACATTTGAAGGGTATATCGGTCGCGCTACCTCGGTACCATCTGCCTTTATAGAGATTGCACCTTCTACTGCTATTGTTCCTTTCTTCAAAGAAACCTCTTCAACTTCTCCCTTTATTCCTACAAAATCTCCACGCATGATGCTAACAAAATCTCCTACTGCAACACGAACATTCTTTCGACCATATCTTTCACGAAGTTCTTTGGAAAGTGGAGCTCTTAAGTATTTGTGTCGTACATGAAGAGGTGCATTGAACCGTCCTTTTCTTTGTTTTCTTGGTTGTTTGGATACCATTTTAATCACACCTCACACTATAATTGATGCTGTAGTGCCTATTTTAGGATATCTTTCAGCCACTTCTCTTGCAATCGGTCCTTTTACATCAGTTCCTTTAGGAACACCAGAATCATCTGTGATAACAACCGCATTGTCCTCGAAAGATATTCTTAGTCCATCTGGTCTTCTGAATTCTTTTTTCTGACGTACTACAACTGCATGCAATATTTGTCGCCTCATTTCAGGAGTTCCTTTCTTCACAGAAACCACACACATATCTCCAATTCCTGCTTTTGGCTGTCTGTTCTTTACACCTCGATATTTTTTTACAGAAATGATTTCAACAGTACGCGCGCCGGTGTTATCAACACAAGCTATATTCGCACCTGCATTCAATGCTCGTGGAATTCGCGATCGCATTCCTTTCATCTCTGTTCCTCCGCCTTAATCACTACAAATGATTTGGTTTTGCTGAGTGGTTTACACTCGGCTATTGTTACCATGTCACCAACTTGTGCATCTATGCAAGGTGGGTTGTGTGCATGGATCTTTGATTGTCTCTTTTCATATCTCTGGTATTTTTTTACCAGTTTTTCATGACTTTTCTGGATTACGACTGATTTTGCCATCTTATCACTGATGACTTTACCTGAAAGAACTTGACCTCTGACCTTAAGTGACCCATGAAAGGGACAATTAGCGTCGTCACATTCTTCTTGAGGAGCCGGAATATCCAGACCAATATCTCGTACCATGGATAATTACCTCATGCGTATTTTCATAATATTCTTGATTCTATTTTCGGGTTGTGAGTGTAAAAGATTGCCTTCAACTTGTACTTTTTTTGGAATGGAGTTGTAATGGATTTGAAAAACAAACTTAGTGCCTTTCTTTTGAATTCTTTTTTCACCTTTATCTGTTTCAATAACCACTGTGTTTTGAGTTTCATCCACAACTCTTCCATCTATTCCTATATTGTACTTGTTACTGGAATCTTGTATTTGTACATTAAGACCTATTATTTCATGAAAAATTAGATTTGAAGGTGAAATCTTCACTTCAATTCTCCTTTAATTCATTCCTAATCGTCTTAATCCTTGCGATAGTCCTCTTTAATTCGCCTATTCTTCCGGGATTTTCAGGTGCCCCACCAGCTGATGCGAGAGCATATTCTCGAATTAGCTCAGATTCCATTTTTTCAAGTTCATCTGTTCTTTCTTCTGGGGACATGTTCCTGATTTCTTGTCTTCGAAGGATTGCCATCGTTAGTCCTCCCTATGGATACGGGCCATTGGATGCCAATATTTATGGCCTTCGTGTTTATGTTGCCAAGTTCCATCTGAATATCTGCGTTCTTCTTCTGGAAGTTTTTCATCTTGAGGTTCTTCTTCTGGACCGGATTCTTCTGAAGTTTCTTCAGTATTATCTTCCTCTAAACTTTCAACTGGCTCTTCTGGATCGACCGTCTCTTCTTTTACGGTTACAGCCTCTTCTTCAGATACTGTTTCACCAGGAACTTCTTCTTCAACCATCTCTTCGATCCCAGGTGCCTTTTCAGCTACTGGTTCTTGTTTTTGTTCAGGTTCAACAGGCACATCTATTAGATTATAGTCATCTGGAAGAACCGCACCTGGAGGAATTATCCTTACCACGCATCCAATAGTACCAAGTTTCTTGACGGCTGTTGCAGAGCCTTCATTGACTATATCATCCACAGGCTTACCTGCATGTTTAATATAACCATCAACAATTTTTTCAACTCGTGACCTTGAACCCGTAAGTTTTCCAGAAATTACAATTTCACATCCTAATGCGCCTGCACTCATGATAGCACGTATTGCATTATGACCAGCTTTTCTAAAATACCAACCTCTTTCTATAGATGAGGCTAACCTTGATGCCATTATTTGAGCATTTAGTGCTGGATTTTTTACTTCTTGGGCATCAATTTGTGGATTGTCTAGGTTATATAGTCTATCAACATCTCGTGTCAAACGCCTAATAACCTTACCTGCTTTCCCAATAACCATACCAGGTTTTTCAGCATAGATTGTTATTTGTGTACCCATGGGAGTTCTATTAAGATCCATTCCACCATAGCCTGCTCTACTCAATTGTTTTGCAAAGTATTCGTTCATTGAGGCTTTTACATAGCCATCTTGTACGAACTTTTTCTCGATTGCCATATTAGAGCACCTCTTTTAATATCATCTCTACATATACAGTCTCTGTGTTTTTAGGAGTAGCTCTCCCACGAGCCCTTGGCCTCATACCACGTATAACTCGCCCACGTTTTGCAGCTACATGTGCAATGTACATGTTTTCTGAGTCAAGTCCTTTATATTCTGCATTACTTTCAGCATTCTTTAAAATCTTAAGGAATTCATGTGCCACTTTTACAGGATATCTTCCAGCTGCCATTGAACCTTTTTTATGTCCTAGACTATCGCAGTGTCGTTTAAAAGGAACCGCTTGTTTAAGAGCGGTTACGTCCTCTAAATATTTTCGAGCAGCTTTTGTACGTTTTCCTTTTATTGCTTTTGCGAGTTCCCTCGATTTTTTTGGAGATATATGAAGTTCTGAACCCATCGCTCTTGAAGTAGAGTCTTCCTCAAGTTCTACAGTATATTTTATCCTTGCCATGTTTATCACCTTATTTCAGTGGCACAAATTTACTGGAACGTGTAGCACCAACACCAGCACTTCCATGCTTAACTCTATTCCTTGTTAGCGAGAATTCACCAAATCTATGTCCTACCATCTCGGGAGCTATCTCTACCCTAACAAATTCTTTGCCGTTATGAACTTCAATAGTCTTACCTACCATTTCAGGTAGAACTACCATATCTCTTTGATGTGTCCTAATATTATCTTTACCGTCTCTTATTTGTTTTAATATCTTTTTTTGACCTTCTGAGAAACCTCGGTTCAAGCTTCTTCTTTCTCTAGAAGGTAAAAGTTCTGTGAATTCTTCAAGGCTTAGTTTCTGAAGCTCGGCTATTGTCTTGCCTCTATAAGTGAATTCACCTTTCCTTTTTGGTAATCTTGATGTTGCTTTTCTTGCCATAATTACACCTCAGTTTTAACGTTTTCCGGTTCTCCTTGCAGCTATTTGACCCACTTTTCTACCAGGTGGTGCATTCCTTCCTATAGTTGTAGGCTTACCCGGATGTTTACGGTTACCTCCACCAAATGGATGATCTACGGCATTCATAGCAACTCCTGATACTCGTGGATATTTAGTGGCTCTTGTTTTTAGTTTATGATATTTCTTGCCTGCTTTGAGGAATGGTTTATCCACACGTCCTCCTCCAGCAACAATCCCTATAGTTGCTCTACATTTCGGATTTAGCCACTTAAGCTCACCTGATGGCATTTGTATTACAACTCTACCACGTTCATGTGCTATTAAAGTAGCTGAAACTCCTGAGGATCTAGCAAATTTGCCACCATCTCCAGGATTTGATTCTATGTTACAAACTGGTGCACCCTCGGGTATTTCTGATAAGTTGAGAACGTTACCTGGTTTTATGTCGGCACTTATTCCACACGCAATTTTTTCTCCAACTGAGATTCCTTCAGGGGCTAAGATAAAGCGCTCTTCACCATTATCAAACAGTACTCTTGCAACTGGAGCTGATCTTGATGAATCATGTTTTAATGATGTAACTTTTCCATAGATTGTATCATTTTGATCGGTTTTTGGATGTTTGATACTTCCTTTAGCCTTGTGAGATGGAGCTCTATAATTTGGAGAACCTCTACCTCTATTCTGTGATATAATTCTTTTACCCATACAATCTCACCTCACATTAAACCAAGTCTTGTAGCTATTTCATGTGCTGCATCAGGTTCTTCAAATGTTACTACAGCTTTTTTCTTGCCTTTCATAGTAGTCATTGTACATACAGACTTTACTTCGAACCCATACATATCTGCTACATCGGATCTTATCTGATGTTTATTTGCTCTCGTATCAACAATGAATTGAAGTTTATTGTCATCTAGATGAGCCATCGATTTTTCTGTAATGAATGGAAATTTTATTGCTCCCATTTTAAATACCCCTTTCTAAATTGGATATTGCAGATTCAGTCCAAACCGTTAGTCTTCCAGCATGTGTACCTGGCGCTAGTTGTTCTATATTAAGTGAATTCACTGGTACAACATCAACTCCTGGAAGGTTCCTTGCCGATTTCAATAATGGAACTTGGGAACCTGTTACAATCAAAATACTCTTTTTCTGGCGATACTTCCTACCTCGACCTTTGCCTTTACCTGCACGGATTTTTCGTCCATTCTTTGCACGAATTACGTCTGAATAAAGACCTGAATTGATTAGATATTCTGCAACCTCTTTAGTGGTAGATAGTTCTTCCATCTCATCAGCTGCAACAAATGGAAAAGATGTGTCAAATTTATGACCCCTTTTAGATACCAGCTCATAGTCAATTGTAGCTGCGATTGCAGATCTAAAAGCTAACCTTTTCTCCTTTTTGTTAATCTTTTCAACTACATTTTTTTCTGTTTTTGGAGGATGTGCTCTTCTTCCACCTACGGCTTGTGGTACTCTTGCAGCCCTACTTCCATTAGCAATCCTTGGAATTTGTGCTACACCTCTGCCCGATCCCCACGACTGAGCAGATGTATCCATACCAGATCTTGCTCTTGGACCATATGGCTGATATCTTAGTGATTGGAGTGAAAGAACTGCTTTTTTAATGAGGTCTGGTCGATATATTTCATTGAATACTTCGGGTAATTCAATTTCATCTTTTTCTTTACCTGATAAATCAATAACTTTTGCTTTGGTCATTTGAATTCACCCCTGTCGAGACATATTATTAATGTGAACGATCTGAGGTTCTCCAACACTGTTGCCACGTGGCCTAATTGGATCCCTTAATCTAACTAGTCGTTTCGATGGACCAGGGATGCTTCCCTTTACTAAAATGTAAGAGCTTCTAATTAGTCCATAGTTGATGAAACCACCTGCTGGATTTATTTCATCTAAATCGTCAGACATTTTTAAAATCTTTTTGTTATATTCAGTTCTTTGATGATAGCCCATTTGACCCATTTGCGGAACTCTCCAGCTAACATGTGCAGGTCTCCAAGGCCCAAGTGTCCCTACTTGCCTTACACTTCCAGACCTTGAGTGTTTTTGTTTCCCAAGTTGGATTCCCCACCTTTTGACTGGTCCTTGTGTACCCTGACCTTTAGTGATAGAAGCAACATCAACAAAAGTGCCTGGATTGAATATATCAGTTATTTGAACTTCATTACCCAAGATAGAGCTAGCATACTCGAATTTTGATTTTAAGTCAGATCCGCTTATAGCTGTCTCCATCATGTCAGGTTTCTTTTTTGGAATGCCTGTGATAGTTTTTGGAATGGTATATGTGAGTACTCTAATATCAGTAGCATTTCCATCTTCTATTAGTTTTGATAGTTTGCTTAAAGCTTCCTCTGAGTTGTAGTCTTTAGGCAAAGACAAATTCTTGTTAAGGCTTTCATCAAATTCAGATGCCCATGCTTCAAAAATAGGTTTTTTACCATATGTATCCTCTGCATATGCTCTAATTGCAGCAACACGAATAGCCGGCGTTTCAATTATAGTTGCGGGCACTGATATTTCAGCACCTTCAGTTAAACTGTTCTTGACATTGTCAATCATGATTACATGAGTCATACCCACTTTATAACCAGCAAAATCCTGAAGCTTAGGTTCACCAGTAGACTCAGGCCATGAGTTGAATTTGGCTATGTGGCTTTTCGCTCTTTTGCGTGGACTGTATGCGAGAGAGCCTCGCCGTGGTCTGTGTCCTTGTGCCATAATTTATCCTCCTGATCATACAATTAATTTAGTTTTTTTTGATTTCAGTTATTATTTTTTTTAGTTACTGATTTAACTTGGACAAGTAGGAGAACAAGTCAAACCACAAACATGTCAGAAACTCTCAATTATTATAGTTGATGAGTTCGAATAAAGTAAGATCCCTTTTGCATTATTCCCTAACTGCTTGAGCTAGTTCTGTTGCTGCTAGGATTTACTTCTGTTCACAGCTTAAACATTATACAGTGGTCGTCTCGAAAAGATTTACACATCGAGTTGTCCTCTAAAATTATCAGAGATGGGCATTCCAAGAATTGGCCCACAACTTGATGTTAAATCCAACACATATTCACACTACTATATTGTCCTACTAGATGTCTGCAACTTGCAAACCTAGATATATTATCTATTTATGGAAAGTAAATAAAAGAACACATATATAAATACTGTGCATGAAATGATGAAATATGCAAAAATAGATTTTATTTTAAATATTTACAGAACACAATTGTATTAGATAATGAGTATGATATAAAAGATATTATATCAGTGACTTTCCATTATTTTATTGCCAAGCATGAATGCTTTTTTATTCACATCAAGTGTTTTGGGTGGAACTATTGACTTAACGCTTTCAAACAAGACCTTCTCATCAAATGGGAGATATCTAGAAAGTGCACCAACCATCACCACATTCATTGCTTGCTGGTTCCCTGCTTCTACTGCTAGTTTTGTCGCATTAAAGGCTATTACTTCATGATCCTTTTCAAGTATATTTAATATATCTGATATAGCTGGGTATGAAGATTTTCCTGACAGTACACTTACTGGATAAACAGGCTCTGTGTTAATAATAATTTTACTTCCAGGTGCTAGGTATTTTAAATACCGTACGGATTCCGATGGTTCAAGTGCTATCATAAAATCTGCACCATTAATAGAAATTAGTGAACCATAATCACAACCAATCCTTACATGATTAACTACAGAACCACCTCTTTGAGCCATCCCATGTGTCTCAGCTGCACGAACATGATATCCCGAGATCACAGCAGTCTTACCGATAATGTCCGAGGCTAGTATAGTCCCTTGTCCGCCAACACCTGATATAATCAAATCAAATTTTGATACTTTATTACTCATTTTGAAACCTCCACAATCGCATCAAATTTACACATCTGGACACATGATCCGCAGCCAGTGCACATAGAGTTAATCTTAGCATACTTGTTTTCTTCATCAAATTCTATTGCAGGACATCCTAGTCGGATACATGCCTTGCAACCATTACACTTGTCTATAAAAATATGGAATGGTAGGTTCTTAACGCCCATCCTTCTTGATAAAATAACACAAGGCTGTTTTGCTATAATCACTGAAGTACCTTCATAGTCCCTGGCTTTCTTAAAAGCTTCTATTGTTGAAGGAATATCAAATGGGTCTACAGTTTCAACAAATTCTGCCCCAAGACTTTTGCAAAGGCCTTCAAAACAAACTTCAATTGTTTTTTCTCCGGTAGCTAATTGTCCCATACCAGGATTTGGTTGATGACCTGTCATAGCAGTAGTTCTGTTATCAAGAATTGTTATGGTTATGTTAGATTTATTGTAAGTAGCGTTGAGCAATCCATTAATTCCAGTATGAAGAAAAGTTGAATCACCTATTGAACAACATATAGGCCTTTTTTCTCCTGCATTAAATATACCTGAAGCAACTGTTATACTTCCACCCATGCATAGAGTTGTATCAACAGTGCCACTTTGAACTCCTAATGTATAGCAACCAATGTCACTTGGGTAAATAGCGTCAGATCCAAAAGCTTTTCTCATCGCATAGTATGTTGCTCTATGAGAACACCCTGGACACATTACAGGGGGTCTCTCAGGAATTGATAAAGAATTTATTTTATCAGCATAATCATAATAGTTATTTTTATCTGGAACATTAAATGCATTCGAAATGGCAATTTTGCATATATTTACATTAAGTTCTCCATCCCTTGGTATAAGCTTAGGATCTTTACCATATATTTTAATAGCCTTATTCAAATCATTTGAGATTGCTCGCACTTTATCTTCAACAAAAGGTTCTAATTCTTCTATAATCAAAACTTCATCTACTTTATCCAGCATTTTGCTAATCAAATCATCTGGTAAAGGATATGTGCCTATCTTAAGGTATGATGCCTCAACATCAAGATCAATCATGGCTTCCTCAGCATAGACTGAAGCAATACCTGCAGCTATTATACCAATAGTAGAACTCTCAGATAAGTCTAGTTTGTTCCATCTTGAATTTTGAAGTTCGTTCTTGATATCTTCCTGAACATCTATTAATTGAGGATGTCTTACACAAGCATTTTTTGGTATCATTACCCATCTATCAACGTCTTTTGTAAAAAAGGGCGTTTTTGTGTTGATATCAATATCATTTAAAGTGATATCAGACTTGCCGTGAGATATACGAGTTGTTGATCTAAAAATTACAGGTAACTGAAATTTCTCTGAAAATGAAAAAGCTTCAGACACCATATCTTTTGCTTCTTGTGGTGTTGCAGGATCAAAACACGGAAGCATTGAGAATTCTGAATAGCGACGTGTATCTTGTTCATTTTGTGATGAATGGCAACCTGGATCATCTGCGACTATAATAACCATACCACCTTCAACACCCATGTAAGCCAAGGTCATAAGTGGATCTGCAGCTACGTTTAGACCAACGTGTTTCATTGTAACAACTGACCTAGTACCCGCCATTGCTGCCCCAGCAGCAACTTCTAAAGCAACTTTTTCGTTAACTGACCATTCAACATAAAAATCTCTTTCTTTCATAGAAGCCAGTGTGCCTATTATCTCAGAAGAAGGAGTACCAGGGTATCCAGAAATTACTTTCCCACCACCTTCTATGATACCTCTTGCAATTGCAGCATTACCAAGCATATATTCACGGTCTTTCATTTTAATCTCCTATTAAAGTATGATTGTAAAATTCTTGCACAACTAAAGCACCATCTAATATATAAATTTAGCATTAACTACATGATTATTCAGTATAAATCACTGGTTTTAAGATTATTGAATTTAATAAAATGGACACATATACAAAAAGTCAGCCCATTATAAGCATAAGAATATAATTCAGAGTACCTCAGAACTCATAGGGTTCATCATTATTTCAGTTAAAAATTTTTCATCATTGGCACACTGAATTAAAGGTCTATATTGGCTATTTCTTTCATTATAAAACTTGCCGCTTGTGCTGGGTCTTGCGCACCATATATACTTCTACCAACAATTATCCAATCAGCACCTGCCCTGATAGCATCTGAAGCCTTACCTCCTTGAGAACCAACACCAGGCGATATTATCTTTAGATTAGAACCAATTATTTTTCGTATCCTTTTTAATGATTCAGGTCTAGTAGCAGGAGCTACAACTCCAGTAGCATTCTGTTCAAGTGCTGTTTTTGCTAGTTCATCGGATATATCTTGGAAAAAGTCAATTGCACCCGGATGACTCATTTCCACGACAACATAAATCTCTTTATTAAATTTCTCGGCTACTTCAATACACGACTTCAAGCTATCTCTTCCAGGAAATGCGTGAACTATTACTGCATCTGCACCTGCATTAAAAACATGTTCACATATTATTTTGCTGGTATTTGGTATATCAGCAACCTTGAAGTCTGCAATCACTTCACAATAATCAGCTATTTTGGAAATGATATCAATACCACTACCAAGTATTAATGGATATCCTACTTTTATGGCATCTACATACATATATGTTTTCTTGACTATGTCAAATGCTTCTTCTTGATCAACTACATCTAATGAAAGAATCAATCTTGTTCTTTTTTCCATGTATCTCAACTCCTCAAACGACATTTCGATGCAGCGATAATCAGAGGTAGAGTTATTGTGGCGTCTGAGTAAACAGTTACTGCTTTGGCCGAATCACCTACTTTCCCCCAAGAAACAGCTTCATCAAGTGAAGCGCCACTGAGTCCTCCTGTCTCTGGAGTGTCCATTGTTAATTGAATAGCATAATCAAATTCTTTCGGTGTAATTAGCATCGATTGAAAAATATAGTTCTTTGGAACGCCTCCGCCTACTAAGAATGCACCTGCTTTCTCTGCAGAGTAACAAATATCAAAAAATTCATTCATATCCCCAAAAACATCAATATTTAGTGGATTTAGTTGCTTATACAGCCATGCTTGTAGTCCAATAACACTATCCTGAATAGCAGGGCAGTAGATTGGCACATCATTATCAGCAGCTGATTTGAGAATAGAGTTTTTATCGTCTAGATTTTCACCTATAAATGTAAGAAGTTCACGTATAGACTTTCTTTCATCCCCAAATTCATTAAAAATAGATTGAAGCTTTTCTTCAAGATCAACAAAATGATTTTCAGGGAGATATACATCATATATACGATTTATTTCATCATCTTTAAGAGATATGTCATTGACTATAGATGATCCTTTGTAATGATGGAGATTTAGTGCTTCTATCAGGTCATGAACCATGTTTGCACCGGTAGTCACAAGAACATCGATATTCTTTTCCATTATCATATCAGAAATTATGTGGCGCATACCAGCAGGAACCATTGCACCAGCAAGTCCAAAAAATTTAGTTGTATTTTCAGTTATCATTTCACAGTAAATATCAACAGCTTCGCTGACCCTTCCTGCACCAAATGCACAACCTTTCATTTGTTCTACAAGTGAGTTTACATCCATATCAGCAGATATCCTAATAGGGTCAATAGGAACATTTAGTTTATCATCATCCTCTCTAATGTGCATTTATTGAATACCTCTCAATAGTTATCATAGACCTAATGAATATAACTTACTTTAAGCTTTATCTTTAATTCAAATAAAGGCTCTTAAAACTAAATCACTGATAAGTCATAGCTGAACAAATCAATTATACCGTGGCACTTGCATGAAGTAGCTATAAACAAATTACCTTGATAAATAAAAGTTTGATCTAACAAAAGAGTGTTGACAAAATAATTCAATATCTCAATTAAGTTCGTTTTTGTTTCTAACCCACTAATACCTCCAAGTCCAGCTCCAATCTGATAACTTTCAAAAACCCATCCTAAATAATGTTTTTGAAGGTTTTTCACGTGCTCAATTGAGTCTCCATCTTTCTCTCTATCAAAATATGGACAGTAGTTAGAATGACCAGTACATTCATCAGGACATATTTCATTTTCTTTTGTGTATGATAAGATTATCATTCCCTTTTCCTTATTATAAGAGTATATCAAATTCTCTGGTAAGCACGCTATAATATCATTAAAATAATCTAGGTGTTCACCGAATTTGGTTGTGGACAAATTATGCAGTGGAGTGTTAGTACTATTAGATTTAACTTGAAACGCAGAGGATGCAAAATCAAGCACTATCTTGGATGCAATATGTACAGGAACTGCAGGAACAATATATTCAGGGAATCCATGAGATAAAATAAAAGGAATTATACTCAAGTCAGATGCAAAAAAATAATTTCTTTTTTTGTCTCCATATTCATCGCAATGGTATGTTTTTTGTTGGAGTACTTGAGATAATTCTGTTTCTGTTTGAATTAAATGAGCTGATCTAGATGAACTTGCATTTGGATCAATATCAATGGTGATTACAAAAGGATACCTTTCTGGGTCAGTCTCTTCAATGAACCTAGTACCAACTTTCCCTCCACCAATTACAAGAACATACCCTTCAATCACAGGTATTTGTTCTATGAACGATATTTCTTTGTTTATAGGTGCAATCAGTTTGTCATAGCAAGACATAATAAATGCTCTTAATGTCAGTTAGCTAATACTTATATATTCCAACCATTATTTGTTTTATTCCATATCAACTCTTCCAATAAATAACCTGTCAACAAATTCTATCAATAATTAAATTCAAGCAAACAGTTAACATAACTAATTAATATGAAAATCCGAGTCATTCCTATTATTAACAAACCGGCATTGATAATTGAGAATAAGATTAAAATTCTAGCTATTGCTGATATACACTTAGGAATAGAGTGGGACTTGTACAAAAGTGGTTTTTCTATACCTACCTTAACAACAAGACATTTGGATAAAGTCCAAGCTTTAATTCATGAACATAATCCAGATAGGCTTGTTTTTGTTGGTGATATCAAGCATAATGTACCATCAATATCATGGCAAGAACGAAATGAAGTACCTTTATTTCTAAACACTATAGCTGATAAAATACCTCTAGACATATTCCCTGGAAATCATGATGGAGGAATTGAGTTATTGTATGGGAATAAGAATATAGCATTACATTCATCAAAAGGTGGATGTATTGATGGTATTGGCTATTTTCATGGTCATACATGGCCTAACCCTGAAATTTTAGAAGCACCCTATGTAATTACAGCTCACAACCATCCTACAATCCGATTTAGAGATAAATTGGGATATACATACTCTGATTATGTTTGGGTTCGGTCTAAATTTGATATAAAAACAATCTCAACCTCGAAGAACAACTTTTTTTCTAATCTGGATACCAATATAGATATGCTAGCTAAGTCAGAAGTTATAATAATGCCACCTTTTAATGATATATGTGGTGGGATCTCAATAAATGAAATTGATGAAAATAATCTAATAGGACCTGCCTTCACTTCAGGTTTAGTGGATTTTTATAATGCTGAAATATATTTATTAGATGGAACAAGGTTAGGTAAAGTAAAAGATATTAAAAAAGTAAGTCGATTCAAAAAATAATAAATTGAGTACAATGGCAATTAAGAACAATCAATTTAATCAGCTTTTACCTGAAATACAGGCAGCATTAAAAAAACAAGGGTTTATGGAACCTACCGAGCCGCAAGCAAAATCCATCCCTTTAATTCTCCAAGGTAAGAATACGCTCCTGATAGCTCCTACTGGTTCTGGTAAAACCGAAAGTGCGATATTGCCTATTTTTCATGATATTTTAGTCAAGAAAAAGAAAAAAATGGAAAATGAAGGACACCATAACTTGAATGGAATAACTGCATTATACATAACTCCACTTAAAGCACTAAACAGAGATATGTTATCTAGAATTGAATGGTGGAGTGAAGAGTTGAACATAACTGTAGCTGTCCGTCATGGAGATACATCAAAATATGAACGACAGAAACAAACACGCAAACCTCCAGACCTTCTAATAACAACCCCTGAAACATTGCAAGCGATGTTCACAGGGTCAAAATTAAGAATTAATCTAAAAGAAGTTGATCATGTAATTGTTGATGAAATACATGAACTCGCAGGATCTAAAAGAGGTAGTCAACTATCTATAGCACTTGAGAGGCTCGTGGAAATATCCGGGGAATTTAAAAGAATAGGACTATCCGCGACTGTAGGAAATCCTGAAGATATTGCTAAATTCCTAGCTGGAACATATAGAGAAGCAATAGTAATAGAAGTTGATATGCTCAAAAAATTAGAATTTAGCATAATGACTCCTATAAAAAATAATACCGATATAAGTTTAGGTAAGAAAATAGGATATGACCCTGAATTTGTATCACACCTTAGAATAATATCTAAAATAGTTAACAGAAGCAATTCAACATTGATATTTGTTAATACTAGACAAAGTGCAGAAGCTCTTGCCTCAGGATTTAGAGCACTAGAAGAACCTATTGGCGTTCATCATGGCTCACTCTCATTTGATGCAAGGTTAGCAGCTGAAGAAGACTTTAAATCTGGTAGATTGAAAGGGCTCATATGTACTTCTTCTATGGAACTAGGGATTGATATTGGTAGAGTAGATCATGTAGTACAATATGGATCACCTCGTCAGATAGCAAGATTATTACAAAGGGTGGGAAGAGCTGGTCACAAAATACATGAGATATCTGTAGGAACCATTATTGCTCTTGATTTTGATGACGTCGTGGAAAGTATGGCAATTGTCAAATCGGCTTTAAATGGTAACATAGAAAATGTAAATTACCATGTGGGTTCTTTTGATGTCTTAGCAAACCAGATTGCTGGGATGGTCATTGACTTTGGTGAAGTTAGTATAGATAAAATTTATTCAGTTGTAAATCGATCATTTCCTTTTAGAAATTTAGAAAAGGAACAACTAGAAGCTATAGTTGATCAAGTTTCCGAATATAGACTTGTTTGGCATGAGAAGAACTTGAACAAAATTGGAAGAAGAAGAAATAGTCGTATCTATTATTATGATAACCTTTCAATGATTCCCGATGAAAAAAGATATGAGGTCTTTGATATTGTTACTGGTAAAACAGTAGGTACATTAGACGAAGCTTTCGTAATAAATTTTGCATATAACGGTGCAGTTTTCATTACCCGGGGTGAAATGTGGAGGATTATTGAGTTACAGACAGATAAAGGAAGAATTAAGGTAGAGCCTGTTAAGGGTACTGGAGAAATACCAAGTTGGGTAGGCGAAGAAATACCAGTACCTTTTGAGATTGCACAAGAAGTTGGCCGCCTAAGAGAAAAAATAGCCAAACAAATCATGACAAAGGATGACCCCGAGGCCATTATAAATAAAATAGCATTTAAGTATCCTGTAGATTACAATGGAGCTACTCTATTAGTTGATGTTATTAATGAGCAGGTCATGAAAAAACATGTGATCCCAGACAATAATACAATCACAATAGAATCTTCTAATCTTAGTGAAATTACTATAAACACATGTTTTGGCCACAATACTAACCAAACACTTGCCAGAGTTATAACATCACTTCTCTCAGCACGTTTTGGAAGTTCAATAGCTCAAGAAATTGACCCTTATCGTATTAAATTGACATTTCAGCATAATATATCAAGCAATCAACTAAAAGAGCTTTTGCTAGAGTTAAAACCACATCATCTAAAACCACTTATTGAAATTACCTTGAAAAATACCACTCTAATAAAATGGAAAATGGTACATATAGCTCGAAAATTTGGAGCTTTAAGTAAAGAAATAGATTACAACAAAATAAGTATGAAAAAACTTATGGAAATCTATAAAGATACCCCAATGTACGATGAAGTGGTTAATGAAATTTTCCATGATATTTTAGATATACAAAATACTCAACATGTTTTATCTAAAATTAGCAATGGTGAGATTGCAATAGTAACTGGTAATATGTCACCTATTTCTAAGATAGGTTTCTCCATGAAAAAGGAATTAATAGCACCTGAAAATGCTGATCACTCAATTCTTATGGCTTTAAAAGAACGAATTATGAATGACAAAGTTATATTATTTTGTGTAAATTGTAAAAAGTGGATATCTCGTAGAAAAGTCAAAGATGTAGAAGAAAAACCAATTTGCCCAATATGCGAATCACGTTCAATAGCTGCTTTAAAACCATGGGAAGATGAAGAAATAAAACTTGTAAAACAAGTTGGTCAAACAAACTCTGCAGAAAATATTAAACGTATACGAAGAGTTCATCGAAATGCAAATATAGTTCTTGCCCAAGGAAAAAAAGCAGTTATAGCACTTGCAAGCAGGGGCATAGGCCCTGATACTGCATCTAGAGTAATTGAGAAGATGCGAATTGATGAAGACCTGTTCTATAAAGATATACTTCTAGCGGAAAGAAATTACGCTAAAACAAAACAGTTCTGGGACTAAGTCTTAGCTAATAATTTATCTTGATACATAGATAAAGGTTACTTCAATAATGTCACCAGTTACTTTTAAATATGAGATACAATTTATGATGTTTTAATAAAGCTTGAGGATAAGAAAATGGCAGATAATGCTGACAAAGTTCCTGAAAATGTATCTGGTGATTATTACGTAGATGAAGAATGTACAGGATGTGAGCTCTGTTTAGATAGAGCACCAACTAACTTTAAAATGAATGATAAAAAAACAAAAGCTTTTGTTTTCAAGCAGCCAGATACGGAAGAAGAAGTTCAAAGTTGTGAGCAAGCAATTGAGGATTGTCCTGTAGATGCTATTGGTAACGATGGTTAATCAGAACCTTAGGTAATTACAAGATAAATCAAATAGCATTTTAAAAAAAGACTATTTACTTGATAAAGTAAATAACATTATTTCTTTTTTTTATGTATTGGACACTGATTAGTATTTATTAGATATTCATCTATATAGTATCCAGTTTCATGATAATGTCTAAAATGATCTAGCCAGGTAGCTGCCTCTTTATTTTTATTAATAAAGTCAGCAAATTTAGTGAGAGTGTCAAGAGTATCAGAAGTTAATACGTGTTCAATTTTACAAGCGTCTTCATCAGCCATTTTTTCTTGAACACCCAATATTTCAAGAAAATCTTTGATTACGCCATGTTTTTTCTGAGTACTTTTAGCAATTTCAGTCCCACTGTCAGTTAGAGTTACTCCACCATACTTCTCATAGTTGATATATCCAGCATCATCCATCCGCTGAAACATCTCCGTTACACTTGAAGGACTTACATCTAACTGTTTAGATACATCTTTTACCCTTACATAGCCTTTTTGTTCTATAAGTTCGTGAACTACTTTCAAATAGTCCTCTTCTCTTTCAGTTACCATATGAATCAATTTTGGGTTCTCTAATTATTTTAGGATATTTTTTTCAGATTATATAAGGTTTATGTTAAGCTATGAATTAGATAAAAATGTCCCTTTCAATAACAAATCAAAGTATGAATCAGAACGTTTACCTAAGTCAGGCAGATTTTGATTTAATTATTTTATAATAAGCATCTTTAGCGTTTAGAATTTCCAGTAATGTAATATGTCTCAGATTTTGAATCCCAGTAAATAATTATTTATAAGAAATATTTCTCTTATTAAAGATTTAATATGTACTTTAATTATCTAAATAGTTTAATATCAAATTTAATTTTTATTTTAACATTTTTAAATGCTTATTTATTTGTTAATTGCTTTATTTTATAGTATATTGTCATTTAAATATTTTTTATTGTTCTTTATTTTTTTTTTGTTCTTGTTTTATTTTTTTTTTTTTT
>NZ_JANUCS010000019.1 GCF_024808815.1 Methanosalsum natronophilum | reverse complement strand
TACAAAAAACTAAAATCAAAATTTATTAGCCCTAGGGAAAAGATCAGGTTGTGTTTAGCATTTACAAAGATCAAAGAAGTATTTAGAACATATGATCTAAATATCGCAATCAATAGACTTCAAGAGATAATCAGTAATATGGAAGAAATTCCACATTTACTTCACAAATCAATAGATAAGATTATAAAAGACTTCGAAAGGTTGACTCTATTTATGGTGGATGAAATGATTTCAAGAACAACAAACCCTATTGAGAATTATTATCGACAAACTTTACCTGATTCGTTGAAAAGGATATTTAAAACACCGAGTGGGATATTGAATTATTTAAGTGTTAAAAGAGGATATTGGGAAGGGAACATATCCAATAAAGTTTAACACCAAAGTTTTTGACAGCCTCAAAAGAACTAAGTGAATATATATTAGATCATGCAAAAGTTGCTAAGAATGACCACTCATAACGTTGAAAAAATTTTATATCATCCAAGTAATTTGGAACACAATGGTATATGTATATACATTGCACAGTGTGCACAGCTTGCTATGAGCCTCGAAGTTTCAGCTACTCCTAAACCAGGAAATATTGATAGAGATCATGATTTTGATGATACTAAATATGAACATTTTCTGGCATCATCAATTTCAGTTTTCCCAACGATTTTTAATTTATGCACATATAACAAGGGCTTGGGAGAGTCAATTTATTCAGGAGTTTTGGAAAGCTTAAAATGGCAAAGAGGTGGGAACACACATTTTGGTGCGTATGTATTACTTGTACCACTAGCTGCTGCGATAATTAAAATGGTGGATAAAGAAAAAGAATTTACACTCCAACAGCTTCTATCATGCGCTTCACATACTGTGGAAAATACTGACATTGTTGATTCCATCAATTTTTATAATGCATTTAATTACGGGAATGTTCGCGTTAAATCTGTCAATGAGTTCGACTTGAAAAATAGCGAATCAATAGATCAAATTAAAAATTCCAAACTAACACTATTTGATTTAATGCAAATGTCTAAAAACAGAGATCTTTTAGCCAATGAATGGGTAAATGGGTTTAAAAGATGTGGATATGCTTCAAATTTAATTTGTGAATCTTTTATTCATCCAATGAATATATTAAAAGAGAAAGAAAAGAACATAAATTATTCTATAATTTACACATTTTTAAAACTATTATCCGAATACAATGATACATTCATAACAATAAAACATAACTCTAAAGTTTCAGAAAATGTAAGTATAAAGGCTAGATATTTGGTTCAAAAAATTGATGATAAAAAGCAATCCATAAGCTCAATTATCCCGGAGCTTAATAAATTTGATCAAGAGCTTCTTGAACAAAGAATAAACCCTGGTTCAACTGCAGATATTATAGTTGCAGGCCTTTTTATCTCATTATTTGGAGGACTCAGGTTTTGACACAAATTAAAGATATGATCCTCAAGGAGATTGATAAAGTAGGAATAAGAGATGGCATTTCTGAGACTATTGTAACAACTTTTTCATCTAATATAGCTAATGCTGCTCCAATGGGAATAATAAGGGCAGATAAAAACATAAAAATTCGTATTTTTAAAGGTTCTGATACATATAACAATATTTTAGTAAATCCTTTTTTAACTGCAAATATAATTTATGATCCCCTTTTATATGTAGTTTCCACATTTTCGAACTTGAATCCATCTGAGTTTAGAAAAAAAGATTATAATAATATTGCATATTATCCTCTTGTATCTTCTGTAAGTTTCGTACTTTTTGAATGTCGCAACATACAAGAAAAAATCAGTTTGTTGACAGCAGATTTAATTCCTTTACACTATGAAATTAACAGTAATATGATTAAGGCACCTAATAGAGGTTTTTTTTCAGTAATTGAATCTTGCATACATGGCACAAGATACCAACTAACGGGTTCTGATAAATTTTTGGCACTAATAAAGAAACATGAGAATATTGTGAACAAATGTGGTGGTACAAGAGAAAAGGAGTCGTTTGAGCTAATCTATAAGTACCTTGAACGAACTTTTTAATTTAAGACATATATATACTTTAGCCTAAATTATTCGAAAATTTATATAAATAAGGGCCTATATTTATTAAATAACTTGTTTTGAATTCTTATCTAGATTTAATTTAAATTGGAAATATAGTGTCTAGATAATGATTTATTTTAGTCAATGTATTAACAATAACTTAATGTTAATATCCAATTGAACATATTTTTAAATGAAAACCCGACACTACCTTTTTGTTTTATGAACCAAAACCATAATTTATATATAGCTTTGAATTGCATTTGAACTAATGAAAGTATCACTATCTAAATGATACTTTTAGCTATTACTAACAAAAACATAGTAGGTAGGAAAATGAGCAAGGAAGAATTAGCTAAAGAACTTTCAGATGCCATTATCTCATGTAAGAAAGATAATGTTATCGCAGCAGTGGAGAAAGCAAGAGATGCAGGAATGGAACCAACTGAAATTATTGAGAAAGGGTTGGCAGCTGGAATGAATGAGGTTGGCGTTCTGTTCGAAAGAGGAAAACTATTCCTTCCACATGTAATGATGGCAGCAGATGCCATGACACAAGGAGTAGCCTTACTTGAAAAAGATATGGAACCAGGAGAATCAGCAAAGAAGCCTGCAGTCATAGTTAATGGAACCGTTGAAGGAGATGTACACGACATAGGAAAATCTATTGTATCAACAATGCTCCAATCAGCTGGATTTGAAGTACATGATATTGGTCGTGACATGCCAACAAAAGCATTTATTGATAAAATCAAAGAGGTCAATGCAAACGTTGTAGGACTTTCCGCACTAATGACAACCACTATGCAAGGACAAAAGGAAGTAATTGAAGCCCTCAAGGAAGAAGGACTCAGGGATGAAATTAAAGTAATGCTAGGCGGAGCTCCAGTTACACAAGCGTGGGCAGACAAAATCGGAGCAGACTTATATGCTGAAAATGCAACCGAAGCTGTACGCGGTGTAAAAGAAATACTTAATGTATAAAGTGGGTGTATACTATGGCAACAGAATATTCAATAAGAATGGGTGATGGTAAACGCGTTTATCATGACAAAAAACAAATTATGGATGATTTAGAAGCAGGTATTGCTGATGCTGCAGACCTTGGTGAAATATCAGGTCTTAGCAGCGATGAGACAGAAAGAATTGCAGAAATCATTATGCTAGAGGGACGAATGGTAGGTGTTGAAGAAGGTAAGGAAGTCCCTGTAACACATGATATCAGTACACTTCGTATAGATGGTGATCAAGGAAATAGTGGAGTAGGTATCCCTTCAAGCCGCATGATTGGATGTATGATGCACGAGCGTGCATTTGGTGCAGACACTATGGAACTTGGCCATATCGATTACAGTTACAAGCCCGTAAAACCTGTAATTGCACAAGAGTGTCAAGCAATGGAAGTTTGCCAACAAAATATGATTATTCCTTTGTTGTATGGTGCAATGCCAAACATGGGTCTATATTATACGCCAGATGGTCCATTTGAGAACCCTGGGGATCTCATGAAGGCATTTAAGATTGCTGAAGCACAGGAATCAATTGAGAAATCTGCAGACCATTTAACACGTGACATGATATGGATCATGCAACACCTTATGCGCTCCGCATCAGACGGTGTAAACTTTGACACTACAGGTGCAGCTGGAGATGGTGACATGTATTCAACACTACATGCAGTTGAAGCTCTAAGAAAAGAGTTTCCGAACATGTATATTGAAGTAGGTATGGCAGGTGAATGTGTATTAGGCATGCATGGCGGACTTGAGTATGATGGAACCACACTTGCAGGCCTTTGGCCACACCAGCAAGCGCCATTAGTCTCAAAAGCAGGCGCAAATCTATTTGGACCAGTTGTAAACACAAATACAAGTAAAAGCTTTTCATGGAACCTTGGCCGTGCAGTAACGTTCATTAAAGCTGCAGTAGAAGCCTCTGATATACCATGTCATGTAGATATGGGAATGGGTGTAGGTGGAATTCCTATGTTTGAAACCCCTCCAATAGACGCTGTTTCCCGCGCTAGTAAAGCTATGGTTGAAGTTGCTGGCGTTGACGGTATATAGATAGGGGTCGGCGACCCGATGGGTATGCCGATATCACATATAATGACCTCCGGTATGAGTGGAATTAGAGCTGCAGGGGACTTAGTTGCCAGGATGCAGTTCGCTAAAAATATGCGAATTGATGAAGCTAAGAAGTTTGTTGCAGATAAACTAAATGTTGCTCCAATAGATCTAAGCGATGAATTTGCTATGAGGGAAATTCGAGAAGATCTAGGAATAGGTGTAATTACATCTGTTGCAGAAGCACCAAAAGGAATTGCAGCTAAAATGAATATTGAGAAACTTCTTGATATTGAAATCAATTCATGTGAAAGGTTTAGAAACCAAATCTAAATCGAATGAATAAAGGTCGATATAGTTAATATGAAGCTAATATTAACTATTTTACCTTTTTTTTTAGCATATATATTTAAGATAAAGCAATCATTTTCGAATAAATAGAAATTGTATCTATCTAGTGCAAATTAGATAGTGCTTTTACATCTCAAATAGTGTAATTCTTTTCAATAAATAACCATATAAATCTGCTTTTTTAATTTCTGAAAAATGGTTCTATCAGAATGATATGTTATATAAGTAAGTAGTATGTTCTATTATTTTTTATTTATTTAGCATGTCAATACAATCTAAGCTAATTCTAAATTTTATGATAATTAGATTATTTTGTTGGTATAGTTTCCTTAAATAGTTTGATATCTAACATTCTTGAATTCACAATTTCGATAATGGATACCTTATAGCTATAACTAAAAAACAATTAACAACAAATTTATATATTTATAGCAAGTTTTACCAAGTAATTAAATACATAAAAAGGCCATTAGTTTGCTATTTTAAGTATTCTAACACTATTGGACTGTTGAATAGCTCAAAGTTTCATATCTTTCATGAAAGTTGTAAAAAAATGTTGACTTGGTATTTATTATGGATAAAACGCAGCATTTCACTCATTTACTCCAAGATAATAAAATAAACAGCTTTCTTTCTTGGGCTATTGTTATAGTTTTGATAATTGTAGCTATAATAAATTTTTCTGAAGGAAGGTATACGTGGACAGTTTTAACTATCTTTACAATTATTGTAATAATATTACCAGCTCTACATTTTAGAAACCCAAAAGTCATGCCTACATGGTATCTTCTATTTTTAGTAATACTTCCACTTATTGCTAGTACTACAGCAAGTTACCTTTTTTTGGTACGTATACCTGTTTATATATCAATAGCAACAATTTCACTCTTATTGGTTGCAGAAATCAATTGGTTTACATCTGTAAAGATGAATCCAAAGTTTGCTATTCTACTTGTTTTAATTACAACTTTAGCTGTAACTGGCCTTTGGCATTTAATGAGATGGTTGCTTGACATATCTCTGGGTACATCTTTTATTTTGGATGGACGGGGCGAAGATATACTTAATGCAGAAGTAATGCATGAATTTATTTATTCGACTATTGCTGGCTTAATTTCAGGACTCATCTTTGCCTGGTACTTTAAAAAAGAAAGACTGGAAAAAACAAACAATATCATTTTCCCAGAAAAAATACCAACCACTTATTCAGAAAAGTCATTTTCCAAGCCACCTAATTTCATGTTAAAACTATTTGGAGTTTCTCCATCTAAACAAGCAGCTCTAACACATTTTATGCAAATATGTTTAGTTGGCTTATTGATCATTGGAGTTTTTTCTCGCGATTTACATGTGATTTTAAACGCAATTCTTGCTTTATTTATAACTTTCATCCCAGCACTCATGAAAAAAAGATTTGATCTAAATCTGATGCCATCTTTAGTACTTTGGATAACCCTTGCAGTATTCCTTGATGCAATTGGGACTACATTTGGATTCTATGAAACAATTGACAGGTGGGACAACTTAACTCATGCAGTATCTGGAAGTGTTGTGGCTGCAGCAGGATATGTTATTGTAAGAGTGATTGATATTTATGATAATGAAGTCCATCTACCACCAAGACTGATGTTCATATTTATTTTCCTATTTATTTTAGCTGTTGGTGTTATTTGGGAAATATTAGAATACGTGACAGATGTGTTTGCTATTTGGGTAGGAATAGATGTATTTTTGGTTCAGTATGGGATACATGATACAATGGGAGACATGTTTTTCAATTTAGTTGGAGCATTCGTAGTTGCTACATGGGGCACATTGTATTTAAATAAAATTTCTTTTAAAATAGTAGAGGCTCTTCAACAACGGAAACTAGATAAATAAATAAATAAATAAATAAATAAATGAGAACAGGCTTGATTTTCCTTGTAATTTGAATTTGATTTAAAGAGAATCAAGCTAATATCTCAGAATAATAATTTCAACACATTAGTTTAATCAGAAGTGCTTTTTGGGCATGTAATCTATTCTCTGCCTGATCAAATACTACAGAATGAGGACCATCAATTACTTCTGCAGTAATCTCTTCACCTCTATGCGCCGGTAAACAATGCATAACTATAACATCATTATTTGCTTTATTAACGATGTCAGAATTGATTTGATAGCTAGAGAAAGCATTCAATCGATTAAGTTTTTCTTCCTCTTCTCCCATTGATACCCACACATCAGTATATAGAATATCTGCATTTAAAGCAGCTTCATAAGCATCATTAGTTATCTCAACAACTCCCCCAATAGAACGTGCTTTATCAACAATTTGTTTACGGGGCTCATATCCCTTTGGACAAGCTACATGTATATCTATTCCTAATAATGCACATCCAATAATCGTAGAATTACAAACATTGTTACCATCTCCAATCCATGCTAACTTCAGACCACAGAATTTTTTCTTATACTCCTTAATTGTTAGCATGTCAGCTAGAGTTTGACATGGATGCTCTATATCTGATAATGCATTTATTACTGGTATGTTAGAATTTCTGGCTAGTTCTAAAACCGTATTGTGATTATTTACTCTTGCACATATTCCATGTACATATCTAGAAAGAACTTTTGATGTATCTTCAATAGTTTCTCCACGACCTATTTGTATATCATTATAGTTTAGATAAAGTGAATGTCCACCCAAATCACTCATTGCAACTTCAAAAGACACACGGGTTCTCGTAGAAGATTTCTCAAAAATCATTGCTAAACTCTTGTTTTTGAGGCTATCATTATTTTTCCCTCTCAATCTCATTTGCTTTTGAGTTTCTGCAATATCTAAGATATCAATTAAATTTTCAGGCGATAAATCTGCCATGGATATTAAATGTTTCATGCTATCATCTCAACGGAATAAAATATGTCTTTAAAGAAATTAGTCATTGATTATTTTTTTCATATTATGCATTTTTTGCTCAATTAGTTTGCTCGTACCAATATCTCTTCGTGAAAAAACTCGACCATCGATGTTATCTAAAGCATTCTGAGCTATCTGTTCAGCCATTTCAATTTCATCTGAAATTCCTACAACTGCAATAGATCTCGACCCGGTTGTATAAATTATACCTTCATGCTCATATACACTGGAATAAAAAAGTAAAGCATCACCTGTATCCTCTATTTTGATTTTTGCGTCTTTAACAGGATTATCAGGATAACCTTCTGGAACAGCATATTTACACACTGTTGCTTTTTTATCAAATTCAACAATAAGGTCTTTTAATGACTCATTGTGAATGGCAGTTGCAACATCCAGGAAATCTGTTTTGAGCAGTGGTAAAATATTCATAGCTTCAGGATCTCCAAACCGTGCATTAAACTCTATCACTTTTGGTCCATATTTTGTTAAGATGAACTGGCCATAGATAACGCCTTTATATAATTCAGATGTTTCTTCCTTAAGATATTTGATAGTATCCAGCATTATATTTTTTGCTTTATACAGGTCATCATCTGTTAAAAATGGAAGTAATATGGATGAGCTATTGTATGATCCCATCCCACCTGTATTTGGACCCTTATCTCCTTCAAACGCTCTTTTATGATCCTGGACAGTTGGTGCAAAAGCAAGTGTATGGCCATCCGAAAATGCTTGAAGTGTAAATTCTTCACCTATAAGTTTTTCCTCAATCACCACAGTGTCTTTCTCTAAAACGTGTCTAACATAAGCTTTGGTATCATCCAATGTTTGTAGTTGGTCACCAGTAACCTTAACTCCCTTTCCGCCAGTTAAACCAGCTGGTTTAATAGCAACACTTTCAAGAGTGTCTATGAAACTAATTGCTTCTGTTTCATTATTGAATACGCCAAATTTTGGACAACCTTCAATGTTGTACTTTTGCATGAATTTTCTTGTCCATGCTTTGTCAAACTCGATTCGTGCAACTTCTTTTTTTGGACCTATTGACTTAATTCCTTTATCCTCAAGTTCATCAACAATTCCTGCAGCTAAAGGCGCTTCAGGCCCTATAAATGCTATGTCTATTTTGTTTATCAAAGCGTAGTTGACAATTTTTTGAGTATCAACTTCATTGGATAGAAGATAATCTTTACAGAGCTTGGCTATACCTGGATTTTTCTTAGACATTACCGCAAATATAATTGGTTCTTTTTTACTTTTGGCAACTGTTTCTGCGATAACATGCTCTCTACCACCGCTACCAACAATTAAAACATTCATCTAAATACCTCATTTAAAAATTAAATAACATATATTCATGACGCTAATCTATTTAATCCTATAAATATGGAATATAAAATAACTTGAAATTAACAAACGATATGTGGTTAAATTTAATTTAATTTGACGTTATTTCAACTATATACAATTTTCTCAACTACATTTATTGTTTATTGACCAGATCATTAACGTTGATTAAACTATAGAGATTAATACCAATATTGTTTAGGTTCTCAAAAGCACTTTCATTTCTATCCACCACAGTAATAACACCTTTGACAAGTGAACCTGTTTCTTTAATTGAAGTAATTGCATCAATTACAGATTTACCACTTGTTGTCACGTCTTCGATAAGGAAAATACTTTGTTCATCATTGATATTTCCAATAAATTTCTCTTTGACACCATATTCTTTAGAGGATTTTCGAACTATCAATAAAGGCAGCCCAGATTTTAATGAAACTGCAGTTGCAAGAGGAACACCTCCAAGTTCAACACCTCCAACTGCGGTTACATCTTTTGTTTCAATAAAATCGACCATTTTTTCAGCTATGAAATCTAATATATTCGGTTTTGTGATAGCTTTTTTAATATTTATGTAATAACTACTTTTTTTACCTGAAGATAATGTAAAATCTCCATACTGAACAGCCCCACAATCTTTAAGGGCCTCTATAAGATTCGATTTATCTGTTTCTTGTAACATTATATCACCAAGGTTCTTTTTTAACACCTATTATGTAACCTATTATATTGATTGTAACATGTAAAATAGGACTTATTATTAAAATTGCAATTATGATATTAAATGAGAATGTTGCAATAAACCATTGAGGAAATACTAAATATGTTAATATCCATGCACCAAAGACAAAATCTAATTGATCAATTAATGGTAAGGGAGCTCCTCTTTTCAGGTTCATTCTGCGCTTAAAAAAGCTCATTACCATATCTCCTAATAAAGATCCAGCAGATAAACAAAAAATAACTAAAATAGCTGAAACTGTATCCGGTCCAAATGAAGGCAGATCTATGTTTAATATAGTTATTTCCCTACTAGCTAGTGATATTTGTATAAGGCCAACTAAAAGACCACTTGTTATACCAGCCAACAAACCTCTATAACTCTTTCCATCTCCTAAAATTCTTCGCCCATCGAAAAAAAGCTTACCATTATCTATAGGCTTCCCACCTCCAAAAACAGCAGCTATTGGATTTGGAAAATAAGCTGGAAGCATTAACCATACTGCTAATACTGCTATTTGAACAAGGGAAAGTATCTGATCCATTTTGCATAAAATGCAGCTTATTAATATTTAAGTTCTCTGAATAAATTGAAAAGATTTGCCGAATGAACAAGACTTTTATTTGGTTATTGTGTTGAACTAGATATTTCTTGATACCTTTAAATAAATGTAGAAAATGGAGAATTTCTTTATCTCAAATAGCTATAAATAATGCAGCTGCGTAGGGGATAAAATGAAACAGTAAGATGAATTCTGAGGTAACGCTAATATGAAAAAAGTTGATGATATAGTCAATAGAAAAAATGTTATGCTAGCAACAGTTTTCACTTTAACTTTATTATCTCTATTACTAGTTGTGGGTATGCTAACTCCTCTTTTTTTTAAGATGATTACTGGTATAGAAATGATTTTGGAAGCTTCCTATTTTAATGAAAGGACTGCAATTCCAATGCTTTTTTTGGTTTTTGTGCTTAATATCTGTGCATTATTGTATCTGACAGATGCAAGAAAAGCTAGCTTGGTTCCTTTGGTAGGCATTTTTATTTCAGTTATCTCATTTTTTGTTTCTCCATTCAATAGTTTTATACTTGATGTTTCCATTCCATTTTTATTAATTTCTCTAGTTTCAGTTATTGCTCTATTGGGCTATTTAATGGTCAATAGGCTACCATCTACATCTAGTGGTAGTCAACTGAATTTAAGAAAAATTGGAGCTCACATAGTTCACTTGGGAATAATTTTAATTCTTATCGGAGTTGTGATAAGCTCAACAGCAAAGGTTGAAGACTCAGCTGAATTCAGTTTAAACATTGAAAAATATCTTGATAGCCAAGATTATACAATAAAAGTCACACAAATGAACTCTTATTATGAAGGGATGCCTTACGAGGGATATCCAGGTTCATCTTATATAACGGATATTCAGTTTGATTTGTATTCAGGAGATCGATATATTGATACAGGTGAAATGAAGTATATAACTGATTTCAAATGGGAACAATCTTATACAACAACATATATCAACCGTGGCTTTAGAAATGAAATATTTATTGCTCCTAGGGCAATTGACTTAACAAAAGAGGAAATAAGCTTATATGTTCGTACAGTTCCTTATATTTCACTAGTTTGGATAGGAACTTTTTTACTTGTACTTGGTAGCTCTGTAGTATTGTTAATTGAGTCTAAAAAAGGCTTTAAGGGTAATATTAAGGGCAGAATCGACGATGAAGAAGAGAGTAGTAACTAGATTAATAAATAATTGATAGGCGAGGTTCAGTTTACTATGGATGTTAACTTTGGTATGATTGCAATATGGCTAGCATTTATTGCAGGATTTGGTGCATTTCTCTATTCGACTTCTTTTTACTTGAATCCAGACCTAAGCGTGAAAAAACGTTCCTATTTAATGGAAACTCTATGTACTATCATTTTGACTTTTTGTGTTATACTTTTAACATACTATTTATTTGTAGTAAATGCAAGTTATAGTTATGTGTTCCATCATTCTAGTATGAACCTTGAATGGTACTACCGTATTTCTGCTCTTTGGGCTGGTCAAGAAGGTTCTTTACTCTTATGGGTTTGGTTAATATTTGTAATGTGTATTATTTTTAGAATATCTCCAAATGTAAATACTTTTGAAAACAAAAAACTAATTTATTTGTCAAGAACGATTTTACTTTTGATTGGAACTGTATTTTTACTGTTTTTAGTTATAAAAAATCCATTTTCTATGTATCATTTATTGCCAGGTGGGATTGTAGAGCTAACTACTTGGAATCCTTTTGTTTACTCTTTTGATGTACCTTATGGTCAAGGTATGAACCCCTTACTAAGAAATCCATGGATGGCAGCACATCCACCACTTTTGTTTGTAGGTTATGCTGCCTTTACTTTCCCATTTGTTTTAGGACTTTCTGCTTTATTTATAAATGATGATAAATGGGTTGATATTGGTAATTTTTGGATGCGTATAGCATGGATTTTTTTGACAATTGGAATTGCACTCGGTGGATTCTGGGCGTATGAAGTACTTGGCTGGGGTGCATGGTATTGGACATGGGATCCAGTTGAGACTGCTTCCCTGATTCCTTGGCTTACTGCAACTGCTTATTTGCATGCACAGTATCGATTAAAACATGAAGAATTCCAAACATTGGTCCCAATACTAGCGATTTTTTCTTTTGTATTTGTTGTTTTTGCAACATTTGTAACACGTAGTGGTCTTTGGGCATCCGTGCATGCTTGGCAAGATTTCAGTTTTGATGGTGCAATTATGGGTTTATTTATATTTGGTCTTATAATTGCAAGTATTTTGGGTATGTTATACAAATACGTCATAGATAAAAAAAGAACATAATAAATTATACTTATAGGATTATTTAAGGATATTAAATATACTGCTAATAACTAGGTCAGATTATATGCCCATTTTTTAATTCTTTTATAATCAACCTAACCTGCTTTAATGAATAAGTTATTCCGAACTTGTTTTCAATTATAGTTTTAATTGTACGGGTGCTAAAATGCTCATTTTTCTGTATAATTTCCTGTATTTCTCTTTTTTGATCAATTGTTAATTTAGGAGCTCTTCCTCCCTTATACTTAGGCACTAATCCAACATATCCATCTCGATTCCACCTTTTTTGCCAAATGTATCCAACAGACTTTGTTACTTGGACTTTTGCTGCAGCTTTCTCTACAGAAAGCCCCTTATATCGATACCTTATGAATTTTAATCTGTTAAGCACTTTAACCATTCTTTCTAGATACTTTATTCTCTTGTCTAAATCATTAAGACTCATTTTATGCTTAACATTGTAAATCTCGCTTTTTGGCATAATTATTCTGACAAAGTTAAAGTATAAAAAGTTTAGTTCGAAAACAAAGTTAAGTCATAATATTTATATATCATACTTTCTCATTAAATTTTGTAGTAGATGTTAAAAGCTACATTTTTAGAACTATAATAATAAAAAACAAAATAGAAAGGTGACAAAATGGCAAATCAAGAAATTCTAGATAAGCTAAAAGAAGCAATTGTAAACCAGGATATTGAAGGTGCAAAGCAAGGTGCACAAGAAGCATTGGATGCAGGTGTATCACCTGTAGAAGCAATTGATTCTGGACTAGCTGTCGGAATGAAAATTATTGGAGATAAGTTCGAGGCAGCAGAGGTCTATTTACCTCAAATCATGATGTCTTCAAAGGCAATGGATGCTGCAATGGAAATATTGACACCAAAGCTTGAAGAAGAGATGGAAGGCGAAGAAGGTGTAGGGTTGGCAATAACGTATGTCCAGGAAGGAGATATACATGATATTGGACACAGGTTAGTCTCAACTATGCTAGGTGCTAACGGTTTCGAGATACTTGACCTTGGTGTGGACGTACCAAATGAAGACCTCATTGAAGAGGTTGCTAAACATAAAGGAAAGAAGGTCATTCTTGTAGGATCTGCACTCATGACAACATCAATGCTCAGCCAGAAAGACACTATCGAGATGCTCCAGGAAGAAGGACTCAGAGATAAGGTTAAAGTGATGTTTGGTGGTGCACCAGTATCACAGGACTGGATCGAAGAGATCGGTGCTGATGCAACTGCAGAGAATGCAGCTGAAGCTGCACGAACAGCAACTGAGCTAATGAAATAAATATACAAAGGAAAAGTAAAGGAGGCAGATCAAAGATGACATTCACTAAATCGTTCACATGTTACGACTTCTATGACCGTGCAAAGAAAGGTGAGAAAATATCCCAGGATGACTGGGACCTCATGACAATACCAATGAAGAGTGCTGAACTCAAGCAGAAATACAAACTCGATTTTGGTAATGAGATCGTACCAACTGATATGGACATGGTGGACAACCTGTTCAAAGCTGGTTTCGAGATGTTGTTAGAGTGTGGAATATACTGTACTGATACACATCGTGTCGTCAAATACACTGAAGACGAGATATGGGACGCTATCAATAATGTCCAGAAAGAATTCTCACTTGGTGATGCACGTGACAGGACATATGTCAGAAAGAGAAAGATTGGAGATAAAAGGAAACCACACGTTCAAGGTGGACCAACAGGTGCTCCAGTCTCTGAAGATATGTTCATTCCAATCCACATGAGCTATGCTATGGAAAAGGAATGTGACACTATAGTTAACGGTGTACTCAAGTCCATTATGGGTAAATCTGCAGTACCTGGCAGTCCATATGAGATCCTTGCTGCAAAGACAGAAACAAGACTTATCAAACAAGCATGTGCGCTTGCTGGTAGACCTTGCATGGGTATATAGGGACCTGAGACCTCATTGACTGCACAAGGTAACATCAGTGCAGATACAATTGGGGGCATGAAAACAAGCGACAGTCACGAAGTATCACAATTGAACGAACTTAAGATCGACCTTGACGCCATTGCAGTAATTGCACACTATAATGCAAACAGCGATATTATCATGGATGAACAGATGCCAATCTTTGGTGGATATGCTGGTGGTATTGAAGAAACTGCAATCGTTGACGTCGCAACTCACATTAACGCATTTGTTATGAGCAATGCAAGCTGGCACCTTGACGGTCCTGTCCACATTAGGTGGGGGTCCACTAACACAAGGGAAACACTTGCAATCGCTGGATGGACAGCAGCGGCTACTAGCCAGAACACTGACATGATCAAAGGTAACCAGTACTATCCATGTGCCGGTCCTGCGACTGAAATGTGTCTGCTTGAAACTGCTGCACAATCTATCACAGATACTGCATCTGGTCGAGAGATTCTCTCAGGTGTAGCTGCTGCAAAGGGTGTTGCTGAGAACAAGACCACTGGTATGGAAGCAAGAATGATGGGAGAAACTGCTCGCGCTGCTGCAGGTATGGAGATCTCTGAGGTCAATAAGATACTTGACCAGCTTGTCGGAATGTATGAGAAGAATTACGATAAGGCTCCTGCTGGTAAGACGTTCCAGGAATGCTACGACACAAAGACAGTCACACCAACCGACGAATACGTGAAAGTATACGACGGTGCAAAGAAGAAACTAGAAGAACTTGGATTAGTATATTGATTGAGTTTAACATGCAGTGTTATTTTTATACACTGCTGTTTTTTTTCTGTAGTTACGTTTTTTTTATCGTGTATCTTCTTTTTATGCTTCTATCTCATTTTTAGAATAGCAAATAAATACAATTAAGTGTTTTAGCCTAATATTAGATATTATCATTGTTATATGAGGAGATTATAGATGGCAATTCATCCGATAGAATATAGATATGGAACTTCTGAAATGAAGCATGTATGGGAAGAAGAAAATAGACTCGAAAAACTCCTTAGGGTGGAATCAGCACTAGCAAAAGCAGAAGCTGAAGTGGGTCTTATTCCAGAAGATGCTGCAAAAAACATTGCTGAATCTATTAAAAAAATAGAACTTAAACGTGTCAAAGAAATAGAAGATGAAATACATCATGATATGATGGCTGTAGTTTTAGCTATTTCAGAAAAATGTCCAGAAGATTCGGGAAAATGGGTACATTTTGGAGCCACATCCAATGACATTTTAGATACAGCAACTGCTCTTCAGTTAAAGGATGCTATCTTAATAATGGAAAAAAAACTGAAAAACTTACTTAAAGTATTGTTAAAACAGTCGTCTGATCACAAGTATACCGTTTGTGCTGGACGTACACATGGACAAATAGGTGTACCCACGACTTATGGCTTAAAGTTTGCAATATGGGCGTCAGAAATCTCTCGACATCTTGAACGCCTAAATCAAATGAAACCACGTATTTTTGTAGGCCAAATGTCAGGTGCTGTAGGAACTCAAGCAGCCTTTGGGAAAAAGGGTATGCAAATCCAAGAGTTAACTATGAAAAACCTGGGAATTAACTCAGTTGATGTTTCTAACCAAATTGTTCAGCGAGATAGGCATGCAGAACTTGTAATGTGGATGGCAAACACAGTAACAACATTAGATAAAATTGGTATAGCTATTAGAACACTTCAAAGAAGCGAAATAGCAGAGGTTGAAGAAAGCTTTGGCAAAAAACAAGTTGGTTCATCAACAATGCCACATAAAAGGAACCCTATAAAATCAGAGCAAATTGGTGGACTTGCAAGAATTGTGCGATCGATGGTGGAACCCCAACTTCTAAATAATACATTATGGGATGAACGTGATCTTACAAATTCATCTTGTGAACGCATTATTTTTCCAGAAACATGTATTCTTACAGATCATATAATAAAACTTGGAATTGAGGTATTAGAGGGATTAAGATTCTATCCTAACAATATAAGAAGAAATTTAACATTTACTAATGGTTTAAACATGGGTGAAGCTGTCATGATAGAACTTGCTAAGAAAGGAGTAGGTAGACAGGAGGCTCATGAGATTGTTAGAAGTTGTGCAATGAAATCACACGAATCTGGACTTCACTTAAAGCAAACACTCATGGAAAATAAAACAGTTTCATTGCATTTATCCGAAAAAGAAGTTGCAAGACTTGTCACACCAGATATGTACATTGGCACAGCTGTAGAACAGGTTGAAAAACTAACCGGAAAACTTCAGCCCATGGCAGAATAAAAAACATATGCAAAAAAACGACTTAATTTTTTTTAAAAAAAGAATCACTCTATTTGTTCATAGAGTAGTATTCTTTTTATATTTACAAATTTATAATCCTTTTCAAAAATTCTCCAGTATAAGAATTCTCTACTTTAATAATATCTTCAGGAAAACCCTCTGCAATAATCTCACCACCATTTTCTCCCCCTTCTGGTCCAAGATCGATTATCCAATCAGCTGTTTTAATTACGTCCAGATTATGCTCTATAACAATGACAGTATTTCCAGATTCTACCAGCCTATGTAATACATCAAGAAGTTTTTTAATATCATCAAAATGTAATCCTGTTGTTGGCTCATCAAGGATGTATAGTGTTTTTCCAGTAGGCCTTTTACTGAGCTCAGTTGCAAGCTTCACACGCTGAGCTTCTCCTCCAGAGAGTGTTGTTGAAGATTGACCTAATTTAATATAACTTAATCCTACATCATTAAGTGTTTTTAACTTCCTTTCAATTTTAGGGATATTTGCAAAAAAGTCTAAAGCTTCTTCCACAGTCATGTCCAGCACATCTGCGATTGATTTATTTTTGTATTTAACCTCTAAGGTTTCCCTATTGTATCTTTTTCCATGGCATACTTCGCAAGGCACATATACATCAGGTAAAAAATGCATTTCTATAGTTATAATACCATCACCAGAACATGCTTCACACCTTCCACCTCTAACATTAAAACTAAACCTTCCTTGCTTATAACCTCTAGCTTTTGCCATTTGAGTCTGTGAAAAGAGCTCCCTTATAGGTGTGAATAAGTTAGTGTATGTTGCAGGATTTGATCGTGGTGTACGACCAATTGGCGATTGATCTATGGTAATTACTTTATCTAGATTTTCAATACCTTTAATTTTTTTATACTTACCTGCTTTTTGTCTAGACCTCTGAAGCTTTTGAGCTAATACTTTATTTAAGGTTTCACTTATAAGGGTACTTTTGCCAGACCCAGAAACACCTGTAATACAAATGAGTGTTGATAATGGGAATTTTGCTGTTATATTTTTGAGATTGTTTTCACTTGCACCCTCTAATTCAAGGAAATTAGTAGCAACTCTTCTTTTACTTGGAATTTCTATAGATAGCTCCCTTTTCAAATACTTACCAGTTAAAGAATCTTCGTTTTCATAAATATCTTCAGGCGTACCTTCAGCTACAATATAACCACCATGAACGCCAGCCCCAGGCCCCATATCAACAACATGGTCTGCATTTAGTATAGTTTCCTCATCATGCTCAACCACAAGAACTGTGTTCCCAATATCTCTTAAATCTTTAAGTGTGTTAATTAACCTCAAATTATCTCTTTGGTGTAAACCTATACTTGGTTCATCTAATATGTACAACACACCCATTAAGCTAGAACCGATCTGTGTTGCCAATCTAATTCTTTGAGCCTCTCCGCCCGACAAAGTAGCTGCAGATCTATCTAATGTTAAGTAATCCAATCCCACATCTATAAGGAAGCCAAGACGTGACTTTATTTCTTTTAAAATAAGTCTTCCAATAGTATATTCACGAGCAGTTAAGTTCATCTCAACACGCTCAAAGAAGTGAAGTGAGTTCTGAACTGACATTTCAGTAGCTTCGATTATATTTGTATCTTTTATTTTTACAGCTAAGCTGTTTGGTTTTAGTCTTGCTCCTTTGCAAGAAGTGCATGGATTTGTACTAATATACTTATTTAATTTTTCTTTAGTACTTTCGGAATCAGTTTTTTCATATATCTTAGAAAGATTCGCAATCACTCCCTTAAATTTACCTGTATGTTTCCAGACACCACCTCTTCGTCCTACATGTAAAAAAGGTATTTTTTCTTTTGTTCCATACATTATTATATTCTGCACTTTAGGATCAAGTTCGTTATATGGCACATCCATTGAAAAACCAAGATGTTTAGATAAAGATTCTAACGATTGCATGTGGTATCCATCTTTAGAATTCCATGGATCAATTGCTCCTTGTCTTAATGATAGTTCTTCATTAGGAACAATTAATTCAGGATCGAATTCCATTGATGTACCTAAACCATGACATCCAGTACAAGCACCCTGTGGACTGTTGAATGAAAAAGCAGCAGGTTCTAATTCTTCAAAACCTTTACCACATGAAGGACATGCACGCTTTTCACTGAAAACGAGTTCTTTGTCATCTAATACATGTACAATTACTGTACCACCACTTTTTTCAATTGCAGCTTCTACGGAATCTGCAATTCTATCATCAATATTTTCTTTTATAACAAGCCTATCAACAACTATTTCGATATTATGTTTATGATATCGGCCTAATTCGACATTAAGTGCTTCATCTATAGTTAATACTTCACCATCTATTCGAACCCTAGAAAAACCTTCTTTTGAAATATCATGTAATAATTTTTTATATTCACCTTTACGCTCTCTTATAATGGGTGCAAGTATATGAATTTTAGATTTGTGGGGTATTTTATTTATACTGTCAACAATTTGATCTACACTCTGAGGTTCAATGATAACTTTACATTCAGGACAATGAGGAACACCTATCCTTGAAAATAACAATCTAAGATAATCATATATTTCGGTTACAGTTCCAACAGTTGATCTTGGATTTTTACTAGTGGTTTTTTGTTCTATTGAAATAGCCGGTGATAATCCTTCAATATACTCAACATCTGGCTTTTCCATCAAGCCCAAGAATTGTCTTGCATATGCCGATAAAGATTCTACATACCTTCTTTGTCCTTCTGCATAAATAGTATCAAAAGCTAAAGATGATTTACCCGACCCGCTTAATCCTGTAATCACAATTAGATTATCTCTAGGAAGGTTTAGATCGACGTTTTTCAAATTATGTTCTTTTGCACCCTTTATAATAATGTTATTAAGTGACATGATTTTACCAATCTTGTAGTAATAATTTTAGTTGTTTTGTTAAGAATATGATGCTTATTTAGCTATTGAAGAATACTCGTTATCAATATTTTTTTGTCGTAACAGAAATATTCCAGTTAATATCGAAGAATATCGAGCCTCTAGGCACAAAATCACTATTAAACCTCTATTTTGATATCGTATACTTTTTCAGGATTATCCTTATGGATTTTCCAAAATACTTCTTCCCCATAAATATCTAATAAACTAAATGTTCTTTTTGGTACTGTCTTTGGCCCAAGTACTGCTCCTGGTCTATTATTATCATCGATATAATCAGTTTCCATCATAAACCTTGTACCACATTCGAGTGCAGTATCAATAGCTTTTTTGGAACTTAGAACACTTGGGAAAATACCTGCATTTGTAAACTCTGAGATTAGTGGTGGTGAGAAATGTTTAACGACTTTTTCTAGTGGCATTCCTTTTTTTCTTGCACGTTTACTTATATCTATAATTGTCTGTTCATCTGTGTCTTCAGTATGTAACTGTACTGCACAATTGATTTCCGCACAAATTTCGAAAGCATATTCCATAACTTCATTTGATAAATCCAAAATCTCAGTTGATACAGGATAATGTGGTCTACCACTTTTAATCCCTATTGCATATTGTTCTTTTACGTAATTGGCAGCTATATCAATCCCACTTTTCATGATTTCAACAGCTTCTTTTGGCTTGAATGATTCAGTGAGCTTTGTAATCTCAGCAGGATGAACACCTAATACTGGAAAAGCTGTTACACCAATCTCTCTTGCTTTTTTAGCAATATCTATTGTCTCTTCATATACTGCTACATATTCATTTGAATTCTCTATTGTTTTAGCAGATAGAGTCCAGCTGGGCTTTGATACCAAAATAATATGGGTACCACCCGCATTTTTAAAATCCTTTATTGCATTCAGTCCTCTTCCTCTAGGATCAATATGCATGTGGTTATCAAGTATTGGCATTATTTGTTTCATAAAAACACCAGCAATATTTTATTGCAAGACGTATATCAGAGTTTGGTAGAAATAAGTTTTGATTATAACAGTGAAGCTTTTAATATTAAAAAAGCTTATTATGAACTCAAAAGGTGATAATTTATGAGTAAAACAGCAGCCGTTATTAAAGGAGATGGGGTAGGCCCAGATCTTGTAGATGCAATGTTAGATGTGGTTAATGCCGCAGGTACAGATGTAGAATTCATTACATGTGAAGCAGGAGAAACTTGGTGGAAAGCAAATGGAGGAGATTCTTTAATACCTGATGAAACATGGGATGTGATTGAAAGTTCCAACGCTTGTTTTAAAGGATCCACAACAACTCCAGGTGGTGCTGGCTCTCCAAAAAGCGTAGCAGTTTCAATCAGACAAAGATATAATTTATTTGCTAACGTACGTCCAATAAAAACATTTCCAAATACAAATAAACCTCTAGGAGATGTTGATTTTGTCTGTGTTCGAGAAGGAACCGAAGGAATGTATATAGGCCAAGAAGCCAAACTGACAGATGATGTATACATTGCAATTAGGAAAATAACACGTTCAGCAAGTAGAAATGTTTCAAATTTTGCTTTTAAAGAGGCCCAGAAAAGGAACTATGATACAGTTGTAGCTATACATAAAAGCAATATATTGAAACAAACATGTGGAACATTTTTAGAGGAAGTTGAATCAGTTGGTCAATCCTATCCAGCTATTGATGTATGGGAATATCATATCGATAATATTGCCCAACAACTGATAAAGAACCCACAACTATTTAACAAAAAAATATTGTTATCAACCAACCTTTTCATGGATGTAATAAGTGAAGAATGTTCTGCACTTGTAGGAAGTATTGGTTTGATATACTCGGCAAATATTGGAGATAATTATGCCATGTTTGAACCAGCTCACGGCTCCGCACCAAAATATGCAGGACAAGATAAAGTCAATCCAGTAGCCACAATATTAGCAGGTGCATGGATGCTTGAGTATCTAGGTGAGAAGAATCAAGCTGAGTCAATCTTCAAAGCGACCGAGGAAGTAATTTCTGAGGGTAAATATGTGACATATGACCTTGGTGGTACCGCAAAATTAAGCGAAATGAAAAACGAGATTATCAAAAAGATGTAAATGTTGAAAGGTCTTTATTCAATCCCTTTCTTCATTAAATTCACCATATATACTTTCATGATGCGTTTCTTGCCTAGCAATTGGTTTAAATACAAAGTATTTCTCCACATATGCTCTTATTTCTTCATCAGAAATACAAGATATTCTTTTTTCAGTATCGTATAGTTCCTGTATTTCTTGTTGAATCATTTTTAATCTTGGATCCGTTTTTTTAAGCTCAATTTCAATGTCCATAAAATCATTTAATGTATCTTGGACTTTATGTCTAAGCAACTCTAGGCCTGAAGAATCACCAATCAGAAACACTCTTTCACCACCAACTACTTCTGGTGGATATGGTTCATATGTAAAAGGATTTTTTAGCACACCAGATGAATGTATTCCTGACTCGTGTGCAAAAATATTTTTACCAACAACAGATTTGTTCCGTGGAACCTTGATACCAATCTCTTTTTCCATAAATTTTGAAAACTCAATAATAGATTCAAGGTTATATTTTTCAAATCCTTCAACACGTTGTGTTAAGAAAAGAAGTATCTTTTCAAGCTCAGCATTCCCTGCTCTTTCTCCAATACCCAAAAAAGTTAAACTTGACCAGTTTGCACCATACCAATATCCTGCAAGAGTATTTGCTACAGCCAATCCAAAATCATCATGTGTATGAACCTCAATATTTTTTACACCAAGATTTGATTTTAACTGTTTTACAATTGAGGGTATTCCAAAAGGTTCATCTACATTAGAGAATGGCACTCCATACCCTACCGTATCACATAATCTAATAATACAATTTGAATCAATATCCATTATTTTTTCAATTAAAGGATACACAAAATTAGTATTATCAGCTCTTGTCATATCTTCAATATGGGCTCTTGTCTTGAGTCCATGATCTACTGCATATTGGAGAGCATTTAAATATTTATCTTCAGCTGCTTTTCTGCTAGATAACCCCATCTTATCAATAATATGGGAATCTGATACTGACATAAGTATACCAGTCTCTTCGATTCCATCTATAGCCAAGACTTGATCAATATCTGCTGGTACTGCCCGTGCCCATCCCGTTACTTCTGGAAACTCATATCCGTGATCAAGCATCATTCTGATAGCTTTTTTATCTCTATCATGATATACAAAAGTCTCCAATTTTTCAATACCAATTTTATTCAAGTACTGATAAATCTTGTACTTTAATTGAGTGTTCATTATAATCCCAGGCATCTGAGATCCATCACGTATAGTGCTATCACTAATAAATATGGGCTGTTCCATAGGCAATTTTATTTTAGGAAGGTCTTCGTATGATCTGTATGTATTCATGGGATCCATATTATTTCCTCCAGATATCAAAAAATGTATTTATTTTCAACCTATAACTGATTATATATCATTTATAGAGTAAGGTATATTTTTATTTAAAAAATGCTAATTTAAAAAATCAGATTAAATTTGAGAACCTTTTTTGTTCTAACCACTATTTTACTAACTTATAATTAAAATGTTTTTCTTTCAAAAAACTGTGGTTAAAGACTACCTTCAATATATACTAATTCCTTTTACATTTGGAAGTTCCAAAATTAAATCTACAACTTCGCCGGGAATTTTTTTATCAGTAATGAGTGTGAGGCGTGGGTCTTCTGTAAGATATGGGTCATCTGATACAGCTTGCCTTATACTAATACCATAAGTTGATATAACTCCTGCTACATCTGATAATATTCCGCTACTGTATGCATTATTAGGTGTAATTACAATTACACCTAAGTCCATTAAAGGTGCTACATCTCGTAAAAAGGCAATTGATTGTATATTAGCAAAAATTGATTTTAACAGCTTATCTGATAATATTGTTTCTGTAGTGGCATCAATCACTCGCCTGTCAACACCTGCCTCTTTAGCAAGTTGTGTATGTGGGATTTCAATGTTTCCTGATGTGACCTTGCCTTTTTCTGAAACACGAAATCCACGATTGAATAATAATTTTAATACTTTTTCTTGAGCAGGATGCTTTTCAAATTTTTTGAATAATTCATTCAACATAATAATCCCATATTCTTATAGAACAAGATCTAATTTATAACAAACTAGCTATGTTGATGAATGTTTCACTTTTTAGCTTTATCTTTGATATTCTGTTCTACCTGTTTTCTATCACTGATATCATAAATATTTAATACAATACCTATAATTTCCTTGTTCTCATTTTTTATTGTAGAACCTACAATATCTACAGGGGTGCTATTCCCATCTGCTGAAACCAGTAAAGTATTTTCTGCAAGTCCATAAAAAATATCTTCTCTGATTGCTTTTTGGACAGGATCTTCTAGAACATCTTCACTTACTTCGCTCTTAAGACTTAGCACTTCACCAATCTTTTTACTAATAGCATTTTCTTTTCTCCATCCAGTTAATGCTTCTGCAAATGGATTAATATGCTTCACATACCCTTCAGTATCTGTAGCAATCACTGCATCGCCCACACTATCAAGTGTTGTTGTAAGCCATTTTTCGGATTCTTGGTGCTTTGCTTTTTCTTGGTTATGCCTATATAAGGTCATTTCAATGTTAGATCGTAACTCCTTTTCATCAAATGGTTTAAGTAGATATCCAAATGGTTGTGTTACTCTGGCTCTCTCTAACGTTTTATCATCTGAATATGCTGTCAAATAAATTACCGGAATATCATATTTTTCATGTATAACCTCAGCGGCTTGTATACCATCCATATTACCTTTAAGTGCAATGTCCATTAAGATAACGTCAGGTGAGGTATATTCTGCTTTTTCTATTGCTTCTTCACCAGTTATCGCCACGCCTGTCACACCATACCCTAAATCTTCCAGCCTGGCTTTTATATCATGAGCAACAATAATCTCGTCTTCAACGACCAGTACTTTAACTTTATCCATCCCTAAACAACTCCATTGTGAATGTAACTTTAAATTTAATAACAGTAGTTTGATTTAGTTTCAATATATTGATAGATTATGTATTATGTAAACTAAAAAACAATTATTGTATTAGTAATTGGAAAGCGTACATTTACTATTTATAGATATAGTTTTTTTATACTATTAAAAGTTAAGGTTAATTTATCACTTTTGATTTCTTAGTCTTTTTACTTCCTTTAATCTTCTCATAATTACATCTGCTAAAAATAACATCAAAGCAGCCAAGATAAAATATGGTTTATAGTCAACGGGTTCTGTAACTGTTCTCTCGGACATTTCTCTTGTATCATCTAACAATGTAGCTTTAGCTTCTTCTTCAGTATACACTTTCCCACCGTAGTCTTCAATTAGCCCAGTTCTCCCATTATGGCCTGCAACATCTTTATTTATTCCAATATCTCTATATTCTAGTGGGTAATTTATTGCAATAGGATATCCAGAAACATGCTTTACTCCTATCAAACTACGATCATTAATGTCTGAACTCAATTCACCTTGATATGTATTTCTTCCAATCATTGACATATCTATTTCTTGGCTGTTAAAAGTTAATCTAGGGACACTTTCTTGATTGTACATTGTCAGCTGTAGTATTGTAGGAGTCCCTAACCACTTATCTGAGGCTTCAAGTATAGCACCTTCTTCTTCATAAGGATTCCCAATGGCCCAATTTATTGAAGAAGATATAATACGTGCATTTTCATCAGCATATAATTCAGAAGACCATCTGTTTCCATTTCCATATCCATCATCTGTAGTTAAGGCAACAACTCTACCTAATCCATATCTCCATGTTGTTAATATAGATTCACCAGTCTCTGTCCTTACAACCCTATCTGCACCTGGCTTAGGAGTAATTGCATTAAATCCACTTATATTAGCTGCTAGCTCAGTATTTCTTGTGATAAAGTGGTTTGGATTAAACTCAATTAATTGCCATTCATCGATGTCTATGGGTTCATCTTCATCAGGTGCATCATAGTCTAAACCTGTAATTTCACCTAATTCTATTGCACTATCAGTGAAAACATAGTTTTCTTCAAGACCTAGTTCTGTCATGAAATCGCTAGCTTGACCAGGACCTGCACCTTCATGAGGAGGTATATGGACAAAAACAATATTGGTACCTTCATCTACCATACTTTGTGCAATTTCTAGATTTTTTTGATATAATTCTTGCTCCTTGTCCTTATCACTTGCTAAATCTCCATCTGATATAATTAATATCGTACTATCGCCACTTTCTCGTTTCAACCATTCTTTAGCATCCAATAAAGCGGAATCTAAAGCTGTTTCATAGCGACCTTGTTCATACAATAATGCAATTACTTCTTGAGTTTTTAAAGTTTCAAATGTTTCTTCATTTATACTTTCAACAATTCGATCTCTATTAGATTGGTATCTAAGTGGTACTAATCCATCGGTCACAGGAATGCTTTTATCTCTAAATAAAATCAGTCCAAGGTTCTCATTAAAAAGTCTTTCATCATTAATTATATTAATAGCACTGCTTGCATAGTTTGAATATACAGTAACTTCTCCAGTAACAACATCATCTTCTAGTGTATGTACAAAGGTTGATAAAGATATATCTAAAAGCATTATTATATTTCTACCTCCATCGTACTCTTCAGGAGTTGAAATTACTGGTAATATCTTTTCAAAAGAAGAGTTCAGATAACCACCATAATTGTAAGATTGATCACCACCAACTACAATTAATCCGCCACCTTCACGCACAAACTCTTCAACTTGCTGAACCTCAGATTCAGAAAATGTATCTATATGCTGGTTGTTAAGAACAAGGGCTTTTCTTTTGTCTAAATTATCTAGTTCTTTTCTCATTGAAACATCATATAAATTTAGTATAACTTCTGCAAGAGGTGAAGATGTATCATCGGTAATAAACTGTACTTGTGGTTTTGGTATTGCATATATTGACTTGTAAAACTTATTATTTATCGAATTGGATTCAAAATTTATTGGTGTAACTTCAACTCTTAATTCGTGTGCACCCAATTCTCTAAAAGTTCTTGAAACACTTATTGTTTTTTCTTTATTTGATTGATCAAATGTTCCACTTCTTATTAAAGAATCTCCATGATAAACTTCAAGTTTATATCTAATTTCATCATTTCCTGCTTGTGTTATTACAATGTCAAAAGAATTTTCATTATCAACAAGAACGGTTTTTTCACCTTTTATTTGTACACTGATATCATTCTGTATGAGATTTGGTTTTATGTAGTGGACTAAAGTACCAGTATCACTCGCAATTTCAAGTGCATCTTCTATATCTTTTCCATGATTACTATTTCCATCGGATATTAGGACAATTTGGTTGTTACCTCTTGAATGTTGAACTATTGAGTCTCCAATTGCAGTCCTTTCACCCGTTAATCTAAATAGTGAAGTTGGAGTATGCGGTACTAAACTTTCATATAACCTATCACCGATACCTTCCTCAAACAATCTCATACTTTCGGTTTCATCTGAAATAATAACAATATTGGGCTCTTCATCGGTAACAGTATGTGTAGTTAAAACTTGAGGTGTAGCGAGTGCTATAATTATTAGGACAAATACAATGAATCTGACCAAAGGAATTTTTGTTTTAGTATCACCTTTAAGGAAATAAATTGTAAGTATTACTAATGGAAGTATTAACCATAACATCTCAGGGGCTTCGAACGTAATCATTACAATTCACCCCTTCTTTTAACTATAATAATTTCTAGTATGATAAGTAAAATCACTAAATAGATGAGATAATCATCAATAAAATTTTTAATTTCAAACATTGTTTCCTGTGGTGGTTCAGTTTCAGTGTCTTGTTCACTAACCCTATTCATCACATCAGAACCATCTTTTGTTGTATCGGACTCGGATTCAGAATAAAGGTTTGCTACAATATTTTGTGCACCGATCTCGTATACTCCGACGGTATTCATTTGAATCCTATTAGTTTCAATTTCAGTATTAGGTGTTTTGATAGTCTGTGTATCTCTAAAAGAAACGACCGTACCTGTCTCAACATTAAAGTCAGATATTGTTCCAGTTCCACCTATCCAATTAATCAATTTAGACCAAAATACTGGATACTCAGGTAAGTTGTGAAAATTGTTCCAAGGTTCTTGTTTCAAACCATCGTTAAATCCAATGTATATTACAGTACCTTGATCTAGACTGTGATGCGAATATATAGGAGTACCATCATCAGTTTCAACAAGAACATTAGCACCACTTCTAGGAGTAGCTTCCAAGTATTTATATACGGCAACTTCCTCAAAATTAATGTCTTCTGTAAGTCTATTAGTTACTAATTTATTTAGAGTCACACCTCTTGGTTTATCAACAACATCTCCAACTCTAACAGGTAATAATCTCAATAAATCAGTAGCTACTTCATTGGGATCTAATGCTTCACTAGCGACAAATATCGCAGAACCACCCTGTTTAACATAATTCTCAACCGCATTTACCTCATGGTTAGTTAAAATACCATCTTTTTCTTTGTTTGCAACAATAATCGCATCATATGTGCCAAGTTCTGATGGTACTGTATCAGCAATACTTAACCTAACATTTGGTATTATTGAGAGGGCTGTTTTAGACGGCAATTTATCTTGATCAGAAATAAGCAGCACGTTTTGCTCAATTTCTCTTGGAACTGAAATATAAGCAATATTGTCTACCATAAAACTATCTTCGTTTTCTATTTCGACTCTAGTTATGCCTGGTCCAAGTGCTGGTATAGAAAACTGCCTTGTTTGTTTTTCAGGTATTGTCAAACTTTTTGATTCAAATGGGACTTCATCATCCTGATTAAATATAGCCAAATCTATAGTAATATCTCTGTCATAGTAATTCTTTATTATACCTCTGTATGTATAACCATCAGCGGTCAGATCAATCCATCCATTAATGAACCCTACATTACCTGTACTTCGACCAACGTTAATGAACTCAACTTCAATACCATAAGATTCTATCAAACTCTTTGTTATAACAGGATCTTCTCCATCCCAGTTAGTGAAATCTGATATGACAACAATCTTTCCACCATGCTCTGAAACTTCTTGAACCCCTCTATTCATTGCAGATGAAACATCTGCAATAACATCATTTGGGCTTAATTGGTTCAATACTCTTCTAGTGTCAGTAGAACTTCCTCTATTAAGCACGATTTCTGGAGTGTTAGAAGCTAATATTATAGTATTTGTTCTAGTAATTTGAGCTTCTGCATGATTTAGAGCATCCTGATAAATATTGTTTGCTTGCATACTGGCTGATGAATCGATTATTAGTACAGTATGTTCTTGGCTTAATGGTTCATCAGTTGTAAAGTAAGGACTTGCTGCAGCTAATGATAATAGTATTAATACAAATAACTGTACCCAAAAAAGTGGATCTTTGATAATTTTAGTCAATGAAGAATAGAAACGTTTTTTGTTATTTTCTACTTTCATTAAAAATAGCAATGAAGGTACTTTTATTATTTTAGGTTTAGGTTTTAATAGATATAGTATAATTAGTGGGATTATGCTCAACAAAGCCAACAATGCTAAAGGATTATCGAAGGAAACCATTATTTCCTCCTGCTAATAGCGTAGAAGAACGAGTCAAAAACTGGAGTATCTGAAGTAAATGAGTAGAAATCTGCACCAAAACGATGACATATCCCTTTGATCTTATTCACATGTTCACTAAGCATATCTTGATATTCTTCTTTGAAACTTTCGCTGATATATGTATTCAGCTCATCACCAGTTTCTGCATCTTCTAGTTTTATATTTCCTTGAAAACTGAGTTCAGCTTCCTCTTTATCCAAAACTTGTACTAATATAAGATCATGTTTAGATAATCTAAAAACTGCAGACTCTATTTCCTTATAATCAGTTAAAAAATCAGATATAATTATTACTACTGAACGAGATTTAATTGCTTTTTCATAGCTCGCTACACTTTTTTCTATATCTGTCTTACCTGCAAGTTCTATTTTAGTAAGTAAATCTATATTATTGAAAAGGTATTTTTGGCCTCTGTTAGGTTTTCTTGTGATTATGTCTTCAGAGAATGGAGAAATAGCAAACTTATCATTATCTTTTGTCACAAGATAGGCAAACGCTGTAGCTAACATAGCACCATATTCAAACTTGCTTATAGTATTACTTCTATAATCCATACTTTTACTAGTGTCAAGCAAAATATGAGTTGTCAAGGACTTTTCTTCTTCAAACTTTCTGATATAATATTTTTCAAGTCTTGCATAAACGTTCCAGTCAATGGACTTAAACTCATCACCTGGATAATATTGCCTGTATCCTATAGTTTCAAGGCCCCGGCCACTCTGTATTGATCGTCTACTTCCTGCATAAGCTGTTGATACTTTCTTCTTTACCATAAAAGAAAAACGGTCCAGCTGCCTAAAGAAGTCTAAATCAATATTGTGCCTTTTATGATCATCTTTTTGCATATTAACTCTTAGTAAATATATATGGCTATTAATATATATTGTGACTTATAATTTCTGTTATTAATTTATTTTCTTAATAAGTTCACTAATAATTTGCTCTGAAGAAATTCCTTTTCGTTCAGATTCAAAAGTGAGGACAATTCGATGCCTGAGTATTGGATAAGCCATTTTTTTAATATCTTCTTCACTAACATAATTTCTGCCGTTTATCAGTGCATGTGCTTTTGAAGCTAATATTAGTCCAATAGAGGCCCGAGGTGAAGCTCCATATTCGATATGCTCTTTCCAGCTCCTAGTTGTTGAGACTATTTTGATAACTTTGTTCTTAAGTTCTTCAGATATAGGAACCTCACGTGTTAGTCTTTGTAAATAAAAAATATCACTTTTAGAAATAATACTCCTTACTTCTGGTGTATCAATTAATGTATACCGGTTAATTATTTCGATTTCATCTTCAAATGAGGGATAATCAACCTGAATCTTCAGTAAAAATCTATCTAGTTGAGCCTCTGGTAAAGGGAAAGTACCTTCCATCTCAATTGGGTTTTGTGTTGCCAATACAAAAAAAGGCTTGTCTAAAATAAATGTTTTATTCCCAGAAGTAACCTGTTTTTCTTGCATTGATTCAAGCAATGCTGACTGTGTTTTTGGTGAAGCACGGTTAATTTCATCAGCTAAGACGATATTTGCAAAAATGGGTCCATGTTCAAACTTGAATTTCTTAATACCTTCTGTTTCGTCGATTATATTTGTACCAGTGATATCTGCAGGCATTAGGTCAGGTGTGCACTGTATTCTATTAAATGAAAGATCCATGCATTTAGAGATTGTAGAGATAGTCAATGTTTTACCAAGACCAGGATTACTTTCGACCAAAGCGTGACCATCACAAAGAATAGAGATTATCATTTGTTCGACTACGCTTTTTTGACCAACAATGACTTTGCCTATCTCATTGAACAAGATTGAGAATATCTCCTGCGAATTGTCATACATTTGCTTTAAACGTTGCTCATTCATATCAGTTGTTTGCATAATAGTTATTCCTCGCAATAAAAACAAAATTTAAAAAATAAATGTTTAATATTAAGTTTCTGCCATTTCTTCAAAATACCTTTTGATTATATCCTCATATCCTTGTGGAAGCTCTTCATAATATGTAGGAGAAGCCATAACGCCAACATCATAAGCAGAAGATGGACTAAAATCATATACCTGTGGTTCTCCTTCTTCTTCTCTTGCAAACCCAGCGTCTGCACCAGGGGGTATGCTTAGATCAATTTCTTCACCATCAACTACGACCAAAGTTGGCTTTTCATCTACTTGAATTGGGTCACTGACATCATCTGGATCATCTCTAAAATGAACAGTATCACTTGGATCAGTTATACCTGGAATAAATGGGATTCTTTCACTGTACTCAATAAGGTTTTCTGGCATGAAATCAGTTCTAGTGTCAGTACTTGTTAAATATACAAAGGCTGAAGTTGATGCAAGTAGAAGTAAGACTGTCAACTTAAATCTTTTAGAATCAAACATATCAGAAGGCTTAACTTGAGATGATTTCTTTGTACTTTTATCAGGTATGTCTTCTGTATATCCCGTTAAATCTTCTACTAGACCTCTGATCAAATCAGTAACAATAATATTTTCTTTATCTCTATTATCATAAGCCGTTCTCAACCTCTCTCTAACTAAGGTTGACTTGGCTTCAATTAGGTCAATTGTGGTTCCCTTTTTTCTTTTTAGATGGATTGAGAGTGTAATCAAAAAAGATAATATTAGAGCTGTTATAAACATAGCAAGAGTATCAAAAAGTACGCCAAAATCTGCAAGATAATAGGTTCTACCAGAATATATTTCAATAAATGGTATTATTTTAAAGACTTGATCTATGTTTAATAAAAAGAATATTGTATAAACTATAAGTGTAATTATCAGGAACTCTAATAGGGTATAGATGAACCTATATTTTTTGATAGCTTTCTCATAAGTTTTAATTACGCCTTCAAATTCCATTACATTCTAATCCTTATAGTTAGTCTATTTCTATTGAACGATGTATGAACCCAATAATTTAATTTCATTCACTTTTTTAGATACTGAATTGATAGCATCTCTAACTTTATCATTATCTATATGACCGCTTAGATCAATATAAAATATATAATCTCCTAATGCCTTTTTAGAAGGTCTGGATTCTATTTTAGTAAGATTGATGTTTCTCGTTGCAAACTCACCTAGAATATTATATAATGCACCTGGATGATCATTTTCTAGATAAAATATCAGTGAAGTTTTGAATATATTATTTTTTTTATTGGATGAATCATAAAATATTGTTTTCATCAACTGCTTATTCTGGCTAGAAGATATTGCTATAAACCGTGTGAAGTTATTTTTTCTATCTTGGACATCTTTGATTAATACATTAAGTCCGTAGTTTTCAGCAGACTCAGAAGATGCAATTGCAGCCATTTCATTAAACTCATTTGCTAATTTTGCGGCATGCGATGTACTTCCTGTAGTTCTTATTTCAGTTTCATTGAAATACTTTTTCAAAAAACATCTACATTGAGCTATAGCTTGTGGGTGCGATAAAATTATCTTAATATCTTCTAAATCACCTTTTGAAACTAGACAATGATGGATAGGTACAATAACCTCACCTATGATTTTGATAGGATTCTCAAACAACTCATCTAAAGTAATTCCTACTGAACCTTCAATTGAGTTTTCTACTGGCACAATTCCAACATCTATTTCCTTTTTTATAGCTGCCTGAAATACATCGGGGATATCTCCATAGTAATTTAGAGAAATCGTATCAATATCACATTTATCATGCCAAAGATTTGATGCTTTTTGTGAAAAAGAGCCTTCAGGGCCCAAAACACCTATGATCATAATAGTTAATACTCAATTTATTTCATATAACTTTTGATTAGTTCAAATATAATTGTAACTAAACAATATACATATTGTTAATTTTGATTCCATTTGAATTTCTTGTATAGATACTTTTCAAATTCAACGATGAAGAAAACACTGCTTGCTATAGGTATGATAATGATCAAAGATTGGAATGTAAGTGGAGCTGTACCAAAAAGAAAGTTCATAGTTGGATTGAAGGTAATAAGTGTCTGTAATATAATGGTTGTAGCAATACCAAACCACATATATCTATTCGTGAAAATATTTTTGAACACATAATCATACATTGATTTTGTATTAAACAAGTAGAATATTTGGAAACAGATGATTGTATTTAATACAATAGTTCTGGCTTTATCAATATCGCCAGAGTTTTGAATTTCAAGAGAAAATAATGTGAAAGCTCCTAGTACCATAAGTAAACCTACCAAAGCGATTCTACGCTTAATTAAAGGTAATAACAATGGTTCACTTGGAGGTCTTGGCTTTGTTTTCAGTAGATTCTTTTCTCTTTGCTCCATTGCTATGGGTACACCTAAAAATACAGCAGTGACCATATTAATCCAAAGAACTTGTACAGGTAGGAGTGGTAAAGTCAGGCCAAGAATAATTGCCACCATTACTATAAGAGCCAGTCCCACATTTGTTGGTAATAACCATCCCATAATTTTCTGTATTTTGCTATATACATCTCTTCCTTCTTCTATTGCAGCTACGATAGTAGCAAAATTATCGTCGGTAAGTACCATGTCTGAAGCGTCACGAGAAACCTCTGTACCTGTTCTTCCCATTGATATCCCAATATCTGCACTTTTTAATGCAGGTGCGTCATTTATTCCGTCACCAGTAACTGCAACTATTTCCCCTTGTGACTGTAACAAGTTTACTATTCTTAACTTATGTTCTGGACTTGTCCTAGCAAAAACTGAAACATGCTTAAGCGTTTTTATAACGTCTTCATCAGATAACTTATCTATATCACTACCACTAATTGCCCCTTCTGAATCAATCCTCAATTTTCTTCCAATTGCACTTGCAGTAAGTACATGGTCACCAGTTATCATGATTACTCTGATACCAGCAGACTTACACTTCTTTATAGATTCTTTTACTTCTTCTCTTGGTGGGTCGATCATTCCCTGTAATCCAACAAATGTAAGATTACTAATATCTAAAGGCTCAATTGTTGTAATATTGGATTCAATTTCTAAATAAGCTAGACCAATTACCCTAAGGCCCAGTGAAGCCATTTCATCTGCTTTGTTTGTAATAGCTGTTACTCGCGAATCATCTAAAGTAGCTTTTCCACTACCAGAAATATAATGGTCCGAATGCTCTAATATTTTTTCAGGGGACCCCTTAACATATATTACCCGTTTCCCATTTTCATCTTCGTTCAGTGTGGCCATGAATCTTCTTTCAGACTCGAATGGAATGATATCAACTTGTTTATGATTTAGCTCAAAACTACTGATCTTTTTGGCAGCTATCAACAATGCACCTTCTGTAGGATCACCAGTAATTACTCCATCATTGTAAGATGACTCATTACACAAATAACCGGCCTTTAAAGTTTCAATAAGTGTAGGATATTGGTATGGGTCGACCTTATTGTTAGTAAGCAAAAAATCACCACTTGAGTCATAACCTACACCCGTAATTTCAACCTAAGTTTGCCAGTCACAATTAATAAAAGTGTTCTTAGCTTTGTATTATTCGATGAAAAATCAACAAAAACTAAGAACAAACACAATTACG
>NZ_JANUCS010000018.1 GCF_024808815.1 Methanosalsum natronophilum | reverse complement strand
CCAATGCTTCTTGTGCACCTTGCTTTGCACCTTCAATATCCTGGTTTACAATTGCTTCTTTTAGCTTATCTAGAATTTCTTGATTTGCCATTTTGCCACCTTTCTGTTTTATTATATTTAAGAAACCAGCCTTACTGTGTTTCCTCTGCTTAATGATTGTGTGATACTTGTATATAGCATCATTTGACTATCATATAACGAATAGACTCCACAATTTAATTTAAAAGTACTATAATCCACTTGGAAAACATTATATAATGTTCATGACTAATCTTATTATAAGTATTAAATCAATGACCTTGTCAATTTCAAGGGGTGAAGTACTTAACATAACTTAAGATACTCAACTATACCAAAAGTATTTTTAAGTAATAAGAGATTAAATGGTCATCAGTGATTCTATTAATCCGAATGATCTGGTTAGCAGCCCAAAAAAAATCATAGACAATGATTGTATGAAATAAAAAGAAAAAAATGACATTTAAAACGTCTAGATATATTTATCAGGTGTAAATCTATATGAAACTGGCTTTGAGTGACACTATCTGGATATCGGAAAAAAGAAGGAACTTGCTTTTACTTCTCACAGAAGGTCCAAGGGATATTGATCAGATAAAGGCAGCACTCAATGTTAATTCTAGATCAATGATGCCTCAGGTAAAGATATTAAAGGACTGGGGCCTGATAAGCCAAGATGGTGATCTTTATAGCTTAACTGATACTGGTAGGGTCATTGTGCATAACATGTTACCTCTTTTAAACACCCTTAATGTAATTGAAGAATACAGGGATTATTGGACTGAAAGAGACCTTAGTTGTATTCCTCCTCACCTATTGAAGCGTCTTGGAGACCTTGGACATTATTTCATAATAGAACCTGATATCAACCATTTGTTCGAACTGCCAAAAGAGTTCACAGAAAATATCTATAAATCTAATAATGTCATGTCCTTTGCAGCATATTTTCATCCATCGTATCCTTCGATTTACTCAAAGTTGATTGAAAATGATGCTAACATATCTCTAGTTTTTACACGAAAGGTTTTCGAGCGAATGCAAAGAGATTATTATAGTGAGCTTGAAGCCATCATTAAAGCTGATAATAGCGCAGTTTACATTTGTGATTCAAACATGAACTTTCCTACAGTAACTGTAACTGACTGGTTCCTTTACATATCGTTCTTTGATAAGTTAGGTCGTTATGACCACAAGGTTGTGATGAGCTTTGATTCAAATGCTTTGAAATGGGGAGAGGAGTTATTTGAACACTGTAAAGAAAAAGGAAGTTGTGTTAAACATGAGGTGGGATGAGATGTTGTTAAAGTACCGATTTACAACTGTTCAATATTTAGATCATTTATGTTTTATATTTATTTAGGGGGTTTATTATAGATGGATTCAGAATTAAGTGATACGATTTGGATCTCAGATAAAAGAAAACGGATATTAAGTCTGCTCCTCACAGGTCCTAAAACGTCAAATGAAATTAAGCAAGAATTTGGGTGTAGTTGGAGACCACTTATTTCTCCTATGAAGAAACTGAAAGAAGAGGGGCTTGTTGTTCAGAACGATGATGATCATGTTTATCGTCTTTCATATATAGGTAAGGCATTGACTGAGAATATGATCCCTTTAATTAAAATAGTTGACCTTTTCGAATCAGATTACCATTATTGGAAATCCCGTGACTTTGATTCAATTCCACTTAATTTACTTACAAGGATGGGAGAGATCGGTGACTGTGAAATGTTAGACCCAGCTCTTGACCGAATATTTGAACTTGATGAAGAGTTTGTCAATGAACTTTGTAACTGCCAACATATCAATGCAATGTTACCTTTTTTCCATCCCGAATATATCAACATCTTTTCAAGGTTAGCATCAAATGGTACAAAACTTAATCTCATTTTTAAAGATTGTGTGCTTAATAGACTAGAAGAAGAATATACGGATAAGCTTGAACCGATAAAGCAATCAGAGCACTCTAATATTTTTGTGAATGCCAGTAAACGCCAAGTTCCCGGCATTGTAGTTTCGGAGAAGGCTTTTCTTTTAAGTTTATTTGATAAGAATGGCAATTATGACCATAAAGATGTTGTGGGGTATGACCAAAGATCGATCAGATGGGGTAATGACCTGTTCTCACATTTCATTTCTAATTCAAGTAAAGTTTAATAATTGGAATACTTATTTCATTAAAGGAATAAGGCTATGAATTGGGATGAGACACCACTTAAACTTAAACTTATATTATACATTACAATAGCTGTTCTTTTCATAATGGCGTCATCTACTGCTATTATCGTATCAATTGTCACGACTCAAAAGATAGATATCGAGTATTCGAGGTCCACTGAGATCTCCCAGAATTATGCGAACCAGTTCAATGCGGATATGCGGGAGAATATGGCAATACCGAATACTGTAGCTCGAAGTTTAGAACGATACTCATCAGATGATAGGTTTGAGATCAACCAGAAATTGGAGCATATATTGAGAGAAAACCCTCGACTAATTGGTGTTTATGTGGGATATGAACCGGATGCTTTTGATGGTAATGATCTGGAATATGTTAATGCAGATTATCATGATGAAACTGGCCGTTTTCTCCCATTTTGGAACCGTATCGGTGGTGAGGTAGATGTTGAACCTCTGATAGACTACGATACTGAAGATTATTACCAATTACCAAAACAAATGAGGACCGATGTTGTCACAGAACCTTATCTTTACCAAGGTGAACTTATTGTAAGTTTTGTATCACCTATTATTGTAGATGATGAGTTTAAAGGCATTGCCGGAGTTGATGTTTCATTAGATTATATAGATGACTCAGTTCATGACATACAGGTACTTGAGAACGGGTATGCTATGGTTGTCAGTAACTCTGGGACTCTCCTATCTCATCCTCAGGACAAGAATGCTATTGGTACCACGAACATCATGGACTTGCATGATGAACCTGTTTACATGCTGTTAGCTGATATAAATGAGGGAATATCAGGTCATATAGAAGTTAACGATCCAATAACTGGTAAGAAATCAATAATATTCTACGAACCTGTAGATATGGGGAACTTTGCATTTATTCTATCAATTCCTAAAGACGAAATGCTTGCTGATGCAATTGGTTTGAGGGATAAACTTATCATCATTTCAACATTAGCAGTCATTTTCATGGGTAGTATGGGATACCTGATAGCATTATCCATAACTCGTCCTATAAAAAATATTGTGGACAGTTTTGGTAAAGTTTCAACAGATGTGTCCAAAGGGAAACTGGATTCACGTGCAGATACTGATGTAGCTATTGATTTTAAGGATATTCCTATAGGACTGAATGAAATACTCTCAATACTAGAAGACTACGCTAGTAAATTAAAGGAATCTAACAAGACAATGCAAGAAATGCGGGTAGTCATTAACAGCAGTCAGGTAGTGGTATTCCTGTGGTTACCTGAAGATAAATGGCCAGTTGAAGTTGTTTCAGACAATATTACTCAGTTCGGATACCAGCCCGAAGAATTCACATCAGGTAAATTGTTATATGCTGATATTGTTCATCCAGAAGATTTACATAAAGTAGAAAAAGACCTTGACGAACTTGTGGCCCAACATACATATTATAATGGTACAAAGTCTGTTCAAAAGAACAAAATAATTGATACAATTCCCGAATATTTCACGTCGGAGTACAGGATCATTACCAAGTCTGGTGATGTTAGGTGGGTTGATGAACGAACTCTATTACGACTTGACCAAAACGGTACTGTCACATACTTGCAAGGTATAATACTCGATATCACTGACAGAAAACAAGCCGAAGATGCTTTATTGAACATTGAAAAGGTACGCAAGAAAGAAATACATCATAGAGTAAAGAATAATTTACAGGTAATTTCTAGTATGCTTTATCTTGAATCTGAACATTTCAGTGACCCTGAAGTGATAGAATCGTTTAAAAACAGTCAGAATAGGGTACGTTCAATGGCTCTGATCCATGAAGAGATATATAAATCCGAGGATATGAGGAGTGTTGATTTCACGGATTATGTGAATAAACTTGGAGTATATCTACTGGAAGCGTACAATATAGGTAATGGTAAGATCCAGCTTAATCTGGATATTGAAAAAGTTTATTTAAGTATAGATACTTCTATCCCCTTAGGAATGATAGTAAATGAACTGGTATCCAATTCGTTAAAACATGCTTTTGATCCAGCTGAGAATGGACAAATAGATATTGTACTTAAAAGCAAAGAGGATAATTATTTATTGTTGGTGAGCGACGATGGAAAAGGATTTCCATCACATGTGGATTTCAGGAACACCGATTCTCTAGGGTTACAATTGGTTAATACATTGGTAGATCAGCTAGATGGTACTATAGATCTGGAATCAGATGATGGAAGTACTCAGTTCAAGATAACTTTTAGGGAGATAAATAAAGTATAATTTAATAGAGTTCTGATACATATGAGTAAAATTAAAGTACTTGTGGTGGAAGATGAGAACATTGTAGGTTTTGAGATAAAAAAAAGGCTCAAGAAATTAGGTTACTCAGTACACGCTGTAGCCAAGACGGGACAGGACGCTATTAATAAAGCTGCAACTACATATCCCGATATTATTTTAATGGATATTATGCTTAAAGGGGATATGACGGGTATTGAGGCAGCTGACACGATACGTCAAAAACACAATATACCAATCATTTACTTGACAGCTTATTCTGATGAAGAGACTATCTTAAGAGCTAAAGAGACCAATCCTTATGGATATATATTAAAACCCTTTAAAGAAGAAGATATGAAAATTACTATTGAGATGGCATTAAATAAACATAAAAAGGAAATGCAAGAAACTCAATGATACAATAATGCTCTAAACTATCATTTTTTTTTGGAATAGGTACACTAAAATCGAAGTATAAGTATATCTATTTATATGTCCATTTAACATACTAATAAATACCTTTTTTTTGGAGGTATTTGTTTGAAAGAGGAGAATGAAACCATATCTAGTCATGTGAAAAAGGATTCAAACCTTCCTGATCTTTATAAGAACTCAGCTGATATTGAATTACTGTTGGTCGAACCTGGTACATTTCAAATGGGCTCAGATCATCGTGAACAAAAATGGTACGATAATGAAAGGCCAGCTCATCAGGTTCGTATAACTAACCCGTTTTATCTTGGGAAATATCCTTTAACCAATAGACAACTTGTTAATATCTTGGGTGAAGTTCCAAATTCAAAGTTCATAATTGATGATAAACCTGTAAGTAAGATATCTTGGAATGATGCACAGGGAATCATTGATCGTTTAAATGAGATTGAGAATACTGATAAGTACAGATTACCTACAGAGGCTGAATGGGAATATGCATGTCGTGCAGGTACTACTACCAGGTTCTATTATGGTGCTGATAATGAACTATTGATGGAATATGGGTGGTGTAGAGACGATGGTGTTCGTGGTCCACAACCGGTTGGCCAGAAAAAACCTAATAATTGGGGATTTCATGACATGCACGGGAATGTATGGGAATGGGTTCAGGACATTTATCTCCCAGACTATAATAATACGCCAACAGATGGATCTGCGAATCTATCAAGTCCACCAGATGCAACTGAGATGAGGGTATTAAGAGGTGGGAGTTGGCAAACATCATCATATGGATGTAGATCAAGTTCACGCTTCTTCAATCCACCTGATGTTCATCGAAGAAGTAGCAGAGTTGGATTTAGGATTGCTAGTGATGTATAATTAATATTAAGATATTGTAACTGGTTCTGATAAAATGGGTACTGAAAATCCGAATGTTGATCATGGAAAGTGTGATGCACAAAAAGAACACTGGGAATCCGTGTATTCTTCGAACACAGATAAATTTGGGACTATACCTAGCGAACCTGCGAAGATCACTTCAACACTTTTAAAAAAAGAATCAAAAACCTCTCTCATCGAACTTGGTGCTGGGCAGGGTCGAGATACATTATACTTTGCTCGTTCCGGATTCAATGTAACAGCACTTGATTATTCTCATAAGGGTATAGAGGCCATAAATATCACGGCAACGGATCAGTGTTTAGATGATTCTATTCAAACGGTTCAGCAAGATGTACGCGAATTATTGCCATTTGAAAATGATTCTTTTGATGCCTGTTATTCACATATGTTATACTGTATGCCACTTTCAAAATCTGAATTATCCAAACTATCATCAGAAATATATCGCATACTAAAACCTGGTGGTCTCAACATATTCACTACGCGGAACACCAAAGACCCACAATATCGTACAGGACTTCATCGCGGTGAAGGTTTGTGGGAGATCGATGGCGGGTTCATTGTTCATTTTCTCTCAAAAGAAGATATTTCTAAATTATGTGAAGATTTTGAGATTTTACAGATAGATAATTTTGAGGAAGGTATGATCCCTTCACTCAATGAACCTAAAAAACTTTATATAGTGGTGACAAGAAAACCTGGGCTCTAAAAAAAATGTCGATTCAGTTAAAATAATATAACGTAATCACATATTATAGTCAAAAAAATACATTATGGAGGTTATTACAACATGAGTACAAAAGAAAACTTAGAAGCAGCATTCACAGGCGAATCTATGGCAAACAGGAAATATCTAGCATTTGCAAAGAAAGCAGATGAAGATGGTTATCCTCAGATCGCTAAACTTTTCAGAGCAGCTGCAGCAGCAGAAACAGTACATGCACATAATCATTTCGAGCTCCTTGATGGTATTAAGAGCACTGAAGATAATTTGAAAGCAGCAATCGAGGGTGAAACCTACGAATTTCATGAAATGTACCCTGATTTTATAGAAGAAGCTAAGAATGAAGGTAATAAGGATGCAGTATGGAGCTTTGATATTGCAAATCAGGTAGAAGAGATTCATGCTGACCTCTACAAGAAAGCGCTCGAAAATATAGGCGGAAATGAAGAAGTAGACTATTACGTATGCAGTGTATGTGGTAATACTGTAGAAAACGAAGCACCTGACATGTGTCCTATTTGTGGTGCAACTAAATCCAAGTTTGATAAAGTAGAATAATTTTATTATATTCACTTTATTTTTTTAAAACTCAATTATTATAAGCTACACTTTTTAATTTTATTTTTATGGTACCATCAAATCAAAAGGATTCCTGTGAAAGGTCAATGGACCATACTTGTTCTACTGATAAGACTGAACTGAGTAGTAACATGGTTATAGAAGCACTCAGGACTGAGCATGAAAAAGAACAAATTATAGCTATTGCAAAGGAAGCTTTTCCATTATTCCATTCGATTTTTGTCAAGACAACTCCACATACACTTGTAGCCAAACATAATGGCGATATTGTTGGTGGTGTCATTATGGAAATACTTGACCGTAATTGCACTGGGAATGGTAAAGGTAATGTTGGTATTATTTCCTGGCTGTTCACATCACAGAGTTCACGGGGACTTGGTGCGGGCCAGAGTTTGGTAGTAAGTGCAGTAGAATATCTAGAATCACTTGAATGTGACACTATAGTTACTGTAATTGATGGATATAATACGAGTTCCAGTAAAATATTTTCACATAATGGATTTAAGCTTAACACTAATACCAATGTTTTGATCAACCTTGGTTTCAAGGACTATTTTAGATTATGGGCAGAACTCCAATATTATTTTGAATTAGGTCATTTTCTTTGGGTCAAGGGTATTGAACCTTCAAAAGAAGAATCTTCAGGATTCGGATTGGCATGGGTGAGCAATATTGCAATTGTATCACTAGCATTTATATCAGGGTTCGGGTTAAGTTACGGGCTAGAGAATGTACAGTATCCAATAATTGCTTTACTGATATTTTTAATTTATAGATACCTCCCATTAAAATTGATCACTCTATTAAAGAATGAGAAATGGGTATACCGTGGTTGGCATAATGGGTATCCACTCAGTTCGGTCATAGCATTGGTATTTGGGACCTACCTTCCAATGACTGGTGCACAGTACCCTGCTACCCATAAATGGAGTTATAAGGGTAAATTGGATAGTATTGGAATAGGGTATTCGATCTCAGCTACTCTAATGTTGGTAACATTAAGTTTATTATTACTATATCCGGGATTTGTACCTGAGATTTTGTGGAACAGTATGTTTCTGATTGGTATATCGTTTCTTCTATTTGATATCTTATTCATTTTCACACCATTCCAATTCTATGCAGGTAAAAGGATATTCGAATATAATAAGTGGTTTTGGGCACTGTTTGCTGTGATCGCACTGATGATAATACAAAGATATTTTGCGATATTCCTGTGAATGTTATGTAACTAACAAAACAAATTGAAAAAAAGATTGTACAGAGATACTAATAGTTATCTATGTACATGATTTAAAAATTTTTATTAATTGAAAAGATGTTCTCGAATCTTAGAACCTTTTAGCAGGTCTATGATTTTGGAAACAGTCTCTGCAGTATACTGGTCTTTCTTTATCTGGTACAAAAGGTACTTCTGTAGTTTCACCGCAATCTGTGCATTTTGCAGGATGCATTTCCTTTGGTCCGCGATCAAAGTTACCTCTGCGTTGGAATCCTTTACGTTCCATATATATTTACCTCCCTTTAACTCGATTATATCTCTATTTAGATCAAAAATCATCTAAAAAAAATTGCCACTCACTATTATTTTAGCTTAAATATGCTTATTCAAGGGAGGCGTGATGAACTATTTGACTAAATACAGTTTAAAGGGTAATTGGTATATAAGAGTGTTGGTTAACACGTCTCTTATTATCAATCCGTGCTAGGGTCCTATTAAATGATCACAAGTATTTTTAGCTTTTCATGTTAGTGAAACTCGTATCCCAAAACCTTTTTAATCATGCACTACGTTTTTTAGTTGAGTATGTTCGAGTTCATAAAGAAACTGTTTGGTCAAAAAAAAGAAGAGGCAGAATCACTCACTCTAGATTTTTCACAACTTGGGGAATGGTGTAAGGAGGAGAGTGAAAAAGAGCTTGAAGAACTCCGACCCCTTATCAAAGATATCTATACTGAAATCGAGACAATATTAAATGACCTTGATCGTGACCGGGAACAGTTATTGGACGCTGAGCCCGTAGAAACTGCTGATAAGAGGATGGAGAAAGTAGGTGACTCTAACAGGGATAATATAGTGGATAATTTGAAAATGGTTCGTGAAAAGATCAGTATCCCAAAAACAATTTCATTACAGGGCTCTTATAGTTTTTATGTTGATACTAAAGCTACCATGAATACATTCCTGGATAATGCCAGGAAAAGTATGATATATGCAAAGGCTCTTTACCCAGAAGAGTATCGACAACTCGACGACGATCTTGATCGGATGCACGAACAGTTGAGTTCCCTCTTTTCTACAATAAAGGACTCTAAGAACAAACTAGATACCATCAATGATATTTTTGAAGAAATGGATTATGTGAATAAGTTGATGAAAGAGATCGAAGAGTCAAGATCAGCCATTTCAAACCTCGAACTCAAAAAGGCAAATATCGAGGTAGGGGTTAAAGAAAAGGAATCAGAATTCCAAGAACTGGTCAACGGTCCAGAATATTCACGAGCAAAAGAGCTTGAGAAGGAAATTGAACACTTGAAATCACAGAAATTCTCTGTAGCTTCTGACATTGACCGTATGTTCACCCCGGTCTCAAAAGCACTTTCAAGAATGCAGAAACAGGATGATAATAAAATGTATTCTCTTTCACCAGAGAAGAGGTCCATGGTCGATACACTTGTAAACGATCCAGTGAGTGCAATGGAATTTGATTTAGAACCTTTATACAATGAATTGATACAACGTATTGAGGATGGTTCCCTTGGTCTTAAGGATAAGAAAAAAGAAAAGACACTGGAACAACTTGAACGCCTGAAGAGTACTAATGAACTATCTGAGCTTTGTGAGAAGATGAGGTCATTTGATTCAAATATAGAAGAACTGGAAAATGAACTTGATCAGATGAGTGTTTATAATCAGAAGAAACGAATCGAAACTGATATTGGTAAAAAACAGACTAACTTAAAGTCGGTTCAGGAAGATATAGAAAACGCTACGTCACATTTACATCATCTCGAACAGAAACTTGAAGATACGAAACAAGAATTAGACTCAAATGTAAATTCTGCATTCGAGCAAAATATTGAAATTAAATATAATTAATTAATTAATTAATTAATTAATTAATTAATTAACTTAAATTTTTAAAAAAAGGGTTTTTAAGAAATTGGAAAACTTTAAATTTTAAATTATAATTATAATTATATTAGCGTTGTAGGTAACCTTTTCTGTCTAACCAATCCACTTGTGGTCTGGTATATTTCCAAACAATATCAGCTTTGGAATCTTGGACATTCCATGGTTCTGCAATAACAATATCGCCTTCACGAACCCACATTCTCTTTTTCTTGGAACCAGGTATTCTTCCCATTCTAGAATTACCGTCCATACAATGCAATTTCACACGACTGCCACCCATCAATGTGACGACTGTTGCTAATACTTCATTTTTATCTTTTCTTGGTACACGAACTCTGGTGACAGCTTGTGGTTCGCCAGTACCTTTATTTGCGTTATTTTTGCTCTTTCTCATATTACTTCTATGGTTTGCCAGATTAATTCCTCTACTACACAAAACAAACTAACTACACTTATATCTTGTGCTGAAAATGGGACCGTATAAAAAATATCAGCAATTATGGTGATCACTCGAATCTATTATCTGGAGTATGTCTTTGATGTCTTTTAGGACATGGTCAGGTTTGAGTGAAATACCGTAATTTCTGTTCTTATCACCATATAATGCATGTGCGGTGATCATACCAATCTGTTTTGCAGGTGCTATATCTCTCCTCATGCTATCGCCTACGAAAACAACTTCATTAGGTGAATATTTAAATTCATTTAAGGCGTAATAGAACACTTCAAGTTCAGGTTTTTTTGCACCCGATACATCTCTGGTTATTAGTTTATCTATAAGATGACAGATACCTGCTTTTTTTAATCTTCTGGCAGCATTTTGTTTATATGCATCTGTTACGATGGCCACTGAAATATTTTTCTTTTTCAATAATTCTAATGTGTCCATAACATTAGGATAAAGTTTAATATTATCTAAAGTGGTTCTTCGATATATATCACAACATTGAATGAAGAGGTCATCTGAGTATATTCCCTGGTCCTCGATATATTCTTTTATATTGGATAAATGCTCGAAATGGTATTTACCTCGAAGAAAATAGTTTAACAGGTCTTCAGGATCACCACTACCCATATGATCGATCATACATTCGCATGCGATCAACTTCGCTTCAACAAAGTCGAACAATGTGTTATCCATATCAAAATAGATTCCTTTTGGGAGACCATTACTCATCCTATTGTTTGTAACCATTTTTGTTTCCAGACCCCTATAATTCTTAGTTCTATGCAGATTCTCACTAACACTTTTTTGGCTTTAACGGTATTTATACTTTAGTCCCCAGGTAATTTTTTTGGGTTCTGTTGGAACTCCTCATATATTCTGAGATTACCGAAAACCATATATTTGAGAAATACTACTATGTGGTATCGAATGCGTTGATGGTCTAGTGGCTATGACTGGGGCCTTCCAAGCCCTAAACCCGGGTTCGAATCCCGGTCGACGCATAATATAGTACGTTCTGCTTTTCTTAATGCAAGTATGCTAAATAATGTGAAGTTCTTATTATATATTCATGCAACCATACCATGATATTTCTCTTTTCATATTCAGGCGTGATCTTCGATTAGAGGATAATACTGGTCTTATCGAAGCCCTAAATCATTCTCGTGAAGTTATACCATGTTTTATTTTTGATCCGAGACAAAGTCATATTAATAACAAGTACTTTAGCCAGACTGCTTTCAAGTTCATGCTAAACTCGCTTACAGATCTCAACTCGAGATTGAACAAGATGGGTTCAAGGTTAATTGTTCTTAAAGGTCTTCCAGTAGATATAATATCAAAGATGGGTACTGATCTTGGATTGAGTGCTGTTTTTATGAATACTGATTATACACCGTTCAGTATTCGCAGAGATACTGCAATTAGTGAAATATGTGATAAAGAAAATATGGACCTTGTTAAATTCCATGATTCTCTACTAACAGTTCCAGGTGATGTTTTGAGTGGGTCAGGCAAGCCTTATTCTGTATTCACTCCCTTTTACAAGAAAGCTGCGAGTATGGAGGTAGAGTATCCACGTGCTAATGATATGAACAACTATTTCACTGATAAACTGGAACTCGAGGATGAGTATGGTGCTAGTGGTATAATACAGGAGCAAAATTTATCTACTGCGAACATTGAGGGTGGTCGAACTGGTGGTCTTAGAATACTTGATAGTTTAGATAGCCATGTAGATTATGATACTAATCGCGATTATCCATACATTGACTCAACAACCCATCTATCCCCACACAACAAGTTTGGAACAGTTTCTATAAGAGAAGTTTATCATACAATTTCTTCAGAGTTGGGTAGTGGCCATTCTCTAATAAGACAACTTTATTGGCGTGACTTCTATACACACCTAGCATACCATAACCCGCATGTATTTGGAAATGCATTCAAGACAAAGTTCGATAATATCGAGTGGTTGAATGATAAGGAGCATTTCCAAAGATGGTGTTCAGGTACTACAGGTTTTCCTCTAATTGATGCTGGGATGAGACAACTTAATGACACAGGATATATGCATAACCGTGTACGAATGTTAACAGCATCGTTTCTCACCAAAGACCTGCATATCGACTGGAGATGGGGTGAAAAATATTTTGCTAGCAAGTTAATTGACTATGATCCATGTGTGAATAATGGGAACTGGCAATGGTCCGCATCTACGGGTTCGGATGCACAACCCTATTTTCGTATATTCAATCCATGGACACAACAGAAGAAGTTTGATCCCGAATGTAAGTATATCAAGCAATGGATACCAGAACTAAAAGATACTGAACCTGGCATAATACATAACTGGATGAAAACTGATTTAAGTGAATATTCACAGTATCCAAAACCTATTGTAGATCATGCACGAGAAAGAAATTTAACGTTATCTATCTTTAAGTCAGTTTAATATTGAAGTAAGGTATTAAATTCAAGTGCACTTTCGTAATCTTAATATATCAGTGCTATGTTTTACATTTGCAACGTATCAAACACGTATTCTTTTTGGTCGGGCTTCCTATACAAAAACAATCACTTCATCGTGCGGGGGTTGCCCAGCCAGGTCAAAGGCGCAGGGCTTAGGACCCTGTCTCGCAGGAGTTCGAGGGTTCGAATCCCTCCCCCCGCATACTTTCAATAAATTTCTTTTAAAATATCGTAATCTTAAATTTACACTTCAAGGATGTTTTGAATCTATATCCTCTTTAGTTTAAAGTATGATTGGTTAATTTTAAACTAGCAAATTTAGTTTATAATTTGCGTTTGCTAAAATATGAAGGACTTCCAAATACATGTTATTAACTTACTTTAAAAATGCATACAAGTGCTAATTCATTGGATAAATTCCAACCCAATTATAAAGTCATATTGATCCTTATGCTTTTTTAGGATTTTCATGATTTCTGCTTTGTGGATCTTTGGTATACAGACGTCGTTTCGCCCTTGGGATTTATATTCTTGGAAAATTCCTTCTTTTACCAACTGATGTAGCGCTTTTTTGTAATCATCATTGCATGGCTTTCCTTTAATCAAATCTCTCTTACTAATATGTTTTTTTGGGCACCATCTACGCTTATATACTATTTTCCAAATCAAATATAACTCGTACTTTGAGAAAACACACCTCATAAAATTAAATAGTATTAAAAGTTAATAAGTGTTAATTGTTCATTCAATTAAACACTCTGTTCAATATATTTATATAATTGTGGAAGGTTATAGATGGTTGTGGAGGAGTAGATCCAAAATATAGTAATTTTATTAGAATCATTTGTGTGCTATTAGTGTGTGATACATGAAAATGCAAGTTATAGCACATACATGAGTGAAATACAGGAGGAGAGTATTTATGGCACTTGAGGATATTTTCGGTTCGACTACCGTAATAAAAATATTTGACTTTTTAGCAGAGAATATAGGTTCCAATTACAACCAATCAGAAATTGCAAGGTGTGCAGGAGTCTCTAGAGGCATGGTTAATCATAAGTTTCCTGAAATGATTCTAAATGGGCTGATAGAGGTAAAAGAAGAGGCAGGGCACATGAAGACCTATCAACTGCAGCAAAATGATTTGGTTAAGATGCTAATCAATGCATCAATGATTAACAGCTTCATGTATGCAGACATTGAAGATGAAGATAAAGAACTCATTGATGCAGATCTAAATGTTGGCTCTCTTTCAAAGGAAGAGGAGATTAGATGTTACTGTGGGACTTCTGAACAGATATTAGAAGAACCCAGATATATAAATGAATATAAGCTAAATAGACATCAAATTGGTACGGCCATATCTGCATAAAAGGGATAGCTATGGAATCAAGATCTAATAAAAGTGAGGAGTTTGCAACTACTGAAAAAGAAAAAGTAATGGATAAGTTTACAGTTGCTAGAACACCTTTATTTAGTAAAAAATATGCAACAAATGTATTAGTCGCGCATACCGACTCTGACTTTAGAATTGAATTGTTCAATGAAAAGTTTAAGGTTGAAGATAAATGGGTATATCATAGTGATGGTTCAGTTATTCTAACTTTTGAAGCTGCAAAGAAATTATTGATGGATTTAAATGAATGTATTCAAAACTATGAAGAAAAGAATGGAGAAATAAAAGTATCCAAAGAAAGAAAAGAAGCAGAATTTATGGTATGATTTGTTTCAACTTTTTATAACAAAACTCGAATATAAGGCAGAATGGTACGGAAAAACAATTCTGAGCATCGGAAGATTCGAGCCAAGTACAAAAATATGCAAAGTATGTGGCTATTATAACATTCCCATGACATTAGCCGACAGAAATGGAACTTTCTGGAATGTAATACTAATCATGATAGGGACATAAATCCCTCTATCAACATTAAGAAATTCGCTCTTCAAGAGCAGAACTTAATAGGAATATGAGCACCAGCGAAACAAGGGGAAGAGCATGTGGACTTGTGAACAATGGTTCAAGGGATGAAACAGGGAGCACGAAGTCTTTAGCTGAGTGGTAGTTCAAGTGATTAGTTAAGGTATTATCACTATGATGAGCTTATTTATTTTTATGGTGTTACTTTTAGGTTTATTAGGTGGTTTTGCATCTCAATATATGATGCAGTATAGAGAAGCCTATAATTTATGGATTAATCATATCGTTTACGACTAACTGGGTGTAGGTGTAGAGAAAGCCCACTACTTTAGTGGTGGGATGAATCGTACTCCACAAGTACAGTTTGAACATGGAACCAAACAACTACCCTTTGAACTTTTTTTCCATTTTCGGCATGTGTAGATTTACAGCTGCAACAAATATTTTTATTAAATATATGCTCACTGGGCTTGATTAGATCGTTTTCAAGATTTAAAAGTTCAAAACGAGACCATCTATAAAGTAACTGTCCTTTTTTCCTTTCCTTTTTCAATAGTGTGTAATCACTAAAAAGATCAATATTTTTCATTCACATCCTCCAACTTCACCTTGTTCAGCTAATAAGTTAGTTTTTTTTGGGTCACCTTAGATAATCAGGATGCCTTAACAAATGACAGATGTGATTTATAATATATATTTATTCCGGGATACCTAAATTATTTAGATATACTTAAAATTAATATACTTCCAGTTACAAGCGGATCAGCGTGTGGTGAATTTTAAAATTTGATAGTTAAAGCCAAAGTTTGCCGTCATAAGGAGTAAAAGTATTATTAGATTTTTTATTATTCGATAAAATGAACAAAGTTAATTAAAAAAAGTTAAACCTGCAAACCTAGGATACCAGTTAAAAAAAAGATACCACTTAAACATTAGGTCGCTTATCAGGGAATACGGTAGTATAAGCAAGAGTGAGGAAGAATCATTGTCTCTTGGCTCTAATCATTACTACTAACATAGTTTCCACCTTTTATCTCAATGGCCTTTCCTGTAGTAAGTGCAAAAACCGCTTTTTTTCTAGCACTTTGCAACTCTTGCCAAAATGCCTTTCTCGAAATACCCATTTTCTGTGCAGCTTCGACCTGATGTAATCCTTCTAGGTCAACTAACCTCAATGACTCCAGCTCTTCATGCGTAATAACAATAATTTCAATTTCAGAAAGTGGCACTCCCCTTGGCTTGAAATATTTCACCTTTGGTGTACTTTCAACTCTTCTTAATGCCTTTGGTCTACCTCTACATCTTTTACTCATTCATTCACCTATTTCTTGTACACTATACTTCTCAGTGTTATATTTAAACTATACATGCTTTGTTAGAAAAGTATATATATTTTATCTCATATGCTCATATATGGGTATGAAATGTTCTGTACCAAAAACCAATGGTATCTTGGCAATTTATGCCTGAAATTAAATAGGAAAGGAGGAACAATATGAAAATATGTGTTACATCAACTGAAGGTTCATTAAATGCTATTACGGATAGAGGGTTTGGAAGGTGTAATTACTTTGTTATAGTTGATTTTGATACAATGGAGTTCGAATCAATAAAAAATCCGGCTGTATCTACAACAGGTGGTACAGGGGTAAAAGCCGCAAAATCGATCTTAGATAAGGGTATTAATGTATTGATAACAGGAAATATTGGACCCAATGCTTTCAAGATAGTTACAGGAGCAGGAATAGAGGTATTTAGTGATATCGATGATACAGTTCTGGAAACGATTGAAGAGTTCAAGAAAAAGAAAGCAAGTCCAGTAACCAGCCCCACAAATTCAGCCATTTCAGGAACGAGGGGTTGTGGTAAAGGCCGAGGATATGGAACAAATAATTAAATATGGTAATGATAGATTAAGCAAGAGTTTCTTTCCGGAAGGGAGGGCTAGCTGACCGATGAAGGTGTTCAAGTGATGATTTGTTCAGGGTCAGGAATAAAAAACTAGTCTACCAACATATTGACTTTCACCCGAAAATTTTAAAAAAGTAGTTCTTCTGCATAATGGTCGGGATGCTCTTCATCCAAGCAATCATCACACAAAAGCACATTCTCCTGCTTTTCACTAGAACATTCAATACATATCCATGTAGCTACCGAATTTTTTTGTATCTTCTCACAGGCCACACAGTATTGGTACTTAGGCTTGTTCTGAGACGTGATACGGGGGTAATTAGTACCAGGAATAGAATCTACAATTTTCTCTAGTTTGATCACATGTTGGATATTATCACCAAAGTCATAAACATATTCTATGGTGGTGCCTTCTAAGAGATCAAGTTTAGATATTTTCTTTTTAGAATTGGTACCTCCACCATAAGGCTCAATTACTCCTAATTGTTTTGATTTCCATGCATCGCCTGAAAAAAACCCACTAAGGTGGTCTTCATGATCATGTTTGAAAGCTTCTCGGAGGACATCATCAAAATCTCTAAGTGTTTGGTTTCCTTTAATTTCAATACGACGCCATATTCTTTTTCTATCTTTCAAAGATGCTTTTAAAATGTAGACTTCATCTTGTGTCATTATTCTCTCCTTTCCTCTACGTGGATATAGATCATATTATGCTAATTGTAAAACAACTATTTTTACTGTTATTTTATGTTCTTTTAATCTTATCTTAGTTACAAAGATAATCAGTATTATCTAAATAGATTACTTTAAACGCTTTTAAAACATAAGATGAAAATCAAAAATGGTACAGTTCTATAAAAATCTACTAAAGAATACTGATTATTAAAGAATAACTAAAAGTTGCACAAGTAATTTAGTGATTACAATTTCATTTTAAGTTTGAAAAAATCTAATTATGCACAATGATAGGTCTATATGAGGTAATTATATGAAAAAAACAATTCATAACCGTTTTTTGTTTTTATTAGGCTGTAAAATAATGGAAGATGAAATTGTACATGTATTAGCTAATGATAGGGGTGTAGGAAGCACTGTAATCATAGATAATGGAGAAATTACAGATTTTGTTGAAAAAGTAAAGAATGTTGGCATTGTGCCTGAAATACTTCCTAAAGAAACTTTTTGGTCAAGACATGAACAAGGTTGCTATGGTACAAATCAATTTAATGTAGTTATTTTGATCCAACCAAAGCATCTTCATTCTTCTCCAAAGAAACTAAAGGACACTACGTACAAAACAATTAAAGAACAAGAACCTTATGTTGATAGCATCCTATTATTCTATGGTTCCTGCGGGAAAGCATTTAACAATCTCGACAATACATATTATGACCTTGATGTTAATGTCCACATTTTAGGCGAAAGTAAAATGAGTTGCACTAAACAAGTTACAGACTGCATATCAGCTGTAGTTGGTGGAGATGAAAAATATCATTCACTTTTAAAGCAATATCCAGATGCCTTATTCTTTACACCAATGTGGTCATCAAACTGGGATATATTGTTCGGAGATATTGAAAAAAGTATCAAATGTGATGAAAAAAAGAAAAAGTTTTTCAAAATGATGGGAGTCAAAACTTTGATTAAAATTGATACAGGGATCAACTATGAAACTGAATTTGATCTAAAGATTGATCAGTTTGCAGCAAAGTTTGACTTTAAAGTAGAAGAAATTAGGGGTACTAGCTCGATTATTGAGCAATGTTATTCTGATGTGAAAGGTGAACTATACCTGAGCTAAAGACTTAATTGTTTTCTGCTTCATCCCTATTCCTATTTAAAACAAGTAAGAAGCTGATAGAGCTTAATCCGATATTTTTGAACTTATTGTTGCATTAATTTCTCGATAGTGGGTGGTTTTACATAGATGACATACACAGTCAAACTGAACCCGATATTCAAGTTCTCTTTCCAGCAGTCGTGACCTTGCAGAACAAACTGTGAGGGATGATACCATGACCAATCAGACAGTTGAAGGCGATGCAGGCTATGGCATTGATATTCCAGAGCCAGGACCTACAACTCCTGATGACTATGTTGAAGGGTATGAAATGGAACCACAGCAAGAAGACCCGGATTCCGAATCTGGTCTAATGGCAACATTCTCAGGAGCCGAGCTAATTGGTACTATTGTGGTACTTCTTTCTGTAGTTGCAATATATGCAGGCTTCAGGCGTAGGGTCTAAGAAGATAAGATAAAATGAGGATGATAGGATTTCCATTCTCATTCAATTTTTTCACTTTCTGGTATACAAATAATATTTATTTTTGGATTCTAAATTTTCTAAAATCAGTGCAGTTCAAAATAACCTGTTAATGAAAATCAGAAAAAGAATGTGGTGCAAGGGTTAGATCCAATAACTTGTGGCCTTTCTGGGGGGTGGGGGTAAAGAAGTCACCACAAATGAATCTAACCCCAACTACGATATATAGTAGGATTCGAGATTATTTATAACCTTTGCTAGTTTGCATGGCTAAGCTCGCAGGCAATCAAATCATACCTAAGTTTTTTAGCATATAAGTAATATTTATCTATACATCTATATACAGTATTCAACTAAAAAAGCAGGAGTCCTCTTTCAGATGGGAGGGGTAGTTGACAAATAGAGATATCAATTAATTTTTTGGCTAAGAAATATATTCCAGCAGAAATAAGTGAAATACATGGCTAAAATTATTCATATAGCAGACACCCATCTTGGTTATAGACAGTATAACAGTGAAGTGCGAAAAGATGATTTCTTTCTAGCATTTGAAAAGGTTGTAGATGATGCAATAGAACATAATGTTGATGCTATAGTTCACGCGGGTGATCTTTTTGATATGAGGAATCCGCCATTAACAGATATATTAAGAACAATGCATATTCTCTCGAAATTGAGTGACCATGATATACCATTCCTTGGTATTGTTGGTAACCATGAGAGTAAACAAGACTATCAATGGCTTGACCTCTATGAACAGATCGGTATTGCTAAAAGGCTATCAATTAAACCATATTATTTAGATGACATTGCTATATATGGTATTGATTATGTCCCAAAGACAAAAGTGGATGAACAGTGTTTAAATATAGAAGAACCAGTCCAGGGCACTAAATACACATTTCTTACAATGCATCAATTAGCAGCTCATGTCCCACAGGGCACATTCAACTGTGACCTGATGTTAAAAGAATTCCCATTCAATATAGACCTATTCTTACTAGGTGATTATCACAAATATACTTCAACACGTATCGGTGATACTATAGTGACATATAGTGGTAGTACTGAACGTCATTCCAGTGTTGAGCATGAGGAACGGACATATAACTTCATTGATACTGATAATGGTAGGATCGATATTACCAGGATACGTATACCTACACGCAACTTCGTCTACATCTCTATAACACTTAACGACCACATTGAACGACCGGATCAGTATATCTTTGATAAAGTACGTGAAAGGATCAACGAGATCGAAGGTTCAGTAGTGATACTAAGCATAGATGGTAATTCGAGCTCGACCTTATCCCATTCTGAGATCGATGAATTTCTATTAAGTAAAGGTGCCGTAGTATCGCGAGTCAATGATAAACGTGTAATGAACGAATATATGGAACAGGACATTAATCAAACCTTAGTGTTCCTGGAACCCGATGAAGCCGTACAACAAAAACTCAACAAATTACATCTTACAGAAGGCGGCCAGAAAGTGGATTATATTGTACGCAACTTAGAGATCCCGAAAAGCAAAGTTGATGACGAGGTCAGTACTCGAATCGCTGAACAGTTAGAGAAGATCGGAACTAAACCAAAGAAAAAACCTCGTGTATCAAGTCAGACATTAAACAGTTTCCTATAAGGTGTTCTATAATGAAGATCAATTTTATCAGTATCAATAATATCAGGAGTTATAGGGACCAGAATATCGAGTTCAATAACGGGATCACAGTTATCACAGGCCCAAACGGGAGTGGTAAATCGAGTTCATTGGATGCTCTCTTTATTGCATTGTATGGGAATAAAGCGATCGTTGATAAGGATAGGAAGATAAGTGACATTATCAACAATTCCAGTAATGAGGGTAGCTGTAAACTGGATTTCACACATTTTGGTCATGATTATAGTATTGAAAGAGTATATACGATCGGTAAGAATGGTAATGCTAGTAATAAAAAATCTTTACTCAAACGAGACGGCTCGTTCTTTGCAGAACAGTTTGGTATGACGTATGAAAAGATATGCCAGATACTCAATATGGACGAGGATTCGTTCAGAAACTGTGTCTATATAAGACAAGGTGAGATCGATATCCTGATCAATGCAGCTCCTACAGAACGACAGAAAATGATAGATGACCTGTTACAGATCGGGAAACTTGAAGAGTATCACAGCAGATTAAAGGATGCAACTACTGGTATTAATCGTCTGTTAAGGGACACCAATACACTTTTAAAAGATAGATCAAATGAAATGGAGCAAATAGAAGAAACTGATCCCTATAAGACTCTAAGTACCCTGAAAACACAGGAATCTCATATCAAATCCGAGCTTGATCAGTCTCATAATATGAGAACCAAGTTAATTGACCGAATAAATGTACGTAATGCACAAATATCGGACTATGAATCGTATTCCAATGACAAAACTGAACTCGAGACCAAGATCGAGAATACTAAAAAACAAAAACAAAAGATCGATACTGAGATCAAGGAATTAAGTACCAGTATAGATTCACTTAGACAAAATATCAATGAACTGGATACGAGTATAACCCAACTCCAGGAAAAAGCTGAACTCCAAACTCGTCCAGATATGGAAAACATAGAGAATATCCTTGAATCTCAGAATGAACGTATAACTGATCTTTACACTCACCTGAAAAAAAAGGAAAATGAGCATAGTTCCGTTTCTGATACAATTAATTCTAATATTCAATTAAAAGAAAAATACGAATCTGATATTACTGATATCAAGGAACAAGAAACTGAACATTTAGATGAGATATCACGTATAAGCTCGAAAATGGATGAGTATCAGGAAAAGTTGAAACTTGTACGAGAAAAACTAATAAACAATTTCGATAAAGCTGGTATGGACTCCATCACTGACCTTGAGGACCATGTGAAAGAATTAAATGACCAGCTCCAATCTCTAACCACTTCATTGAATGATGAACGTACCAAAGCCCAATCTATTGATTATGAGATCAGGAACTCCGAGAATTCCAGGGAACAATATGTGGACCAACTCAATACTCTAGATGAAACTATCCATAATATTCAGGAACAATTGAAGGAAACCGAATCCAAGATCGAAATGAGAATAGAAGAATTAGATCGTACTAAAAAGGATATTGGGTCATGCCTGGAAACTATTCGATCCAAACTTGAAGATATTGGTATTGATATTGAGCTACCACAACAATTCACTCGTATTGACCTGAACTCTGTTCTAACAGACCTTGCTGATAAACGTCTCGAACTCGCGGGGTACCAGAAACAGTTCGAGACACGTTTAACCTTCTTAAAAGAACAAATAGATAAAGACGAATCGTTACTCAATAAAGGCATATGTCCTACATGTGAACAAAAGATCGATGAAACTCATTTTCATAACGAGCTCGATACTAAGAATAAAGAAGTAGCTGAGATCAATGAGAAGATCGAGCGTGTCAATACCGCATTGGATAATAATACAAGTGTGTATGAAACTGTAAAAGAAACTCTATCGATATATGACACGAACATTCCACCACTTGAATCTAGTCTGAACACAATTGAAACATCCATTTCACATCTTAAAGAAAAGGTAACTACATTGAAAAAGTCCCATGATGAGAGTATACAAAGAAAAACTGAATTGAATGAGAAAATAAAAGGTATAGATGAATCTGTATCCAAGCTAAAAACACAAAAGGAAGAAGTATCAGAACAAGTATCTAAACTGGGATCTGAACATGAAACCTTAAAAACAGAACTTGAAACCTATTCATCTCTACTTGACCAGCTTCGAACCGATCATCAGGACCGCAAAGATATCGAATCAGAACTCAAGTATTTAGATAAGACTCGTTCTACCTTGAATGAAACTATACAGAAAGGTCACGATAAGATCGAATCACTTAAAAAAGAGATACAAGTGATCGATGCTAAGATAACCGAACTCAGGTCCACTCAATCTAAATTGAATGAAGAGAAGGAAATGATTGAACAGGAATATGAGACGCAACGATATAGGTTAAGTGTACTTAAGCAGATAAAGACCGATCTGGTACAGATCGATTCATATAAACGCGATATTCATGAACGAACACAAAAGATCACAGCTAACCAGGAAACTATCCATCTATTAACAAGACAAATCCAAGAATATCAGGATTCTGTCAAGAAACTTGAAACTAAATTGGGTGATATTCAGATAGAACAAGTTCAGTCAAAACTGGCAGAGCTGAAAAACTCGTTAGGTAAATTGGACGATAAGATCGAGCAAAAGAATCAAGAGAATAATGAAATTCAGCAAAAATTAGGTCACCTGCATACAACGATTGAACATTTAAAGTCATTACAAGATAACATTGATGTACTGGATCAGAAAAAAGAATACCTGGAATCTGTTCTGAGTGATATCGAGACATTAGATGAAACTTATATGCAGACCCGAACTGAGATCAGGACAAAGAATATCAATATATTGAACAAGTACATAAATGAGATGTTTAATCTCATGTCAGTTGATAATGCATATTCTCATGTACTTCTAGATAATGATTATCATATTGAGATATATGATAAGGAAGGTAGTTCATTAAGTCCTAACCAGTTAAGTGGTGGTGAACGAGCTATCCTGAACATAGTTTTCAGGTGTGCCATCTATAGATTATTAGCACACGGTTTTGGTCATGAATCAAGTGAATCATTACCACCCATTATAATGGACGAACCTACAACGTTTCTTGATAGGGAACACATAAAACAATTAATACAGTTACTCGATACCATGAGATCTCTTGGCGTAAATCAGATCATAGTGGTGACACACGATGATACTTTAATAGATGCTGCAGATTCGGTATATCGAGTGGATAAGGACCCATCCACTAATATCTCGCATATGGTACCCATGACCCACTCCAGACCACAATTGTTCATTTAAATACCTAAACTAAATCATAATAACCAATCGATCAAGCTAATCAATTAGATAAGGAATGTTATATCACTATGGTACTCGACCCAACACATATGGACCACGTAACACGGATCATCGGGGATATTGATACCCTGGTCTCAGAATACGATACGAGCCATAAACAGGATAATATCAATGATATTATAAGTAAAATCAGGGAGACTACGGTCAAAAATGATACTCTGATCAAATTGATCGATGATGAGAGTATGTTGTATAAGGATCACAGACATGATCTCGCAGATGAATATATGTCTCATTTCAATGAACTTTATGCGATAGATAGTGGTACAATTAATCCTATAACGTACGCTAATGGTGCAGTTTTTGATATATGCCATGGTCTTATTAGCAGTGTACCTGTTAGAAAAGAGCTTGAGAGGTACAGAACGATCAGTTCATTGATCTATGTACCAAATAACGATTTTAATATTAGTCCTGATACTGGTTGGAATTATTATGATAAGGGTTATGCGAGGTCAATGAAACTTACTGTAAGTGGTACGATGGTCACACGGCATATTAACGATATAGTGCACACTATCAATATGAAATATACTGAATCTGAACATATGTTATGGTTATTAGATAAACTTGCATTCAATAGCATGTTTATCATTGACGGTTCAATATATCCAAAGGAATTGATGTATTGGGTAGTTGATAGTGGTCTTTCAATGATGATAAGATATGAACCAGTGACACAGAGAGTACTGAAAAACTATGTTCATATCATGGAAAAGGCATTCAAACTCAATGTACCCGTACTAGGTTTTGTGAAAAACCCAACAGATTCTCAGATCATGAGGTCGGATACAATGTCTGACATGAATAATTGGTCAAATGATGCACAACTGTTCCAATACTTACTGAACTCATGTGATGATACTAGTATAATGAAGAATGGAATTACTTATACAGGATGGTTCAGGCAAGAGAATCGGATATACGGTTCTTCAGTTGATAGATCATCACCACTCCTAGATACTGATAATATTACACCATTATATCCACCCGAAGATTATGATATTGCTTTTTTCATGGCATACATTCCTCGTACACATTCCCTGTTCAAGATAGAATCCTTATACGGCTTTGTCAAGGACCCTGCTACTAGAACAAGAATAACTCGACAGATTCTCTCAGACATGGCATTAACGGGTTCGATACCAAAGGTACTAAATAATGCTGACCATCTCGCAAAGATAAGTCGATATGAGACTAACAGATTAAGGGACCTGGTGGATAGGAAGAATAGAGTATATGATTATAATTCCCATCGATGGGGTGGAATGGAGAGTACGGTGATAACTAATGGATCATACGAATGAAGAATATAGCGAAGATGAAATATTGGCGTTTGCACAGGGTGACGATTTTGTGTCGGCTAATAAACCTAACAATGATACTCAAGATCAAGAGGATGATATTGCTACTGATATGTTCATGCAAGGTACTCAGGTACCCAAACAAGTATCTAATTCGGGATCAAGTTCGTTAGGTACTCTTGTCACGGGTCCGGAGAATCTCAGAATCACTGAGAATGAATCGGTTGTTATAATCTATGTTAGGGCAGAAAATCGTGATAATATCAAGATCGGAAGTTATTTGGTAGTACCTTACCCAAACAATGAGAAAATGTTTGCACGTGTCAAAGAATTGACGTACATGCAGAAATATCCATCAGATGACGCTAATGAACTGCATTCGATCCGTGTTGAGAATACTACACTTGATGAAGAGGAATTTAAGCTCCTAGCATACCTTGAACCTTTATGTATACTTTATAACGAGACTGGTACTAAACTCGCAAGAAGATTAGTTGATAAAATCCCAAAACCTAACACTGTTGCAACACATGTAAAGGACATTGACAGTATTCAAACTGGTCTTAATATACCAAACGAAGGTATTTTTTTAGGGTATGTAAGTGTTGGTGGTGAGATGATAGAGACTACTACATATCCATATAATGTATCTTATTATTTACAGAACAACGATCCTACACGTGAACCGCTCATATTCAGGCACGCGCTTATATGTGGTTCTACAGGTACCGGTAAAACATTTGTGGGTAAGAACATTATTAGACAATTCATTTCAGATAATGTGAGGTACAGTATACGTGACCCTGCGATCAAAGGCGAATTCCAGCCATGTGTGGTTATTCTTGATCCTCAGGACGAGTATTCTCAAATAAAGGAAGATAATCCTGAAATGCCTCAAGATTATGTGGATCAGATGAATACGGTTAAGATCGAACATGGTGGTGTCCCGAAAACAAAGACATTCACTGCAAAGATTGGGAATGATCGGTCCTATTCTCCTACAACCTCGGCATCTAACAAGGAATTCACTGTTCCGTTTGAGATAGTAAGATCGAACCATTGGTTATTACACGGGGCAGAAATGAACGAAAACCAAATATACGGGCTTGAAAGGTTAATAAACGATTATTTCAACTCGAAACAGGGTAATTATTCATATAATGATTTCATTGATTTTGTTACTGATATTGATAACAAGAAAGAGTATACTGAAGATACGAATATTATCCATGAAGCCACTTATGACAGTATTGTACGACGTATCGATAATAATCATTACAGGAACGTCTTCGATCAAGGTGCAGATAAGATCACTGATATCCTTGACCAGATATTTGTACCGGGACAGGTAAGTTTGTTCCCTACAGAATACATCTCATCCACAAAATCAAGGGATATCCTGATACTGACATTAATGACACTGATAGTGGACAATAAACTCAAGAACAATGGTGAAAAGGTTATCAAGGACACACCAATTATTCTTACACTCGATGAAGCACATCGATACCTATCCAATGCCAGGTCGATACAGGCACGAGCTATTGTAGGCAAGTTCACTGATGCTGCAAGACAGGGTAGAAAAGAATCATTAGGACTCCTGTTTATAACACAGGATCCTCAGGATATAGCTGATACTGTGATGAAACAGATCAATACTAAGATTGTACTTAACTTGAACAACGAGTCCGCGATAACATCGTTACAGATCCCTAAGAAATATGAAAAAAGAATACCTTTCCTGAAACGTGGTCAAATGATCATACACAGTCCCGATAATAGTGATACTGTAGAACTAATTGGTTTAAAACATTGTTTAGTGAACCATTTTTGAACACATTTTTTAACTAACATTAGTGAATAGGAATAATAAAATATCGCTTCTCTAACCCCGATATTCTATTAACTCCTAATCCTTTCCCCCATTACCCCAACCCATCATCATCATTTTTGGATAGGTTAGTTCCTTACAAATATACCTATAGTATTTACCGTATTTAACCTATTTTGAGATTAATTAAATGAATGTAATTAACTTTCAATAGCGTTATAATTTCAAACAGCATTATCCAGGTTATTGACTTTTTTTACAGTTCAGTTTGAAATAATAGATAAAAAATGATTTTAGAATGTTCTGATGTGACTTCATGCAAAAAGAATACCTATCATGAAACGTGGCCAGATCATCATACACAGTCCCGTGAATAATGATACTGTACAACTATTTGGCTTAAACTATTGTTTAGTGAACCATTTCTGAACACGTTTTTAACTAAAATTAGTGAATAGGAATAATGAAATATCGGCTTCAAACCCACCGATATTCTATTAACTCCTAATCCTTTCTCCCATTACCCCAACCCATTATCATCATTTTTGGATAGGTTAGTTCCTTACAAATATACCTATAGTATTTACCGTATTTAACCTATTTTCACATTAATTAAATGAATGTAATAAACTTTCAAAACCTTTATAATTTTAAACAGCATTGTTCTACTTATCTAACTTCTTATCTCGGTTAGTATAAAAAATTCGAATTACAGTAATACCTTTAAATGAAGTGAGATAAGTGTTAAAAGCAAGTATAAAATACTTAAGGGACAATTTTCAGAAGTGGGGTCATGAAAAAAGATTTATTAGATGTTCTGTTCCTATCCGAAAAACGAAAGAAAGTACTCTTAATTTTAAAAGAGGGGCCAAAAGAAACAGATTATCTTTTAAAAGAGTTAGGTACTACAAGACAAGCCTTGTTACCCCAACTTAGAATTCTGGAAGACTATCATCTAATAATACACCTCAATGATATGTACAAACTATCTTCTATTGGTGAGATATTAGTGGAAGATATACAGTCTCTTTTAGCAAAAACTGATATTTTTGGTATTGATATTAATTTTTGGGGTGAATGTGATCTAGATTTCATACCAAGATCATTATTCAAAAAAGTTGGTTATCTTGGAGAATGTAAGTGTATAATACCACACATAACTGAAATGTATGAGCTCAATCCTGACTTCCATGAAGATTCAATGAATTCATCTGAACATTATGTAATGACAACGTTCATGCATCCAAACTTCCCAAAACTTGTTGACGATCTAGTAAATAATGGTGTGAATGTCAGTTTTCTAATATCAGAATATCTTTTTGATGTATTGAAGAGGAAGAGATACGAAGATTTCAGACAAGTTATTGGGTATGAGAAGGTAAATGTTTTTGTATGTTCAAAAGAGTTGAACTTTCAATATGTTTCTTTCAATGATCATTCTCTTATCCTGAGTTTGTTTAAGAAAAACGGAGAAATTTCTTCTAAAAGAATGCTGTGCACTAGTTCCACATCATTGAAATGGGGACATGAACTGTTTCAACATTATATGCAATATTCTAAAAAAATAACTGAGATTTGATTAACAAGTAACCTAATTGAGTATAGACCTTTTTCACAAATTCAAAAAATGTTAAATATGTGATGGGATGTTTAGAGTTGGGTAGTTTTTTTGGATAAAATTCTAAAATCTATAAGTTGAATAAAACCATGATATCACATCTATATAGACTTTACATAAAACATAGGATAATGCAGAAAAAGGAATATTTTCCTCATCATATAACACTAGTCTTATCTGAAACTGACCTCTCAACTAAAAAAGGATACAAGTCATTGAAAGAGTTCATTGACCTTTTACGTGAAATGGATATGAGTGTTATTAGCATTTATGTTGATATTATTGATACTGACATTGAACTGAAAGAAGAAGTCTCTCAAATCCTTATATCCCAGTTCGAATCCATGGTATCAAAGCTCGACTTCAAACCAAAACTTACTATATATACCATCAATGGCGATACATACCTTGAATCCGATTCTGACGATCTACATCTGATATTCTCACCAGGTTTTGGTGGTAAGAAGGAGATACTGTATGCAATGAGATCAGTTCTCAAGAAAGTTGAAGATGGATCTATTGGTATAGATGATATCGATGAAGATGCTATAGAGTCAGAATTGCTTATCAGAGAAGAACCTGATATAATTATACGTACACATGACAAGAACCTGTCAGATTTCTTGATATGGCAATCAGTTTATTCAGAACTTTATTTTACAGATGTAAGCTGGAATAGTATCCGTGACATTGATGTACTCAGAATAATCAGGGATTACCAGAAACGACAACGACGGTTTGGTAAATGAACTTTGATTAAATTTTAGGATTTTTAAGTCTAAAAAATTCAGCTCAATCATTTTTTTATTTGATTTCAATTAGATACGACTTGCCCAGGATAATTTCACGGTTCAATGGATGGACTTTTATATCTATAGATACTTATAGTGTACTATAGATATATGTCATAACATCTATGCAATTGGTGCAAAGGAGGATTAAAATGTCAACTACTATCTGTGTGAATATACAAACAAAAGAAAAACTTAAACTTATAAAAAAACACCCAAAAGAATCCTTTAATTCAGTGATAGAGAGATTAACCAGCATGGCACTTGATGAGGATGAACTAAGTGATGAAGCTATTCAAGGCATTGAAGAAGCTTTAGAAGACATCAAAATGGGCAGGACATATAGTGAAGATGAGGTCAAAAAAGAGCTTGGTTTACTGTGAGCTACGAAGTAATCTATACAAACAAATCACTGAAACAGTTGAAAAAACTACCTGAAACTGTAATTGAGGACATAATCAATTCATTAACTGAACTGAAAAACGATCCATATAGTAACATAAAAAGACTTAAAGGTATAGGTAAACAGCCTATATATTCTCACCGGGTTGGAGGATATAGAGTCATCCTAACAATCGAAAACAATAAAATGTTGATATTTATTGTAGAAGTTGGTAATCGTAAAACAATCTATCGTAAATACCAATCTTGAAATGAATGATTTATTTTCTGATCAATTTTTTTTTGATGAATAGGTTGGTTTTGGTGGATACTTGTTCCAACCCAGTTTCTGGATAACATGTTCTGTGACCTCATCTAATTCATGTTTATCTGTACACCTTTTCTGATAATATGCACTGATATGATCAAGTGCTTGACTTCGTGTACACTTTTCATCTTCCATTACTTTATGTAGGATTGCTAATGTCTTTCTATCCACAGTTGCACATATCTTATGATTCATTCGAACTTACCCCTTCTAAAGAAAAAGGAGGCATACAAACTGTATATAAATTTAATACAACTGTTTTTTTATAGATTGAGAATTGTTAGATAGCAAAGAACAATATATTTATTTATAATTAGACTTGTATGAGATGTTTGTTTTTTAATATTGATATTATTTAATTTAGTGGGTTGAGTAGGTTATTATTTCATGTTAAGATGTTATAAAGACTTAGTCACTTTATTGACTAAAAGTGAGAAGAAGAGTTTCTTAACTAAAAAAGCAGTTGTCTCCTCCCTTAAGGGAGGGTAGTTGAAGGAACTTGTTGAAGATCAATATGTATTTGAAATGGGTGATAATGGTGCTGGTATACCTCGGAGTACGAATTCATGTAATTCACGTTCACTCGGCCTAAGGCTCATTGATATGCTGGTATTACAGCTGGGTGCAAAGATCGATATTGATTGTACACAGGGTACACATTATACTATCAAAATTAAAAAATGAAATTAAGGGTACATAACCAAAACCAAAATCAAAACCTATTCTATATCTATATATAGTTTAAATAATATTATTAGCTTAATCACTAAGATTCGTCTATCATATCAGTGGGGTGAATTATATACAATGTCATCATCGAGTTTAGATACAGTATTAGAACAGGGATTTAGAGCATGGACACGGAACTTGAAAATATCCGTACCTTTCATATTGAGTTTACTTGTGGTCGGGTTGATATGGACCGCGTATGCTATTATATTAGCACTCTTTGTAGCCATACCCGCATTCTATACAGCACAACTTGACCTTGGTGTTATGGGGATGCATACTCTATACACATTCTTACCTTACATTGAACCTTACCTTATACCAGTAATTGCCAGCTTCGTTCTTGTTATGATCATTTCGATGTTAGTACAATCGTTCTTCACCTCAGGCGCGATCGGGATGTCACGCTCAGCTGCCATTACGGGTCATGCGAGTTATGAGGATATGGTGAATTATGGGAAACTGTTTGCAGTACGCTACTTTTTCCTCCAGATAATATATTATATTGTTATATTGGTGGGTGCAGTGTTCACAATACCTGGTATACTGAGATTGATGGGACTCCAAACATATACTCCTGATACTGTTATACCAAACATCACACCATTGTTGGGAGGATTTGGTGTATGGTTCATTTATTCGGTGATAGTCACATTATTACTTTCAGTGATGTACTATGCACTTGTCGTGGACGATCGTGGTATCTTCAGTTCAGTTCTGGCATCCATAAAGTTCTTTTTCGCAAACAAGGCAGCTGTCATTATACTCTGGGTCATTATCATTACAGTAATGGTGGTGCTCAATATGGTCGATATAGTGACAATGCAATTCGAGTATCTCGCAACGTTATGGAGTGCAGTTACGTTCATAATAAGTGTTGCAGTAATACCCGCGGTATTAACCGTATGGTGGACATTCCTCTATATAGGAAAGACTGGGTGGACAATACACGGTACTACAGAAAATGAAAATGGGAAGGAAAAGGGAAAGGAAGAGAAAGAAACAGTGGTTGAATGATATTAAGATTCATCACATTTCAATTTTAATTTAATTTCAATTTTAATTTTAATTTTTTACTATAATCAAAGAATAAAAAAATAGGGTGAGTATAACAATTATTGGGGAAGTGTAACCAGATGGATAAAGATGTATTTGCTATCAGTAATGTATCTGAACGTAATACGTTAACTATACGCACAACCACACCAGCATCGAAATTACCTGAAATTATAGGTACATCGTATTCTAAGATCATGGAATATATGTCTCGATTGAATGTGGAACCCATGGAGGAACCCTTTGTGGCATATTACAATATGAATATGGAGAACCTTGATGTTGAGATCGGGTTTGTGGTACTTTCCATGCCAGAAGGTCATCAAGATGGTGATGATGATAATAATGATAATGAGGATGGTATCAAGTTCAATATCATTCCCCCGGGTCGTGAGATATCGTGTATGTATAAAGGACCTTATGCTGAGAGTGCAGAAGCTTATGATAAACTGTTAGAATTCGCTGAACAAATGGGTGTCGAGGTTACTGGTACTGCATACGAGTATTATTACAATTCACCTGCCGAAGTTCCAGAATCCGAACTCTTGACAAAAATTGTATTTCCACTAAAATTCTGAAATTCTGAAAAGTTGAATTGTACCGTTTTAGCAAGTAACAAGGTTTAATTCATATTATTTTCATACTGATAGATTAGAATAGAATGATAAACAGTTTCGATGAGTTTAAGGTACAACTAGATCGTGATGATATACAGTTGTACGGTTGTACTGACGATATGTGTTTCCATTTCTGGATCGATGAGATTAGTATGGATAGTAATGAACTTGTTACTACATATTACATGTTCTTTAGGTCAAGTTTTCTTACCTGGCTTGAACGCCAGAATAAGGAGATCGAGTGGGGTGACAGTTTTGGTGGTGAGTTCGAGGAAGCTGAGATCCATCATTGCAGGATATACGATATTGAACCTATTATATTCCAAGAACATGAATCGGAATTCGAGCAAGAAGAAAATATTGGTTCTGAACTAGTAGGTCAAGATGATGATTGAAATCAAGATAAGATTAAGGTCAAAAGAAGAAAAATGTATTTTTCTGAGCTATTAAGGTACAATAGTTATTTTAGTTAACTTTTTGAATATATTACTAGGACTGTTCTGATTTAAATCGAGGTTAAGAGCTGTTTATATTGAAAAATTATATAAATAACTTAGAGATTTGTTATTCGTGACTGAAACAAGTAGAATTAGAAATTAATACGGTAAAATGTACCGTTATTATCTTTCACGGTAATATTACCTTCAAGTTGTTTTACTAAAAGGTCAATAATGGTTTCACCTAAGGAAAAACTTTTGTGTTCAGCTGCCACATCTTCTTTGGATGTACTAATCCCAATTCCATTATCTGTAATGATAAGTTCATATCCAGGTTCCTTTTTCTTGAATGAGACATTGATCTCACCTTCATCTAGACCGTTGAATGCGTGCTTGTATGCGTTTGTGAGTATTTCGTTAATAATAAGGCCTAATGGGATGGTGGTATCCATGTTAAGGCTCAGGTCATCTATATCCAGTTTAATATCGATCTTAGCTTCATGTGTACCGTAAATGCCTGAGATGTATTGTACTAATCCTTCAATATAGTCTCGTGTTACTATATTAGCAACATTGGATGTATTGTACAGTTTTTCGTGTGCAAGTGACATTGATCGAATCCTGTTCTGACTTTCTCTGAATGCATTGACCACATCTTCATTGTCTTTGAAGAGCTTTGATTGGAGGTTAAGTAAACTGATTATCACCTGCAGGTTGTTTTTTACTCGATGATGTATCTCATGGACCAATAATTGGTTTCTCTCAAGTTCCTCTACACGTTTGCGTTCAGTGATATCCTCTCCTACACTACCCACTGCCCTTATATTACCATAACTGTCGTAAAGGGGGAACAGAGTTGTACTGAATATCTGGTACTTATTCTCGTACTCGAACGAATCAAGGACCGTGATTGGTTCTTCTGCCTCGACTACGTTATTGATACGTCGCATGAAATTGTCAGCTACATCTTGGGGTAACAGATGTTTAAATGTTAGCCCAGTATCATTCTTATTCTCATTCTCATTCTTATTCTCATTCCCATTCCCATTTTTATCATCAGGATCTATACCAAGGAATTGGGATAATGATCGGTTCATCATAAGGTATTCACCATCAAGAGAAATCTCTGAGATCAAGAGTGGGCTATGGTCAAGAATACCTTTAAGCCGTTCATGTGACTTGTTCAGTGCATCTTCAGCATTTTTTCGATCAGTTATATCGTTGAATGTTAATAGTATCAGTGACTCGATATTGTTATTATCTGAAATGAACTCGAACTGTTCAGTTTGTTCTTTATGCCCCTTGATCTCCATATGAACAATTTCATTATCTTTGTCTAAGAACTTCAGTTCAAGTGTTTTATTTTCCGGCTTTTTAAAGAATGGTTTAAAACGTGCAATGTATGTAACTTTATCATGTTCATGTACGTATTTCATTAATGGCTCATTCACGTTCTCGAGGCTGTCAAAAACTTTGGTGTTAAACTTTATTGGATATGTTCCCTTCCCAATATCCTCTTTTAACACTTAAATAATTCAATATCCCATTCGGT
>NZ_JANUCS010000017.1 GCF_024808815.1 Methanosalsum natronophilum | reverse complement strand
AACGAAGAATGGTTAACAGGAAATAGATATTTAAACATGGATCTCTAACTAAAGTGTGGTACAGGAGAATTTACAGCAAAATAGTGACACAACCATAATAACCACAATGTCTACTTATTAGAACAATGTTAGAGTTTGTTTCATATGCTGCTAAAATAGATTATTATAAGAAGCAAGGTAATTAACAAATCCTGTTTATGCTTTCTCTTAAAATAATTAGTTTTTTTAAAAAAATTATCTCTATTGATTTTGTTTGCTTTTTGCATTAAGAAATATAGGAATATCCATTTATCATATAAAATTGATTTAAAGGAAATATAGTTTCTATAAAGCAATATTTATCTAAGGTGTTAATGTGAGCGGGTTGGGGAGTGGGGGTAAATTTGGGAGTGGGGTTTCAAAAAAAAGGCCCGCTCACAAAAATTCTAATGTACCTATTTTATATAAGTTTTTCTTATTCGGCATTTGATTTAAAAAGTAAAGCTTGCAGTTTAGCTATTTAGACTAGCATTAAATGTATCTAAATCTAACGAACCATTTAGTATTTATATTTTACATAACATGTTACGCTATCTGCTAGTGAAGGAAAGCATAATGTATAAAACTTCAACTCAACTCTTAAAACTTAACAATAAAAATTTTAATAGGTATATTGAATATGCATCTAGTGTAGTCTATAATGGAGGGACTGTTGCATTTCCTACAGAGACTGTTTATGGGTTAGGAGCAAATGCTTTAGAGCATTCAGCTGTAAGCAAGATATTTGAAGCAAAAGGCAGGCCTGCAGACAATCCTTTAATAGTCCATATTAGCTCTAAAGAGGATATTTCCAAAATCGCTTTAGAGATACCTGATCAGGCTCATAAACTAATTGATTTATTTTGGCCGGGTCCTCTAACATTAATTATGAAAAGAAAAAGAATTGTTCCAGATATAACTACGGGGGGACTAGATACAGTTGCTATTAGAATGCCAGCAAATAAGATAGCTATTAGTTTACTTAAGAATTCGGGTTGTCCAATCGCAGCTCCAAGTGCTAATTTATCTGGAAAACCAAGCCCAACAACAGCTCAACATGTACTCAAAGATTTAAATGGTAAAATAGATATAATAATTGATGGTGGTGATGTAACAATTGGTTTAGAGTCAACTGTTTTGGACCTAACTTCTTCATATCCAACCATTTTACGCCCAGGAGATATTAGCTATAATGACCTATGTGCTCATTTAGATAGAGTAGAAGTTGGTTACAACAATAATGCTGAAGAAAGTAAAATAGTCAAGTCACCTGGTTTGAAGTATAAACATTATTCTCCTAAGTCTCATGTCATACTTGCACTTCTAACTAGCACAATTGAAAAACATGCTGAGAAGATTGTGCAACTTCAAAAAGAGAATAAAGAAAAAAAGAAAAAGGTGGGCCTACTCCTTATGGAAGAAACTAGCCAACACATAAAATCTTACTATCATCTTAATAATTCATTCTCTTTAGGTAAAAATGCAATAGATGCTGGAAAAGCATTGTTTAGAGGTTTAAGATACTTTGATGATAATAATTTTGATATAATAATAGTTGATGGAAATATAAATAATGAAGGTATTGGAGTGGCTGTACTCAATAGATTGAGAAAAGCTGCAGATGAAATATTATAATTATAGGATGGATTTATATGAAAGGTGAAAAAAAAAATAGCATTGTTGGAAGACAAAAATATCAAAGTACGCTGAAACGGAACAGACAAATCAGTAAAATAAATCTTGTAATAATCGGATCTGCTCTTGTGATATATTATGCTGGTTATGAAGAATTTGCATCTCCATTACTTTGGTTAGGTATTATTTTGATTATTTACACTCTCGGGTCAAACTTAATGATAAGACATAAAATAAACCAACTAAAATAAAATGTTCTTATAGGTAGCTAATACAAATGAGTAAACAATTAATTTATAGGTCGATTAACGTCCTTCACTTATGTTCCGTTAAAATGAATAATTAATTACTTATAGAATAAAACAAAAGTTTACCACACATTAAAACTATCTAATTATCTAAAATTATGGAAAATACTTTTACAATAAACATTTTGTCTAATATATAGATGAAGTATAATTACGTTATGAATTATTTCATAACATAATGATATATTTGTCTAGGCAATTTAGTATTTAATTATTTTTTAAGAAATTCATATGAGTGACCATACTATGGCTCAATACACTGATCAACAAAAAAGCATAGCAGAAAAAATTGATAATGAAACCGTTATTTCTAATTGGAAAAGCTGGAAATGGCAATTAAAACATTCAATTCAAGATATAAATACATTTGAAAATCTACTTGGTATAAAATTTAGTAAAGATGAACGGTCGAAACTGCAAAAAACACTTGAGACTTTTCCTTTATCTATAACTCCTTATTATTTGTCCTTAATTGAAGCAGAGGACTACTATAATGACCCTATATTTTTACAATCTTTTCCATCGCCTAGCGAGCTTATATTGAATAAATGTGAAATGAACGACCCATTATCTGAAGATGAAGATAGTCCTGTGTCAGGCATTACCCACCGATATCCAGATCGTGTTCTTTTCCATGTAAGTAATACATGTTCTATGTACTGCCGACATTGTACTAGAAAAAGAAAGGTTGGTGATGTAGATTCTATACCACAAAAAGATGAAGTCGTTGAAGGGCTACAATACATTAAAGAGCATAATGAAGTAAGAGATGTCTTATTGTCAGGTGGAGATCCTTTTATGCTGCCTGATGATTATCTTGACTGGATATTAACACAATTAGACGAAATTCCTCATGTAGAAGTGGTTAGAATAGGAACTAGAATGCCAGTAGTACTTCCGTACCGAATTACTGATAATCTAGTGAACATGTTAAAGAAGCACCATCCTTTATGGATTAACACCCATTTTAATCATCCAAGAGAAGTTACAGCTTCTTCAAAGAATGCTCTAAAAAAACTAGCTGATGCAGGTATACCGCTGGGTAATCAGACTGTTTTGCTTGCAGGTATAAATGATTGTCATAGAATTATAAAAAGCTTAATTCACAAACTTGTTCATAACCGTGTTAGACCCTATTATTTGTACCAATGTGATATGTCTGAGGGGTTAGCTCATTTTAGAACACCTGTTGGTAAAGGAATAGAAATAATGGAAAATTTAATAGGTCATACTAGTGGTTTTTCAATTCCTACATATGTGATTGATGCTCCAGGTGGTGGGGGTAAAATACCAGTTATGCCAAACTACTTAGTATCTTGGTCTACTAACAAAGTTATTCTACGAAACTATGAAGGTGTAATAACTTCTTATAAAGAACCTGATACTTATGAAGCTATTTTTTGCGATCGCAACTGTGATGATTGCAAACTACAATTAAAACTTGATGATGCTCAAGAATACAAAGCAATTGGCATCTCTAAGCTTTTGTCAGACCACGATGATGAGGTAAGTCTTATTCCTGAAGATACAGCTAGGATGGAGAGAAGGAACAGTGAGTGATAAAGTTGAAATGATAAATAACTCTATCATCCAGCATGGAAAGTTTAATGATCGTATTTATCTAATGAAAACAAACACTAAAGATTTACCTGAAATTATCTATTATCTTGACGAACTTGCAGGGGAAAAAAAGTATTCAAAGATATTTGTTAAAGTCCCGCGTGAATATAATACTAAGTTTTTCCAATATGGTTATAAAGAAGAAGCTTATATCCCAAAGTTTTATTCTGGGTATAAAGATGTTTCCTTTTTAGGGAAGTTTTTTTCTGAAAATCGGAAGATAGATATGTCAGAAAATATTGATCAAGAAGTAATCAAAACAGCACTAACAAAATCAAATGAAAGTAATATTGGTTTATTAGGTTCTGAATATGATTACCGTATATGCAATGAGAAAGATATTGAAGCAATTGCAAGGGTCTATAGCATAGTTTTTGAAACTTATCCATTTCCTATACAAGATCCAAAATATATTAAAGACACTATGGAAGATAATGTTGTTTATTTTGGTGTTTTTAAGAATAATGATTTGGTTTCTGTTTCTTCAACGGAGATTGACTTTGCTTCACAAAATGCAGAAATGACTGATTTTGCAACTATTCCTAATTTTAGAAGCAAAGGATTATCAGGGTTCCTTTTAACAAAAATGGAATCTGAAATGAAAGATAGAAACATACTTACCTTATATACTATATGTAGGTCATGTTCTTACGGGATCAATATAATTTTTTCAAAAGCTGGATACAAATTTACAGGAAAGCTTGTAAATAATACTAACATTGCTGGTAACCTCGAGAACATGAATATCTGGTATAAGCATATTTGAGTAGCTTTTTGAAACTGTTACTTAGAGGTATTTTCACCATGCAAAAAGATTCATTTGGTAAGTTAACTGAAAAATACTTTAGTGATTTGGAAGTAAAACTACATAAAGAAATCAAGATAGCCAATAATGCAAGGGCTAATGGTAGAGATCCTAAGCCAACAGTAGAAATACCACTAGCAAAAGACTTAGCTGAACGTGTAGAAAATCTTATAGGTGTACCTGGGGTTGCTGGAAGAATAAGACAACTTGAAGAACAAATGTCTAGAGAAGAAGCTGCACTTGCTATTGGAAAAGAAATTGCTGAAAATAAAATCATTTGCTTTGATTCAAGAGTTGAAGCAGTTGAAAATGCAATTCGAGTGTCTGTAGCGATGTTAACAGAAGGAGTGGTTGCTGCACCAATTGAAGGTATAGATCGCGTAGACATAAAACAAAATGATGATGGTTCTGAATACATATGTATTTATTATGCAGGTCCCATTAGAAGTGCAGGAGGAACAGCTCAAGCTCTATCCATACTTGTCGGTGATTATGTAAGACGTGGAATTAAAGTTGATAGATTTAAACCACGTAATGAAGAAATTGAACGCTACATTGAAGAAATTAACCTCTACAAGAATGTAGCAAGTCTTCAATATATGCCATCAGAAGAAGAAATGAGACTGATTGTTAGTAATTGTCCAGTATGTATTGATGGAGAACCCACCGAACAAGCGGAAGTTGAAGGCTATAGGAATCTTGAACGTATACCAACAAATAGAGCAAGGGGAGGTATGGCTCTTGTTCTTGCAGAAGGTTTAGCCTTAAAAGCCCCTAAAATACAAAAACATGTTAAAAAGCTCAATATAGGTGGTTGGGAATGGCTAGATTCATTAATTTCTGGTGGTAATACGAATGGCGATAAGATTTCTGATGATAATAGTTCTAAAATTAAACCAAGTGATAAGTATTTACGCGATCTAATTGCAGGTAGACCAGTACTTTCATATCCATCAAGACCAGGCGGTTTTAGATTAAGGTATGGAAGGTCTCGAAACACATCTTTTGCTTCCCTTGGAATAAATCCTGCTAGCATGATACTAATGGATGAATTTATAGTTACAGGTACTCAGATAAAAACTGAGCGTCCTGGAAAAGCAGCTGGTGTAGCACCTGTAGATTCTATTGAAGGTTCTACTGTCAGATTAAGAAGCGGATGTGTTATTCGTATAGATAATGAAATTGAGGCAAGAGCTATTAAAGCACAAGTTGACTGTGTGTTAGATCTAGGTGAAGTTCTGATTAATTATGGAGATTTCCTTGAAAATAATCATCCACTGATTCCTTCTTCCTTCTGTTTTGAATGGTGGATACAAGAATGCAAAGTTTCATCTTCATCCTTTGAATGTGATGAAGAAAAATTCAAAAATCCTTCACAAGATATGGCTCTTGAACTTTCATTTAAATATAATGTTCCTCTTCATCCAAAGTTCACTTATTTATGGCATGATGTAACTACAAATGAAATAGAACTGTTGAGTAAATTTTTCCATGATCATTCTAAATTAGAAAATAATACCAAATTATTAACTTTTAGCCTAGAGAAGCCTGATGCATATACTATAAAATCAATTCTAGAAAAGCTTCTAGTTTTACATAGAGTTGATCAATCCAAGCTTTTTATTGATGAGCCTTTACCTCTATTATACTCTCTTGGGTTGAACAATAAGCTAGAATATAAAAAACAAGTCCTTGAAATAGATTATAATAAATTTGATACTTTATCAATTATTAATGAGTTAAGTGACTTGAAAATATTTCCTAGATCCCCATACCGAATAGGTGCAAGGATGGGTAGACCCGAAAAGTCAAATCGCAGAAAAATGTCACCTGCTCCACACGTATTATTTCCAATCGGTGATTTTGGAGGGAATAAAAGAGATATAAATGCCGCATCCTGCTTTAAAGAGTCTATGAACAGTAAAGTAGGTGAAATATCAATTCAAGTAGGTAATCGTATATGCCCCTCTTGCAATAAGGAAACACATGAATGTAGATGCAGCTGTGGTAAATATACAGCTCCTAAACTGTTCTGTCAGCGTTGTGAGATAACTGTTAATACTGATAAATGTCCACGTTGTGGTAGCTATTCAACATCTATAGATACAAGGAATGTTGATTTCAAATCAATTTATCAAAATGCTTTTAAAAATTTAGGTGAACGTAACTGTCTAGATTCTTTTAAAGGTGTAAAAAAATTAATGTCAAAGCATATGACTCCAGAATCTTTAGAAAAAGGTATTTTACGTGCTAAACACGACTTATTTACATTTAAAGATGGAACAATACGTTATGACATGTCTGATATGCCACTAACACATATACGTCCATCAGAAATTGCAGTATCTGTTGACAAAATTAAGGAACTTGGTTATACTGAAGATATATATGGTAACCCACTAGAAAAAAGCTCTCAGATATTACAGCTGAAAGTACAAGATATAGTAATATCTTATGATGCTGCCCTTTATTTATTAAGGGCAACAAATTATATTGATGAACTATTAATCAAACATTATAAAAAGGAACCATATTATAATGCTAAAACAATTGATGATATTATTGGTTCTTTAATTATTGGGTTGGCCCCACATACTTCTGCTGGTGTATTGGGAAGATTGGTTGGATTTACTAAAGCAGCTGTAGGCTTTGCTCATCCATACTTCCATGCAGCAAAAAGAAGAAATTGTGATGGTGATGAGGATTGTGTGATGCTTCTCATGGATGGTCTTTTAAATTTTTCTTACGAATTTCTACCAAACAAAAGAGGTGGAAAGATGGATGCACCTCTCGTTCTTACTACTAGGCTAGATCCAAATGAAGTTGATAAAGAAGCACATAATATTGATGTATGTTCGAGATATCCCTTAGAGTTTTATCGAGCAGCTCAGAAATTTACGAACCCAAAAGATATAGAAGATAAAATGGACATAATAAGTAATAGATTAGGTACTTGTGATCAATATGAAAAATTTATGTTTACACACGATACTTCTGACATTGCATGCGGTCCAGTAAAAAGTGCTTATAAGACATTGGGGACAATGATTGAAAAAATAGACGCCCAATTGAATTTAGCAGATATTTTACGTTCAGTGGATGCATCAGATGTTGCTGAAAGAGTTTTAATTTCTCATTTTCTACCTGACATGTATGGTAATCTTCGTGCATTTTCTCGACAAGGTACAAGGTGTCTAAAGTGTGGTGCAAAATTTAGAAGACCACCTCTTACCGGAAAATGTAATAAATGCAATAATGGAAAAGTAATACTTACGGTGCACGAAGGGGCAGTAAAAAAATACTTAGATATTTCAATGAAAGTTTCTGAAAAATACAATGTTTCTAGTTATACTAAACAAAGAATTGACTTAATAGCGCTTGATATAAAATCACTTTTCGAAAACGATCAATCAAAACAAATGGGATTGTCGGATTTTATGTGACTATATATAAATATTAACTTTAATTGATAAATCATGTGCCTATGGCATTAATTTGTTCAATCAGTTCAGTAAACTTCTGAATTTCAAAATCTATAACCTCATCATACTTCATACTAATAGACATTTCACCATCGTATGTTAAGGATTCAGGTCCCCTTCTTACGAGCCTATCAATCCCATCTTTTAAAAAAATATTTTTCATTTCAGAATCATGGGCAAATACTCTTCCTGGTAAGATTACAGTTTCTTTAACCATCTTCAGATCAATGTGTTTGAAATCATCTATTGTAATTAAACAACTAATATCTTTATTCAAAGGAACAATGTTCACATCACTATTTAACTCATTAAAAATTTGAGCGATTCTAGGAGCTGCAATTAACCCTGTTATCAGAGTTGCAGCTTTACTCACTTTTGGTAGCTTAGATAAAGCATTTTTATTGTTCCGTATTGCAAAAGGAGAACCTATTAAGGGATCTTCTAATGGTGTTGCGGAAATTCTTAAATCAAATTTATCGTTACATGCATGCACTGTTTTTACAAATTCTTCAATAGTTTGTGGTTTAATATTAGATAAAATTGGTGCATTCTCTAAAATCAAACCCTGACTCGATTCATTAGCAAATCTCATTAAAATTGCTCCTTTAGCCCCAAAGTCCTCCAAATCCTTCAATGTTTTATCCAAAACTTTTCCATCATTAACTCCAGGAACTATAACAATTGCTGCATATACATCACATTGCTCACAGAAAACCTTTAGTGTATCAATTGAAGCTTGTGCATTTTTATCGTTCATATATTCTCTTCTTAATTTTAAATCTGTAGCAAAAACAGTATATGAGACCTCTTTTACCCCATATTCTATTAAAGTATGGGCCTCTGATTTATCTTTAAACCCTTTTCCACTAGTATAACCAAGATGAATAGGTGTATTAAATTGTGCTATTTGTTTCACTAGATCAAAAAGTCCTGGATAACAACTAATATCTCCTCCACCGCTTATTGTAATTTTATTTATTTTTTCATTCCCTAAATGAAACGATTGAGTTATTTGTTGAACTACATACTGTGGATGATTAAATCCTGGATAGGATTCCTTAACACTTCTTGTGCAGTAATCACATCCTTTTTGAAATGGAAAACAATGTTTGCAGCCAAATGGAAGCACCTCTTTTACACTTTTAAAATAACAGTACTTACAAAACCCTTGACAATCTATTCCAGGACTTCCACCAATATCTGCAACTATATCCATGTTAAGTTGAGTAGTAAATACCAATATATAAGTTTTTAGAGAAAATTTTCTCTCCAGCTATTCATTGGTTTAGTGTTGTTTACCAATTTCGATATATAATCATTTTATAAAAAGTTAATTCATCTACATAAAACAAATTTTATATGTTAGTATAAAGAGTCTATAAATATGCATTATTTATCATTACAAAATAAAGTGCAGAAGATATGAATGAAAACCTTTAAAAGTTAATACATCTATGATTATCATAAGCTTATTAGGAGGAGTTTCAAAGAATCATATCAATCTCACAATTAGGTACACTACAATATGTACTGTAAAGTGGCATAATGAAATCTTTGAATACAACCATGTGCCTAATAAGTGATTTTTAAAGTAAAAATAGGAGGAAAGTAAACGTGTCTGAAAAAATAGACATTTATGACGACAGAGGTAAACTGTTGGAAAGCGGCGTCGATCTTATAGACATTGCTCCAACAAGAAATGATGCAATTCAAAAGATTGTCACAGAAACAAAGAGATCTGTTGCAATAAACCTTGCTGGTATCGAAAAAGCCCTTGCTACAGGTAAAATGGGCGGAAAAGGCAGACAAATTCTTGGAAACGAGCTAGACTATGACATAGTAGGTAATGCTGGTGCAATTCAGGATGAAGTACAAGAGCTTGTCCAAGTAAGTAATGGTGATGACACAAACGTAGAAACTCTTGGTGGTGGAAAACAACTTCTAGTACAAGTACCAACATCAAGGACAAACGTAGGTGCAGATTATGTTTCCGCTGTTACAGTCGGAGCAGCTGCAGTTGTTCAATCAATCATGAACCAATTCAATACTGATATCTTTGATGCACCATACGTTAAAGCTGCAGTATGGGGAAGTTATCCACAAACGATGGACCTTGCAGGTGGAAACGTAGCCTCAATTTTAAGTATCCCTCAGAAAAATGAAGGTCTAGGTTTCTCATTAAGAAACATTATGACAAATCACATTGCTGCAATTACTAACCGTAAAGCAATGAATGCTGCTGCTCTTTCATCAATTTATGAACAAGCAGGAATTTATGAAATGGGTAATGCAGTTGGAATGTTTGAGAGATTCCAATTACTCGGATTTGCATATCAGGGTCTTAATGCTAACAACATAGTCTACGATATTGTAAAAGATAATGCGAAAGATGGCACAGTAGGTACAGTAGTCCAATCAACTGTAGAAAAAGCACTTGAAGCTGGAGTTATTTCAGTCGATAAAACAGCTCCATCTGGATATAATTTCTACAAAGCTGATGACGTAGCTATGTGGAATGCATGTGCAGCTGCTGGTAGTTTAGCAGCAACCATGGTTAACGTTGGTGCAGGAAGAGCAGCACAAAATGTTTCATCCACATTATTATACTATAATGATATCTTAGAGAAAGAAACTGGACTTCCAGGATGTGACTTTGGTAAAGTCCAAGGTACAGCTGTAGGTTTCTCATTCTTCAGCCACTCTATCTATGGTGGTGGTGGACCAGGTATTTTCAATGGAAACCACATTGTTACAAGACACTCCAGAGGATTTGCAATTCCATGTGTATCAGCTGCGGTATCATTAGATGCAGGTACACAGATGTTCACAATTGAAAAGACCTCAGGTTTAATTGGTGACGTGTTTGGATCAATCAAAGAATTCAGAGAACCTATAAGTTCAATATCAGAAGCTCTTTAATAATTCCAAAGGTTTTATACTATGGTTTCTGCTTCGAATACAAAAAATCCTATACAAATCGAGATATTTCCTAAAAGATTACTTGGACCAGAGCGTGCACAAAAATTGCTCTTAGAACTTAATCAAATAGAAGGTATTTTAAGGGCAGTAATTCAGGGACCTCGTTTACCTCTCAAAGTTCCCTATGGACCAGCTACTGGAGAAAATGTTCTGCATCCAGATAGAAAAATAGTTCAAATAAATGATACAACATTTGAATTAGCAATTCTGGTTGGAAGAATCAGAATGGAAATTCGCGACTTTGAAGTAAAAGAGCGTGTACGAGAGGTATGTGAAAATCTTTTACCCTTTGGGTTTGAGTTCAGAGAAGGTACTTTTATTGCAAAGAGGTCCACGGTTTCAGATTACGCAAAACGTGGTCCAGATGCTGACCCTAACTTACGCGGTCTCTTTGATCCAAAAGCAAGTCTTGATGAACAGATATGCTTCTTAAATAGATCAGATAACGATATTGAGAACAAGTGAATTAATATGATGTTTGATAGAGGGACACAAGTAGTTGATTGCAGGCATGGAATGGGCCTAGGTAGAGGAGGAGGTCTTGCACAAAGAGGAACTCTTTCAGAAGCCGGCAGTTCCGATGTTATAGTACTAGCTATGAGTCCGGGTAGACGTCATATCACAAAACCAGTATGTGAACTGACCTATGGAATGAGAAAACAAGATATCCAGGTTAGTGTACTTGTGTTACAAGCTGGATCTGGAATACCTGACGTAGAAATGAGATCAGGTTCATTTGGAATATCCCAAGAAGAAATAAAACAAATATCAAGACATAAACTTGCTATAATCCATCTAGGCAATATCCCTGACCATATTATGAAAAAGGCAAGGGAAATTTTGTCTTATGTAGAGATTCCCGCAATAGTAGTATGTCAGCCACCTGTAGATTTTGAAGATTTTGCGAAAGCAGGAATTTTAACTAGAGTAGTAAAACCAAAGGATAAAAATATCCAAACAAAAGGAATCGTTATGGAAATCGTGACGGGAGTTGTTAGAGGAGAAACCTCTACAAGAGATGTTTTAAATAAACTCGTCAAAGATGTAAGACTTACAATGAAAGAAATTGAAAATTAAGGAGTGCTAAATATGGCATATGAACCACAATTTTATCCAGGAAACACAATAATTGCTGAAAATAGAAGAAAGCATATGTCAGGAAATCTTGAAAAGCTTAGAGAAATTTCAGATGAAGACCTGACATTAGTTCTAGGACATCGTGCACCAGGTAGTGATTACCCAAGCACACACCCACCATTAGCTGAAATGGGTGAACCAGAGTGTTCAATAAGAGAACTCGTCGAACCAACAGAAGGAGCTAAAGCTGGGGACCGTGTTAGATACGTCCAGTTTGCAGACTCTATGTACAATGCTCCAGCAACACCATATTTTAGAGCATACTATGCTGCAATAAAATTTAGGGGTGTTGATCCAGGTACGCTCTCAGGAAGACAAGTTGTAGAAGCTCGTGAGAGAGATATGGAAAAACTAGCAAAAGAATCATTAGAAACTGAAATCAGCTGTCCTGCACTCTCAGGTTTAAGAGGTGCTACAGTCCACGGTCACTCATTACGTCTTCAAGAAGATGGTGTGATGTTTGACATGCTTGACAGAAGGAGACTCGAAAACGGTACAATCATCATGGACAAAGATCAAGTAGGCAGACCACTTGACAAAAAAGTAGATCTTGGAAAACCAATGTCTGAAGAAGAAGCCGCTAAGAGAACAACCATTTACCGTGTAGACAATGTAGCTTTCAGAGATGATGATGAGGCTGTTGAATGGGTGCACAGAGTATGGGAAACAAGAACTGAATATGGTTTCCAACCAAAAGTATACAATGACTGAGGTGATACAAAATGACAACTGATAGAGAAAGAAAATTCAAAAAGCAGCTTGAAATCAAATTTACTAAAGAATTCGGTGACAACAAGCAAGACGGCGGTTCAATCACCGACAAAGCAAACAAATATCACAGACTTGGTGTTGACCAAGATCCAAGAAAACGTGAAATGAAAGAAGCAGGACAAAAGATTGCTAAAGAGAGAGGACTTGTTGGTTATAATCCAATGATGCATTGTGGTGGTATTCCTTTAGGTCAAAGGGCAATCACTCCATCATTTGTATCAGGCACCGATATAATGGTTGAACCTGATGATCTTCACTATGTCAACAATGCAGCAATGCAGCAAATGTGGGATGACATCAGAAGAACCTGTGTCGTTGGTCTAGATATGGCTCACGAGACACTAGAGAAAAGGTTGGGTATTGAAGTAACACCTGAGACCATCAACCACTATCTAGAAGTATTGAATCATGCATTACCAGGCGGAGCAGTAGTTCAGGAATATATGGTAGAAACCCATCCAGCACTTGTAGACGATTGTTACGTCAAAGTGTTCACAGGAGACGATGACCTCGCAGATGAAATTGATGATCAATTCCTTATAGACATCAACAAAGAATTCCCTGAAGAACAAGCTGAACAACTAAAGGAATCTATTGGTAAAACCACATGGCAGGCTGCCCATATTCCAACTGTAGTAAGCAGAACAACTGATGGTGGTCAAACTAGCAGATGGATTGCAATGCAAGTTGGTATGTCTTTCATTTCCGCATACAATATGTGTGCTGGTGAAGCAGCTGTGGCTGATTTATCATATGCTGCAAAACACGCAGCAGTGGTTTCAATGGGTGACATGCTACCAGCAAGACGTGCGCGTGCACCAAATGAACCTGGAGGTCTAACCTTTGGTCACTTATCAGACATAGTACAAACAAGCAGAATCACACCTGAAGACCCTGCAAACATTGCATTAGAAGTTGTAGGTGCTGGATGTATGCTTTACGACCAAATCTGGTTAGGATCTTACATGTCTGGTGGTGTAGGTTTCACACAATATGCAACTGCAGCATATACAAACAACATACTTGATGATAACCTATACTATGACATTGATTACATCAACGATAAATACGATGGTGCAGCAAACACCGGTACTGACAACAAAATTAAACCAACAATTGATGTGATTAAAGATATCGGTACAGAATCAACAATCTATGGTCTAGAGAACTATGAAAAATACCCAACTGCACTTGAGGACCACTTTGGTGGCTCACAAAGAGCAACCGTCATGTCAGCTGCAGCTGGTGCAGCAACTGCAATTGCAACAGGACATGGTAATGCAGGTCTTTCAGCATGGTATCTCTCTATGTATTTGCATAAAGAAGCACATGGTCGTCTAGGTTTCTTTGGGTACGATCTACAAGATCAATGTGGTGCAACTAACGTATTTTCATATCAATCTGATGAAGGTGCACCAGTTGAACTACGTGGACCTAACTATCCAAACTATGCAATGAACGTAGGTCACCAAGGTGGATATGCTGCAATCACTTCAGCTGCACATGCTGGACGTGGCGATGCATTCGCATTAAACCCACTGCTAAAGATTTGCTTTGCAGATGATTTATTACCATTTGACTTCACACAGCCAAGAAAAGAATTTGGTCGTGGAGCAATTAGAGAATTCTCACCAGCCGGTGAAAGGTCTCTTATCATACCTGCAAAATAAATCAATTGTTGAATTAAGGAGAGAGTTTAACTGTATAGTTAGCTCTTTCATTACATCTTTTTTTAAAAAAAATAGTATTTTAGTAAATATTCTGAATAAGTGCACCTAAATCTCTCAAATCATCAAAGAAATTTGGATATGATATTGATACAGATTCAGCTTTTGTAATTGTAGTATTACCTGCGACAAGTCCTGCGATTGTGAGTGCCATGACTATACGATGGTCATGCCAGCCATCAAGGCTTGCGCTTTTAAGCTTACCTCCCATGATAATAAGTTCATCTTTTTTCTCGACTACATTTATTCCCATCTTACTTAGTTCAATGTTCATTGCATGTAACCTATCAGTTTCTTTATATCTCACATGTTCTGCATTAGTTATGATAGTTTTACCATCAGCTACAGCGGCTAAGACTGCTATTGTAGGTACAAGGTCAGGAGTACTACTTACATCAATAGTGATTCCCTTTAAGTTACTTGGTCGTACAGCCACATCTCCTTTTGACTTATTCCACTGGACATCAGCACCCATTTTCTTCAAAATATCTAGAATATACATATCGCCTTGACTCGAAGGATATAGGTTCCTAACAGTAACACCATTACCTAAAATAGCTGCAGCTGCAAGGATATAAGAAGCAGAAGAAAAATCACCCGGAACTGTATATTCATTTAAATTATAAATTTGACCCGCCTTTATGCAGAATCTAGAATAATTATCATTTATAATATGTACACCTGATTTTTCAATTAACTGTAATGTAATATCAACATAAGGTTTTGATTTGAGCTTTCCATTTACATTAATAGTAACATCTTCTGTTTGTAAAGGACAAGTTAATAACAAAGATGAAATGAACTGTGAGCTAATAGACCCATTTATCTCAACATGACCACCTTTAAACCCACTTTTTATTACTAAAGGAGCACATCCATTATTTCTTGTAGAAAATGCTTGCACGCCTAAAGTGCTTAGGGCTTTTAATAAAGGGTCATTAGGTCTTGCTCTGATAGATTCGTCACCCGTGAGTACTGTAATCCCATCTGTTAGGCTAGAAATAGATGTCATAAATCTTAGAGTAGTCCCCGAATTTCCTATATTTATTACATCATCAGGAATTTTTGGAGCACCATTTACTCCTTTAATAACTATTTTGTGATCATCAATTTTGATATCAGCACCAAACATTTTACATGCATATATTGTAGATTTAGTATCATTTGATAATAATGGTCTATAAATAGTAGTATTATTTGATAATAAGCCAATTGTTAATGCCCGATGTGTGTAGCTCTTAGAAGAAGGTGCATATACTTCACCCTGGATATTCGATTTTTCAATATGCACTTCCATTATTTATACACCTTCAACAATTTGTTCGATTTTATCCCAATCATGATTATATATATGTGCAGAAACGCTAACTGTAGTTATTTTCCCAGGTTTTAAGCCAACCCTGTCAGCAATGTATTCTAGTAATTTTGAGAGGCCATATAAATTAGCAGGATAGGCGCCTGCAAAATCATGGCTTCTAAATAGAGTAGTTAAATTAACACGACCATTTCTAATCTTTAAATCATCGATTATCATACATGGTACTTCATCAACTTTAGTATCAATTGAGGGTATCCATGTAACTGCTGTAGCTCTACGAGTATTGCTGTTATTTTTTAACTTGTCGATTACATATTGTATTTGATCAATTTCATCGTTCCAGTTTCTAAGACGTTGTCCATAAGTATATTCAAAATCTTGTAAATTGTCTCCAGATATAAGTTGCTTTGCATATTCTTCTAGTCTTTCAGTATTCCACGATATATCCGCTGGTATTTGATTAGTATAAGGGTCTTTTATCACAATCATAAGGTTAAGAAATTCTTTTATTTCAGTTCCCCTTTCATCAGTAATTTTAGTGCCGTGTTTCCATATAATATTCAAACCACGATACCATGCATCACTTATACTATTTGCTTTTATTATCCTTCCTACTAATTGTTCTGTCATAAAAGTATCTCCAAAGTGAAATGAGTAAAATTCACATTTATCTAAAGTTTTATCTTAGCCATCAAGTTAATCATTACTTTGTTGTTTAACTATTAAACTTTATATACTAAATGAATAAAAAAAAGATTTAAAGTATGTGATTACTTTTAAGAAAGATAATTTAAACGATTATTTCATTTCTTTTAATCGTCTAATCCTTTCTTCAGTGTGTGGGTGAGTCCTAAATAAAGCTGTTAGTGCACCTTTTTTGAATGGATTTACGATGAACATATGTGCTGTACCTTCATTTATGTTCTCTCGTTGTGGCTGATGTCCCACACCACGTTCCAGCTTATGTAAAGCATTTGCTAAAGCCCAAGGTTTCTGAGAAATCCGTGCACCTTCGGCATCTGCTGCAAATTCTCTTGACCTTGAAATAGCTAGTTGAATAATTGTTGCAGCAAGCGGTGCTATTACAGCTAAAGCAATAAAGCTAATTATACTTCCTTGATTATCTCTACCTCCAAGTCCACCAAAAATCGCACTCCATCGAAGCCAAGTAGCAATTAAGGTAATAACACCGGCTATTGTAGCAGCAATGGCACTAATTAATGTATCTCTGTTTTTTACATGAGCTAGTTCATGTGCAAGTACTCCTTCAAGTTCTTCTGTGTCTAATAGATTCATTAAGGCTGTTGTTGCAGCAACTGCGGCATTTTCGGGGTTTCTACCAGTTGCAAATGCGTTTGGCATAGAAGTGTGAACTATATAAACTCGTGGCATTGGCATGTTAGCTCTGTCCGCAAGCTTACGTACTGTATTATATAGTTGTGGCTGTTCAGCCTCCGTGACTTCCTGTGCCTTATACATTTTAAGTACAATTTTGTCACTATACCAATAAGTGCCAAAATTCATGATAATAGCAAAGATAAATGCAATAATCATTCCACCTTGTCCACCTACAACCGCACCAACTAAAACCAGCAATCCAGTTAAAGTTGCCAACAATAAAGTAGTCCTGATAGCGTTACTCATATTAATCACTTTTATTTAGAACCATATCAATAAGTTTTGTTCCTATATTATTAATTACTCTATTTAATGGTTACTTATTATACAGCAGTTTATATTTATAATTTTTTATAAAAATAACTATATTAAGCTATTGTAAAATCTTATATTCTGCGTATTCCATAAGTTAGTTTTATGATACATACTTAAATAACATATCTTTAATCAATATAACAATAGAATAACTAAAATCACATATAAATGTCGAACATTTATCAAATCAAAAGAGGGTATATATGCGAGTTTCAATGGACCTTGAACTAAAAGACATTCCAGGACAGCTACTGCTAGCCTTACAGCCAATCTCCGATCTAAAGGGTAACTTAATTTCTGTAGTCCATCATCATGAGAAACATACACCACGTGGCACAATTCCAGTACAGATAGTTTTTGAGATTGATTCAGAAAAACTTGATAATTTGATTAGTAGACTGGAAGATAGTGGTGTAAGTGTAGTAAGAGTTGGAGAAGAAAGGTTTCTTGAACATTGTGCAGTTATAATAATAGGTCACATTGTCCACACTAATATTCAAGATACAATTGATAAAATTGATTCTACTGGATTTGCTGAAGTGGTTGGCTTAACTTTATCCATGCCGCGTGTAAACCAACCATCGTCTGCTTTTTTAAAGATTGATGCAACTGGTAAGAAAGAGTTAAATGAAGCTCTTTCATTACTTAAGAATGTAGCAAATAAAAAAGACCTTTTAGTCATTGAGCCTATTGAAACTCAGTTTATTTAATGAGAGTGATTTCATGAAACAAGTACGTATTTCAATTATTGGATTTGGGTCAGTAGGACAAGGTGTAGCAGAAGTTCTTATGAAAAAACAAGATTATCTAACCAAAATGGGCTTAGACATTAAAGTGATTGCAATTTCTGATTCAAAGGGTTCGTTCATAAATCAAAACGGTATCGACCTTAATTCTGCACTTGAACAGAAAAGGCAAAAAGGAACTGTAGCAAATGTCCAAAAAACAGGCGTTGAAATAATTAACGAAATTGAGCATGATGTTGTTATAGAAACAACTCCCACAAATATTGAAGATGGTGGTGTAGGGTTAGAAAACATGCTTGCATCGTTTGAAAATGGTAGACATGTAATTACTTCAAATAAAGGTCCTCTTGCTCTTAAATATAAATATCTTGTTGATACTGCAAATTTATCCGGATGTAAGTTTAAATTTGAAGCAACTGTGGGTGGAGCAATGCCTATAATCAATTTGATTAAAGGTGTTTTAGCTGGAAATGATATTTTGAGTATACAGGGTATCCTCAATGGTACATGCAACTATATTCTTACTAGAATGCTTGAAGAAGAAGCATCTTATGAACAAATGTTAGCTGAAGCTCAAGAAAGAGGTATTGCAGAAACAGATCCTACATACGATGTTGAAGGAATCGATGCTGCATGTAAACTAGTAATCTTGGCAAATAGTGTTTTTGACATGGATTCAACATATAAAGATGTTGATTCTGTAGGAATAACTAAAATCACTCCAGAGTCAATGTTGTTAGCTTATAATGACGGTTATGTAACCAAACTTATAGGTGAGGTACGTAATGGAAAGCTTAGTGTAGGACCTCGTTTAGTTCCTGTTGGACATCCTTTATCTGTAGGAGATACATTGAATGTTGCTTCAGTTCAAACTGATCTAGCAGGTCCAGTTACTATAACAGGTAGAGGTGCCGGTTCAATAGAAACTGCGAGTGCAATATTAAGTGATCTCATTGCTATATGTAATAATGACAATTAAAAATTGGACTGATTTAGCAATATGACATCCTTCGCTGACTTTGCAAACGTTTGTAGAGAAATTGAGAATATTAGTAGTTCTCTTGAAATGACTGAAAGAGTCGCAGAATTTTTTAAATTGGTTGATACTGAAGAATTACATATTGCCATATATTTCATAATGGGAGATGTTTTTCCTGATTGGAGTGATTATGACTTAGGTGTTGGTACAGGTTTGTTTTATACTTCGTTATCAAAAGCATCTGGGTTTTCAGTAGATGAAATAAAAAAGATAGTTAGAGATAAAGGTGATATTGGAAAAACTACAGTTGAAGTTATAGACAAAAGATCTGGTAGCCAAATTACTTTTGATATGTTCAATAAATTAAAATCAAAACTAACACTTAATGATGTTTATACTACATTTAAAAAAATAGCTGCAATCAATGGGAAAGGTTCCCACGAAAATAAGCTGAAAATGCTACAGTATCTTTTCAGTAAAACTACACCTGAAGAAGCTCAATATTTGGCTCGTCTTGTTTTAGAGCAATTAAGAATTGGTGTAGGAGAAGGTATTGTAAGAAATGCTATATCTAAATCATTTAATGTGCCCTCTGAACTCATAGAGCGAGGTTACATGTTAACTAATGATTTAGGAGTAGTAGCTTTAGCCGCTAAAAAAGGTGGTATAGATGAAGTCAAAGAACTTAGCATTCAAATTGATAGACCTATAAAACTTATGTTAGCACAAGTAGCACCAAACATTTTGAAAGCTATCAAAGATATGGATAATGCAGCTATTGAGTGGAAGTTTGATGGGGCACGGTTACAAATTCACAAAAATTTTGATGATGTAACTATATTTTCCCGTAAACTTGAAAATATTACTAATTCCTTGCCAGATGTGGTAAGCTATGTAAAAGCCCAAGTAACTACAGATACCGTTATTCTTGATGCTGAAACCTTTGCGATAGATGAAGATGGAAAGCCAAAACCATTTCAAGAAATATTAAAAAGATTGCGCAGAAAATATGACATTGAGATGACTACTCGAGATATACCAATCACTGTTAAGATATTTGATGTCATGTACTGTAACGGAAAATCACTTGTTGATCTCCCTCTCACTGAACGTCGCAAAGTTCTGCATAATATAATAACAGATAGTTCTTCTTTAAGCGTTAGTGACCAAATTGTTACTGATAATGTAGAAAAAGTTGAACAGATTTATTTTGAGGCAATTGATGATGGTCATGAAGGAATAATGATTAAAAATCCTTCTTCTCCATATACTCCAGGTAAAAGAGGCAATAACTGGTTCAAAAAGAAACCTATAATGGAGACTCTTGATCTTGTAGTAATAGGAGGTGAATGGGGCTATGGGCGAAGAACGAATTTCATCGGCTCGTTCACATTAGCATGTCATGATGAAAAAAGTGGAGAATATTTGCCAATTGCACGAGTAGGTACTGGTCTTACAGATGAGAATTTATCTGAACTTACGGAGCTTTTTTCAAGTCTTATTTTATTAGAAAATGGAAGAAATTTAGAATTTAAGCCTGAAGTAGTCTTTGAAGTGGCATTTGAGGAGATACAAAAGAGTAAGAACTATGCTTCGGGATATTCATTGAGATTTCCGAGACTTGTTAACTTAAGAACAGATAAATCCGCAGATGAAATTGAAACACTTGATAGAATAAAAGATTTGTACAATTCTCAAAGAAAATAATTGCTAGTTAAAGTAGAAGTAAGTATAAAACCGATACCTATTTTACTATAAAGCCAATTCAACAAATCCAAATAAAATAAAAGTTCTTGATATTATATAATTATAGATAAGTTTGATATGATATTTATTTGAGCTGGAGAAAATAACAATGAAGGTATTAGTAAGTGACCCCTTGTCAGAAGAAGGAGTTGAAAAATTAAAAGAAGCATGTGAAGTTGAAATCGCGGTTGGACTTTCCGAAGATCAACTTGCAGATAAAATTAAAGATTTTAATGCACTTGTAATAAGAAGCGGAACTAAAGTCACTAGAAAAATAATTGAAAATGCAAAAAGTCTAAAAATCATTGGCAGAGCAGGTGTAGGTATAGATAATATTGATGTTCAAGCAGCTACTGAAAAAGGTATCATTGTTGTTAATGCACCTGAAGGCAATATGATATCGGCTGCTGAACATACTATATCTATGTTAATGTCTTTAGCTAGAAATGTGCCACAGGCCCATATGTCCCTAAAATCCAAAAAATGGGAAAGAAAAAAATTTATGGGTGTAGAAGTTACAGATAAAATACTTGGCGTCATTGGCTTGGGACGAATTGGAACTGAAGTAGCTACACGTGCTCAGGGCTTAGAAATGAAAATTATAGCATATGATCCATATATTTCTGAAGACAGAGCAAAAGAGTTGGGGATAGAATTAGCATCCGTTCAGGAAATTGCTAAAAAAGCTGATTTTATAACTGTACACACACCCCTTACAAAAGAAACTAAGAATATTATTGATAGCCATGAATTTAGCTTAATGAAAAAGAGTGTAAGAGTAATAAATTGTGCACGTGGTGGCATCATAAATGAAGATGCTCTTGTAGAAGCATTAAAAGAACAAAAAATTGTCGGTGCAGCACTTGACGTATTTGTTGAAGAGCCACCTTTTGATTCACCACTAATGGACTTTGAGAATGTTATTACTACACCACATCTTGGTGCATCAACTGAAGAAGCACAAGTAAATGTTGCTGTCTCAATAGCTGAAGAGGTTATTTCTGTCTTAAATGGAGGCTTTGCAAAGAATACTATTAATATACCATCAATCAAACCCGAAATGATGGCTTTTTTACAGCCTTATGTTAACTTAGCAGAAACAATGGGTAGCATGTTGGGACAGTTAATTAGTGGTAAACATCAAGTTATTGAAGTTTCATATAATGGTGATATTGCAGAAAAAGATACAAGACCAGTTACAACTGCGGCTTTGAAAGGTTTATTGGAAACTGTTCTTGGATCAGGTGTAAATTATGTCAATGCTCATAATGTGGCTAATTCTAGAAAGATAAAAATTATAGAAAGTAAATCAGAAAACAAGGATGAGTTCACCTCAACTATATCTATAAGACTGACTAAAGATGGGGAAAGCAAGACAGTTACAGGTTCAGTTATAGGAAACAATCCAAAAATCATACAGATTGATAATTATAGAGTTGATCTTGTTCCTCAAGGATATATGATAGTTTCAAATCACATAAACAAACCAAATGTAATAGGTCCATGTTGTCTTATTCTTGGTAGAAATAACATCAATATCTCAGGTATGCAAGTTGGTAGAGTCGAGATTGGTGGAATTACTATAATGGCACTTAATGTAGATAGTGAAGTTCCTGAAACAATTCTTGAAGAAATTAGGAACATAGAAGGGCTTTTAGATGCTAAGCTGGTGAAACTTTAACCAAATCCATTTTTTATACATTAGTTTTTATTAAATATCTAAATACATAACCATGAATAAAATATGAATTATTTTAGAATAGTTTATCAAAATATGATAACTTTAAAAAAATAAGATATGTGAGAGTCAAAACTATCACAAGCTATTTCATAGAAAATTCATTTTGGGATAAAAATACAATAAAGTTATTTAATTGAATTTTATGTTAGAAAAGGAGATACACATATAGCTCGTGAAGAAGCCGAATATAATACTTTTCCTTTTTAGATATAAATAAATTAACGGTTCCAGAGAGTTGGTTGTAGAAGAACTGCTGATACTATAATTCAAGAAGTAAGAAGTGAAACAAGATGAGCACACTAATAGAAATTATCGCAGCTCCATTCAAGAAAAAGAAAAAAAATAAAATATCGCCTAAAGAATTTGATTTTATTCTTTCACTTGACTTTAAATGGATGTCTCCAAAGGAGGCAGCTTCATTGAGAAAAAAAGCTATTGAAACTGGTATCTTAAAGGATATATATGGAACCTTACAACCAACATTCAATTTTAATGAGGTAGATATAGGAAAAGGAGTTAGGCCTTCAGAACTATCAACTATTTTAAAAGAAGAAAACAATAACTTTGAACTCATTATAAATAAAATCAGCGCAGAGTGCAAAATGGATAAAAAAGAGATTATTGCTAAAGTTAATGAAAAACAAAATCAATTTCATGAGCTAGTTGATATTGAAATCATAGCGATTTTGGTAGGCAGAGAACTAGGTTGTGATTTAAATGAATTCTATGATATATTAGATGATTACCTATCAGAGTAAATATGCAATTTGAATGCAAAATATTTATGTACTAGTAGAGTTATCCATGCAACGATTTAAAATATATTGATTTTACACCCAGTTATTCGAACGCATTAACTGCGTGAGTAAGAATTTTAACCTTGCGGAGGAAGATTATGGGTAAATTATCTAGAAAAAAAATTGAACGTAAAACTAATCCACAGATGCCGGAACTGATTTCTTCCTTAAAAAAGAAGTCATATGAAGAAAATGCCTTGATTTGGAAAGATATCGCAAAAAGACTTGAAAAACCAAGACGAACATATGCACAGGTCAATCTAAGCAAAATAAATAGAAATTCTATAGATAATGAGCTAATTCTAGTGCCTGGTAAAGTTCTTGGAGCAGGTGAACTAAAACATGCTGTTAAAATTGCTGCACTCGGATTTAGTGAAACTGCAAAACAAAAAGTAGCAGAAGTTGGCGGGAAATGTATTTCCATTGAATCCTTGCTTGATGAAAACCCAAGTGGATCTGGAGTTAGGATTTTAAAGTAGGTGTTTTAAATGACGGTAATTAATGCTAATAGACTTATAATGGGCAGGCTTGCAAGTATAGTTGCTCAAAAATTACTAGCTGGAGAAGAAATAAGTATTGTTAATGCAGAGAATGCCATTATTTCTGGATCCAAAATAAAAACAATAGAAGATTATGTTAAGTTTCAAGAGATTGGAACTCGTGAATGGGGGCCATATTTTCCAAAAAGACCTGATAGAATTCTAAAAAGAACTGTCAGAGGAATGCTACCTTATAAGAGCAAAAGAGGTAAAGATGCATTATCCAACTTAAAAGTTTATGTAGGAATACCCGTTGAACTTAAAGACAGTGAATTAGTTACTTTCGACGAAGCAAGTATAACGCGTCTAAGCTCAAACAAATATGTCAAGCTTGGAGATGTAAGTAAGCGTTTGGGATCTAAATATTAAGGAAGGTGTTTAAGTGTCTACTAAAGTTGTCACATCATCAGGTAAAAATAAAAGAGCAATTGCACGCGCAACCGTTACGCAAGGTACAGGTAAAATTAGAGTTAACAAAGTACCAATAGAAATATTCCAGCCAGAATTTGCTAAATTGAAAATTATGGAACCTCTAATCCTCGCAAAAGATGCAGTTTCAGAACTTGACATCGATGTTGATGCAAAAGGTGGTGGAATTGTAGGTCAAGCAAATGCTATAAGAACAGCTATTTCGAAAGGTATTGTAGAATGGACAAATGATACCAACATCCGTGATAAGTTTTCAGATTATGATAGAAACTTGTTAGTAAGTGATTCACGACAAAAGGAAACAAAGAAATTTGGTGGACCTGGAGCAAGGGCAAAGTACCAAAAGTCTTACAGGTAAACTTGCGAGTAGGGATATATATGATTCCAGTAAGATGTTTTAGTTGTGGTGGTGTAATAGCCAATAAATGGGAAGAATTTAAGAGGAGAGTCTATGAAGGAGAAAGCTCTGATACCATTTTGGATGACCTTCGTGTAACAAGATATTGTTGCAGAAGAATGATGCTATCCCATGTAGAGTTGGTTGATACTATTGCTCCTTACTATTAAACGAGCTTAAATAAAATTATGCCAAGATTCATCTAGTACACTTATTGAAATTTGATAGAATAAAACCATGTTCAGAGGGATTCTGAACAACCCAATATATTTAGCGGGTATTTTATTATAACCATCCAAATATATTTCAATTTAATATTAGCTGATTTTGCTTTTTACAATTTGTTAATTAACTATTCAATAAAAGGTGATTTATTGAACCTAAAGGGCTTTACAAAATATGAACGCGCAAGAATTATTGGTGCACGTGCTTTACAGATTTCAATGGGAGCACCTGTACTGATTGATGAACCTGACATGGATCCTTTACATTTAGCAATGAAAGAACTTGAAGAAGGTGTTATTCCTATAACTGTTAAAAGAGATTATAATAAAAAGGTGATTTAATGGAAAATAAAGATACTAATGATATCCAGGAAGATGCAAGTAAAATTGATGAAATCGAAGAAAAACCTGTTGAAACAAGTGAGGAAAATGAAGTAATCTCACCAAATACAACCTTGCATGAAGAAGATATAAGTAAAGACGAAACTACAGGTCAACAGGCTTCCCTAATACCAATCGATGAATATTTAGCCTCAGGTGTACATATTGGAACTCAACAAAAAACACAAGATATGATGAACTTTGTTTATCGTGTTAGAACCGATGGCCTTTATGTTCTCGATATACAAGCAACTGATGAACGAATCAAGATGGCAGCAAACTTTTTGTCAAAATACGATCCTTCAAGGATTCTTGTAACTTCAGCTAGACAATATGGCCAATATCCAGCAAAAAGGTTTGCCCAGGCAATTGGGGCAAAAGCCATGGTCGGAAGATTCATACCAGGAACTCTAACAAATCCCGCATTAAGAGGTTTTTTTGAGCCTGATGTTGTGATAGTTACTGACCCTGCAGGTGATGCACAGATTATCAAAGAAGCTGTTAAAGTAGGAGTTCCAGTAGTTGCATTATGTGACACAAATAACATGACATCCAAAGTTGATCTTGTTATTCCAACAAACAATAAAGGAAGGAAAGCACTTTCCCTTGTATATTGGCTTTTAGCTAGAGAAATTGCTAAATTAAACGATTCTATTTTCACTTATAATATAGAAGATTTTGAAGCAGAATTGAAAATGCCAGTGTAAATAAAAGAATAATTAGAAGGTGCAATCTAATCATGAGAGAACCAGTTGTTGCGGGTCAGTTTTATCCATCTGATTCGAACGCTTTAATAGTTGAATTAAGAAATTGTTTTATGGACATTGAAGTGACACCTACAAATATGTTAGGTGCTGTTGTACCACATGCAGGCTATAGTTTCTCAGGATCTGTAGCTGCAGAGGTCTATTCAAAAATTCCAAAGGCTGAGACTTATATAATAATCGGACCAAACCATACTGGCTATGGAGAACCTGTATCATTATCCATGGATACATGGATTACACCACTAGGGGAAATTAAGTCAGACACTGAACTTGCTGAAAATCTAACTGGATCAATCATTGTTGAAGATGAGCTTGCACATAGCTTAGAACACTCAATTGAAGTTCAATTGCCTTTTCTACAATACATCCATGATGATTTCAAAATTTTAAATATTTGTATGGGGCTTCAAGATGAAAAGTCTGCTATTAATGTAGGAAACGCTATAGCTAAAGCAGTTAAACAAACTGGAAAAAATGTTGTCATAATTGCATCCAGTGACTTTACACATTATGAAAGTGCAGAAGTTGCTTACAATAATGATAAATATTTAATTGAAGCTGTCGAAAACCTGGCTGTTCCAGAAATTTACAATAGAATCAATGAACTTAATATTTCAGCCTGTGGGTTTGGACCAATAGCTTCTATGTTAACTGCATCTACTTTATTAGGAGCCAAAAAATCTCGACTTATTAGATATCAAACAAGCGGAGATATTATTGGGGATATGCGTTCAGTTGTTGGCTATGGTGCTATTATAGTGGAATAAAACGTCTAGAAAACTTGATTTTATGGAATTTAAATGGTAATTTGTTCAGCTCCTGGTAAAATCTACCTTTTTGGTGAGCATGCTGTTGTGTATGGCAAAGATGCAATTTGCTGTGCAATAGACCTTCGAACGTGGGTAACTGCTACTAAATCTAGTGGAACTACTATACTGTCTTCATTGGGAGTTACAGGTTTAGACTTCGATATTCATCCATATATTTCAACTGTGGTTGAAGAAATGAGAAAGCTAGTATCATTTACAGGTATTGCTATAAAAGTTGACTCGAATATTCCAGTTGGTTCAGGTTTAGGTTCATCGGCAGCAGTAACAGTTGCAACTATAGGTGCCTTAAATTCTTTGTTTGAATGTAATCTAACGCATAATGATATAGCAAAATTAGGCCACAAAGTAGAGATGAAAGTACAGAACAACGCAAGTTTAACAGATACCTATGTTTCCACTCATGGTGGAGTGATTAAAATGTCCAATTGCAAAAAGTTACCATTAATTGAATGTGGCGTAGTTATTGGAAATACTAATAAGTTATCTTCAACAAAAGAAATTGTAAATGACGTCTCTATGCTAAGGTTAGAATACCCCCAATTGATAGACCAAATTATAAACATAATAGGTGAACTTCCTAATATTGGAGAAAAGCACCTTGAAAAAAAAAATTATGGTGCGATAGGTGAACTAATGAACATTAATCATGGCCTTCTTGATTCATTAGGTGTTAATGTTAAGGAACTATCAAATCTTGTTTATGCTACAAGAAGTGCTGGTGCTTACGGATCTAAAACTACTGGTGCTGGTGGTGGTGGTTGTATGTTTTCGCTTACAAGTAAAGACCATGTTGATAACATCTCTAAAGCAATAATTGCTAATGGTGGAGATTCATTAATCACAAATACAACAAATTGTGGTGTGAACGTGGAGTCAAAATATGAAAACTGTTAATGACATTACAATATTAAAAATCGGTGGCAGTTTAATAACTGATAAAAGTTCAGATTTTGGCAGCCCACAATTAAATGAAATTGAACGAATCTGTGAAGAAATAAGTATCTGCAATAAGAGACTTATAATAATTCATGGAGCAGGGTCCTTTGGTCACCCATTAGCTAAAAAATATAATCTGAAGAATACATCTAACATTAATGGCGGTTTTCTGACACATGAATCAGTTAAAGAACTTAATTCTCTTTTCGTAAAACAGCTGAATAATAAGGGGTCCAAAGCATATTCAGTAAACCCATTAAGCAACTGTATCTCTAAGAATGGAAGAATTGTTGAAATGTTTTTAGATAACATCCTTATTATGGTTGAAGAAGGAATAATCCCTGTTCTACATGGAGATGTAGTCATGGATGAAAATTTGAAGGTTTCTGTTATCTCAGGCGATCAAATAACCACCTTTATTGCCCACAAGCTTAAAGCTTCCAGAATAGGTATAGGAAGTTTTGAAAACGGTGTGCTGGATTCAAGTGGTAATACCATAACTACTATTAACACTAGCAATTATCAGAAAGTCAGTGAATATATTGGCCCTTCAGAATCAATAGATGTTACTGGCGGTATGCTTGGTAAAGTCAAAGAACTCTTAGAATTATCAAGACAAACTAATACCACCTCTTATATTTTCAATGGAAGGGTTCCTAATAACATTAGAGAGTTCCTTAATGGGAATAATATTGGTACTAAAATAGAGAAATAATGAATTATATCACTTAAATAAAATAGGTTTTACAATGAGTACTTCCAAAAGAAAGATTGAGCATTTAAAATTGTGTTCTAGCAGTCCAGTAGAATCAAGATTCAAAAATTCTGGATTTGATGATATTAGCTTAGTACATCGAGCATTGCCTGAAATGGATATGAATGAAATTGACCATTCAGTATCTTTCTTTGGAAAAAAGCTTAAAACACCTTTTTTAATTGCATCAATTACAGGTGGACATCCTGATACAACTGCTATTAATGCTGCTCTTGCAGAAGCCGTTGAAGAAACAGGAGTTGGTATTGGAGTTGGAAGTCAAAGAGCAGCGATTGAAGACCCTGAACAAGAAAGCTCCTTTACTATTGTGCGTGATAAGGCCCCAACCTCTTTCATATATGGTAATATAGGCGCTGCACAAATAAGAGAGTATGGAATTGAAGCTATGGAAAAAATGATAGAAGTAATCGATGCAGATGCTTTTGCTATTCATCTTAATTTTTTACAAGAAGCAATACAACCTGAAGGAGATGTTAATGCTACAGGTGTTATAGATTCAATTTCAGAAATATGTGAACTCGATATACCAATTATTGTAAAAGAAACTGGATGTGGTATATCCCACGAAGATGCTATTTTATTGAAAAAAGCAGGTGTTTCAGCTATAGATGTGGGAGGTGTTGGAGGTACTAGTTGGGCAGGTGTTGAAGTGTATCGTGCCAACACCCAAAGCACAGATTCTTATAGGCAAAATGTAGGTGAACTTTTCTGGGACTTTGGCATTCCTACAGTAGCTAGTATAGTAGAATGTGATGTTTCTTTGCCAATAATAGCTACAGGTGGTGTTCGAAGTGGCCTTGATGTTGCTAAATCTATATCACTTGGTGCATCTGTAGCTAGCTCAGCACTTCCTTTCATTGAGCCGGCCTTTAAAGGCTCACAATTCGTAACCAAAAAAATAGAACAAATAATTGAAGAATTGAAAATTTCAATGTTTCTTACTGGATGTAAAAATATATCGCAGCTAAAAAAATCCCCATTAACAGTTACAGGATGGACAAAAGAATATTTAGCGCAAAGAGGTTTTGACACATCTTATTTTGCATTAAAACCTGATGTACTATAAATCATTTTATCATAAAAATCTAGGGATTTGTAAGAACAAAAATTAAAAAATTAAAAAATTGGAGATTTATAATGACAGAAATAGGGATAATTGCAGTTGGTGGCTACAATGAAATGGGCCGAAATATGACTGCTATAAGAATAGACGAAGATATAATTATTATCGATATGGGACTAAGGCTAGATAGGGTTCAAATTCATGAGGATGTAGAAATTGATAAAATGCATTCACTTGAACTAATTCAAATGGGAGCTATACCTGATGATACTATAATGAAACAGATAAACGGTAATGTTAAAGCTATCGCATGCACGCATGGCCATTTAGATCACATCGGAGCTATTTCAAAACTAGCCCATAGATACTCAGCTCCTATTATAAGTACACCTTATACATCAGCTTTAATTCAGCACCAAATTGATTCCGAAAGAAAGTTTGGTGTGAAAAACAAAATAATAGGTATTGATGCTGGTGGGACTTATCAAGTAACTGATGAAATTTCAATCGAACTAATAAGAATGCAACATAGTATAATAGATTGTGTATTTATCGCTATACATACGCCAATTGGTGCCATCTTATATGGATGTGATTTTAAACTAGACAGAATGCCAACACTCGGTGAACCACCAGATTTTGCAAGATTAAGAGAGCTTGGTAATGAGGGTGTAGTTGCTTTAATTACTGAAAGTACTAATTCAGGGGTTTCTGGAAAAACACCATCTGAACAAGTTGCTCATGATATGTTACGTGATGTTTTGCTTGGTACTGAAGAACCTGAAGTGGGTATGATTGTAACTACATTTGCATCACATATAGCTCGGATGAACTCAATTATACAATTTGCAGGTGAAATGGGTAGAACGCCAATATTATTAGGTCGATCTATGGATCGATACGTTACGACAGCAAATGAAATGGGTTATATTCACCTTCCAGAAAACGCTGAAGTTTATGGATCGAGAAAAGAGATAGATAATGCCTTTAAAAAAATCATGAAGGAAGGTAAAGAAAAGTATTTGCCAATAGTTACAGGTCATCAAGGAGAACCAGGTGCAATTTTAACTCGAGTAGCAAATGGTGACACACCCTTTAAAACTGACCCTGGAGATAGGGTTATTTTCTCAGCTAATGTGATACCTAGTCCAATGACACAAGCTAATAGATATGCTGTTGAAACTAAGCTTAAGATGAAAGGTGCGAGACTTTACACTGACGTACATGTTTCAGGGCATGCATATAGAGAAGACCATTGGGAACTACTTAGGATGGTAAAACCAAAACATGTGATACCTGCACATGGTAATATTAATATGCACAGTTCCTATATCGAACTGGCAGAAGATGCTGGTTATATTATGGGAGATACTGTTCATTTATTAAGAAACGGAGAAGAACTAGAACTCTACATTCAAGAATGAGAATTATAATTTTGGATTTGTGATATATATGCCAAATATTATTGATGAATTGCGTGGAATTACAGCTGATGTGGATGAAGAAATCTCCAAAATGCTACCTATAAATCAACCAGTTGAACTTTATAGAGCTTCAAGATATCTGCCAGATGCGGGTGGGAAGAGACTTCGTCCTGCTACTTTACTTCTTGCTGCTCAAGCAGTTGGTGCAAATTTAGACGATATTTTACCAGCTGCAGTATCAGTAGAACTTGTTCACAACTTTACATTGATTCATGATGATATAATGGATGAGGATCCAGTGAGACGTGGTATGGAAGCTGTACATGTTAAATGGGGGTGTTCAGGTGCTATTTTAGCAGGTGATACCCTTTATTCAAAAGCTTTTGAAATTATTTCAGGTATGGATAATGATCCTGATAGATTAAATAAATCAATAGGCGTCCTCTCAAAAACATGCACACAAATATGTGAAGGACAATGGATGGATATTGAGTTTGAGAACAGGGATGATGTAACTAAAGAAGAATACCTTAAGATGGTTGAGAAAAAAACTTCTGTCCTTTATGCAGCAGCTGCCAAAGTTGGTGCAATACTTGGTGGAGCGTCTGAAGAAGTTGCAGATGCACTTTACGATTATGGTAGACTGGTAGGTGTTGGTTTCCAAATATATGATGATGTTTTGGATTTAATAACACCAGAAGAAATATTAGGTAAATCTCGTGGTAGTGATATACTTGAGGGTAAAAAAACACTAATTGCAATACATGCTCGAGAAAAAAATGTAGATATAAATATTTTCGGGAAAGGCAAAGCTACTAATAGTGAAATTGAGGCTTCTGTTCAATTACTCCATGAATCTGGTTCAATAAAGTACGCAGAAGAGCTAGCTTTCTCATATATACGAGAAGGAAAAGAAAAGCTTGAAGTTTTACCAGATTCAGATGCTAAAGATAAGTTGAAGAGAATTGCGGATTATATGATTGAAAGAGATTATTGACATTCAGATTTTGATACTCACATGAAAGAAAAGTCAGATAGTAACGAGAGTCTCAAAAAAAAGCTTGGAGGATCGCATACAACTATAGTTGGTGATCGTTTAGGTAAAAAAGTCCTGAAAACTATTAGTTTAAACTCTGAAATAAAAAAAATAATACCTTCATTCATCAAAGTTAAAGGAAAAGGAGTTTCTGGAGGATCTTTGAATTGCAAAATAATGAGAGCTGATGATAGAGGTAATCTTAGGTTGCTTATATCTCAAGGAACAACTACTCAAGAGATTCGACTTGTTACTACGGCTGGGGATAAAAAAGCAGGTGAAAGGATTAGGAATAATATAAATCAAGCCCTGTTAATTGATAAATAATATTTTTACCGGATTGAAAACATGTTTTTGGGAATTGATCATGGAACCACTGCTGTCCGTGTTGCTACAATTGATTATGATAACATTAAAAAAATTGCTATCCAACGAAATACTTTAGCAATAATGTCAGAATATGAAATAATTAACCTTTTGACCTCTAAGCTTGATATTCAAATTAAACAGGTAAAAATGGCAGCTATTACATATTCTATGGGTGATGGCATTAATTCTATAGAAAACATAAATAAAGTTATCAATAGAGGAATTATTAGTAACAAAGGAGTAGGGGTAAAAACTGGTGCAGGTGAACGTGTTTTTGACGCCATAAAATGTTCGCAAATACCTACTTTTGTTATACCAGGTATTCATGCAAAAAGTAGTACAGATTCTAGGTTAAATATTTTTTCTCACTCGACCAGCCCCGAAAAAATTGGTATCGCATATCATTCTTTATGTAAGGGATTCACTAACTTCGTAATATCAGATATTAGTTCTAATACTGTTACTTTAGCTGTTGCTAGTAGTAAACTCGTTGGTGCAATAGATGCATGTATCTTTGCACCTGGAATTCATCATGGCCCTCTTGATGTTCTTGCAATTAGAGATGTAGATTCCCATAAATATACTGCAAATGAAGCTTTCACTACAGCTGGTGTGATAAAAAGAACACCTTATTCTAATTTAGCTGAAATTTTAACAGGACTTGAAAAAAAAGAGCAAGATGCAATTTTAGCACTTGATACCATATCACTTTTTAGTGCCATGGAAATAACTAGCCTACAATTGCTGCTGAAGGAACAAAATGGAACTTTTGGCGATGTAATACTAGCTGGTTCAGTTGCAGAAGTAGAATATGTTACTAACAAAATAAACGAACTTTTAGATATAAATGCGCATATACTAAATAAATGGAGCGCAGCAATTGGATGTGCAGAAATTGCAAGAGATATTTATAAAGGTAAAAATAATATACTGGGGATTAATGTTAAGTTAGATTAAAAAAATATTAATATTCTCATATTCAACTCCTACAATATACATGTAGGCAAAATAGGTTACCTTAATCTTTATTTAAGCTTCAATTTTTATATAGGTTCGACATTAGGTTCAGCTGGATTTAATCGAGTAAAAAGCCATATTAAACAAGCTGAATCACATTATATATATTGTAGATGGCAACAAGATAGAATGTTAAATAAGTTAATCTTATAACCAGTAAGAAAAATGATTATTTAGTTTCGTCTGATTGTTTAAGCACTATGCATTCATTTAATTTTAGCTATATTAAGATAAACAAAAATTTAACTTTATAAATTTTATTGTGAAATAACAGACAAGGTTCTATTTTTTAAGTTAGTCTAAGTAATAACTTTTCTCACAAGTACCTCTTACTAATAAAACAGAAACTCCATCATGTGATAGTTTGGAGTTTACAATATTGTAAATATCTTCTTCTAAAAGTGATTTGCTTAATTTATCAGTTTCTATGATTGTTGTGTCTTTCACTATTGTTTTTACAATTTTGGTCAGATCAGGTACATTTTGTCCTCCAGTCATAGCAGCAATTTCGTTTTGTAAAACTATAATCAAAACGTCTGAGTTGATATGGGTTGCATTTATCAATCCAATTATTCCTGTATGGGCTAATCCAAAATCACCAATAATTGCAATACCTTTTCTTTTAAATCCCATAGCAACAGATATTGATGAGCCTAACGAAAAGCCGGTATCAACAAGCTCAAATGGTTTTGGGGCTGTAAGTATTGAGCATCCAAGATCCCCTGCAATCGGAACATCAAAATGACTTAATGCATTATATAAAGGAATAAAAGGGCATTTTTTACACAATGATCTTGATCCACGTTCTTTAATTGTTTGAACGGTTATTTGGTTATTTACATAATACTTATGTGCATTTTCTATTGCAAATTCTATATCATTTATTTCAATTAAACCATAAGGTAAATGTCCGGTATTTTTCCCACATATCTTTTTGTATCCAGTTGAATTAAGAAAAGATTCAATAACAGGTTCAGTTTCCTCAATAACAAGTATATATTCATGTTTTTTAATAAAATCATCTAAATGTAATTTAGGTAATGGAAATATCATCGTTAACATTAAGTGTGATATTTTTTTTTGGTTGATACAATACTTTAGGTCATTTTCTATAACATGTGATACATATCCCGATGAAATTATTCCAATACTTTTACCTCTATTGATAACCATATTTAAAGTAGTAATCTCACTTTCAGCTTTCATAAGTGGGTAGGCTACTTTATGGAAACGCTGATGTTTTCCACGCATAGTTAATTTCCATATGTTACGGTCAAAAAGCTTAGAGTTTTTTTCAGTATTTACTCTTTCAATCGTGGAAGATAATTGTAGGATTCTATTAGTGACTCTAATAATTACAGGCATAGAAGCTTTCTCAGAAATATTAAAAGCATGATGAATTGATTCATATAGTACTTGTGGAGTTGAAGGATCATATACTGCATTTTCTACAATAAAACCATAAGACCTAGAATCTTGTTCATTTTGTGATGCAACTACACCTGGATCATCTCCTGCAATTATCACTATACCTGAACCAATGGTATGTGTACATGATGTAATTAATGTATCTGATAATATATTAACTCCTACATGTTTTGTTAGTACTAGAGATCGCATCCCAACAACAGATGACCCTAAAGCAATTTCAAGGGCTACTTTTTCATTTGTAACCCAATTTGCGTTAATAGTACCTCTATCAAAGAAATTCTCCATAATAGCTGTAATAGGATAACCAGGTACTGCTACAGCTACCTCTACATCAGCATCCTCTGCTGCAATAACTAAAGCTTCAAGTCCTGTAAATGGCATATGATCATTAACTTGATTTCCATTACCATTTTCAGCATAATTCCTCATTTTAGTCAGCTTCCATAATAATAGATTGATCAGATTTAGCAACCCATGCAAGTGCTGCAAGTGCACCAATCACTCCATTTCCATTTAAGATTATTTTAATTTGGTTTTTTTTGGCATAATCTAGAGCAAACGCTTTAGTTAGTTGTCTCGTCCTACATAACTTACTATAATCTTGATATTTATCTGCACTAAAAGATGAGATTGCAACCATACCTGTTTCATTTGAGACACTATACTTTAACAAAGCATTTTTCAATTCATCAATAATTATATCCTTAGCTTTTTCAGAGCTACAGCCAAATTCAAGAACTGTAGCGACACAGTTTTGAGTTTTAGTTGGAACGGGATATAGCTGTACAAGTGAATGGGACAAATATCTTTTCTCATGAGAATCTATTTCTTTTGCAATATTATGGCAAAGTGACCATGTAGCACCCTCTTCTTTAGAGTCTGTGTCATCAATACCTATAATAAGTCGTTCCATCCTAGGTACTACAATTGTTCCCTTAGCAACTCTACTTCCCCCAGAATCTGTGAAACTAGACCGCAATATTCCATCCGCAGAGCTTCTACATTTTGTGGCTCCAACTCCTCCACCACCAAGACCAGAATATGTGATATGAGCCTCATTATCTTTAACAATAAATGATTCTATACCTGCTGCCGCAGTTGAAGGCTTAAGATTAAGGTTTTTCTGGCCAGTTTTTACAAGGTATCTTATTGTATCTCCAAGAACATATGCATCTTCAACCAGAGGAGAATTTGAATAGTGGTATCTTGACCATGCAGCACCACCATAGCAGTCAAAAAATTCAATTATCTCAGCAATCTCATTCTTTTCATCACAAATCGCACATATTTTTTTATACGGTACTGTATATGGATCGCTTAATTCTACTTTTTTCATCATTCCATCTTCCTATAAATCAAATAAAACAATAATATTTAAGTCTAGAAAAAAGACTATCAAAAACAAAAATCTAATTCCTAAAAATGCTTTTGTTTTTCAGCTATCGTAGAATTATAAATATAAACTTTTTTACTAATAATAAGAGCTTATTGAGCAATTACAAGTTATATTATTCTATTAGAACCTAAACTTGATTATATTATATTATAGTTATTATACTAAGTTAAATCCATAAGTAACTATTTATTTCTGAAGTATTTACTTTAATGTAAATTAGAATACTAGAAATATAATAGGGGAACTAAAATTGGTTTTTGAATTAATTGATATTTGGACAATTATCATAGTTGTAGGAATTATTTTTATTTTTTACGTAATTTTCTATCCACAAGTCCAGTTAAAAGGGATAAATAAACGAAGGAAAAAAACAATTACAAAAATAGAAAAAGAACAAGGAACTAAAGTTCTTTCAATGATTCATAGAAAAGAGGCACTTTCGTTTTTGGGCGTGCCTGTTTATCAATATATAGATTCAGATGATGCAGAACAGATAATAAGAGCTATTAGAACCGCCGGTAAAAGACCAATTGATATTATAGTCCATACACCTGGTGGACAAATGCATGCTAGTATACAAATAGCACGAGCCTTAAAAAGTCATCCTGAAAAAACAAGAGTTATTGTGCCTTATTATTCAATGTCGGGAGGAACTATTATAGCACTAGCAGCAGATGAAATATTAATGGATTCAAATGCTGTACTTGGTCCCATTGATCCCCAGATAGGTGATTGGATGAGAGGCAGCTTTCCTGCACCTTCTTGGATTTATGCAGCACAGGTAAAAGGAGATAAAGCCGATGATAGCACGGTCATAATGAGTGATATTTCAAAAAAGGCCCTTAATCTAACAAAATCCGTTTTTTATGAACTATTAGATGATAAATATGAAGATAAAGAGAAGCTTGAAGAACTATCTAAAAAACTATATAGTGGAGAACTAATACATATAACTCCAATCAAAGCATCAGAGGCTATCAAATTAGGTTTACCAGTACAGACTCAAATGCCTCAAAAATTTTATGATTACATGGATTTATTTCAATCTCCTAAAACCAGTGTTCAACATTTAGAGTAATAAGTTACTAAAAGTGATAGTCATGAAAGTCATTGCAATTGTAGGTAAAAAAGACTCAGGTAAGACTACAATAGTTTCAACAATAGTTAAGAAACTGAGTGAAAAAGGTCCAGTTGGAACTATCAAATATATGAAAAATCATAACTTTTTGGATATTGATACTGATACAGGTAAACACTTTGAGGCTGGATCAAATGTAGTAACAGGTATCCTTGATGATGGTATGATAACTTATAGTAAAAAAATTAGTTTAACTGATGCTATTGAAAATATGGCAAATTCTGGCATAAAATATTTAATTATCGAAGGAGGAAAAAAAACCCGGGTCCCAAAAATTTTAGTTGGAAATCTACCTTCAAACGAAAGAATAGATAATATAAAAGCTCATATCGACTCATTCAATGAGCAAGAAATTGAATCTGCTATACAAATAATATACTCACTTGAAGATACTGTGACATTAAATTCACTGATAAATCGTGTCAAGTCAAATTCAAACATAAAAAAAGCAGGAGCAGTTGGGACCTTCACTGGGATTGTTAGAGAGATTACTGGAAATCTCCAAACTCAAAGGCTTGTATTTGAGAAATATGATATTTTAGCCCAAAAACAAATTAAAGAAATAACTGATAAATTAAAGCAACAAGAAGGAATAGTAGATGTTTTAATTCATCACAAATCAGGACACATTGAACCTGCTGAAGATATTGTTTATATAGTAGTAGCTGCATCGCACCGTCAACAACTATTTCCAGTATTAAGTGAAGCTATAGAATTAGTTAAAGAAAAAGTACCTATATGGAAAAAAGAGTTTACTTTTGATGGTGAGTTTTGGGTGCATGATAAAAATTAAAGTTAGACTAGCTTATTCTAGATTATTTCTCACATTTTTCATTCGTCTGTTCACTAGGTGGTGGTGTAATTAGAGTTATTACTATAGCTGCCAGCCCAGCTAGAGGTGTAGCTATTAGTATCGGATCTACTAACGTAAGCGTACCTGATATGATGGTTTCATTTCCAGTTAAGAACTGAGAAATACCAAGTGGCACAGCATTAGCTTCATGAACAAAAGTTAACCAAAACAAACTTGATATTGAGCCCACTACAAGACCTGCAATTGCACCTTGTTTATTCATACGTTTCCAGAAAAGTGCACCTATATATATAGGGAGAAATGCAGCTGCACATAAACCAAAGAAAATAGCAGTAGCTCTAGCAATAATACTGATTGGAAGAAGATAGGCTAGTATTACACTTATCAAAATAGTAACTGCAATGCCTATACGAGTAATAGTAACGGTCTCACCAACATTACCATTCAAAATATATTCTCTATACACATCATGACCGATAGATGTGCCCATTGTATGATATTGTGAACTCAATGTGGACATTGAAGCTGCGAGTAACACTAACATAAACAAAATTACAAATGCATCCGGCATTGCACTATTAATATATGCAGGTATTACAAGATCCGTATTCCCACCTGCAACTTCAATTGCAAGCTGACCAAAATTATCATAAAAATAAACGTTTGATAAAGCACCTGTTATATATGCAACACCAGCCATCATTAGTATAAAAGGTCCACCTACAAAGATAGCGCGATTAAAAGATTTATTACTTTCAACTGTCATAAAACGTACTGCAAGTTGAGGTTGTG
>NZ_JANUCS010000016.1 GCF_024808815.1 Methanosalsum natronophilum | reverse complement strand
GTAAAATCAACAAAATTAGCTGAACTGGCAAACTCATTTTCCGACAAAAATTAGTAATATTTAATCAAAAATAGTTTAAACTGGCAAACTTAGGTTTCAAATGTGTTACCGTCACTCGTATATATCTGCGTCACAGTCATTTGGTTTTTAGTAAGTGTTCCAGTTTTATCAGAACAAATGACCGTAGCAGACCCCAAAGTTTCAACTGAAGGCATGGATCTAATTATTGCATTACGTGATGCCATTGCTTTAACACCAAGTGCAAGGGTTATTGTTAACGTTGCAGGCAATCCTTCGGGAATAGCAGCTACAGCAAGGCTAACCGAAGCTAAAAATGTTTCAAGTATATCTAATCCTCTTAAGAGTCCAACAACAAACGTGAAAATGGCAGCTGCAAGAATTGCAATTGATAAAAGAATACCAAAGTACTCGATCTTTTTTATGAGTGGTGTTTTAATTTCTTTAGATTCTCTAATAGATTCTGAAATTTTCCCAATTTCCGTATACTTACCTGTTGAAACTACTATGCCCTTCCCAATTCCTTGAGTTACATAGGTTCCAGCAAAAGCCATGTTCTTCTGATCACTTGCAGTTAAATATCTTTCTTCTAGAGGTAAACTTGATTTATCAACAGGTATAGATTCCCCAGTAAGTGGTGCTTCGTCACATGTCATATTTTTGACATAAAATAACCTTAAGTCAGCTGGGACACGATCACCAGATTCTAATAGAACAACGTCACCTGGAACTAAATCCCTGCTAGAAATTGTTTTCTTTGTATTATCTCGAATAACTTTAGTTTCAGGCACAATCATATTAGATAATGCTTGTAAAGCATTTTCAGCCTTTTTTTCTTGTGCAAAACCTAATACTGCATTTGCTAGAACAACACCTAATATAACAACTGAATCTATATATTCTTCAAGAAAAAATGTTATGATTGCAGCTGCTAGCAGAATATAGATTAGAGGACTAGCAAACTGCTTAAAAAACTTTTTAAAAAAACCCTCTTTCTGTTTTGATTCGATTTCATTTGGTCCTTCTTGTTTAAGGTCTTCAAGTGCACGACTTTCAGCTAATCCATGAGTACTGCTGCTTAATCGGTTGAATACCTCATCGGTTTCTAATTGGTACCAAAAGTATTTTTTATCCATTTTAACTATCTATTATTTATCCGACAATATATCTTAATATTTAGTTATTATTTATTATTTAATTGCCACTAACGTGATCCAATTTTTTTCTGGTAGTTCATGGATTTTAACTAAAGAGTAGCCTGCATTATAGAGCATTGTCCTATATTCATCTGGACTATTTATTTGCATACTTCCACTTTTAGCATATTCATCATTCCTTTTTTTGAATAAAGGGTGATCATAAACTTCATTTACTATTAAAAGCAAGCCGTTATTTTTAACCACATCATATATCTCTTTAAAATCTGCTTCTAGGTCTGGCCAGAAATAACAGGTTTCAAAACCACATACAATATCAAAAACATTATTTTTGAATGGTAATGAGTCTACAGTACCCTGTAAAATATTAATTAGGTTTAGGTTATCTAATTCTTTATTTAGACCGTATGCCAACCGTGTCATATCATGGGAATAGTCTATTCCATAGACTTTACCTTGGTATGCTAATTTTGAGAGAAGTTCAAGCGACATACCCCCTCCAAACCCTACATCTAAGATAGTATTCTTAGGGCTTATGGCAACATGTTTTAATCCCCATTCCCATAATTCTCTGTGCCTAACATTCATTTCATTTCCTACAACTAGGCCTTCTTTTCCCAGAGGTTTTCTGCATTGTCTAATCCTGTCAGTATTTTCACTCATTATAACACTTAAACTAATAAATATTCTGTAAGTAATCGTCTCTCATAAAAAGGAAACTAAAATATGCCAATATCATCGGAACTCGTCTTCAAATTCAAGTGCATCTAATATTTCTTCCCAATCGTTTAATATCCTAGAAATATCTGATTTTTTAGTTTCATCATAAATATCGACCATTCTGTTTAGATCGTATTGGTTAATGGATGCATAGATTATATCAATGAGTGACCTTTTGCCCAACTTGCTTAAAGCTTCAGCTTCTTCTTCTGTTTCTATTATCAATTTCATTGTTATGAACCTCTGCTTGAGTAAATTTCACAGTGGTAATCAAAACACTTGGTATGTATTTTAATCATTTGGTACCGCTAAAAATTATCTTAACAAAAAGAAATATTTAATAGAGATGAAATACAAATTTAATCACTTATATTTGAAAATAAAAAGGAATTGATCTTAAGAATTGATTTTCTTATTTTTTTGATATTTAATACTTTATTTTATCGGGTTTAAATCTTGTTTTAGATTAGAACGGTTATATTCGCCTTTCTGGAAGAATTTCATATATTTCACCAAAAAACACATTTCATAATTTTATGTATTGGAATGATTTTTTAGGTTAATACATAGCTTATACAGCAATGAAAACTATTCCAATCCATACTTTCTTGCTAAAATCAATATGAAGAATTATAATATATAGATAAAACAAGTATAGTATTGTAATTTGGCGTCAGAACAAATTTATGCTATAAGTTCTTCAATTAGTGTAATACTTTCGTTCTTTGCATCTTTTATTGTTGCATGTAACATTTTATATTCAGGGACTCCTGATCTGTCATCAGATAGAGGTACAATAGCATTTGACCACGGGCTATTTGGCATGTAAGCAAACCCTTGATGTGGGATGTCACTTTCAATAACTTTAAGTTGAACAGTAACTTCTCCTACAGTAGATTTTACTATTACATTATGTCCAATTTTTAAACCCATCTTTTTAATATCTTTTTTATCTAGCTGTATGATTGCAGACAGGTTCTTGTATTCATCACTAAACTTCGATTTCTCTGCAGCTGAACTCTGGAAAACATCTCTATAAGTTATAATTCGGATCTCATGTTCAGGCTTTGAAAGGTATTTACCAAAATCATCCATTTATATTTCCTCCATGATTTTGCAGATGATATGTTCATCACACAAACAACCACTGTTTATTATTGGCACTAATTCAACACAAGTTCCATCTATTCTTATAGCATTACCTCCACATTCAATACCACTTTTTGCAGATCTAATAACTACATCAGCAATCTTTTCGGTAAGGGTTTCACAGGGATCTATAATAATTGTGGGGACTTCTTTTAACTTCTTGGCAACTGAGTGAGGCATACTAGTGAATGGATCTGTGCCAATTATTAATACAGTATCAGGTTCCTTATTGTTTAACTGTTCAAGTACAGAATATTGTAGTCCATGCTTTATATCTAGATTACCAGATTCGTTTTTAACGAACTTTACTCTATTAACATAACCTGTTTCATTGTAAAGTGCTTGATTAAAACCTCTCATATTATAATGGCCGACCATGGGGATTAAGTGAAAATTTGAATATGTGTTTAACTCAGTTAGAAAATTTTTAATGGTCTCTATGCCAGTTTGAGAGTAGGTCAAACCAAGGCCCGCAAATATAACACCATATTTTGCTTTTTTTAAGATATTGCTGAGCTTTAATATTCTTTGAGTTTCTATGTCAAAAGAAACTTTTGGCATCTTCCCTGAAAACGCTGAACTTAAAGCGGTCATTAGCTCTCCATCAGATCTTGGAGGAATTTGGTAAAAATTATCTTTACAAAGTACTGAACTACTGGATTCTCTGACATCAATCGCTATTGCGGTTCTATCTTCATCCCATCCACGTTGTCTTTCTTTACCTCGTGGATAATATGCATATTTAGAGTTAAGCCTCGGATGCGAATTAGAAGGGTCTGCACCCCAAAAAACAAGTACGTCTGCATAATCTCGGACATCATCTAATGTACATGTTTTTAACTCGTTTTTTAGTATTGCATTCACAATTGGGCCTTGGCAGAAAGAGGAATTATCATCAATTGTTGCTGATATTAATTTTGCAAGTTTTATAGCTTCAAGTTGTGCTTCGGTTGTTGAATTATCTAATCCAAATATAAGTGGGTTATTAGCATTCTGCAGTAATTCTGCAGCTTTAAATATAGCTTCATCTTGATTTACCTCATTTCCATCAATTTTCGATTCAAGTTTTTTTGTATCCTTTATTCGTGATACACCCTTGATACAGGCATTGTTTGCTTTATCTATTTCTGTACCCTTCATCTCAATTTCAATATCATCGCATAATAGGGAACATCCTGGACATACACTATATTTATTTCTCAGAAAAATCACCACATTTGGATTAAACTTTAAACAAATTCAATTGCTTTGTTAGGACAGGTTACTATACATGCATTACAAAGAATTTTCTCTTCACCAAATCTACGGCATTCATGAACATTAGAAGATTTGACAACCCCATCAATTACTCTTAGTATCACTTTATTGCTTTTAGGGGCCTTGCCAAGAGCAACACCTTTTGGATCATGTGAAACGTTTACTGGACATGCTACTACACAGTTACCACATCCTGTACACTTTTCTTCATGTACTATAAGCCCAGCTTCTGATACATCATCACTAGTTTTAAATAAGTCAGTTAGTTTCTGATAATTCTCAATATATTGATTTTCATTTTTGATAGGTGAACAATCATCTACCTTCACTTTTCGTGCCAAAAGATCTACAGCAAAAGCCATACATGTAGACTTCCCACATTCTTTGCAATTTGTTTTTGGTAGAAGGTTATATACTTCCATAACATTTGTCATAATGACACCCTTAAATTTAAGCTAAAAGTTAATTTGGTTAGTATAATTATTTTTGATCTATACTTTTTTTTGATTCAACATCAATTCATGTACTTTCAAAGAAAAGTGAACAATGGCAGGAACCTTGGGTTTCAACTTCTTCTTCATGGTATATACAAGGACATATTATTTTACGGTCCTCTTGTTCATTCCCCGTAATAATTCTACAAGGACAATATCTTCTTCCATACTTATCTACATTATTAGCTAGCCCTTCTATAACCATATCGAGCATTTCATTATCAGGATTTAAATCATAACCTTTTCTATCTGCATATCTTTGAGTCCAATTACGAATTTTCTTTTTTGTTTCTTCTACCATAAGTAGCTAATCTCCTAGCAACTTGATTTGTCATATTAAACAGATATTAAATTGTTATGGTTTGAAATTTTCCCGTATTATATAATAATGATACTATTTTCATTTGGAGGAAATAATATTTAGATGATACTATAATATCAACATTAACCTCAATCTAATAAATAATTATTAATCGTTATAATATGTAACATGTCTTAAGTAATTTGGTGTTAATTTAATGCAACTTAGCTACATAATAAGAATAATACTATATCTTTATAATAAAAGCAATCATTTTGAGAGGGCACATGAATATTGGAGTATATATTTGTCATTGTGGATTAAATATTGCTAATATAGTTAATGTAGACGTATTAGTTGAAAAAGTCGAGAATCTTGAAGATGTTAGTCTTGTAAGAAATATACAGTTCACATGTTCTGATACTGGGCAGGAACGTATCATCGATGACGTGAAAGAATATGGTCTTGATAGAATACTAATTGCAGCTTGTTCTCCTAAATTACATGAGCAGACTTTCAGAAACGTAGCTGAAAAAGCTGGACTTAATCCATACATGGTGGAAATGGTAAATATAAGAGAACAATGTTCATGGGTTCATAGTGACAATCCTCAGATGGCAACACAAAAAGGCTATTCACTGATAAAAATGGGTTTAGCAAGGCTAAGACTCTTAAAACCATTAGATGTAGATACAGTACAGGTGAATAAGAACGTTTTAGTTATAGGCGGTGGTGTTGCTGGTATTGAAGCTGCGTTAAATCTTGCAGAATCCGGTTTCCATGTTTATATGGTTGAAAAAGAACCCACCATTGGCGGAAAAATGGCATTACTCAATGAAGTATTCCCTACAAATGACTGCTCAATTTGTGTATTGGCACCAAAAATGACGGAAGTTAATAATCACCCAAACATTGAGTTATTTACATTATCTGAAATAACAGAAATCAAAGGGAATGTTGGAAATTTTTCTGTAAGTGTAACTAGCAAACCTCGTTATGTTCTTGAAGATAAATGTAAAGGGTGTATTGAAGATTGTTCTAGGGTGTGTCAGGTTGAAGTGCCCGGAAAGTTTGATTATGGGCTAGGAAAGAAAAAAGCTATCAGTGTAGCTATTCCTCAAGCTGTTCCTCAAGTAGCATATATTGATACAGATTATTGCGTAGGCTGTGGGTTATGTCAATTAGCTTGTCCTTCAGAAGCAATTGATTATGAACAGGAAGAAGAGGTAGTTGTATTGTCTGTAGGAGCTATTATTGTTGCAACGGGCTATAAACTGTTCGATGCAGCTAAAAAAGAAGAATATATGTACGGCAGAAATGTCGATATCATTACTACAATGGAGCTCGAAAGGTTGCTTAACGCATCAGGACCTACTAGGGGTAAAGTGGTGGTTCCTTCAACAAGGAAAACCCCAAAAAAGGTTGCATTTATACAATGTGTTGGCTCAAGAGATGAATCTGTGGGTAATCCCCATTGCTCTAGGGTTTGTTGTATGTCGTCTCTAAAAGATGCACAACTCTTAAAAGAGAGATATCCTGAGACTAATATAACTATTCATTATATTGATATTCGTGCATCAGGTGAAATGTATGAAGAATATTATTCAAAAACTCAATCTATGGGAATTGAGTTTATTCGAGGAAAAGCTTCAGAGGTTATTGAAAATGGAGAACTGATTCTAAGGTTTGAAGATACTTTGGAACAAGAAATAACTCAAAGGAAATATGATTTAGTTGTCTTGGCAACAGGCATGGAACCTACAGAGAGTACAATAACAATATCAAATATGCTTAACTTATCATGTCGGACAGATGGTTTCTTTTCGATTGCACATCCTAAAATGAGACCAGTAGATTCACATATAGAAGGAGTTTTTGTAGCCGGATGTGCTACGGGCCCAAAAGATATCCAATCTTCTATAGCACAAGGGAGTGCAGCAGCTGCAAAATCCATTCGACTCTTGAATCTGGGCAAACTTGAGACAGATCCACTATGTGCAATGGTAGATTCATCAAAATGTATTTCATGTGGCCTTTGTGAAAAAATTTGTAGGTTTGGTAAGATTAAAATAACTGATAAGAAGGCAGAAGTTGATGAATTATCATGTCAAGGCTGTGGTACTTGTAGTGCAGCATGTCCTACAGATGCTATAGATATGAGATATTTCACTGACGAACAGATAAATGCTCAGATTCATGCAGCTCTTGAAGTTAAAGAAGAGTTCCCTTTAATTATCAGTTTCCTATGTAACTGGTGCAGCTATTCTTGTGCAGACCTAGCAGGAGTTTCACGACTAAATTATCCTACAAATATCAGGATAATTAGACTCATGTGTGCTGGACGTGTTGACCCCGAATTTGTGATCACGGCTTTAGAGAATGGTGCAGACGGTGTTTTGGTTGCAGGCTGCAAACTAGGTGAATGCCATTATGTACATGCGAACTATAGTGCTAAAAGGAGATTAGAAGCACTCCAGCAAGTACTGGAAGAAACTGGTATAAGATCTTCAAGACTAAAACTTCTATGGATATCGGCTTCAGAATGTGATCGGTTTGCAAGTACAATTGAAGAGTTTGTGGCAGAACTCAAAGAATTGGGTCCAATCGGGCATGAAGTATTGAGGGATTTAAAATGAGTGGTGAGCAAGAAAAAGATTCTCTTTCAGTGAAAAAAGAGATGGATGCTGAAAATACTCATTTTAGATATAAAGAAATTACTGAGAAATCAACTAAAACATTGGACTATGACTATAAAAGGTGCACAGGCTGTGGCTTATGTGTGAAAATATGTCCTCTAAAAGCTTTAGAGTTGGGCCCTATAAAAGAAATTGCTACAGGCTTAGATGCACCTCCTGTAATAATGGATCTCGAGAAATGTACTTTTTGTGGTATGTGTTCCAATTTCTGTCCGGTGAATGCTTTCAAGTTAGAAAGAAAAGGATATTTTCCGGGAGAAGAACAATTTCCCAAACTGGATTCTAGTATTGAGATCAATGATAAATGTTTACCATGCACACTATGCGAAAAAGCATGCCCTGAAGATGCGATAAATGTAAGTTTCGATATACCTAAAAAGGAAGAACTAGTGTCTTTTGATAACAATGCGGAAGGAACGATCGAAATAGATCAAGATAAATGTAACTATTGTGGATTATGTTCTATATTCTGTGATGCTTTTGTAATGGTCGAAAAGGAATCAACACCTACTAATCTCTTACCTTATGAACAAATATTGGTTGATGAGGATAAGTGTGATTATTGTAGATTATGTGTTGATATGTGTCCCGAAGATGCTATAAAAGTTTCAGGGGGTACTGAACATGGACAAAAAACTCCTAGTATAAAGGGCAAGGTCAATATTGATGATGACTTGTGCACAAAGTGCTCATGGTGTAGTAAAGTTTGTCCCTACGATGCAGTATCAGTAAAAAAGCCATTCGAGGGCGAACTTAAACTCAAAGAAAAAAATGTACCTAAATGCGACCCACACGGTTGTCATGCATGTTTTAATATCTGTCCTTCTCATCTATGGTATGTTCCAAAGGATAATGATGAATTTAACAAAATCGCTATTAAAGAAGATTTGTGCATATATTGTGGTGCATGTGTCAATGCATGTCCTTATGATGTAATGAAAGTATCTAGATCTAAAGTGAACCATACTCGAATTCCAGATGCACCTTGGTCAAATCAATGGGAAGATGCTATTAATTCATTGGTTACATCTGAGCGAAATTATCCAGATACTTCACGGTCAATTGAAATTGAAAAAGAAGTTCCAGAAGAATACAGAGAGATTGAAACTCCAAAAATCGATAGTTCTTATTTAGATGCTGCAAAGAAAAATCTAAATGAAGCTAGACTTGTTTTTAAAAACAAGAAATTTAGGATGAACCTTGAAAAAGAAAATGAAGAAATCGAATCTTAAGGTAAGAATTATGGAAAGATAATTGAGGTTAACTTAGCATTATTACATTAAGATATTAACACATTGAGTTGATTAATTAGTTATTATAAGAGATGATATTTTATGACTGGAAATGATTACTATAAAAGCTTGGGACTGAAATGTGGTCTAGAGATACATCAACAATTGGACTCAGAGACCAAGTTGTTTTGTCATTGTCCTAATCAGATAATAGACACTAAAGATGCGCAAATAGAGTTTTTTAGATTTCTTCGACCAGTTGTGAGTGAGATGGGAGAAATTGATAAAGCTGCAATAGAACAATCTAAACTTAACAGAAAATATTGCTATAAAGGCTATGATACTACTTGTTTGGTTGAGTATGATGAAGAGCCACCTTCAGAAGTGAATCCAGAGGCACTCGAGATTTCTCTAGTAATAGCTAAACTTTTACAGATGAGACCAGCTGATCAGGTTCATGTAATGAGAAAAATAGTTCTAGATGGTTCTAATACAACAGGGTTCCAAAGAACAGCTTTTCTTGCAGGTGGCGGAATTGTAGAGACCAGTTCAGGTGATGTAGGCATTGATGTTTTATGCCTAGAAGAGGAAGCTGCACAGAAAGTTGGTGAACGCTCGGAGTCTATTGTTTATTCATTGGATAGGCTAGGAATTCCTCTGGTAGAGATAGGTACTGCGCCAGACATAATATCGCCATCCCATGCAAAAGAAACTGCTCAGCAAATTGGAATGCTACTTCGATCAACTGGATGTGTAAAAAGAGGACTTGGGACAATTCGACAAGATGTTAACATATCCATCGAAAAAGGGGTTAGAGTAGAGATTAAAGGAGTTCAGGCATTGGACATGATTGAAACAATTGTTGAACGAGAGGTTGAACGCCAGCTAAATTTGTTAAAAATTCAAAATGCTTTACTTAACAGAAAAGCTACTGTAGTTGAAGAGATTTTTGATGTAACGGACATTTTTTCCAGGACAACATCTAAAGTCATAAAAAAAGCTCTTAAAAATAATCATGGAAAAGTATATGGAGTTAAACTAGTAGGGTTTTCAGGTATTATAGGCGAAGAGATACAACCAGGTAGACGGTTTGGTACTGAAATATCTGATCATGCCAAAACATCTGGTGTGGGTGGGTTATTCCACACAGATGAACTCCCAAAGTATGGAATAACCCAAAATGAACTCGATATTATGCGCAAAAAACTTGAAGCTAATGAAAACGATGCTCTAATAATAGTTGCTGATGACCATAATAAAGCATATTCAGCAATGGATTCTGTTATCAAATTTACTAAACAAACACTTGAATATGGTGTAATTGAATCCACTAGAAGAGCATTACCTGATGGTAACAGTTCATACATGCGACCACTACCTGGTGCTGCCAGAATGTATCCTGAAACTGATGTACCTCCAGTAAAAGTTTCAATGCAGTATTTTAATTCAATTAAAGTACCAGAACTACTTTCTGAAAAGGCCATAAGATATGCTCACGAGTTTGATTTAAATGAAGAACTGGCAAAACATATAGTCTATTCGAAAGATTTAGACCTATTTAATTTACTAATTAAAAGATACGATAGTGAATCACGTGTAACCTCAACTTTGGTTGTAAGGACTTTAACTGCAATAGTACCTGAATTAAGACGCGAAGGTCTTGATACAACTGGCTTAAAAGACAATCATTTTGTACAACTTTTCGACATGATAGCTGAAGGGACTATCGCAAAAGAAGCTATTGATCATGTTTTAAGGTACTTATGCAAGAACCCTGAAAAAACAACTGAAGATGCAGCTTCAGATCTTTCTTTGATAGGTGTAGGTAAAGTTGAAATTGAAGAATTTATTGTTCAATTGGTAGAAGAGAAACAAGATTTCATTAATGAGAAAGGTATGGGTGCAGTTGGTCCACTGATGGGTATTGTTATGAAAGAGTTTAGAGGGAAAGTGGATGGGCAGGTAGTAAATAATACTTTAGCTCAGAAAATAAAAGAATATTTGAGTGAGGAATAGATATAATTCCTCTCCCCCTCTACTTTTTTTAGTTCGGTGATAAGTACATCAAGGAAATTAGTATTAAAAGCAACACGAACCACATGAACATTGCATGAAATGTTGTCCTCTTAGCTTCTTTTATATCCCACCAATTACTTGGCCTTACACCTTGTGCATAGAATGTAATTACACCTGATAAATTAATTGCAATTAAGTTCACTAGGAAAAGTAACATTGCACCATATGCGAGATTCAGGTGTCCAGCGCCTACCAGTAGTCCAAATACGACAAGCGGTGGCAATAAAGCTACTGCAACCATTACTCCCACTATAGCTGTTGATACACCTGTAGTGATAGCAAGTGCACCTGCTCCTCCTGCAGCTAATCCTAGAATGACATATCCTAAATTAACAGAGGTTCTTGTAGCAATTTCTGTGATACCAGGGTCTACAACAGTAACCATTCCCACACTAATAGATATCAGTATAGCAATACCTATTCCTAGGAAATTAACCTTCATGGATTTTATGCCTAGGTCCACATCTGCAAGTGTAGTTGCTAGAGATAGCGCAATGTTGGGTCCAAGAAGTGGCGCTATTACCATTGCCCCAATTATGATTGCAGTACTGTCCTCTAAAACTCCAATTACTGCTACTATTGAAGATAAGATTATCAAAACAAAATAATCTATACGCCAACTTGTATTTTTTGAAATTTCTTCATAAAGTTCTTCACGTGTAATGCTCCCGTATTTAATTTCTTTAGGTTTGTTCTCTTCATTAGCATCAACTAACAGTTGATTGTTAGCTACCTCATTTTCATCATTTTCTGCTTGTTCTGCAAGAGGTATAGTTGCATCTATTGAATGTATTATTATTCGAAACCCATCTGAAAGTGAGAACCAATTAACAAAATCGTCAACTACTTTTTGTGTATTTTCTGCAAGTGTTAATACCCTAACAAGCATTTTCTCATCATCTAAATCTGAATACCAAGCATCAATATATCTATTTTTATCAAGTAGCTCTTCAACTCTTTCTTTCTTTTCTGCTGGTAAAAAAACTTCTATTAATCTTGTAGCCATGATAATTGACCCATGTTTTATTTATTGAAAAGTATTTTAAAGATAGGTTTCATTTTCTAACTGATAATTTCGTATCGTAATACTTATAGCTTATTTCTGACATTTATAGGCAGGTTCTCATTATGGATGCAATATTAGGATTAGAAGATGGAACATATGTTAAAGGCACTGGTTTTGGTGCCGAAGGTACAGCTTGCGGCGAACTTGTTTTCACTACCCAATATACAGGATATGAGGAAGCTTTAACTGACCCTTCGTATAAAGGTCAGATTCTAATGTTCACGTATCCTCTAATAGGTAACTATGGGATAAGTGGTGATCATTTTCAATCAGATGGCATTAGGTCAGAAGGTTTTGTTGTAAGAGAACTTTGTGATTTTCCAAGTCACTACAAATCTCAACTGAACCTCAGAAAATTGGCAGAAGATGATGGCATTCCAGGTATCACTGGAATTGATACTCGTATGCTAACAATTAAAACACGTGAACATGGAGCATTGAGATCAGCACTTATTGTAGGTGGTGATGATGTAGAGGAAGCTGTAGAAAAAGCAAAGAAGCTACCACCAATATCAGAACTTGACCTACTCTCAAAAGTTACGTGCAAGGAACCTTATGAACTAAAAAGCAAAAAAAAGACATCTAGTAAAAAACATGCAGTTGTTATTGATCTTGGACTTAAGAACAACATCTTAATAAGTTTATTGAAACGCGGTGTTGATATAACAGTTGTGCCTTCCAACTCAAAACCATCTACTATAGAAGGGTTAGATCCTGATTTTTTATTCTTAACAAATGGCCCAGGTGACCCAAGAAATGCAACAGATGCAATTGATTGTGTAAATGAACTCGCAGGTACGTTTCCTATAATGGGGATATGTTTTGGCAACCAAATTATTGCAAGAGCAATGGGTGCAGATACATATAAATTGAAGTTTGGTCACAGAGGGGCAAACCAGCCAGTTAGGGATTTAACTACTGGCAAGATTTATATCACATCTCAAAATCATGGATTTGCTGTAGATCGGGATTCACTTGATGGTACCGAAATTGAAGTAACTCAAGAAAATGTCAATGACAAAACAGTTGAAGGTATCTCCCACGACTATCTACAGATTTACAGTGTTCAATATCATCCGGAAGCACATTCAGGCCCAATGGACACTGAAGAGATTTTCTTTGATAAAGTTATAAAAACAGTGGGAGGTGCATTTTAATGCCAAAAAGTGAAGACATTAAAAAAATATTACTTGTAGGGTCTGGTCCGATCATGATAGGTCAAGCTGCAGAGTTTGATTTTTCAGGAACTCAAGCATGCAGATCACTAAAGGAAGAAGGCTATGAGGTAGTTTTGGTCAACTCCAATCCAGCTACTATCATGACTGACCCAGAAACCGCAGACGCCGTCTATATTGAGCCTCTTGAAGTACAAGCTATAGAGAAGATTATTGAAAAAGAAAGACCTGATGGCATTGTTGCAGGCCTTGGCGGCCAAACGGGTCTAAATATTACAAGTGAACTTGCAGAACACGGTATCCTTGAAAAATACAATGTTAAACTGCTTGGTACTTCATTACAAGCGATTAAAGATACAGAAGATAGGGAACTCTTCAAGCAAGCCATGGAAAAAATTGGGGAACAAGTAGCACGAAGTAAAGCAATTTCTTCATTGCTAGATGCTGAGAAGATGATAGACGAACTTGGTTTACCTCTCATAGTTAGACCTGCATATACCTTAGGCGGCGCAGGAGGTGGAATTGCATATACCAGAGAAGATCTGTTGCGAATTGTAGAGAATGGTCTTAGAAGGAGTAGGATTAATCAAGTATTAATTGAAGAAAGTGTACTTGGATGGAAAGAGTTCGAATATGAGGTTATGCGTGATTCTAATGATACATGTATTGTTATATGTAATATGGAAAACTTGGATCCAATGGGAATCCATACAGGGGAATCTATTGTAGTAACTCCTTCACAAACACTTACAGATGAAGAACATCAGATGCTAAGGAAAGCTGCGATTAAGATTATCCGACATTTTGGAATTGAAGGTGGCTGTAATATTCAGTTTGCTGTTAAAGATGGTGAATATAGAGTAGTTGAAGTGAATCCAAGGGTTTCTAGATCATCTGCACTAGCTTCAAAGGCAACAGGGTATCCAATAGCTAGAGTCACTGCTAAAATCGCAGTAGGAATGCGTTTAGATGAAATCTTAAACGATGTTACAAAGAAAACGCCAGCTTCGTTTGAACCTACAATAGATTATGTTGTCACAAAAATTCCACGATGGCCATTTGATAAGTTCGTTACTGCCGATAAAACGTTAACGACTTCTATGAAAAGTACTGGTGAAGTGATGGCTATTGGAAGAACAATAGAACAATCAATGCTAAAAGCCATTCGTTCACTTGATATAGATTTAGATATCTACAATTGTGCATGGGATCAGAACGAGATAATAAATCTACTGAAAACACCTACAAGCGAGAGATTATTTGTTATATACAGAGCCCTTGAGATTGGCTATACTATAGATGATATATGTGAACTTACAAGTATAGACCAATTTTTCATTAAAAAGTTGAAGAACATTGTGGATATAGAAACTGAACTAAGACAATTTACTGATAAACCACTTGATCAACTTCCATTAGATCTTCTTCAAAGATCAAAAGAAATAGGGTTAACAGATGATAGGATAGGTAATCTCACAAATAAACCCCGTTCTGAGATAAATGATTTTAGAAGATTGAATGGTATAATCACAACATTCAAAATGGTGGATACATGCGCAGCTGAATTTGAGGCAGCTACACCTTATTATTACTCGTGCTATGAGTCGATGTGTGAATCAATTCCGAAGGATAATAAAAAGATTCTAATAATTGGTGCTGGTCCCATTAGAATAGGACAAGGTATTGAGTTTGACTACTGTACAGTACATGCAGTATCTGCTATAAGGAATGAGGGAATTGAGACACATATAATTAATAACAATCCTGAGACTGTTTCTACTGACTATGATACTTCTGACAAGTTATTCTTTGAACCCATCACCTTAGAAGATGTAATGAATGTGATTGACCGTGAAAAGCCTGATGGTGTTCTTGTACAATTTGGTGGCCAAACTTCAGTAAATCTTGCACTTTCTTTGGAGTCGGAATTAAATCGTAGGGATGATCTGAAAACTGTTATTATGGGCACATCTCCTGAAAGTATTGATGTAGCTGAAAATCGTGAAAAGTTTAATCAATTAATGAATAATTTGGAAATAAAGCAGCCTGATGCGGGCTATGCCACCTCACATGAAGAGGCATTAAAGGTAGCTTCAAGAATAGGGTATCCTGTATTAGTTCGTCCATCCTATGTACTTGGTGGAAGAGCTATGGAAATCGTATATGATGGTAATGATTTGGAACGCTATATGAGAGAAGCTGTTAGGGTTTCACCAGAACATCCTATATTAATTGATGATTTTCTTGAAGGTGCAATTGAGATTGATGTAGATGCAGTTTCAGATGGAGAAGATGTGCTTATAGGTGCTATAATGGAACATATTGAAGAAGCTGGAGTACATTCAGGTGATTCTGCATGTGTAATTCCGCCACAATCGATTTCAGAAGATACCCTCGAAATTGTTAGGGAATATACTCGTAAAATAGCGCTAGCACTTAATGTAAAAGGCCTAATCAATATTCAAATGGCTAAGAAGGAGGATGAAATATTCGTACTTGAAGCAAACCCTAGATCAAGTCGAACCATTCCTTTCGTTTCGAAATCGGTTGGTATCCCACTAGCAAAAATAGCTGCAAAGGTAATAATTGGTCATACTTTAAAAGAACTAGGCTATATGGATAAGAATGAACCTTCAATAGATCACGTATCTGTGAAAGAGGTACTTTTACCATTCGATAAACTTCCGGGTGCAGACCCTGTACTGGGCCCTGAGATGAAAAGTACAGGTGAAGTGATGGGGATTGATTATAATTTCGGGTTAGCTTTCTTTAAAGCACAACTAAGTGCCGAAAATCTGTTGCCACTTTCAGGTAAAGTGTTTATGTCAATAAGAGATGCTGATAAAGATCAAATAGTATCTGTAGCCCGCTCCCTTCAAGACTTAGGTCTTGAACTTATGGGGACTAAAGGTACTTCTGATTTCTTGTTAGAACATGGCATTGTTATGGAAACGATAAAAAAAGTTCATGATGGAAGTCCAAATGTAATAGATATGCTTAGAAGAAACGAGGTCTCACTTATTATCAATACACCTACTAGTAAACAATCGCGAAAAGATGGTTATTTGATTCGAAGAGCTGCAGTTGATTTTAGAGTGCCTTATATAACTACAGTTCAGGCATCGATTGCAGCAGTTCAAGCGATTGAAGCAATGAAAAGTGGAGATATTATAATTAAATCAGTTAATGAATATCATAAAGATGTAAATGATAATATAACAAAAAATTGAGATATTCAAAGATATTTTTATATCAATAATTGATGTATGTATACAATGGATTTGATAATATGGTAAAAAAAGCGGTTCTTGCATATTCTGGAGGTTTAGATACCTCAATCTGTGTACCTTTACTTAAAGAAAAATATGGTTGTGATGAGGTAATTACAGTCGCAGTTGATGTAGGTCAGCCACAAGATGACATTTTGAATGCTGAAGAAAAGGCTAAATACATCAGCGATAAGCACTATACAATCGATGCAAAGGAAGAATTTGTAGATCAATACATTTTTCCTTTGATTAAAGCCAATGGTGACTATGAAGGTTATGTGATGGGTACCTCTATTGCACGTCCTCTTATTGCGAAAAAGGTTGTAGAAACTGCAAAAAAAGAAGGTGCATCAGTACTTGCACATGGTTGTACTGGTAAAGGAAATGATCAGCTACGATTTGAAGCTGTTTTCAGACTCACTAATATGGAAGTTATTGCTCCTATGAGGGACATGAATTTGACCCGTGAATGGGAGATTGAATATGCAAAAAAGAACAATATACCTGTAATTGCCACTTCAGAAAAACCATGGAGTGTTGATGAAAATATTTGGAGTAGAAGTGTAGAAGGTGGATTGCTAGAAGACCCAAACTACGTACCACCAGAAGAAATCTACGAGTGGACACAGGCACCTGAAAATGCAGGCGAATCACAAATTGTTGAAATCGGGTTTGAGAATGGGGTACCAATATCTATTGATGGAAATAGATTAGATGGATATAAACTCATACTCGAACTCAATAAGATTGGTGGTGCACATGGGATTGGGAGAAGTGACCTTGTAGAAGATAGAATACTTGGTTTAAAGGCACGAGAAAACTATGAACATCCTGCAGCAACGATTTTACTAACAGCGCACAGAGACCTAGAGAAACTGGTTCTAACAAGGTCAGAACTTAAGTTCAAGAGCATGGTTGATTCACAGTGGTCAGAATTGGCGTATTATGGTCTTGTAGATGAACCACTTTATAGTGACTTGAATGCTTTTATTGATAAAACACAGGAGCGTGTCAATGGAACTGTTAAACTAAAACTGTATAAAGGAAATGTCTCAATACTTGCACGTACATCACCTAACGCTTTATACTCTCAAGAACTAGTTTCTTTTGATAGTGAAACTATAGACCAGAAAGATGCCGAAGGTTATTCGAAATACCATGGCTTCCAAGCAAGGGTATATAAAAAGTTTTTAGGCAATTGAATTTTTACTTTTAAAGGGAACTAAATTAAGCTAATTACAAAATGCTTAAGGCCCTTTTTTTAATTACCAGAAGTACGCTTAAATTAATATAAATATGCATTTAGGATTCATTCTGCACGAATTAAAACGTAAAGGCATACATATATCTTCAGTTTTAATCGTTTTGATATATGCATTTGGTGGCAAAGAGCTAACCCTAAATATTTTATTGATAATACTGATTATTTTCATTCTTTTTGAGAACTTTAGGCTGAAGTATAGAATAAAAGTACCTTTTTTTGGTGAGCTGTTAAGGGACTTTGAAAAAAAATCACTAGCTGGCCACCTTTATTTTTTGTTAGGAGCAATAATATCAATATCTTTATTTAGTTTTGAAATTGCAATAGCTTCAATTTTAATGGCATCATTTGGAGATGCAACAGCTGCAATATTTGGTATGTTGTTTGGGAAAAACAAAATATCGAATACTGCTAAATCTTATGAAGGAACCTTTGCAGGTTTATTCATGAATGTACTGATTGCCTTTTTTATATTTGGTTATCATTATGTTGTTCTATTTATGGCTATAACTGCATCTTTAACAGAACTTTGGTTCACAGAACTTGACGATAATCTAGCTATTCCTGTCCTTTCAGGTTTTGTAGCACATACTGTTATTTATATAATGTAACTTATTTATTATATAGAATTGATTTTAGAAGAATAATTACAATTATTTAAAATATAATTACTTATTATATTGTTTAATAAATAGTGAAACGTATCTTAACTTATCTGGTTGATATTGGAGGCATTTTGTGAAAGGTTTAGAAGACGTAGTTGCTGTTGAAACCAATATTGCCTATATTGATGGCATAACTGGTATATTAGCATACAGGGGAATTAACATAAATGATTTAATGGATAATTCATTTGAGGAAGTATGCTACCTTTTGGTAAAAGGTCAAATACCTTCAGGTGATGAACTTGAAGAATATAAAAGAAGTTTAAGAGAAGCTCGACCTCTATATGATGAGGTTCTTGAAGTCATAAGGGCATGTAATAAGGAAGCTGACGCTATGGATGTCTTAAGGACAGCAGTATCTTACATGGCCCAAGTTGATGAAGATTATACTGATAATTCGATGGAAGCTAGCAATAGAAAAGCCATTAAACTAATTGCTAAATTTCCTACAATAGTTGCAGCATATTTTAGGATAGTTAATGGAGAAGAACCTGTTCAACCTGACCTCAATTTATCTCATGGAGCTAATTTTCTTTATATGCTAACTGGAAAGAAGCCAAATAGTATAGAATCTGAGGTTATGGAAAAGGATCTGATATTAAGTGCAGAACATGGGCTTAATGCATCTACTTTTGCTTCAAGGATTGCTGCCTCCACTCACTCGGACATTTATTCTGCAATCATTTCAGGAATTTGCACATTAAAAGGTCCATTACATGGTGGTGCTAGACTTGGTGCTATGGAGATGCTTGATTCGATTGGCTCACTTGATAGGGTTGAGAAGTATGTTAATGATTGTATATCTAACAAAAAAAGGGTTGCAGGTTTTGGTCATCGAGTCTATAAGACCTATGATCCAAGAGCTAAGATATATAGGAACTTAGCAGAAAAATTAGATGAAGATAAGCCTGACATCACTTGGTATGAGGTTGCTAAAGAGCTCGAAACAGTTGTTGAACGAGAGTATGTAAATAAGCATGATAAACCTATTTATCCAAACATTGACTTTTATGCAGCAGTTACTTACAAGTATTTAGATATTCCTCCAAAAATGTCAACGTCTATATTTGCACTAGGACGCGTTTCCGGCTGGACGGCACACTGCATAGAGCAGTATAGTGACAATCGCTTGATTAGACCACGTGCAAAGTTCATATGGAAAATATTTGATAAATAAAAAACTTAATTCATTTAACCTTACAAATAAATTAAATTATCATTCAATGATTTAGTAACATACTTAATTGGCTTGAAATCTTGGATATGGACACATATATCAAGCTTATAATAAAAACAAACCAGTATGTAACAAACCTGAATATAATTGCAAATACTATACCTGTGGAAACACTAATTCCAACAGTTCCTAATAATAATACCATAGTAGCCTCAAATGTCCCCAGTCCACCAGGTGTTATAGGTAACATTCCAACAAGATATGATAGTATTGTAATAGCAAATACTATTGCAAATCCTAACCCCATATTCATTGATTCTGCGAGTAAATACCCTTTTATACCGAATAATGTCCATATTATGGTAGCGAGTATGAACAGTTTAATGTAATCAGATGAATTCAAATTAATTTTCTTGACCGAGGCATTAAACTCTTTTATAGTAGAATTAAGCTTTTGCTTTCCTCTCATTTCTAATGGTATTTTTCTAACTATTTCAAATGTTTTCTTTGGGTATAATAGTATACTAGAAAATATTAATAACAATGCAAGGAGCACAAACATAGTCAGTTCAAATGAACTTGATACTAGTTCATAATATCTCAAGTCCCCAAATATCATCCATAAAAATATCAATAGTGTAATGCCAGTAAATGTAAAAATACTGATAAGTTTTTGAATGTATATTATAGTGACAGAATCGAAACTTGAAATGTTCCATTTAGATTTCATCAAATAATATTTAGTTACTTCACCGCCTGTTTTTAACGCAGGAGTTAATGTTTCTACAAGTGTTCCTTTCATATTCACATCAAGTACACTTAAAAAAGTTAAATCCCGAATTAACTTTTTAGAAATCAATTTCCACTGTGATGTTATCAAGAGAAGTGTGATTATTTGGAGTATACATAGTACTAAGAGTGCAATAGTGTTCACTGAGCCTACAGCTTCAAGTGTTTCATTTATTTCTGAAGTCAATAGTACTACTATTATTATTGAAATTCCAAGAAGATAAAGAACAATTTTCTTCATTTTCAGAGCTCATGTGTTTATTTATAAAAAGCGTTAATTTCTCTTGTCTATACTTTAAACAGTTGAAATTAGCAGATACACAATCAATATCTTTCTGGCAAAGATTGGTTTTTATTCCGTATAGATTATTATTAAATGAAAAATCCGAGGTTCTAACCAATATTTTAGTATATTTTTCTGCATTTTGACAGATGTGATTAATAATATCTTTTTTTGGGTGCACTTGAAGTGCAACATGTACAATAGTATAATATTTTAATCTAACATCTCTTCCATCACTAAGAACGAGGTTAATGGAATCGTTCATACCTAATCTATTAATCAATTCATTTGCAGTATTTATTGCATTTATATCATTATCTACTATTGTAACCTTGGCACCACTCTGTTTAACGATTTCTATTGCTGTGAATGGTGTTGGTCCACCACCAATGCACAGCACTTTATCACTACATGATATGTTTGCCAGATTTACTTCTTTTCTAACTTTATTCTTGTAATATAATTGATATAATTTAGAAAATAAAGTTGATCTAGCAGAAAAAAATTCTACCTGCTTTGTTAACTTGAGTAGCATCTATTTACCTTATTTTAGTATTGCGCTTTATTCTGATTTACTTTAGACACTCTATTTTATTGAAATCCTAATAATCTGGCTACTTGATTAAATACGCCACCAAATATGAATGCAGTTAATGTTGTGAACAATAATGTGTAGATTGCTAATCTAAAGTGAAACTCCTTGAAGATAACTGCAAGTACAGTGATACACGGCAAGTAAAACAGACCTACCAAAGATCCAACTATTAACTGTAATGTAGTTAGTTCAAGTGCTAGCAATGGTAATACTGCAAGTTCTCTTCTTACAATCCCAAGCATCAATGCTAAACTTGCTTCTTTTGGCAGTCCTAACCAACCTACAACTAAAGGTTCAAGTACATTAGCTATCACTAAAAGTAAACCCGTTTCTACGAGTAATGCAGCAAATAATATCCCTAATAATAGTGGACCCTGAGCATCGTATACGAACTGCTTGATTTTAAGCCACACTTTTTGAACTAATGCATTGCTATTTGGCTTTAATAGATTTGGAACTTCCATTAATAGAGGCTCATTTTCACCGGGTATTAATCTGTTCATAATCGCACCAGCGACCATTAAAGCTATAAGCGATGTCAAGAAAACAAAAACCAATGCAAATACTGATTGATCCCCGAGCAATGCTATAAAGGCACCCGTTTGTGAGACACATGGAACAGCTAAAGCTACTAAACCCGTTATCATTAACCTCTGTTTTTTTGATGTAGCTGCTCTTGTCCCCAATATTGCAGGAACTGCACAACCGTATCCCATTACCATAGGTACAACATTACTTCCGGTCATACCAATTTGTCTTAATATACTATCTAATAGAATACCTAAACGTGGAAGGTATCCACTATCCTCTAGAAATGACATTACAATAAAGAACAATGCAACATAAGGTAATATTAAGAAAAAAGGCCATTCAATACCTTTAATAAGTACACCATATTCGCCTACTAAAACGTTTAATAAAATTCCTTCAGGCACAAAACTTGATACAAAAGTAGTAATTGCTGGAACATACACATTGTTTAGTAATGGGAGTAGAATAGTTGCTCTTATTCCTTGTCCACCACCAACAACAAAACCTATAGATAATGCAAGTACTAAAATGGCAATCGGAATGCCAGGAATTGGTTGTACTGCAAGATCACCGAAACGTTCCCAAAAGGTAGGATGCCGGTGCTCAACAATTTGTACATTTTCAACAATTCGACCAACTTCTGCCCACCTTTCATCATGTGATATATGGGTAGGTTCGGTAGGCACGGGATCTTTTAAGGCACGTTCCCATGTTTTATCAAGTAATTCTTTCAACCCAACGTTACGTGTAGCTATAGTTGGAATGACCGGTGCATCCAGTTCCTTTTCTAGCTTATCAACATCAATTTGTATTCCTTTACTTTCAGCTACATCAATTAGATTCAGTGCATAAACTACTGGTATATCTTTATGTTTGACTTGCAGTGCAAGGTTCAAATTCCTTTCAAGATTAGTTGCATCAAGGACACAAACTATTACATTAGCACCATCTTCAAGGAAATTAACTGCAACTTCTTCGGCGGGAGAAGTAGCATCCAATGAATAAGTACCAGGGACATCAATTAGAGTTGCTGTCTTTCTACCATAATGTATATCACCTTCAGTATAACTTACTGTAGTGCCAGCATAATTTGCTGCCATAACATTAACACCAGTAAGTTTAGAGAAAATAACACTTTTACCTACATTAGGGTTCCCCATCAATAATATTCTAATGTCATCAGGTGCACTCTTTGGCAAACCCCTTGATTTGGTATTATGGCATTTCAATTATTATACCTCTTTAATCTTAATCTTCTCAGCTATTTTTTTATCAATAGCTAAACATCTACTACCATATTGTATAACTAGAGGTCCACCAAAAAGTTGTCTAGACTTAATAGAAACTCTAGATCCTTCCCTAATTCCCATTGAATTTAAAAGATTATTCTTTGGCATATGCTCTATTATGCATGGCTTACCTTTTCTGTAATTAGCAAGATCCATTTTTATTCACCTACCTCAATGTTTCACATACCTATATTATCTAGATGGTATTAATATATTTACCTATACTTAAACATTTTCGTGTAACCTAAATTAACCTGAAATAAATTAAACATATATAATTTAGTTGCATAATACCTTGTTATTCTATAGTGGTGAAAAATAATGAAATTGAATGTACAACCAATTGCTATCAAAGTCGGTAAGTATAAAGTGGTCCTTAATTCTTTGGATGCCAAGGAATTAGGTGTAATCGAGGGTGATCGTGTAAAGATAAAAGAACACGACTCGATTACAGCAATTGTTGACTTTACTGAAGATATGATTCCTCCTGGATCAATTGGTGTATATCATGAATTAAATGAAAAACTTGCTCTTAAAGATGACCTTAAATCAGTAGAAATAGTTCCTGCGTCAAGGCCGAAATCAGCGGTCTTGGTAAGGAAGATAATGGATAAAAAAGAACTCACAAAAGATGAGATATACGAAATAGTTAAAGGAATAGTTAATGAAAGTCTAAGTGACATCGAACTATCTGCATTTATCACTAGCACATACATAAACGATCTTACTGACGACGAAACAGAATGGCTAACTCGTGCCATGATTGATACTGGTGAAAAGATAGAGTTCGATACACATCCTATCATGGACAAACATTCAATTGGAGGAGTTCCCGGCAATAAGATATCTCTTCTTGTAGTACCTATAGTAGCTGCTAACGGACTATTGATTCCAAAAACAAGTTCAAGAGCAATTACCGGTGCAGGTGGAACTTCTGATTTGATGGAGGTATTAGCTCCAGTCGACTTTACGGCTTCTGAGATTAAAAGAATGACCGAAAAAGTTGGCGGTGTCCTTGTATGGGGTGGTAGTACTAATATAGCACCAGCAGACGATAAACTTATAAAAATTGAGTATCCATTGAAAGTTGATCCACATTCTCAATTACTCGCATCGATCATGGCGAAAAAGGGTGCAATGGGCGCGGACCATGTTGTAATGGACATCCCGATGGGATTAGGTACCAAGATACCTGATATGAAGTCTGGTAGAAAACTGGCACGTGATTTGATTAATCTTGGTGAGAGATTAGGGATGACTGTAGAATGCGCATTAACATACGGTTCTTCTCCTGTAGGGAGAACTATTGGCCCAGCTTTAGAGGTAAAAGAAGCACTTAAAGTCCTCGAAAGTATGGAAGGACCTAACAGCCTTATTGAAAAAAGTATTGTGATTGCTGGAATGATGCTGGAAATGGGTGGTGCAGCTACAAAAGGAACTGGACAAGAACTCGCTTTAGAGACACTTAAGAATGGGAAAGCACTTGAAAAAATGAAAGAGATTATTGAAATACAGGGTGGTGATCCTACAGTAACATCTTCAGATATAAAGATCGGCGAATATTCCCAAACTTTATTAGCACCAACTAACGGATATATTTTAGAGTTTGATAACAAGAGAATAGTTGAAATTGCAAGAATTGCGGGTGCTCCAAATGATAAAGGAGCTGGTGTCCTTATAAACAAAAAACGGGGTGAAGCTGTTAAAAAAGATGAACCAGTTTTAACCATCTATGCTGAAAAAAAATGGAAACTTGAAAATGCTATAAAAAATGCTCAACAAAATATCCCAATAGTTGTTGAGGGGATGTTGATCGAAAGAGTTCCAACATTTAGGGAGATGTAAATACTCAACCTTTTAATGCCATATATGAGAAAACTGTGAGTTAATTATGAAAGAAATTGTTGTATTGAGGTTAGGGCATCGTCCTGAAAGGGATAAACGAATCACTACACACGTTGGCCTTGTAGCTCGAGCTTTTGGGTCAAAAGGGATGTTACTTGCATCAAAAGATACTGGAATAAAAAAAAGTTTAGATGATGTAACTGCGCGTTGGGGTGGCACCTTTTTCCTGAAAAATGATATCAATTGGAAAAGGGAGATTAAAGACTGGAAAAATAGTGGAGGAAAAGTATGTCATTTATCGATGTACGGCCTAAACTTATCAGATATTTCACATGAGATCAAAACTGCGAATAAATTAATGATAGTTGTAGGGGCAGAAAAGGTACCTCCGGAGATATATGAGTTAGCTGACTGGAATGTTGCGGTTGGAAACCAACCACATTCCGAAGTAGCTGCACTTGCAGTTACTCTAGATAGGATATTAGACACGGATCCATTGAAACATGATTTTAGTAACCCAAAACTTGAAATAAAGCCAATGCCTATTGGAAAAAAAGTTACTGAAAAATAGTCTAAATCTTTTTTTTATTCAGTAACTTGAATGAAAGGGTCATGCTCAATATACTCGATGTCAATTTCAATTAGTTCTTTAAGCCTTGAGCTAAGTTGTTCCATTGCAGGATTTTCAGTAGCGTAATGGGTGGCATCAATCATGTCGATATTTCCTCTTGTTCTTACAACATCGTGTTTTAATTCTCCTGACACTATCAAATCAACAGAATTCATCTTAGCTAACTCCAAAATATCAGACTTGAATCCACTTCCTGCAACAGTCATAACTCGAACAATATCATCTCTTTCCCCAACATATTGTACTGGTGTATCTAGAGATTTAGCTACATGTTTTGCAAAAGTTGATGTTGAACATTGTGGTACTGTCCCAATACAGGCCATATCTAGTTTTTGAACATGCTTGAGCCCAATCTTTTTTGCTAAAGTATCGTTCACTCCACCTTCTGCCTGATCATAGTTTGTGTGCATGACATATATTGAGATATTATTTTTCAATGAGATACTTAATATTTCAGTAAGTGGTTCTTTTATAGAGGTAATAGGCTTAAAAAGAGGTGTATGATGAGTTATTAAAATATCTGCACCTATTTCAGAAGCCCTTTTTAGTACATATTCAGTAGCATCTAGGGCAACTGCCACTTTGTTAATTTCATTTTGGAGGTCAACAACAAGTCCAATTTTCCCGCTGTCGAAATCTTGTGCGAGTTCAGGTGGCGCAATATCTTCTAAAATGTGTACTATTTTTGCTAACTCCATAAACACATTTTTATTAATCCTTTAATATCAAGCTTTCGGAACTGTTATACCTGATTCAAACTTATTATCATCTCAAATTCATATCAATGTTAATATATGACTATTTTTATAGTAATAAATAAGGTTAGGTTGAAATGTATAAGAAAACAGTTTTAATTATTAGTGTTATTTTATTAATTTTAATACTAAACTCTCCTGTATCTCTAGCTGAAGATATTGAATGGAAATCAAGTGTTGATTCAAGAACACTTTCATGGGGAGATTCGCTAAATGTGGGAGATTTTACAATCAAAGCTGAAGACTTTACAAAGGATGATCTGGTTTATCTTTCAATATCAAAAGATGGTGTTGTGAAAGCAGATGCACCCCTTAGATTTGCTGATACTCTTGAATACGATGATGAAATAAGAGTATGTGTGAAAAAAGTCGATTCCGATGTAGATTCTTGGACCGGTAGGATGTCAGAACCCGAGGTAGAGGTGCAGGTATTCAAAAGAGGCATTCCTAAAATTAAGATTAACATTGAATCAGATCAATCTACCTATGACCCCAAGAAATCATCAGAATCTACATTTGAAATCGAGGTTCAGGTTGAAAATGATGGAGACGCTAAAGCAGAAAATGTATTCTTGGAAATAGATGTAGGTAACCTCGAATTAACCGATGGTACTCTTGTACACAGTTTTTCAGAAATAAAAAAAGGAGAGTCTAGTGAAACCATTAAACTAAAATTTAAAACACCACTATTTTGGGAAAATACAGACATTTCATTGAATTTCGACGCTAGAGGTCATGATATTAAAGGAGACAAAATATCAGCTAAAAATGAAAAAGTAATTGAAATTAAAGAAAAATGGGGTATTTCACTCAGTAAAATGTTTACTCAAGAAATGTACATTAATGAAATAGCATCTTCCAGCTTAGTTATCAGAAACACCGGTCTTGTGACCCTTGATTCGATTGAAGTTAAAGATCATATACACGATAATTTTGCAATAAAAGAAAACAAATCATTAGAGACCACTGTTTCATTAGCACCCGGAGACTCAATAAAACTATTCGAATATAGGCTGATTCCAGATCGACCTGGAGATTTTACTATTCCTCGTGCAACTGCTATCTATGTTACTCCTGAGGGTAATGAACATGAGATTACATCAAATCGTCCTGAATGTGAGATTGAAGGTCCCTATATTACTGTAGATAAACAAGTAAGTGATCAGGCTATATTACTAGATAATAATGTTGAGGTTAATTTAAATATAAGGAACCGTGGGAATAAAGATGCTAGCGTGACACTTGAAGAACAACTACCAGAAGGTGCTGTTCTTGTAGAAGGTGATTTGAAATTCAATGATATTATAAAGAAAGGTTCCAAGAGTTCACTATCCTATACTCTGAAATTCGAGCATACAGGAGAATTCAATATACCATCGTCTCAGGTTCATTTTGTTGACCTGAGAGGACATAGTGGAACTGTAGAATCTCGAACAATCACTATAAGTGTACAAGATGAACATGTATCACTAAAAGAAAATGATGATACGGATATATCAGATGATACTGAAGTAACTAAAGATGATGAGTATGATAATGAAGACGTCGATAGAGTACAGCCAGGATTTGAAGTTATCATTTCACTATTCGTTATTGCTATCATGTATATCATGCTGAATCGAAGGGATTGAGATAGATTGGCCAGTTGAATATATATAACTTACTATACATTATAAAAAAATAGATCTCAGTTTGATAGTTTATTGCAATCTAGTATATTGAGTAAGTGAAACAAGAACAAGAGATGTTTTAATGGAAGGGAAAAAAAGGAAGATTGGTTCTTCTATAATATTTAGCCATGGCGATTCTGATGGAATATGTTCTGCCTCAATTGCAAAAAATGCATTTTATCATAGTGATGTTTATTTCACAAGTCCAGTAAATCTTCTTGATAAATTGAATAGCATGTCAGAAGGGTATGATAACATAATTATATGTGATATTGCTGTAGATGAACGTACACATGAAGCTCTCTTTGAAAAAATCAATGAACTATGTGAAGTAAGTAACGTATATTACATAGACCACCATCCTATACCTTACAGTACATGGGGTGGTGAATGGTTTTATCATGATGAAAATGTTTGTACATCAGAAATAGCTTATCAAACATTTGAAGCAATGCTTGGAAGAGATATTCGTCGTGTTTCAATATATGGTGCAATTGGTGATTACGCTGACAACACTTCTAGAATTAAAGAATGGTGTCGTGATTGGGATAAAAGGGCACTGTATTTCCAAGCAGGCACCTTAGTCCAAGCAACAATATTCGTTGGTCGTGACCATAACATAAAAAGAAAGATAGTTGATAATTTATCTAAGGATATATTACCATCAGAAATACCAAAATTACTAAACTATGCTAAGAAAGCTTCATTGCTTGAAGAAGAACTCAGGTTGTACGTGAAAAAGAACGTTATTTCCATGTCACTTGTTTCTTATGTTATCAATGCGAAAGGATATATGTCAAAATCCGCGATATATGCAGCTTCATATGGTAAAACCCCAATAGGCGTTTCGGCCGAATATAGGGACAAAAAAGATGTATATGATTTAAGTCTTAGATCCAGAAACGGTATTGATATTAACATAATAACAAGGAAAGCTTCAAAATTTGCTGGTGGAACTGGTGGTGGTCACCCAATGGCTGCAGGAGCACGAATACCCTCAAATATGCTAGAAAAGTTTTTAACACAGCTCAATAAATTAGCTGAAAGATATGATTCTTTTAATGGGGTGAATTAATTTCTTGAGTTCCTTGTTAGATCAAAAGAAACCAGCTATACCTGAAATCATTTTTGTAGGTAGATCCAATGTAGGTAAGTCTACAATTGTAGGTCAACTAACTGGCAAAAAAGTTCGTAAAGGGAAACGACCAGGTGTGACATTAAAACCTAATAGTATTCTAACAAAAAATTTTATTGTAACTGACATGCCAGGATTTGGCTTTATGAGTGGGGTAAAAGATAGGAAGCAAGATATTGTAAAAGAAAAAATTGTAAAATATATAGAAAGAAATAATAATATTAAGCTAGGTGTTCTGGTACTTGATGGCTCTTCTTTCCTAGATATTGTTGAGAGATGGAAAGGTAGAGATGAAATTCCTCTGGACATTGAACTCTATGATTTTCTATCAGATTTATCAATTCCTACAATTATTGCAATTAATAAAAAAGATAAACTTCATAATTTAGATGAAACAGTAGATGGAATCATACAGGAATTTGATCTGTTACCACCATGGAGACAATGGCTAGATAATATTGCGATTATTAGTGGTAAACAAAAGGATATTGGTAGCTTAAAAAAGTTAATTTACAATAAGATATAACTCCTTAAAATACAGGTCATTTACAAACTGGCTCTTTTCAATAGTATACTAAGTTTAAATTAAGGTCAAAATTCACGGATAGATTAATTAACCACCTTAAAACTAATTATAGGCTAGAAAGGCATTGAGATGCTTAAATAAAAGCCAAAATAACCCGGAATTTTTATATAGAAGAACTTTACTATAGGTAACGTGTAAAAACACTAAAGTGATATTATCGCTCAAAATACCAGAACAGATTGAATTATGCTCAAAAAAGTATAGTTAGTATAGTGGTATGTTGGGACTAATATTACTTTCTTAATAACTTATACTTTGGAGGTGTTAAAAAAACATGAAATTTAAAGCAATGTTAACATTCTTAATGATACTGTTTGTGGCTACAGGTGTAGCTTCAGCTGTAGATGGAGATCTTCCACAGGCAATTGAAGACGATTTGATGGGCGAAGAAGAACCCGTTGATCCAGAGGATATGATGGGTGATGAAGAAATTCCTGAACAACCAGGCTTTGGTGCAATCCTTGCTATGATGGGAATATTTGCAGCAGCTGGATTTGTTCTAGGACGTCGCTAAACTCCTATCTTAATTAAAAAAAATGGTAGTTATCTGAGTATAGCTACCATTAATCTTTTATTTTTTCTTGTGTTATTGAACTCCTTAAGTGAATAATAAATTATCTGACATAAAACTCAGCACCTAATTCATGTGCTTTCATTTCACATGCATTAATATCGATCTCATCCATGTTTACTACAGTTACTCTTGTTTTAATCCCATACTTAACAGAACGTTTAACAAATTCTAACATTGAATCATAAGCATTCGGATGATATGGTCGGCATATACGGTTATATATTTCTTTAGATTCTGCGTTCATACTGACTGAAACAGCGTCAATCCCAGCTTCTTTTAATTCAAGTGGAACGTTCCTAGTAGGATACAGTATTTTCGCATGACCGTTTGTATCAAGTCGGACAGTGTGTCCTTTTTTTTTCAGCCACTTAGTTATTTCTATTACAGTATCAAGCCTGATAAGAGGCTCACCAAATCCGGTGAATACGATCTCTTTGTATGCTTTAAGGTTATGATTTTCTAGCTCTTTTATTATTTCCTGTACGGTGGGTTCATTATCCAGAGTCAAGTTATAGCCATATACTCCATTAGACACTTCTCTGATACAAAAAGTACATTCAGCTGTACATCGGTTAGTTATATTTAGGTAAATGTTGCCATGTGCAGGATATGTTATTGCTCCTGACCTTTCATTTGATTTGTAGTTCATGTTATTTGATGGTAATTTTGTTAGTTTGATTGTATCTAAAACCTAGCACTTTGGGAGATCGAGTTGAATTATCTCCAAAAACCATTTTCGATTTTTCTATTTGAATCATCATTATAATACTCATTTTTTAAAAAATACATCCATGCTTCAACTCCATTTTCAAGATATGTTCTTTTCCTGTAAAAAAAAGGTTCTTCAAACTTATCCAAGGTTGAAATTGTTCTGTTATCCACTTTATACAGTTCACCACTTATCTTAGATTTAGGTTCACCTAAATCTATATATTCATCATTTTCAAGTTCAAGAACGCCGGGAAAGTAATTTAGGTTAACCATCAAGTATTCTTCGTTTGTTCTTGTGGGACAAATGTAATAAGATTCGGTTAGTAACCAATTGTTAATAAAACCCCTTTTCAAAGTCCCGTAAACAAAAACATACATTTCATTTCACATACCCTTATTCAACTTTAGTAAATTAGACCTGACAGTATTAGGTAACTTGCCGCATTGTATAGCTTTCATATGCTCAGAAGATATCATCTTGAATGCAGCTGAGACCATGGTATCAGATTTCATTAGATTATCCATTAGTTTTCTAGTATAAACAGCAGTTTTTATTTCGATACCCATTTGCTGTCTCCATCTTATTTCATATTCATTTAATGGAATTTTATTCTGAACGAATTCTGCTGCAGTCTCACCTGCAATCTTTCCACCTAACATTGCTGTAGAAATCCCGCCACCATTTGTTGCTATTAGATGACCTGCTGCATCTCCAGCTAAAATAACATTCCCTGAAACAGTTCTTGATGGTGCACCACCAACAGGAACCAATCCACCTATAACCGAAACAATAGTGCTACCCTTCAATTTTTTGCTCGCAATAGGATGTTTTTCCATGAAATGGTTAAGATAGTCCCTATAACTCATACCTTTTTTGCACATAGGTCTTCTAATACCAATACCAATATTAGCACTATTGTTTCCTTGAGGGATAATCCATGCATAGCCACCAGGAACATAATCTTTCCCAAAATACATTTCAACAGATGGTTCATCTATATTCACTCCCATAAGCTCATACTCTAAAGCAGTTGCTATATCCATAGGATCATGCTCAAGTACCAGTCCTGCGTTCCTGCCTATGAAACTACTTGGTCCATCAGCTCCGACAATCACTTTTGCATTAACTGAAAAGTTTCCGAACACACCTTCACACTTGAGCACCTTTCCATCAACTGAAGTGACACTGGTTCCAATTAGAACATGGGCATCCGAACTAGCAGCTTCATGTACAAGGTACTTATCGAACCTTTTTCTATCAAGGGCATATCCAGTTACTTCGAATCCTTTAGAATATCCATCAGGTGCTATGAACCTTTGATAAGAAGTAGTTGCATTTATACAATTAGCAGGAAACTCTTTTAGAGTATAAGGGAGCTCTGCGTTAGGAACAAGTTCTTCTAGTACACTAAAACCTGGTAAGAATCCACCGCATTGTAAAGGCACACCAATATCTTTTTTCCTGTCAATTAGAAGTACAGAAACACCTTTTTTTGCTGCATAGTTTGCAGCAGTTGCACCTGCAGGGCCTGCACCTACTACTACTACATCATATGAATCTTTGATGATCACAAAACCTATCTCCACGTGCTATAAATTAATTCATTATTTGGTAAGTAAACAAAAAAATTACTATTTCATCTTATACTCTTTATTTAAAACGAAAATCAGGTAATATGTTCAGTTTTTAGTGTCATAGGTATTTTATTATATAAAGCTGTTAATGTAATACAAACGTTGATGACAAATACATTATATAGGAAAACAAGACTTTTCTATAAAACACTACTTGAGTAAGGTGTAAAAAATGTTCACAATAAAAAATCATTTAGAAATTGAAGATGGACAATTAACAATAGGTGGTATCTCAGCGACTGATATCGTGAAAGAATACGGATCACCACTCTATGTTTCAAATGAAAATAGGATACGTGAAAATTTCAGACGTTACAAGAACGCTTTCCCTGACGCTGATCTGTACTATGCAGCAAAAGCCAATTCTAACATCACTCTACTAAAAATAATGGCAGAAGAAGGCGCAGGTGCAGATGTGTTTTCAGACGGCGAACTGTATCTAGCACTTTTGGCAGGCATGCCTCGAGATAAGATTCTGTTCAATGGTAACTCCAAATCTGATAAAGAATTGTATATGGCAGTAAAATCAGATGTTAGAATCTCTTTGGATTCTTTAGATGAACTTAAAACACTATCAAAAATAGCTAAAAAGGAAGATAAGGTCATAGATGTTTCCTTTAGGGTAAATCCAGATGTATCTCCAGAAACACATCCCAAGATTTCCACAGGTCTTAAATCTTCAAAGTTTGGGATTCCAAATGATGAAGTTGTATTAGCTTATAAAGAAGCGCTTGACCTTCCCGGCGTAAACCCAATTGGGATTCATTGCCATATAGGGTCTCAAATTCTAGAAATTGAACCATTCTCTGAAGCTATGCACAAAATGATGGACCTTGTTGAACAAATAACTCGACTTGGAGTTGATGTCCAGTTTGTAGATATCGGTTCAGGCTTAGGTATTCCGTATGAAAAAGGTGGTAAAGTACCAACACCAAAAGATCTTGCTGACCTGATCTTACCTATATTTAAATCAAGGTGTAAAGCTGAAGGGATTAAACCAAAACTGATTCTCGAACCAGGTAGGTACATTATGGGTGATGCGACCGTTTTGTTGACAACTGTCAATACAATGAAGATAGCTGCTAAAAAGTTTGTTGGAGTAGATGCAGGCTTTAATCTTCTAATAAGACCTGCAATGTACGACTCATATCATTTTGCAGTAGTTGCTAACAAAGCTGATAAAACACCTGAAGATATTTACAGTATAGTAGGTCCTATATGTGAATCTGGAGATATCCTAGCACATGATCGTGAACTCCCAAAAATTGAAAAGGGGGATATCATAGCGTTCCTCGACACTGGTGGTTATGGTTTTTCCATGAGTTCACAATATAATGGTCGAACTCGATGTGCTGAACTGCTTTTGAATAAAGGTTGCATTGATGTCATAAGAAAACCTGAAACCTATGATGATTTGTTAAATAATCAACTAATACCTGCAAGGTTTTTGTGAAATGAAAAAGAACCTTGATACATCATAAGCTTTTATTTAGGTTTAATTAGAGCTTATGGTGATTATATATTTTAGTTATGGGCACTTATTTGTGTTAGAATAAAAATCCAAAAACTTATTAAATCAAAACACTGATAAGCACAAGCTAAGATTTTAAAATAGTATATAGTAATCTTAACATAGCGTAATTGAATAGCTAGCTAACAATAAAGAATAAGGGATGATTTAATTGAATGTAGAAACTGGAGACTTTGTAAAAATATCATACACTGGGAAGTTTGATGAAGATCAGATTTTCGATACTACAGATGAAGAGATCGCTAAAGAATACGATATTTATAATCCACGTGGGATGTATGGCGGTGATGTGATTATTGTAGGTGCCGGTCATACAATCCAAGGACTTGATGAAGAACTTGATGGTAAAGATGTAGGCTATTCAGGTGAAGTTGTAATTCCCCCTGAGAAAGCATTTGGTGAACATGATCCTAAAAAGGTAGAATCTTATTCATTATCTAAATTCAAAAACAAGAATGCTCAACCTGGAATGCAGGTAGAGATTGAAGGTAAAAGAGGCATTGTAACTCAAGTTATTGGTAGACGTGCACGTGTAGATTTCAACCATCCACTTGCAGGTAAAGAAGTAACTTATGAATATAAGATAGAATCAAAACTTGAAGAACCTGATGAAAAGATAAAAGGAATCTTAGGGCTTTATACAGGTATCCCTGAAATAGAAGTTGAGATCGATGGAAATACTGCACGGATAGTAACACCACCTGAGATAACATTTAATCAAAGATGGTTAATGTCAAAGGCGCGAGTTGCTGAAGAGATACTTGAACACACAGAACTTGGTAATATAGAGTATGTTGAGCGTTACTCTAAAGAAGAAAAATTAGATGAAGCTGAAGATCAAGAAGATGAACAGTGATTAGAATATGTTAGAATCTAATTTGGCCAGTAAACTAGAATAACTGATGCTACTGTTCAAAAAAAGTGGTAGGCCCAAAAAACCACTTTTCTCTTCTAGTTTATTTCATTCATAAGGAAAATTATTAATAGTTGGAATATGTTTTTACATTCGCCTAAAATATAGATATCTCCTTTTTTTATATGCTGAGGTAGCCAAGCGGCCTACGGCGCCGGTCTTGAAAACCGGTGGTGCGACGCACCACGGGAGTTCAAATCTCCCCCTCAGCGTTATATAATAATATAGTTAAATGCTCTAAACACATTTACCTAATTACGCAGGATATTATCTATCCAATAATTTATGCGTGACTTTTAAAAAAAAATAATAAATAAATTGGTAGGTTCTGCAGAAAAAAAAAAGAACTGAGGTAAAATAGTTATATGAAAAAGGAACTGAGTTTGAAATAAATTTCATAATTTCAACTGCATAGAATATCCAATGAAATCTTTAAGCATGGTCTGTCATCTAGAAGTCTGGAACAAATATTAACTTGAATATAATGAGAATTTTAGGACAGTCTGTAATATGTTAGAGAAACCTTTCCTGACTTCCATATGTTAAAATAAGTGTTGAAGAAAGTTAAATTGGAATATAGATAGTTTTATTTAATGTGAAAATTATAACTTTTATGCAACATTTTCGGCTCTTAATTCCAATACTTCTTATTCTAGGTATGGGATTAATGGGAACGGTTGTATATGGTGAAGAAAATAATCTTATTTTGCAAGACGAAACCGACTCAGAAATAAACGATATTCGAGTGGATTTAACTCATGAGGAAGAAGCTTATCTGGCACAACTTGGGACAGTAAAGATGTGTGTGGACCCTGATTGGATGCCATATGAGATAGTCCATGAGGATGGCAACTTCGAGGGAATTGCTGCTGATCTTATTTATATTATTGCTGAAAGGTCGGGTGTAGAGCTAGAACTTGTTCCAACAAAAGACTGGGAAGAAAGCCTTGAATATTCTAAAGAGGGAAAATGCCATATACTAGCTTTTTTAACTCAAACTCCCGCACGCGATGAGTGGCTTCTTTTCACTGATCCATATTTCTCAGATCCAGTTGTTTTTATTACACATCAGGAACATGAGTTCATATCTGAACCTTACGCACTAGATGATCCTATAGTTGCTTTGCCTTCTGGAACAGCAATGGAAGAAAGAATAAGAAACGATTATCCACACTTTAGAATAGTCACCACGGGTTCAGCTGAAGCTGATGCATTTAGGATGATTGAAAATCGAGAGGCAGATATGACTGTTCGCTCTTTAACAGTTGCTGCTTATGTTATCAGAGACGAAGGTTGGTTCAATCTAAAGATTGCAGGTACAGTTCCAGAATATTATAACGAGTTTAGAATAGGGGTTTGTAAGGATGAACCAATGCTCAGGGACATTCTTAACAAAGGAATAAATACAATTACACCTCAAGAAGTTCAGCATATTGTTAACAAACATATTTCTATTGAAGCTACTACAGAAAGTGTACCTGATTATAGTTTAGCTCTTAGAATAATGTTTGTTTCTGGTCTCATAATGCTAGTAATTGTTGCATGGACAAGAAATATCAATTCACTGAATAAGGAGCTAAAAAAGAGGGAAGAGGAAATCATTATTAAAGAGGAACAGTTTAGATCTTTGTTTGTATTCTCTCCGATTTCTATCATTGTTCATGATAAAGATAGTGGAGAAATAATAGATGCAAACCCTACTGCTTGTAAAACTTATGGTTTTTCTTCAATTGGAGATCTCAAAAAAGAAAAGAAATTTTTAAGCTCTCCCTACTCTTCAAGCGATGCTGTAGGATGGATTAGGAAAGCAGCATCTGAAGGGGTGCAACAGTTCGAATGGCTTGATCGCAAATCTACAGGAGAAGAATTTTGGGTTCATGTATACTTAAATAAAGCAAATATCAACGGTGTCGAGAGGATAGTTGCAAATATAATAGATATCACAGACGAAAAGAATGCAGAAAATGATAGGCTAAAATTAGAAAAATTAGAACGAAATCAAGTTCTTATTCATGAGATACATCATCGTGTTAAGAACAATTTACAGGTCATTATCAGTTTACTTAGCATGCAATCTAACCTTTTCAAAGATGAGCATTTCAAAGCTGCACTTAAAGAGAATCAAAATAGGATAAGGTCAATGTCACTAGCTCATGAGAAACTTTATGCAGGTGACACAGTTGCAAGTATTGAGATATCGGATTATGTCAGTAGCCTCATGAGACATATATCACAAATGAACAGTTCTGTTAACGTACCAGTAGACCTTGAGGTCGATGTAGATGAACTGTATCTTAACATGGATATAACCATCCCTCTTGGCATGATAATAAATGAGATAGTGACTAATTCATTTAAGCATGCATTCGATGGCAAGGATAAAGGTCATATTTCCATATCATTTAAGGAAAATGATGATGGATATGAACTTGTCGTCAAAGATGATGGTATAGGTATTCCTGAAAGCCTTGAACAAATGAACTTTAATACACTAGGATTAAAAGTGATCAACTTACTTGTAACTCAATTACAAGGTGATTTGAGACTTGATAATCTTGATGGGACATGCTATACAATATCGATTCCAAAAGAGGTTTGATATTTTCATATAATATTTTTGTTATATTTACTCAATTATTATAGGCATCGAATATTTGCCATAACCAGATAATTGGAGTAGTGATGTAACCTATTAATATTATTGTCAATGCACCACTGATAGCCATCACTATCCAGATGATTATAGCTTTAAGGATTTGACCTTTAATCAATTGTCCCAATCCAGGTATAAAAAAAGAAAGCAATGCAGGAACTCCGTGCGTTTTACTGTCACTCATACAGCTCACCTCTATATTATCATTAATATTTTACTATCAAATATTATTTATTAATAGGATATAATTACATTATATATAATTATAAAGCTGTTGTTATATAGTTTGAATATAACATTTTGTTAAGATGTTGAAAACTTTATTTGTACCTGCAAAGAAAATTATCCATACTTAACTGGTAGTGAATGGATTTCCACTCTAGCCACAGAATTTTGTTTTATTTCAAATCAAAATTTATGTCTACCTATTAGAATTAAAATAAAATCTTCATCTTTAAAGATTTTAACCAAGGGTTAGATATAATCTTAAATAATAGATTTTTCTAAATAGTAAGAAAGTAATATATTAGTATACTGTTAGTTAATATTTATATAGGAGTGAATATTGTGAAAATTATAGTTATAGGAGCCGGTTTTGGGGGTCTATCAGCAGCTTCCCTATTTTCAAGAGATGGACATCAAGTCACAGTGATTGAAAAAAACGAATTACCTGGTGGTAGAGCTAGTGTTTATAGTGAGAATGATTTTAATTTTGATATGGGACCATCATGGTACTTGATGCCTGACATCTACGAGAATTATTTTGCTGAATTCGGAAAAAAACCTGAAGATTACTATGAATTAAAAAAGCTGGACCCTTCGTACCGAGTTTTTTTTGGTGATAAGAAAGTTGTAGATATCTCACCATCGCTTGAAAAAAACTATGAACTGTTTGATACATTTGAAGAGAATGGTGGTGAAAAGCTAAAGAATTATCTTGAATCCGCAGGCGAAATGTACGAATCATCTGTAAAAGAAATGCTTTACAAAGATTTCACTTCAGTATCTGATTTTCTGAGCGGGAAACTACTTTTCAAAGGTATGAAGCTCAATATTTTGGAAAGTCTAGACCATTTTGTCAATAAAAGATTTGATAGTGATGAAGCCCGAAAAGTGTTGGAATATTCGATTGGCTTTTTGGGTAGTTCCCCACAAAAAACTCCATCAATGTATCATATTATGTCACATATTGATATGACAATGGGTGTATTTTATCCGGAAGGCGGAATGCGTAAAGTAGTTTCTTCAATGTATGATTTGGCAGTTGAACAAGGTGTTGATTTCAAATTCAATGAACCAGTTAAATCATTAGAAATACAGGAAAAGAAAGTTAATAAAGTGATCACATCTAATGGTGAATATGATTGTGATATGGTCTTAGTTAATGCAGACTATGCACATAGTGAAATCGATTTAATACCAGACAAACATCAAAGTTATTCTAATAAATACTGGGAAACAAGAGTAATGGCACCTTCAGCTTTTGTTGCTTATGTTGGAATTGATAAGGTGTTAGATAAATTGGATCATCATAACCTGTTCTTGCAAGAGGACTGGTCAAACAAGTTCGATAAACTGTTCGATCCGAAAAAAGCTGAATGGCCAGATTCACCATCATATTATGTAAATATTCCATCAAGAACAGATTCAACAGCTTCTCCTGAAGGAACAGACACACTGTTTATCTTGGTACCATTGGCCCCAGGACTAGAAGATACTGAAGAAAAAAGGGAGGAACTTTACAATATGATCATGAATGATCTTGAAGAAAAGGTAAATGAAGACATAAGGGGTCATGTTGTGGTTAAACGTATATTCGCATTAGATGACTTTAAAAGAAGCTATAATGCCTATAAAGGTACAGCTTTAGGAATATCTCACACACTTAGACAAACCGCTGTTTGGAGACCTGCACATAAAAGCAAAAAAGTATCAAACCTATTTTATTCGGGCCAGTACACACACCCTGGAATTGGAGTACCTATGACTTTAATATCTTCACAGATAGTTGCAGAACAGATCAATGGAAACAACGGAGATAACAAATAATAGCGGACTAAGTAATAACATGATTGATAAAACGATACATTCAATATTCAAAAAAGGGAGCAAAACGTATTTTTATACAACTATTTTTTTCCCTAGTGATATAAAAAGTGACGTATTCACACTTTATAGTTTTTTACGTAAAGCCGATGATTACGTTGATAGTATCCCACAGGACATTAATGGTTTCAATGAATTTAAAAAGAAGTATTATGAAGGAATCAATGGTGCCAAGACAGGTGATGTTGTCATAGATTCCTTTATTGAGCTCCTTTATAGAAAAGAATTTGATTTTACGTGGGTTGATGCGTTTTTAATTTCAATGGAAATGGACTTGACAATATCAAGTTACAAAACATTTGATGAACTTGATAAATATCTTTACGGTTCTTCAGAAGTAGTTGGGCTTTTTATGGCCAAGATATTGGATTTACCAGAAGATGCATATTTTTCGGCAAAGTATTTAGGCAGAGCAATGCAATATTTGAATTTTATCAGGGATATCGATGAAGACCTTGATTTGGGTAGGAACTATTTTCCAGAAAGTGAACTTATAAAATATGGATTGAGTAGTTTAGAATATGGTGAAATAAAAGAGAACAAAGAGAATTACCGTTCATTTGTTAGAGCACAGATTGATATTTATAGAGAATGGCAGTTGAAAGCGGAAGAAGGCTTTGTATTTATTCCATGCAGATACCTGATACCTATAAAAACTGCTTCTGAGATGTATTTATGGACTTCAGACCAAATCTATAAAGACCCACTTGTTGTTTATGAAAGAAAGATTAAACCTAGCATTCCTCGTATTATATTCAATATCGCAATGAGTTTAGGTAAATGTGCTAAAATTCTCAGGAAAAAGTCTCAAATAAATAAAAATCCATTCCATGGTTGAGATGTAAATAGTTTAAAAATGTTTAGACCAAAAAACATATATTGTTTATTAAAAAGTTCATGAGCTCAATATTTTCATTTTTGTTTAAAATTTCCAGATTCAGGTTTTGGATATATACAGGAGGAACCTATGTTGTAGGTTACGCATTAGCTGCGAATACATTTACTGACTTTATGCAAATGGAATATTATATTTATCTTTTTTATTTCTTTTTTTTAGCTAATATTTTCATATATGGTGTCAATGATTTATGGGACGAGGATACTGACGAGCTCAATCCAAAAAAGGATGAAATGGAACATCGGTTACAAAAATCCGAGAAACTAAGATTAAAATTTTCGATTTATCTTATATTAGGTATAAGCATCATTTTGATGTATACTCAGAGCTGGGGTGAAAGGTTTATATTTTCAGGATTTCTGTTACTATCTTACTTTTATAGTGCACCTCCATTACGTTTTAAAGAAAGACCAATTCTAGATTTTTCTTCAAATTATCTTTATGTGATGCCAGGCATTTTTGCGTACTATTTAGTTGCAGGACAACTTCCTACATGGATTATATTACTCGCAGCATACTGCCATGTTTCTGCAATGCATATCTTTTCAGCAATTCCTGATATTGAATATGATCGGGTTACAGGTATAATCACTACACCTGTATATTTTGGAAAAAAAGTCGGTTTATATCTTGTACTAATGTTCTGGATTATTCTAGCAGTTATAGCCATATATTTATCTGGATACCATTTACTCAGCTTTTTAGTTTTAGTGTTTCCAGCATTCCCATTTATTTTAATAATAAAACCTTCAGTAGATATTAGAAAACTGTACTGGTATTTACCTTATGTTAACATAATATTGGGTGGCTTGTTGTTCCTCGCATTAATTAACTATAAGATATTTAATTGGATTTAAAAGTGAGCTAATAAAATAGAACGATGATTAAAATTATTTTATTTTGGTGTAAAATCACCTATTCTACCTTCAACTTGCCAAAATGTCAATATCAATAAACCTACCCCTATAATAGCAGGTATTATGAGTGTTAAGTATATACAGATAGCAGTCCAAAAAACCATTATCAAAAAAAAACTTGATACCATTGCTTTTGGCATATTATTATCCAAATTGTTTTTTGTTATACTCACTCCAATAATAGCAGCTATGAATCCTGATATTCCCCAGCCAACAAAATTGATGAAAGGCACATTATAATAAGTTCCGCTCTCAATCCATACCCAGAAGTTCAATGCGACTGCAGCAGGATCTAATACAAGGTCTGTTATGACTAGAATCAATGTAGTTATTAGTAATATTTGTGTAATGTTAGGTATTCTAGTGCTAATTTTGATTTTAGTGGCAAGATATAAACTTCCGATGAAAAGTGGTAGCCATGCAAGTGGTACAGTAAATGGTGTTAATCCAAAGAGTTTGTAGCCAATCAATTCAGTATAATAAAACTCTGAATATGGTATTCCAGTAATAATTGCAAAAGTTTCAAGAAGAAATGCATAGATACCTAAGACACATATGAATAAGATTCCCTTATTAATTCCTAACCATATTAATGTAGCTATTAATGAAGGTATTGCAAATCCCACTATGAAAAGGATAGATATCACAGTATGTTGCTCAGAGACTTCGACATTAGCTAGAAAAAATGCAGATATTATTAATGCCAAACTAATAATGTAGAAATGTTTACTATAATCTTTCAAATTAACACCAAAACCTATTTTTAATTATATCTTAATTCTATATTATATAAATTTCTCAATAACAGATTTTGCTGAGAAATAATCGTCAAATATATATTCAATCATACAAATTGAATTGAATTAGACCTTATAAAGGATGATTTTCTATGATAAGTGTAAATGAAAAAGGACTACAACTCTTCGATGAAATGCTAGATTGGGAAGATGAACTTAAAGTAGAATCACAGGAACTGTCTAATGGTGCAGTTATTGTAGACTGTGGTGTGAATGTTGATGGTGGTTATGATGCAGGAATGTATTTATCCCGGCTTTGTCTTGCTGATCTTGCAGACCTTGCATATACGAAGATTGACCTGAATGGTCTAGCAGTACCAGGTATTCAAGTAACAACTGATCTTCCAACAACAGCATGTATGGCATCCCAATATGCTGGATGGAAAATATCAGTAGGAAACTATTTTGGAATGGGGTCAGGCCCAGGAAGGGCTCTAGGACTTAAACCAAAAGAACTCTATGAAGAGATCGGCTATCAAGACGATTTTTCAGCCGCAGTTCTTGTATTAGAATCTAACAAACTTCCTGATGAAGAAGTAGTGGAATATATTGCTAAACACTGTAGTGTAGATACGGACAATGTATTTATTGCAGTTGCACCCACCTCCTCTATAGCTGGTAGTGTTCAAATATCAGCTCGTGTTGTTGAAACAGGTATTCATAAATTAGAATCAATCGGCTTCGATATAAATTGCATCAAAAGTGGATTTGGTACTGCACCTATTGCACCAGTTGTAGGCGACGATACTAAATGTATGGGATCAACGAATGATTGTGTAATTTATTGTGGTGAAACCTATTATACAGTTGATTTTGAGGGAACTTCTGACGAATTAAAGGAATATGTAAAAAATGCTCCTTCAGTCACGTCAAAAGATTACGGAAAGCCTTTCTATACAACATTTAAGGAAGCTAATTTTGATTTCTTCAAAGTGGATGCAGGAATGTTTGCACCCGCGAAAGTAACAATCAATGACCTAAATAGTAAAAAAACATTTAGTAGTGGTAAATTTAGTCCAGATATATTGCTGGAATCATTTGGTGTTGATGATGTTTAAAGTGAATTAAAGTAGTTTAAGAAACAATCTTTTCTTAAACTCACATCAATAAACCCTTTTTTTGTAAAAAACAATTTTATTTATGAAAATCATCTTGAATTTGCTTAGATTCAATTTCCCTTTGATTATAAACAGCTTTATTATGATCAAAATCACCACTAAACCCACTTTTTCTTATGTCCAATGATTTAATAGATTTCATTCTACCATAAATTAAGAGATTGGTGTTAGGTTTTATTTTAGTGTCAGGATGAGGTATACCGGTTGTGTCACTATTTTGCTGTAAATTCTCCTGTACCTCACTTTAGTTAGAGATCCATGTTTAAATATCTATTTCCTGTTAACCATTCTTCGT
>NZ_JANUCS010000015.1 GCF_024808815.1 Methanosalsum natronophilum | reverse complement strand
CAATAAAGTTTAAGTATTTTCCTGACAAAAACATTCATCCCCTGTGTTTTTTTGGTAAACAAACAAAAAAAACAGGGGACTTATCCTTTTTATAATATTAGGTTGAAGTGGTAATGGAAAATAGGATTTCTACAGAGCCGAAATACCAATAATTTATAAGTTATACATACTAGTTTCTGTGTGAATATCCAATAGGCTTCAAGCTAGAATCAGAGAAAGGAGAGCTGCAGTAAAAGAAGTTCAAAATATAACTTAATATTATTTCATTTTTTTTAGTAGTGTCACTCATCTTTAAATACTACCTTAGGACTTTGAAACTTTTTAGACATATTCAATTAAAAAAACAGGAGTCACCTTCTGTAAGGGACTGGTAGTTGACTTAATCAGTTAAACTAAATAGTTTGCTTATATGATATTGTTAGACAAAAAGGTATAAAGGTTGCAATATGGATGCTATCATTGTATTACTATTTTTATTGAGTATTTTAATTGTTTTGAAAGGTGCAGATTGGTTCATTGAATCAGCAATATCCATATCTAACAAGCTTGGGATACCTAAAATAATAATTGGGGCTACTATAGTAAGTTTTGCAACAGTTGCACCAGAATTTTTTGTATCTACAATAGCTGCATACTTAGGTCATACTGAAATGACAGTAGGTAATGCACTGGGGTCTGTAATATGCAATACCGGCCTAATATTGGGTTTTGTTATTGCAGTACGATCTAGATCTCCTATCGAGAATAAATTTTACATGAAATCGCTTTTCATGGTTATTGCTGTATTAATGCTAATTCTGTTTTCATATAATGGTGTAATTACTGTTTTCAATGGATTGTTTTTATTATTTTTGTTTATAGGTTTCATTTATTATAATTACAAGTATCAGACAAATATTTGGAATGATGAAAATCCATCAACTCATAGAAATAAACTGGTGCATATTCGAAAAGAATTGATATATTTTGTTTTAGGTGCTATTTTTGTTATAATTGGTAGTAGACTGCTGGTATATAGCGGTGTGGAACTAGCTGAGATCATAGGCGTTCCTGAAATGATAATTGCTTTAACTCTTGTAGCATTTGGTACGTCTGCTCCTGAGTTAGTTACTGCACTTGCTGCTGTTGTTAAGAAACATCACGATCTTTCAATTGGAAACATAATTGGCGCAAATTTGATGGGTCTTACTCTAATATTCGGAGTAGCACCTTTTTTTAGAGATATACCAATATTGGCTCAATCTCTCTATTATGACATACCTGCCATGCTTGTCCTGATATGTGTGGCCGTAATACCTGCTCTTGTGCTGAAAAGATTGGAGCGCTGGATGGGGATACTATTGATCATACTATACATCGGATATATACTAGGTTTAATTATGTGGTATGTTTGATTTGAATAATTGTGAGGCATTAATTTTGAACATCTGCAGAACCTTTAAATAATATTATTTCACTACACCTATTCAGAAAGGGACAAGACACCTTGTTGGGTGAGGCTCCTATCGAAACATAAGCTGGTGCTCAAAAACATCGAGAGATGCCAATGAGTAAAACAGGTATTGTCGGATTAAGGCTTTATCAACCAGCTGAATAGATAAAAGATCTATTCTACGTTCGATAGTGCTAAAACTAAACGAGGAGAGTGTTTAGTAGATTCACTTTAAGTTTTTCTAAGTTCAAGCAAACTTTGGTTTGTTTGCCAAAAAATACACTTTCCTCTTCCACCAAGGTTTCTGTTTCTAAAAAAATGTGAGGAAAGGAGGAATTTGTATGTATGAGAATGGTGACGAACACATCCACGCAAATATTGTAAGAGATGTAATGGATGAAGTATATTTTTCAGTTACAAAAGAAACTTTAGTAGAAGATACTATTAACCAGTTCAGAAGATATCAGCCAGAATCGGATGAGACCAGTATTTATTATGTATATGTACTAAATGAATTTGGACAATTAGTTGGTGTAGTATCCTTACGCGATCTCTTGAATGCAAAAGGAGATAAACCAATATCTAAGATCATGAAAACTGATCTGACAACATTAGAAGAAAATGAAGATGTAGAGATTGCTGCAAGAAAGATGTCAGATATACCTTTTAGAGCAGTGCCTGTAACTAGTGCTGATATGAAACTTGTAGGTGTGATGAGATCAGAAGATATGTTGGATGTTGTGGAAGAAGAAGCCTCAGAGGACATTTTCAAAAGTGCAGGTATGGTATTCTCAGATGAAGAAGTATCAAGGAGTCATACAATATTAACATCTTCAGCTTTCAATATACTTAGGATACGTTTACCATGGTTGCTTGTTGCACTTGCTGGTGGTCTAATAGCAGGTCTTGTCATTGAAGGTTATGAAGAATCTCTTCAAGCGGTTATAGCACTTGCATTTTTCCTTCCCGTTATAATGGATATGGGTGGAAATGTTGGAACACAGGCATCCACAATATTTGTACGAGGGCTTGCAGTGGGTCATATAGGTGATAAAAATGCTATTCGACATTTCCTAGAAGAAGGAAGGATGGGTTTAGCGATTGGAATTATTATTGGCTCGATTGCAGCTGCAATTGCATATGTCTGGCAGGGTATGATTGAACTGGCATTACTTGTATTTATAACCTTAGTTTTAGTCTCTATCATTGCTTCAACTATTGGTTTTGGTGTACCATGGATTGCACATAAGGCTGGATACGATCCTGCTGCAGTCTCGGATCCAATGATAACTACAATAAAGGATGTAACAGCACTTTTGATATACTTTGGACTTGCTGCCATACTCTTGCCAGGCTTGGTATAAAAATATACTACAATCCTTTATTTTTTTTATTCAGGAAAGAATATCTATATAAATAAGAGTCAAAGGACTAAAACCGTGTTATTAGATATCATTGTGCCTTTTGTAGTGGTTGGACTTGCAGAACTAGGTGATAAAACCCAGTTAGCTATCCTAGTACTTTCAACTAAAACAAAAAAATATTTACCTCTTTTAGTGGGGGTTATGTTAGCCTTTATAATTACTACGGGGTTAGCTATTCTCTTAGGTAATTATATTTCAACGGTAGTTCCAATGGAATATGTGAGTTTTGGTGCAGGACTCTTGTTTATTCTTTTCGGTTTGTTTATGTTAGTTAGTAGAGAGGACGAAGAAGCTAATGTGAACCCAGAAATGAAAAGTCCATTTCTTACAGCATTTGGACTGATTTTAGTTGCAGAAATGGGTGATAAGACTCAATTAGCTACTGCTGTATTTGCAACACAATATGACCCTTATCTTGTTTTTATTGGAGTGATATTAGCTCTTTTCATAATGAGCTTGATAGCCATCTTTGTGGGTCAATTTATCATGGATAGGATTCCAAAGGATCTAGTCTCCAAAGTAGCTGGGATACTCTTTATATTGATAGGTGTATCATTTTTTGTTTAAAGTTAGTTCATATTTCACTTTAAGTACTTGTATTTAGTGTTTATAGTCTCCAGACTTTTATCAACATCAAACCCAGTCCGATGCTCCAAAATTTTCATACACCCATTTGACTTTAGTTTATGTCTCATGCAATTAAAGTCGATATTTCCATCTCCAACGGGTAAATGTTCATCAGAGGTACCATTATTATCATGGATATGTAAATGTGATATTGTTTGTTTTAAAAAATCATTTAAAGCATTTGTAGTATTAGCATGTCCAATATCTAATGTGAAACCATGATTCTTTAAGTCCATACCTGGATTCTGGAACACAAAACAATTCCAATCAGCTGGCATATTTTCTAAACATATCAGCACACCAGTCTCTTCTCTAATATATTCCATTTCATCGAGTGATGTTTCAAGTGCTTTCATGACAGCTGGAAGGTCGCAAGAATAACTGAAATAACCTGGATGCAATACCATCACTTCTGCACCAATTTGTTGGCAGAGATAAGCGACATCTTCTACGAGACCGATGCTAGCTTTACGAATTCGCTCTCTGATACTTGCTATGTTTAGATCACTACATGGTGCATGCACTGCATATTTCAAATTATAAGATAAAGGTATTTCTGTATACTTAAAAAGATCATGCATTCCTTCACAAAATATTTCAGCACAAGCAACTTTATTCTCAATTACTTCAAGTGCTTCAGAAAGTGTCTTGTTACTATAGGAAAATGATGATATGCCTAACATTGTTCTTTCTCCAAATATTATAGATATGAACATTTGATGTTATTATGCATTACATAAAGTTAACTAAATACTATAGGACATAGTCAAGTCTCTTTTAATTCAATTTTTAGGTACAATAAAGGTTTTTATTAAAAAAAAAAGATGCAGTAAAGTTATATCTTACATATTTTTAGCTAAATATTTTAATAAACAAATAAAAAAAGTTAAAATGAGTTTACAGGTGCTATTCAATAATATAAACGTGTAAACTCATATTTCCAAGCTATATAGCTTATAATAAGCGCAAATATAATTGGTATCCATGAAATACCAGCTTCAAACACAAATCCGCTGGTAGATGTAGATGCAAATGAGTAGAACATCAACCAAGTTATGTTTAATGCATTACCAATTAAATAAGCTATAGCCAAGACTAGAAAAAATGTTAGAATTGATAAATAATATTCTATATACTTCATAGTCATGATACCTCCTTAATTTCTCTTATAATATTATCTTATATTTATAAGTAACTGTTAATCTGTTTAAATAAACATTTCTTTATTTTTAACAACTATATGAATTTATAATTTTGAGAAATCTATTTTTATGACTTAATAATAGGATAAAAGTTATATTAGTCTTTAAAAAGAATAATATTCAGTTTAAAAATCTTATAAGTAAAATATATTTTTATAATTGGATAAAATAGATATATTAATTTCATTCAAGCTTCTTAATTAAAATCTAAATAAATTAAAGCAACTTAATTACAACACATTGTCAAAATATAGGTGGATAGATAATACAAATTTTTATATGAGGCAAAGTGGACTCAATATCAAAAGATCCAATGACTTAAAGATTAATATTTCACTGAAGCCTGATTTCTATATATTAATTACTCTATTTGGAACTTAACTTTTAGTATAAAGAGTTGAATGTGTTATAATCTAATTAATTAGCTTATTTATATCAAATTTCTGTAATGAAAGCAGTTTTTAGATCTATACTTATTATTCTCATGTATATGTTTACATGTAAAGAAATGTATTCAACTTAAATATGACATTAATTTTAATTATAAAACTTAATGTAACTTTATTAGTTAATATATTTCATAATTTAACTTTTTTAACTAAATAAAAATTAATAATTACTTTTAAAACTAATATAATTGCTATTTAATGTTTATTTTAATTTTATACATTTTTATATCTATTAATTAATATTTCTAATTAAAAGATAGTTTTAATTTTTAGTTTTAAAAGTTATGTTAATTTACATTTTAATCTATGTTGTAAAGTGATTGAAATTAAATTTAAATGTATATGGCAACCCTGAATTAAAGGATGTGAAACTACAGTTAGTACCATAATCAAAGACTCTAGCACAAAAAAAACAACATTGAATTTAGTATATACTAAACTTTAGTCTTAATAAGTAAAATGTAATCAACGTTTAATAAAAGCATGCAAAATAATACATGATGTAAAATGCTCATTTTTAGAAATTTGGTCTATCAAAGATTTTTCTTATATATATCTCTAACAATAAGTTAATTGAATTCTAGAGAATCATAAAAAGATACGTTTATATGTAAAGTTACTTTAGTATAATATTGTTAATTATTTCAAACCATACTTATAAATAGGTTTATAACGAAATTATGCTTAATTAATACTAATTAAGCTTGTATTTTGAAGGAGATTATTTATCATGAAAGCAAATCAGAGACACCAATTTAAAAAAGATGAGCGTGCACAGATTGGGATTGGGACGCTTATCATTTTCATATCAATGGTGCTGGTAGCAGCAGTTGCATCAGCTTTATTGATAAAAACGTCAGGAGTCTTACAGCAAACTGCAGCTCAAACGGGTCAAGAGACTACTAGAGAAGTAGCATCAAATCTGAGAGTTGATAGAGTAGAGGGCGAAAGAGCTTCATATACAACTATATACATTAAAGAAGATAATGATTACATTAAATTAGTAAATAAAGATGGAGATACTTTAGATAATATTAGTATTCCAGCAAGCTCAAAGGTTGAATGGATTTCCAAACGTGAAGTACCTGATCAGGATCAAGACCCCAGAGAAAACGATGTTTTTATTGCGTTTGATAAGAACTCAGCAATTTCAGATAACCTTGACAATTGGTTTGAAGATTACTTTGAATATTTTGAGGATAAAACAATTTATTATGAAGATTCGGATGGTGAAATTGGCTATAGAATAAAACCGGGTGAACAATTTTCGGCTAGAATTTTAAAAGAATCTAATTTCAGAATTGCATATGATAGAGATAAACTTGAGGATAATGGAAATGAAAATTTTAAATCAGGTGAAATAAATCCTCGAGGTTCTACACAACACGGTCATATAACAACACTGCGTGTATCAGTTTCACTTGGACCTGGTAGTCAGGATATTGATCTCTCACAATTAATTATCTATTTGTCAGATGGCTCAAGGATGACTAATGTTAGATATAATCACTTGGAAGCCGGTGAAACGATTCATGTACCTAATGGCAATTATTTTTCAGTAAGCCCTATTAGGATTCGAGATAGTAGTAACTTTGTTGCAAACCAACCTGTATTAAGGACTGGTGATATAATGGAAATCACGATTGATATGAGACGTGTATTCCAAACACAAGAATCTGGATATGAAGGCATTGAACCAAGATCACAGTTATCATTTCAGATAAGACCAGAAGCAGGTTCTATTGTACCATTTGAAATAAATACACCGGGTGCATATTTTGATAATAGGTATATTCTACTAATGTCCTAAGTTTGCTTTATTAAGTTCATTCATATGAACTTAATACCTCATCTCCTTCTTATTTTATCTAGTAGTATTATTATATAAACTAAAATTAGAATATGGGAGCTAATGAAATGGCAATACTTCAGATGGTAAGTTTAAAAAAAAATAAGTGTAAATATTTTAAAGCCTTAAAAGTTAACTTTAATTCATAATATTTTCATCAGTATTATGTTTATCTTCTTCTTTTTCACCATGTACTCCATAATCATTTAATTCTCCATCTTTTACAGATAAAATAAGTGATTCATGTGTATCAAATGGATATGTGGTGTCTATATATGCTGTTATGATTGATTTACCAGGGATGAACATAAGATTACTTATTTCCACCCACCCATCATCTCTTTTTTCAACAACTTCTTTTAGCAATAAACTATGGTCCACAGGGTTAATTTGCTTGCACATGCCACGATATTCTGATCTAATGGTAAGGACACGGATATATTCTCCTTCTAGTTCTAATAAAGATTCCAAAAAAATACTTGATAGCTCTTCTTTCATATAGTAATTCCTCGTAGTTTACTTATGTTAGTATTTTATGTCTTAACTTGGATAATTGCTTTACTATGTACTTTTATACTTTAATGCAAACATTTATGCCATCATTTTTTTGAGTTGTGACATACCCTTAGTTGTAAGGCTCTTAGAACCATCACATAAACCATTTTCTTTAAGGTTTTCAAAACTTTCTTCTAGAGTACTGATATCTACACCTACTAAGAAATTGATCTTATCAAATTCTGTTACACCGGTATAAAACATATACATTAATTTCTTATCAACTTCCGAAATAGTCCGTTTCTTGGATACTTGACCACATAGTGGCATTAAGTATGCTTTGAGTGAATTTATCACAGGTTCACTTCCTGCAAGTAGGGCTATAGAAGCTGCACTAGATTGTTGGCTTACACTTGATGGATGAATATAGTCAACAATCAGAACATTATTTGTTCCAGTAGCCTTTTGTGCTTTCATTTTTAAAGCATCTGGAACCTCTCGTCCAATCATGGTAATGTTTTTTAATGGAATAGTGGACCATCCTTTTTCACCCATAGAAAACCACAGATTCATATTAGTAAGATACATAACCCCTTTCTGCCAATCATTTGAGTATAAACTGTTTCCCATCATTACAGCTTTTGTGATATAATTCAATTCGACCTTAGCAATACCTTGCTCTTGTGTCATAAGATTACCTCGAGATCATTTTATTTTAAATATAGTGCATGTTAGTGATTTAAATAGTTTATCATTTAATATGTTTAATATAAACATAAACTTATTTATTGTATAAAATACTTTAAATGTTTGGTACAACTAAATTATTTCATGGAAGGTCGTCTAATGGACAATAAATCTTTGTTAAGGTCAAGTGTTTTGATTTTCTGCTTCTTATTTATAGTTCTAACAAGTCCAGTGCATGCTGAAGACGAAGATAATGTTGAACCTGAATGGGTCAAGATAGATGAGTTTAAGTTATATTGGGGTGAAGTGAATGAAATATATAATTTTTCAATTAGGGCACTAGAATTCTCCGAACCTATAAAGAAGTATTCGAATGAAGATTATGTTATTGTTTTGGTTGAGGACGACCAGGGCAATAGCTGGAACGGTATACTTTCTAAAAACAACCCTGAAAAAAAAAATAATATAACCTTCAAAGATAGATTTGAACTGAATGTGACTAAAATAGTTACAGGACTTAACATAACATCTCCTTATGCCGAATTTGAGTTTTTTGAACTAGAAGAAGAAGAAAAAGAAGATCTTGAAATTAGAAAGGATAGCTGGATTAATTCAACAGTTGATTTTAGTGTAGCATCAGGTAGTTCAGTACACTTGGATGAACGACTATATATAGATATAGACATTAAAAATTTAAAAGATATTCATTTCAAGGATGTCGAAGTTGTTGCCTCTCATCCATCAAACTTTGTTTATGATCCTGATAAAGATATATCATGGGATATTGAACTAAGGCCGAATCAAAAATATTCTATAAGCTATTCATTAAGGTCACTTGAACCTGGGGACTTCATTTTACCAAGTTTTGAACTATATTTAACTCATCTTGGTGTGACTTATAAAAAGGTAACAGAAGATATTGAAATTACTATCTATGGGCCCCAGATTGATATTAAGAAGATAGTTTCAGAAACTAATGTAGATGTTGGGGATATAATAGACATAAAATTAGAGGTCATGAATAGCGGTAATCGAGCAGCAAATGTTAATATAGAAGAGCAAATCCCTGAATTCTTTGAGCTTGTAAATGGTGAAACAGAATTAAATCGTGTAATTCAACCTGAAGAAACAGATACATTACAATACTCTGTTAAAATTACAGAATCAGGTAATCTAGTCATCCCTGCCACAAAGGCTATAGCTACAGATACACGTGGGAATCAGTATAACTTTTATTCTGAAAGATTGAGGCTGGAATCTGGTAAACTTAATTATTATGAAGCATCATCAAAGAACCAAAACTCAGATGATGATATTGATGATATTAGCCAAGAGAAAGCACATTATGATGAAAAAGAAAATAATGAAAATGGTTTTTTTGCAAATTTAATTGAAAATATCAGAGGTTGGCTGAGTTTTTAAATATTTATCTAGATAACAGAACATTTATATGAATTTAATTAAAATATTGTCATCAATAATTAAGGTCCAGATGTACTTATTTTGATTTAATTAAACCCCAGAGGATTAATATCATGGTAGAATCGTCAAATGGTAAAAATAGGAAGATTGATGATAAAAAGATTGGTATCAATCAACTTTCATGGGAAAGTGGGGATATTGAAGGTATAAATAAAATAGCTTCGGGTAATGAATTAAGTGAGAGTAATAACAATCAAAATTTAACTGAAGAGAATAATAAGAATATCTCATCGACTCCTACATTCCTTGATGATTTGGATGAAATTGATTCTATTGAAAATCGAAATGATAGTGGTATAATAGGAAAAAGCTTACTTGGGTCAGATAATGAAAACCTTGAAAAGAGCCTTTCAAGTTTGAAATCAGAACACGCTGGAATATCTGGAAATAATGAAATAGGTAATGATATGATTGATAAGAATGAGGGTGTTCAGCAGGTTGCTAAAGATATGTTAACTAGTGAGAATCCAAATATAAGGTCAGATAAGGAGATAGGTAATTACAAGGTTCAAGCAGATAAAACCGAATTTAACCAAAAGAGCAGTGCTGCAATAACAGAGAATGATATCGGCCATTCAATTCCAATTACCAATTTATCACGAAAAAATGAACAGTTGAATGAAAACTATGAGACAAAAGGTGATATAGGTTGCAATTATGCATATGATCGGCTGGAAGAGAATGAAGTCAAACACACTTCATTTGATAATGACAACCTAGTATCAGATGAACCTTCAAAAGATGAAGAAGCTGTCTCTAGAACCGAACCTTTAGAAAAAGCTACTGATACTCTATCTAAAAAACAAGATTACGATATAAGTTTAGATGAAATTGAGGCATATTTAAAAAAGTTAGGTACAAATGATATTGGAAGGCAACTTAGTAGCACCCCCTCAATGGATTTAGGTCAGTTAAGTCAATCACCACAAAATATGGTAGATCAACAAAGTGTCAGAAATGATACTGAGTCTAAAATTTCAGATGGTTCCAAACATTTTCCTGGAAATCATTTCATGTCAGACACTAGAAAAGAAAATAAAAATATTTCAACAACAACGGAAGAGCCTGATTTGAATGACACTGATAGTGATCTAACTTTAGATGAAGTTGCTGGCAAATTCAAGAATTTTTTCAAAATGGCTGTAAGTAATTTAAAAGGGAGTAGAAACTTTTTAGATAGGATGGAAGATATTAGTAAAGATTTGTATAAAAAACAAAGTACTAGTTCGGAGATAGGAAATCCGTTATTTGAAAAGGAACCTAGCTTATTTGACGATATTTACAATCAAGATGAAACTGTTGATACGGATAAATTATATCCATTTAAGAAAGAAAAGAAAGAAAGCTCTGACTCTATTTCATTTAATACTCCTATTAGTAAACAATCTGAAGATTTGAACCACACTCCAAATGAACAACTTGGCGATATCTTATCATTTCCACCTAAACAGGAAAATGAGAACGATTTAGATGCATCATATCCAGAAAAAATCGATGAATTCAGGAGTATTCATGGTGTGTCTAAAGATTCAGTAACAAAAAATGCAGAAGAAACTTTTCTAAGACAGGCTAAAGAACTAGTTCCTGAATACCAATATGGGGAAGAAAGTACTCACGTGGGAAAATCAAATAAGGATTTGAATAATAGGTCAGTTGAAATCGAAGATGTGAAACAAGAACTGGATGACATTGATACTGAAAAAACTGTTAAGGAAAATATCGATGAAAGTTCAACAAAGCATGAATTGCTATTATTAAAACAAGAATTAGATTCTCTAGCAAACACGGTTTCATCACTTGAAAGTATTCCTCATGAGTTTGAACAATTACAAGAAGAGCTTGAATCTACGATTGGATCTGAAATAAATGTTGTTAATACAAAAACAGAAGGTCTCGAAAGTCATTTGATCGCATTATTAAATACTTTAGATGAGTTCAATAAGGAAAGTAAGGATACAAAAGAATCTGTGGATATTCTCAAAACTGAAATAAAACAAAGCGCAAAATCTTTTTCTTTATTTGAAGAACGTTTACAAGAAACTAGTGAACAAAATAACGTTATCATTAATGAATTAACGGAGCAGGTATCTAAAATTGATCATATAGATGAACTTCATGATACCACTTATAATTTAAAAAAGAGTCAAGAAAATACAAAACAATCTTTGGAAATGATAGGTGATAGTATTTCTATGATTCTCGACGATTTATCTGAAGTGCATAATAGTAACAATGAAATGAAGTTAGGCTTTAAGGAAGATATTAATAAATTACAGGAAGAAATGAACAACTTTATTGAACATGTTAATAATGAGTTAAAGAACTCTGAGAATAAAAGGAATAATAGACCGTCGTTTGAGCAAAATGTATACCTTGACCATATAGATAAAAATTCTTATAACATGAAATTATGTATGGAATGGCTTGAGTTTTTACTATGTCTTGTTGGTAGGAATAACATGACAGATATTTTGTCTTATTATGTGGAGATGGGTTGGATAAGTGATGAAGTAAGATTAGAGTTATTAAGGTATTCTGATGGTATTGATTACTTTGCAGACGGTGCTACTTGGAAATTAACTCCAGATGATCATATTAGATCCATTTGGTTCATTGAAAGGTTAGCTGGTGTCAAAGTTGATAAGAATGTTTTAACTCTAATAGACCGTGAAGTTGCTAATATTAAGAAAGGTGTACGGTTGTATAACTCTATTTAATAGTAACAATTTAATAGTAATGTAAACATTTATCCAACAATGAGTGGTAAATATTTCTTTATTTCCATTTTAATTATCCTCTATGCTTTATTGGTATCTGTCCCAGTTACGGCAAATGATACAATTCATTACGAAGAGACTTGGAAATTCTATGGAACTTTTGAACTTGAAAACAATGATAAAGTTGAGGTTGAAAGCTATACTTTCAAGTTACATGAAATTATTTTTGATGAAGGTAAAGCTACACTTATATTATATGATAATGATAGATTTCAACGAGCATATCAAGTAGATACGGATATACATAGTGATTTTATTGTTTCTAACAGGATAAAAGTAGAAGTAAAAAGTTTAACAGAAGATGAATTAGTAGTTGATTTTTATTTGTTAACTGAAGAACCAAAATGGCTATATTTGGAATCCGTGAAACTTGAAAAAGGTGTACTGAAAGAAATAAATGAACTTCAATTTGAATTGATTGAATTGAATCAAGGAAAAGTTCGAATTTTAATTAATTACGAATCAGAATCAAAATCAGTTGAACTGAATGAGAACGATTCAAAGATTATATTCGGCCACTATTTTTTGGAAGTAGTTGAAATAGGTGACAGCGATAACAGTACTAGAGTCAAATTATATGATAGACCAGTACCTGAAATAGATATATATTTTGAAGGTTTGAATGAGAGCTATAAGCCTGGAGAGGATATAAGTTATTATTTAATTATCCAGAATACTGGTGATGTTCCTTTAAGAAACATTGATTTTAATCTTGAAATGAATAATGTTAAGTTTGGAGATGATATAACGATTTCCAACCTCGAACCTTCAGAGATGTACAAAGAACTAATAGAAATTGATGGTGTACTTGACCCAAAAGAAACATTGCTAGATATCGAGGGGAATTTGATAGCTTATACTTACAGTAATAAAAGGGTAAGTAAATCGAATTCAAGTACTACAAAAATACCTGGCTATATTAGTATTGAGAAAGATGTTAGGCCAAGAGAATCAACCTTAAATGACTCCGAATTTGAAGTTTTTATAAATATAGACAATCTTGCACCAACTGCAAAAGAAATAATAATTAGTGATACAGTTCCAGATTATATTAGTTTAGTTGAGGGTTCTGATCTGGACTGGGAATTGAATCTTGAACCTAATGAAAATCTAACACTTTCATATAAAATAAAAACTGATTTACCAGGTAAATATGAACTTGAACCTGCTACATTAGAACTCAAACATAATGGTAACATGTATAGGATCAAAAGTTCAAGTGCTAGCTTTACTTTACATGGAGTTAAGCTAAAGGCTGATCGTTATCTCACACACGATGAATTCCAAATAAATGAACATATAACTATTACTATTCATCTTGAAAATAGAGGAACATCAGTTGGTCATATAGAGTTTGAAGATGAAATAGGAGAAGGTATGGAACTACTTTATGGTGATTTAAGCTGGAAAGGTTCTTTAAGTTCAGGTGAAGTTCATGGATTCACATATATCATTAATCCACTTGAACCTGGAACCCATACAATTCCTGAACTAGAGGTACAATATTATGATGAGCTTAATGACAAATATAGAACTGTACATTTAGAGGAAATAGAATTTAATGTAAATGAAGATACTGCAGCTTCTATTGAACAAATAGATGATGAGAACATTTCAGTAAGTCGATGGAACAGCTTCGGATTTTTAATAAGTATATTTATTTCAATGTTCGTACTCATTTCAACTGTACCACTTATGGCGTATCTAACTATCATGAGAACACTAAAATAGATTGGAGTATTTAATATGGAAATAACATTATTATCAATATTCATATATATGCTTTTTATTGGGATTACATTATTTATACTTGTGAGAGTTTCCACAATAGTTGCAGCTCTTGTATTGATATTGGTTCCTTTAATGTCAGTCTTAATATTGCCAGCAACATCATTACAATTTTATTCATACGAACATCTTTTATTATTTGAAGGGCTGGTTCAGATAACAAACTTTCATATATTGTTCTTTGCATGGGCAGCATTAATATCTGTTATAGTGTATACTGAATTCATTACATGGTATCTTAAGCAACAGATGGTTTCCTCTTCCAAGAACGAATATAAGCCACCCGAAAACTAAATTAATTGGATTAAGAAGATATACGAAGAAAAATACAATTGATTCATTCACTATAAATTAAACAAAAATATATTTAACTAATATGAACATACATTATACAGAAAAGTCAACATATGTTTATTATTTAAGGTTAAAAAAGCTGTAGTGGGATTATGGTCAATCTAAAATCTAAATTAGAATCATTGAAATCAGTAGTTAATAAAGATAAAGGAGATTCATCCACACCCAATGACCCATTTGGAAATGGTGAAGATCCCTTTGGATCAGATTCAGTACCATTTGATACTGATGTTCCAGATTTTGGATCAGTTCCTGATTTATCAGAACCTAATTTGAATGAAAATCAATCTAACAATTTACCTGATTTCAATCAATTCTCTGAAAGTATGGGGGATGGTTTCAATCCCGACTCGCCCCAAACTTCTGCACCTAACACAAAGGAAATAGAAGAGAATAAGACCAAGATCAATACTCTTGAAAAAAAGATATCCAAGTTCGAAATGAGCTTTAAAACGATGGAAAGGGAGAACAAGGATATCAAGGAATCAGTGGATAAGATAGATCAAAGTGTAATTGAGCTCTTATCACTTTATGAAGTAGTATCAAATCAAGTAAATCCTTTTGTTGGTGATAATGAATCAGGCCGGGACACAATTGAAAGATTTGATAAAGCTGAAAAAAGAATTAATGATATTGGGAATACTACATCCGAAATGAAGAATGAAATTAAATCTTTAAGGTATCAGCTTGATCATATGGGAATGTCTGAGGATACTGAAAGTAAGGTTTCTGAGATTGAAGAGAAATTGGATGCATTTTCACAAGCCTTATCTCTGCTCAATGATAATGTAAATGATATCAATACTCAACTTGAAACTAACACAAAACAAATTGAGGAGAATAAAGATAATCTATCAGATATCAATGAACTCAATTCAAGTATAATAGAAAGATTGGATAGGATAGAAACAATATTGTCTTCCGAAAAACCCTTAAATGATATTGATATGAGCAGCGAGCAAGACATCACCTCTATAGAAACACCTCTTGTTAAACTCGAAACAATAAAGGCCGATCCTACACGCGTAATTGTCTTACTTAATTGGATTGAGTTTTTGATAGAGAAAGTTGGTAGAAATAATCTAATGGATGCACTAGATTACTATATAGATATTGGATGGATTAGTGAAGATGTAAGGTTAGAGATACTGGCATATGCAAGGGGTATTGACTATAATATTGAGAAACCCACGTGGAAGCTATTGCCTGAGGATCACACTAAATCATTGTTATTTATTGAAAGATTAAGTGGAAGAAAGATTGATAAGAACGTTTTAGGTACACTCGATCGTGAAATGACTAAAGTAAAACATGGACTAGGCGAAATGTATGGACTTTGAACATTTTTTTAAATGTGATATATTTTGATATTTTTTTGCTTCAATATAGTAATTATCTAGATGTAGTTGAAATTGATTTCATGATTATGTAGGAAAACTGATATAATTATTTATCTTTTCTCAATTTGACTCTGTTTGAATATTTTTTTTAATCTAGATTCGTTTTTTATACCCGGTCAATGGAATATACGATGATCCAAAACGTTCTGTGTGTAAATGTTATAATTTGTACCATCCGTGGTGACTACAATATTGCCATGAAACTTATTATCCAGAATACCGGTATCAGCTTGTTTTAATCTATTCATTGTTTCAGTATGGGGGCTAACATAATCTTCATGTGGTCCTTCTTGTATTATGCAGTAACTAGGATTCACATATTCCAAAAATGTATCGCTACTGGAATACTTAGATCCATACTGACCTATTTTCAGAAAAGTAACATCAAGGTCATAATCATTTTTAATTAATTCATTCTCAACCTCAAAGCCTGCCTCACCCATAAATAAAAATGAAATATCTTCATAAGTCAATTTAATAACGATGCTATCTTTAGCAAAGTTTCCAGTTAATTCCTCAGGGTTCAATACTGTAATTTCAATATCTGGATGAAAATCTATAGTATCATCTCTAGTCAAAATTGTGTTATTAGTACTAGTGACATCTATCATATGATAAAGTGACTCATAACTTTGTGTATCCAGAACATGTCCGTTATCCATATATTTTTGCACTAACATAGTTGTAAGAATACCTATCATTCCATTAATGTTTTCTTGATCATGTGAAGACGGTATCATATAGTCCAGCCTTGTTATATCATAGGTGTACATATATGGGATGATATTAGTACCAAGCTCATCAACCCCCGCATCAATCAACATATTTTTGTTCTGATATGATATCAATACTGCATTTCCAATTCCTACATCAATAAAATGGACTTTTAGTTCAGTATCATCATAATCTACAATTTCTTCGGGAGGTATTGATTTCATATCATATGGTTCGTATATATACCCGGCAACAGATACAACTAATATTGCAATTACAAAAGTAGATGTGAAAACAAGCAACATGTTATTGTTCAAAGCATCACCGAATATTTGAGTTAATAAGGTATTCTAATTTAGTTGTAGCTTTTATTGTGGCAAAAAATGTGGATATTAAGGCATTCTTTCGATTATATTACTCAACTTAGTTACTTCCTTATAAAATATGGTGGATAATTTCAACATATTTGAAGCTACTAGACCCTTATCAGTAATTTTATATCCACCATGTTTGATCTTCACTGCTAACTCATTTCGTAAAAAAACAGTTTTCATTTTACTTCCGATACTCCCTCTCTCAGCAAACTCGTCAGTATAATATCTTATATCAGAGAATTCAGTTGATTTATCTTTATTTTTCTCTAATACTTTTAGAATTAATCTATATTGTATATCTCCCGGTCCTTGATTAACTCCAAGGGATTGATAGAAATTAGCAACATCATTCTCAAACTCAGGATCTATCTCATTTTTCATTAATGTCCCCCAATGACCCATTAACTTCACTCTCTAACTCAATTTCGAGATCTATATCTTCATAATCAAACTTTTCCTCTTTCAATACTTCTGGTGGGAAATATGCAAGAAATGCTAAAATAATACCTATAAGTATAAACGTGCGTGCAAAGAGCTGCATCGGATCTATCATGACAATAAAGTCAATTAAGATAAAATCGAGAACAAACGAGATGGCTACTAGTGGTAAAGCTTTTTTGTATAATATACCCAGTTTAATTCTTTGTATTAACATTAGGAAAAATAAGCCTAATATCATTGCAGTGGGAATTACGAAAAGCAGAGCTAAGTATAGATGAATTGCAAAATCACTGTTCACTGTTATTAAAGAACTCCAATCCAGCACTACAGGTCCTACTACACCATAGGTGCTCAAAATATACAGATATATTATACCAACAATAGTGAAAAAAAAGGAAACTATGAATGTAACCTTTTTGTTCCCTGTTACGATATACACGATAAAAAATATTATAGGTACACTTACAAAAGCGAAAAAAATTGAAGCTAAATGATAGAAAATTAAATCAAATAATGTATTTCCTTGATATGCTGCAATCATTCTTAAAGTAGTTGGGATATATATGAACCCTACAAGTACCCAGAAAGAAATGAGTGCCCATAAGGCAGGTTTTGCTTTAGCATCATAATCAGCCGAATTCTTGACTAGTAGCCATGTTAATGTCAAAGCAGAAATCGATATTGCAAAACAAATCACTGCGTTTAATAATAGACCTGATGTCATTTTTACCCTCTTATGATTACAAATATATATGATATACGATAACAACTTCTAAGAAACTAATCACAATCTATTCACAATGCACTTATATCTGAATAAAGCAACTTTATGTCTTATAAACTTTAGTAATTCTTTCTTGGGCTGTTAAATTAATCAAACCATAGTTCTTATATAGTAAGTGGAAAATACATTTCATCTATAAACAATATCACCTGTAGATGGAGATTTTATTCTATGAAAGCAAATAATAAACTGCGTTTCAATGAAGATACTAGTGCCCAGATTGGTATTGGGACACTTATCGTATTTATTGCTATGGTTCTAGTTGCAGCGGTTGCTGCAGCTGTCCTAATTCAAACATCCGGTGTATTACAACAAAGAGCACAACAAACGGGTTCCGAAGTTACCCAAGAAGTATCTTCTAATTTGAATATAATGCACATTGATGGTATACGAGGCAATTTAGATGTAGAAAATGAAGATGGTTATTCCAAAACATATGATTTGTTAAAGATTCAAGCTAGTCTTAGACCTGGTAGTTCTTCACTTGATTTGGGGCAGGTAATTCTAACAGTTTCAGATGGTAGTACTACAAACACTTTAGAATATATCAATGACTCACATGAAGATAATTTTACTAAAAACTTGGAGTATCTGTTAAAAAACAGGGAAAATATCACAACATATTTTGTTGCTAATCCTATCCGTGATGATGATGGTTCATTTCAGTTGAAAGATCCAGTTATAAGTTCAGGTGATATAATATATATCTATATTGGCACCTCAAGCTCTGATTCCGGTATTAATTTAACTAATTATGATGATGCCTTATCAACGGTTAAAAATTCTAACTTGCAGCTGGATACAAGAACACCGGTGGATATCATATTTGCATATGAAACAGGTACACCTTCAACCATAAGCTTTATTACACCTTCACGTTATGAAGTGGATCCTGTAACAAGACTCTATCCTTGAAAAGTTCTATTATTTTTATACTGTACGGTAAGATTCTATGAGAACAAGTAAGAAGGTAAGATTCATTGAAGAGAATGTCCCTAAGCCCCCAGAAGCTTTATGTTCTAAGGAGGCTCCACTTTTTACACCATCGACTTATGGAATAAATACTTTAGTTAAACATGATCATTGCATTTCCATAAGAAACTCGTTAAATAAATCAAACCAAAGTATATATATATGATTAAAGAATAAGTGTATGTATCATAAGATTTATTATTGTATAAAATTATAGGAAGATTGTACTATGAAAGCAAATAAGAATGTACGGTTCAGTGAAGATACTAGTGCCCAGGTAGGTATTGGGACACTTATTATCTTCATTGCAATGGTTCTTGTAGCAGCGGTTGCTGCAGCTGTATTGATTCAAACCTCTGGTGTTCTACAACAAAGAGCACAACAGACAGGTTCGGAAGCAACCCAGGAAGTATCATCAAATATTGATATTAAAAATATTGAAGGTATCAGAGCAGCAAACGGTGATGAATTAACCAACACTGTAGATATGTTAAGATTACAACTTGGTCTCCAATCAGGCAGTTCACCAGTAGATCTTAATCAACTAGTTGTAACAATTACTGATGGAAGTAGTACAAACACACTGACATATACTGATGGTAATGATCCAGCAAGTGAATTTGGTGGAGAAAATGGAAATTTAGAAAGACTACAAACCACAGATGGTGCTACAGACCTTTTTGCAGTAAGAGAAATACGTGATGAAGATGAATCTTTCAGTCAGGAAAATCCTGTTATGAACACTGGTGATCTCGTTAATATGTACATATCAACAGCATCCGAAGAAGCAAATACTGAAAACCATCAAATAAATATTGATGGAGAGGATTTCCCTACTGAAAACAGTGAATCTGGTTTAACATTAGACCCACGTACAGAAGTTGGTATTGTAATGACACCTGAAGCAGGAGCTATTTCACAAGCATCTTTTATTACACCATCTACATATGGTGTAACTGATATAGTAAGTCTATATCCATAAACAAAGTTTTGATTCATATTTTAATAATATGAATCTTTTTTTATCCCATATACCAAAAATATATAATTCAAACCTGATAATTTTCTTTATATCAAATAGAATATGGAGTTTTTTTATGAAAGCAAACAGAAAATTGAATTTTAGAAAGAACAATAAAGGTCAGGTGGGTATTGGTACTCTGATTATATTTATCGCTATGGTCTTAGTAGCAGCAGTCGCTGCATCAGTACTTATCCAGACTTCAGGAGTGTTACAACAGAGAGCACAACAGACAGGTTCAGAAGCAACACAAGAAGTATCATCGAATATTGATATTAAAAGTATCGAAGGTGTAAGAGCATCACATACTGATGATGGTTTATCCGATACTGTTGATCTACTTAGATTACAACTAGGTCTTCAAGCAGGTAGTTCACCAGTCGATCTCAATCAATTGGTTGTAACCATTACTGATGGTAGTGTAACAAATACATTGACTTATATTGATGAAGAACATGTTAAAGATGATGACAGTTGGACAGATAATCTAGAAAGAATAATGACAGATGATGATGCAGCCACAACAGAATTTGCTGCTAATGATATTCGTGATGAAGATGAATCCTTTAATCAGGAAAATCCTGTTATGAATACTGGTGATCTTGTCAATCTTTATATTGCAAGTGCATCAGAAGAAGGATCAGGAGAAGGCTATTCAATTGAAATTGATGGAGCAGACTCAAGTGATGGTACTTTAACTAACACCGGATTGACAATCGATCCACGTACAGAAGTTGGTATTGTAATGACACCTGAAGCCGGAGCTATCTCACAAGCAACATTTGTTACCCCATCTACTTATGGTGTAACTGATATAGTCAAGCTATATCCATAAGAGTTCTCATTCATTGAGAACTTCTCTCTATTTTTATTTTGTTCTATTTACTTAAAGTAAAAATTCTATTTTTGTTTCATTTATTTTTAAATTGAATATTTTCTTTTATTCTCAGTCTATAAGACTTCATAGCTATAGGCTATTCATAAACTTTATATGTTATCCAACCCAATATAAATCATATATTTTTACTAGGATGGATGGTTTGACCAGAAAATGTAGCTTAGGGTTTAAGAAAAATACTGATGCTCAAATAGGTATTGGGACATTAATAATTTTTATAGCAATGATTTTAATTGCTTCCATAGCTGCAGCTGTAATGATTCAAACATCCGGTATTTTGCAGGAACAAGCAGCTCAAACAGGCAGACAAGCTACCCAAGAAGTATCTTCAAATATTTTGATTCGCAACATTGAAGGGTACCGTGCAAATGATACTGGGGGTCAAGGTGGGCCATCAGATACAATTGATATGATAAAGATAAACGCGGGCTTACATGTAGGTACCAGTGAAATTGATATAAGCCAGACAATAATCACAGTTTCTGATGGTAGTCGAACAAATACTTTAGTCTATGCTGGTAATGAAAGAATTTTTGGTACCACAATGGAAGGATTTGATACTGACCATTCAACTAACTTAGAACTATTACTCAATGGAACTACTAATGATGGACCTAATTCAAAATTATTCTTCACTGCAAATCCACACAGAGATGAAGATGGTTCATTCTCGCAATCAGATCCTTTAATGAGCAAAGGTGACTTAATCTCATTATATGTAGCAACCGTATCTAGGGATGCTTCTGGATATACATCATTGTATTCTTATGATGATCTTGAATTGAAAAGTTCGGATCTTAAATTAAACCCAAGGACGCGTATGAGTATTGTTATCTCTTCAGAATATGGGCCAGATGTCTCTGCAAGATTTTATACACCTTCTGCTTATGGGGTTAATATGATTGTTGGATTATACCCTTAAATATCTCCATAAATTTAATAAACAAAAAAAACTGTAATTTGTGTTAGTCATGATTCAGAAAAAGATTTTATTGATAAGTATTACCATTTTATTAGTCACGTTATTAATAGTACCGGTAACTGCAGATGTAAACCATGTCGATATGGATGAAATGGAACTCGAAACTTCAATGGCAACTTATTCTAACTATATAGATATCCAAGAATATCATATCAAATTTAAGATAATTGAAGAATACTCTGGAACTTATGCTATTGAGCTCAAAAATTTGATTGATATGAACAATGATGGTATTATTAATAGTTCTGAGATTAATCAGTTTATTGAAACATATATCAATATCAAAGAAGATGAATTTAAGGAATATATTATTATAAATGATGGTGAAACTGAACTAAATCTAACTTCAATTGAAATGAACCTTGGTGAAATTGAAGGTAATATCAATGAAACTGATGATAATGTCCTAGTTACTACAGATATACAGTTTGAATTTGTGGACTCAATTTCGACAGGTGAGAACCACATTTGGATTCAAGGCCATCCTTCAATAGAAGAAAAACAGATAATTCTACCAGAAGGTTTTGAACTCATAAGTTATCATGGATTAGACGATTCTGAAACCTCTACTGAGAATGAAAGGGTTTTGCTAACTGGTGGAAGTGGTATTAGTTCTACAGTAATCGATGGCAAGACTACGTTCGAATTCGCTACACAAGTGAATGTCAACAAAAAAGCATTTTATGAACATCCATACTTTTTACCTATATTAGGATTGATCTTCATCATCTTAATGGGATTAGCAATTCTTTCTCTAAAAAAAGATAGAAGAGAAAAGAAAAATTAAAATAAAAACATTGTTTACTATATCAATTTAATAGGTGCCTGTATGAAAAATCGGTTAATACTAATCACTCTACTAGTTATTTTATCTTTCACGGGTACTGGTTGTATTGATCTTGAACCTAATCACGAGGAAGATGTTCAAGAAGTTGTGTTGGATTTCATGGAACATGTGAATGAAGGAGATTTTGATGATGCGTTCCAGCTTGCAGGTGGCAGAGGTTTTTCACCCGAGGCAACTATAGGTACTACTAGACTTCTAGCACCCGCGAGCATTGAAGTTGAGATGCGGAATAATGGTTTTGTCAGGAACAGTATTGATAATGTAGAAATCACTGAAATAGAGGTTCAGGAAACTATTGCAGTTGTATCAACTAACTGCACAATACTCCAATTTAATGCTGCTGGTAGGCTTTCGGGAGAAGTTGAAAAAGAATTATTTTTCAAACTTCAACGGAGTGGTACTGGCTGGATAATCAATAGGATTTCTTTTGATGGTCCTATGATGATAACACAGGAAGAAATAGATTCAGTTGTAATTGAACAAACACCAGTAGATTCACTGATAGATAATGCTGTACCATTGTTTGGATTATCTGTAGCTTTATTGTTATTAGGTTTGTATGTGAATAGTAAAGAGAAGAAAAATAACTCCAAAAAAGCTAGTTTTGATACAAGGAATGCAAAACCGATTCAAAAAGGTATGGTAAAACGTTTCATCAGAATCATTCCATCTAAAGAAAATGAAGTGAACAAAAAAGCATATATTGATTTTTGGGTAAAGAATTTTTCAAAACAACCATATAATAATTTCCAGATTGCTGTTAAGTATAGTCCCACCATAAGTATCAAAGATCCTATCTTGGATTTTGGGACAATTAAACCAGGAGAAACTGTTACACGAACACTAACAGTTATACCACTGAATAAAGGCTGGAATTCGATTGAAGAAACTCGTGTGCTCTTTGAATATTCTAATAATAAGTATCTTAGTGTGATCGATGATCCAATCAACATTGGAGCAAAATAATATTAATAGCTAAATCATCCAAGCTTCCTTATTTTTATTTTAAATATACTAAAAATAACAATACTGGCTATTGTATAAGTAAGAACTTTCATTTAAATAGAAAAGATTTTTAACTATTATCTTCATAATATATTATACAGTATTTATGTGGTAGTATGCAAACTGAATTGAATGAAAGTTTTATCTATAAATCTATTCTTGATAATATCAATATCGCAACGTCATTTAATAGACTTGTTGTCAATGATTTAGGTGAACCCATAGATGCCGAACTAATTTATGCTAACTCCCAATTTTCAGAACTGTTAGGTATTGATAATAATTTTTTGAGAAGCATATCATTCTCGAAACTAAATTGTTTTTTTAGAGATATAGAATTTGATTGGATTGATTTTTTTGGAACAGTAGCATTGAATGACAATCGTAGTTTTGTTTTTGATCGAAAATGTTATTTGTTTGAAACTGAGATGAAAGTTAGAGTATACTCACCGTACAAATCATTTTTTGCATTAATATTATCTAACTGTTAATAAGATACATTATATTTCCAAGAATTACCTTTTTAAAAAAGTACAGTATTTATTGTAAATACGACTATAACGTTTTTGAATACTAATTAGTTTTTCTACTAGAGATTTTATTATGATGTATTTTCAGACCATTATCACTGAATTTGAGTTCCATTAATGTACAAGGATGTCTAGTACCTCTCATCTTGACTATTTGAAATGCACGTACAAGCTCATCATCTCTAAGAAAGCTGTGCAATATAATGACACCATGAGCAGCATATTGTTCAGTTTTATAACTATCTTGGCCACTTAATTCAGATAAAAGCACAGTCGTGCAACCCAACCGTTTCAGTTGTCTAATAAATCTACTAATTTCTTTTTCTTCTACAATCCGATCGCTTTTAGTGAATCTCATAGCAGAAAGTGAATCTATGACCAACCTTGTAACATTATATTGCGTCACGTAAGTTTCAATTTCTTTAAAGACAGATGCTGGTGAAGGTGCATCGCTTTCAGTTTCGAAATTATTACTACCATTGCCAACACTAAAAATACTATTTAATTCATCCATATACCCATAATCTAATCTCGGTCCGACATCCGCGAATAGGATCTTGTTTTGTTGAAGGTATGCATTAAGGTCAAATGAATAACTTGAAAAATCTTCAATAATGTTATGTGGGCTGTCAAGTAAAGTTATGTATAAACCTATTTCATTCATCTTTGCACCCTGTACCAAGAACTGTAATCCAAAAGTGGTCTTTCCAGCCCCAGGTGATCCTGAGATGAGATAGACTCGATTGGATAAGAGTCCCCCTTCGATTAGTTCATCCAGTCCATCAATACCTGAAGGAATTCTCATTCACTCTCATCTCCTTTTAAGTTATCATTGACTTCAGTTCTCTTGAAATAGATATATGCAGTTTTACCAGAATGTTTTCTGCCAACATAGATATCACCAGATTTACGTACTTGTTTTACCAAAGTAGGTTCAAATTCAGTGACATTTTCATCAATACACTTAACGCCATTACCTTGATCTTGGGAATCTGACATTTTTACTACTCTTGAACCCATAACACTTTGCTCCAGGATTTGAAATATAAACAAATATTGTGTTGAACATGCACGTATTATATTTAAATCATTGCACGCATTTAAAAAAGTAAAAAATTACTTTCAACATTCTAAATTAGCTGAAGCTAGTTAAAACTTAATTTTAGAAAACAGGTAACTTAAACTGTTAGTATTATTAATTCATTAATCTTTTATATTAATAATAATCAAATGATATAGTATATTGTTTCAAATTATTAGGAGAAACTGAAGATAAATGGATCTAAAAAATTTTAAAATCCAAGTCAAGAATATTGGGGGAATTGAGTCACATGAACTTGACTTTAAGAAAGGTCTAAATGTAATAGAGGCTCCTAATGCTACTGGGAAAACATCATTTCTGCGTGCATTCCAGGTACTTATGATTAGAAATGGTTTAGTGAAGGATAAGAACTATTTCTTAAAGAGTGGCAATAAGAAAGGCTATGTAAAGATAATTGATGGTGATGGGATAGAGTATGTAAAATCACTTGAATATATTGATAATCGCACTCTTAATTTTAAAGGAGACAACTTATTTGATGAAAATATGGGTCACTTAATCACCCGGTTTGCTATTGGAAACAATACAAACACACTTTTAACTACTATAAGGAATGGTGGAGATATAAGAAACGCAATAATTGAACATACTAATTTGGATGAACTTGAGGCTAGGGAACATGAATATAATGTATCACTCCAAAAATATCGACAAGAAATGAAAACATTACAATCGGAGCTAAAAAGGAAAGACGAATTGATCAATCAAAAAGGAGAATTAAATTCTCAAATAAAACAAGTGGAGAAAGAGATACATCTGATTGAAATGAGTTCAAAGGACGATGATGTTCAAGATAATGAGTCTCATCAACAATATATGGACTTAAAATCATCTTATACTAATCTAGTACAATCAATAGCAAAATTAAAATCTAGTATTGAGAATAAAGAGTTCCAGTTAAAGAACCTTAATCAAGAGGTAAGGAATAAGGAAAACGAATTAGAGAACTTAAAAGAGTTTAATCCTGAAAAGGTCATGGAACTAAAATCTCAACATTCCATGCTCAAATCTAAATTAAGTGAGAATACGGAAAAAATAGATACTGTAAACGTATATATTGACAACCTTGAGAAAACACTACATTCAGACCATACTATTATTGATCAGTATAATGAACAAATGAATGAGAAATTATTGGAAACTGGACTTCTAGGTAAATCTAAAAAGACATGTCCTACATGTGGTTCGAGAACCGATGATGAGAATTTAAAAAAACATCTTCAACACTTGCATTCAATATCAAGTGACCTTATTGAAACGAATAATAAAATAAAAAACCAAATTTACCAGGTTCAACAAGAATTGGATGATGTTGAATCACAGCAATCAAAGTATAATAAATACAGGTCTGAGCTAAATCGCACATATTTACAAGTGAATGAACTTGAATCTGATCTAGTTACTGAAAAAGAGAAACTTGAACAATATCAACAGGATCTAACTATACTCAAAGACAAACTTGACTCTGTTAGTAAAAAACATAATGATAAAAAAACAGGGTTAAATAATAATTATATTGAACTAAAAGCAAAGCATGGAATATTAAAAGAAAAAATGGATGAAACCGAATCTATGTTAGAGGCTCTTGCTACCAAACAAGATCAACTAAACAACATAAAATCAAAGCTTAACTCTTTACAAGATAAAAAGAAAGAAGTTGTTAAAGAAAAAGAGTATCTCCAGTCAGCAGTTCGTACCACTTTTAATGAGAATATAAATCATATCAAAGATATAATTGGTTTTGAGAATATCAAGAATGTGAGATTAGAAGTGTTGAATGACAAATATAACTTAGTAGTGGTACGCGAGGAAGAGAAAAAACCTGATAGGTATTCTTTACAGACACTCAGTACTTCAGAACTAGAAGTTGTTGGTTTAATAGTAATGTTAAGTGGATATCTTGCATATAAGGTAAATGAAAAGTTCCCTGTACTAATCCTCGATGAACTTACGTATCTTGATGTTGATAGACTTACAAAACTCATGGATTATCTCCAACAAAAGGTAGAATCGATTATCCTTACTAAACTTCCAGAAGGTAACCTTAATGTATCTGCCCACTTTCAAGTATTAGATAGTGATGTATAATATCATTAGTAATTGTTATTCTTACCTATTGTTAGAATAACAGTATCATAAAACATTTAATTCATTATATATTTCTTTGTAGTAAGATAATATGGACATATTCGAACAGCTTGGATACAGGACACAAACCTCTGACTTTGATAAGTATGAGGTAATACCAAGTCCTAAAGAGAGAAGGTATAATTTAACTGAATGTATTCTATGCAACTTGATCAATAACGGTTTACTTGATCAGAAGAATACGGAATATATATTAAGGCAAAGTTTTGAGAATACCGAATCCGGGATATCAATGTCTTATTCTAATATTGTTGATTACTTGAATAATAATATTCTATCAAACTTGTTCAAACAAGAGTATCCAGAACAAACAATGGTTTTTGACGTAGATCTCTTTCGTAAATATGTTTTAGTTAATGGTTTTAAAATAAATGAAAAGCTAACATATGAGATATATTCTAAAGGTGCAGCTATAGAACAACAATATGGTATTAATGTATTTCATTGGTCCAATTACTTGATCACAACTTATTTTGTTAAAAAACATCTTGAAAACTGCATGCAAATAAAACATGAAACCAATAATGATAAAAATAAATATCTTGTTAATTTAAAGGATGGATTAGATTTTGCGTTGAAAGTGTCCAATAAAGCACTACAGCGTGCAGCCAAACGAAAAGCTGTACCCTCATATATAAATGCAGAGCTTATTTTCAGATGTGAAAAATGTCATAAAAAAATCACTCAAGATGACCTTTTTGAAACAAGGCATGATTGTCAGGGAGAATTAAACCAGAATAACAATTCTGAAAATTCTGATTGATATTAATTCTAAATAAAGTAAATTTATCAGGAGATGTACGTACAATGATTGAAGGACTTAAGGTTATAGATGCTTTATTCATATTTAACAATTTACCAACCACAAAACTATCGATTATAACTGGTATTTCATTGAATAATACAAAATCTGTAGTTGAGACACTTAATAATCTCGATATTGTACGTGAATCTGTATTGTCTTCAAAGCATTCAGAATGGGAACTCACCGAATTTGGTTTGAAATTATACTTAGACTTAGCTCGTAAAGATTATGATACTTTCAAGCTAAGAATAACGGATTATCCCGACTATATAAAAGAAAAGTACGAATCAATATATAATATAGTTCGAGAAAAACCTACATCTTTCAATGAGATTAAAAAGGAAGTGAGCCTACGCCAAAGAGAACTCGAATTATTTGTCTATTTACTATATTATAGAGAAGCCATAAAAAAAGACTTTTTTATTGATACTATAAAATTCTATGTTAAGGAAGAGAGAAACTTAGATGATTTGCTAGGTTAACTTCGTATAATTTAAGCTTTGCTTTTGTTTAATCTTTATTAATTGGCTCAATTGAATATCCTAAACAATTTCCATGGATCATATCAAGGATAGTTTCAAAACCATCAACAAACTCTTTATCGATAAAAACTTTTGACCCAATCTCAGGATCTCCCATCTCGCATGATGTGAATAACTTTATCTCTTCATCAGTTTCAATTTGGATAATTGTACATTTACCTTGACGATGTAAGATTCGTACTTCACCAATTTGCGATTTTGGGGCCATTTTGTTTCTCCGCTTTTCCGTTTGACTTTTTTAACAATAAAGGTATATAATTAGTAGTATATAACATTGCCGTTATATTTTAACAGAGTTAACATTAGAATTAAAAATTAGAAGCTGTTTGACGTAATGCAGGTTACCCCATCATTTTTTGCATTACAGCTGTTAGTATTGTATCGGAAGCATCAGGTTCAAACAACATATTGAATTTATGTCTCGAGTTGGTGGATGGAACAAAACATTCGTTCCGGATAACTATGAATTCGTCTGCCAGTCCTTTCATTTCATCTGAAATGAAATCGGTAATTCCATCCATATCCACTTTAATTAAAGTCTCTTGAAGTTTAAGTTCTAGACCAATAAATTCATTGATTGCTTTCATATAAGAGCTACATAGTTGGAAACCCATATTCTCTAATTTTGTGATATGTATTTCTTCCAAAATGCTAGTTGTACCAACTGGTTTCTTAGTCAAAATATCTGAGAATGAGAGTGCAGAGAATTTTGGGAACAGGAGCAACATGCCGCCATTAACATCACCTTTAATATCAACGTGTATACCTGCAACGATTTTATTTCTCGAGTCTCCTTCACTTTCATTCAAAATATCATCTAATGATACTATCTCTACTACAGGGATATCGATTTTGACCTCTCTTTTAACTATTTTTGATAACGAGGTTGCAAGGTGTCCCATACCTATATTCCCTGCTTCTTGTAACGCACCTTTTGTCATTTCATCCATTTCTGCCATATTTTAAACCTCATACCAACGTAGGAACATCTAAGATAAGGGCTACATTCCCATTACCTAAAATAGTTGCACCTGAAAATCCTTTTACGTTTTTTAATAACTTGTTATCAAGTGTTTTTATAATAACTTCTTGTTGTCCTAAAAGTTTATCGACTATTAAACCTATATGTTGACCTGCTTTTTCTACTACTACGACTAATAGATTGTTATTATCTCTATAGTTTTCTTTGTTATGTGGGACGCTAAGTACGTCATGAAGGTCCACAAGAGGCAATACCTCACCACGAAGATTTACTACTTTCTCACCTTTAATTGATCTGATATCGTCTTGCTCTATAACTTCGTCTCGTACAATATTGTTTATTGGGACTGCATAAGTTTCTTCACCTACATTCACAAGCAATGACTGTATGATTGCAACAGTTAATGGTAATTTTAACCTGATCGTTGTACCCTGTTCTACTACAGATTCAAGTTCAACAGATCCTCCAAGATCTTCTATCTTGTTTTTCACAGCATCCATACCTACGCCTCGGCCGGATATATCAGTCACTTCTTCAGCAGCACTGAACCCGGGTTCGAAAATAAGATACATTGCTTCTCTATCTGAAAGATCATTTGCCTGAGCTCGTTCAAATAGTCCTTTTTTGATAGCTACATCTCGCATTTTAACCGGATCAATTCCTCTACCATCATCTTGCAGCTCGATCAAGACATTGTTTCTTAACCTTGAAGCTTTTAAGTTAAGAGATCCAGTTTCTGTTTTATTTTTAGCTATTCTTTCTTCAGGAGTTTCTATACCATGATCCACCGCATTTCTTAATAGATGAACTAAAGGATCACCAATCTCATCTAAAACAGTTCTGTCAAGTTCGATTTCATTACCTTCGGTTAAAAAACTGATCTTTTTCTTTTGTTCAATTGAAAGGTCACGAACCATACGTGGAAATCGATTAAAAACTTGATCAATTTGTACCATTCGTGCATCCATGACTTCTACTTGAATATCATTTGTTAATCTGTCAAGACTTGCAAGGGTTTCATCTAATTTTTTGGTTTCAAGCTCAATGGCTAATTGGTTTAATCTGCTCTTATTGATAAGAAGTTCTCCAACCATATTCATCAGGTTATCAAGTCGTTCAATACTAACTCTAACACTTTGAACAGACTTAACATTATCTTCATTCATACTGTTCTTCATCGATTTGGATGTAGAAGTGGGTGTTGAAGGAATACTTGGCATGGATTCAGTTTTTTCAGCAGCTAAAATATTATCAAGGTCAAGTGGATCTATCTTAACATTACTGATTTCCGAGACTTTACTTATCTTTTCAATTACCACATTTTCATTGTTTGCAGTTACAAAAACAATATTGATTTCATTATCTATGTTTCCAGAATCAATATCTTCCTGAGAAGGTACTGTTTTCACAACAGTTCCCATTTTATCTAATTCTCGTAGCACTAAGCCTGTACGTGCCGTCTTTAAAAGACAGGTTTCGTCAAGGGTTACCTGAACATTGAATATTGAACTATCTTTATCTTCACAGAGGGACTGGCATTTTTTAATATCATCTTCTTTCAAATCAATTGATTCAGATACACATGTCACATTCTCAGCAACATGTTCATGCTTTTCAGCACTTGAACTTACTTCATTTAATCTTAATAAGATAGCTGAAATGTCCATATCACATTCAGTTTCAATGTTTTCAATACCAAATTCTAACTGATCTAAACATTCAAATAATACATTTATTATGGTACTATTAATGTCAATCTCTTGGTTTCTTATACTATCCATTAAATTTTCCATTTCATGGGTCACTTCAGCTATTTTGTTGTAACCCATTGTTGCAGCCATTCCTTTCAAAGTATGTGCCGCACGAAACATTATGTTTATATTTTCAAGGTTTGAATTATCTTGTTCTAATTCAAGTAATGTGTGGTTTAGTTGTTGGAGATGTTCGTTAGCTTCTGCTTTGAACATGTCACAATATTCAGACATACTCATTTTTAACTCTCCATTCCTGTAGATAATCATAAAACATTGTTCATGACCTCTAATACTTTAGTTGCATCAAAAGGTTTCACAATAAAATCTTGAGCACCATTATTGATAGCCTCGGTGACAACAGATTGTTGACCAATAGATGAACACATTACCACTTTAGCGTTCTCATCGATTTCCATGATACTTTTCAATGCATCAGTACCTTCCATGTTAGGCATAACTATGTCCAAGAAAACTAGGTCAGGTTTACTTTCTTTGTATTTTTCAATTGCATCAAGCCCATCACCTGCTTCGGCTACAACATTATGTCCATTCTTGGTAAGAATGTCCTTAATAACCATCCTCATGAATGCCGCGTCGTCTACAATCATTATATCTGCCATATTTTTATCAGTCCCTTGAATCTGATCGTTTTTCATGTATTTTTCTTAATATTGGAAATCTGATCCATTTCACTTTCCTGCAAAACTTTCTTTAAATCTAGTAATATTAATAACCTTTCATCTAATTTACCAACACCTTCAATATATTCGGCCTTAATTTTAGAGGTAATGATATCAGGTGCATTTTCTACATTTGAATGAGGTAATCTGATAACCTCACTTACCGAATCAACGACCATACCTAATATAGTATCGTCGACCTCTACCACTATCACCCTTGAATTTTCATCTACTTCTTTAGCCTCGATGTTGAACTTTACATCTAAGCTAACTACAACTATTATTTTTCCACGCAGGTTGATTACACCTTTCACATATTCGGGTGCTTGCGGTATTCTGGTGGTCTCTGGCATCCTTATTATCTCTTGCACTTGCATTATATCAACAGCGAATTCCTCACCACCTAACTGAAAGATGACTAATTGTAACACATTTTCATTATCATCGTCTTCATCCATTTTCCTATCGATTTTGAGTGTCTTTTCTTCCATAATCTTCACCAAAAAATGGTTATAAGGTTATTTTATGTTTAAAATAACCTCATTTATTGTTGTCATTCTCTCCGTCTTCAGAGTTCAATTTGAAATAAGATACATCTCTTTGCAACTTATCAGCCATTTCAGCGAGTTCTTGAGCAGCGTTTGAAATTTCCTGCATAGATGCAGTTTGTTGCTCTACTGCAGCAGATGCTTCTTGAGTACTTGCTGCAGATTCCTCTGAAATTGAAGAAACTTCTTCAACAGAAGCTGTTACTTCTTCTATTGATGCAGATTGTTCTTGTGCAGCAGCTGCGATTTCTTGAACCATTTTAGATATCTCATTAACATCTGAAACGATTGCCTGTATAGATTCTACCGTTTCGTCAAGTGATTTGGCACCAGTTTCAATCTCAGACTTACTTTCGTTCATGGATTCTACAGCATTATGTGTACTATCCTGTATTTCGGTAATGAGTTCTTCAATTTGTTTTGCTGCTGAACCAGATTCGTCTGCAAGCTTTTTAACTTCATCTGCAACAACTGCAAATCCCCTTCCATGTTCTCCTGCCCTAGCAGCCTCAATCGCTGCATTTAGTGCTAAAAGATTGGTTTGGTCAGCAATGTTTGTGATCAAATTAACGATCTTTCCAATCTCAGTCGATTTTTGATCCAATTGACTTATAACAGCTGCATTTTTTTCTGAAGTCTTTCTTATACCATTCATTTTCTGTAACAGGTCTTGTGAAGCGTTACCAATCACTTGTATTTTAGAACTGATATCATCTGCATCTTCAGAAGCTTTTTGTGAATTTTCGGCAACTGATTGTACACTATCATTCATATCGTTCATTGCCCTTGCGACTTCTTCTACTTTAGCTGATTGAGTTTGTGCTCCCCTTGAAATTTCTGACACTGTATCTGCGATTTGATTTGCAGAAGCTGTGGTTTCTTCAGAAGTGGCTGACATTTCCTGTGCCCTTGCAGAAGTATCATCTGCACTTTGTTTAATTCCTGAAACTAACTGATTGAGATTCTCTAGCATTGTTCCAAATGAAGTAGCGAGTATTCCAACCTCATCTTTTCTACCAATGAATTTTTTGTCAATTTGTCCAGTAAGGTTGCCGTTTGCTATGTTCTCGGCTCGTGTGGCAGCTGCACGCATAGGATTTGCAATTGAACCTATTATGAAATAACTTAATAGCGCCATTAGACCGACTGCAATGATGAATATAGTTATTATCTGTGTTTGTAATGCACTGACACCAGCTAACATTTCATTTTCAGGAACTACTGCTAGTACGGCATATTCACCAGTATCTATAGTACTGTATGAATAAACCACATTTTCACCTGTTACTGGGCTGATACCTGATACTTGTCCAGATATACCATTTGCTACATCTCTCTGTATTTCATCGAATATTGGGTCATCAAAATCAGCTATATTTTGAGTTCCCATGAGGCTCTTATCTTCTGGATGAGTTATTATCATCCCTTCATTACTAAGAAGTAACGCATAACCCGTATCGAACAGTACTACATCATCCATCATTTCGTCAAGGTAAAATAAACTTACATCAGTACCTGCTATACCAATAAATTCCCCATTTACAATTATCGGAGATACAAAGCTTGATAGGAGTTGACCTTGATACATATAAGGTTCAGTCACTACATCTCTTTCTAACTGTTTAGGCAATTGATAATAATCTTCAATTTCATAATCAACCAAAGGCTCTAATTCAATTGTATTTCCATCACGATACCAGTATGGAATGAATCTACCTGTAGAATCGTGGCCCACTTCATCGACAAAAGCCTCATCATTCCCATCGAAAGCATTGGGCTCATAAGCAACATAAACACCGTCAAAATTTTCGTTATTGAGCAGTATTTGTCTTACTATTCTATTAACTTCATCTCTATCATTAGACTCATATTGAGAAAGAGTTGCTGACAAGGTATTAGCTGCAGTCATATACTCTCTCAAATCAGAATCAATATCATTAGCATATATCTCAGCTTCATCCATTACAGCATCATATGCCATTTCAGTTTGCATTTCATTAACAGAATTTATAATCAAAACACCAGAAACAGCAAATATTGCAATCAAAGCTACAACTACATATACAGTAGTTTTAATCTTTACAGAACTTAAATCAATATTAGTTTTTTCTTTTAACTTTTCAGAATTAAATTTCATAATAACACACTCAAATTTTCAAATAATTATTATAAATACTATGTTCCCTAGTTAAACTGCATTAGTACTAAAGTAATAACTAGCATATAATGTTTTATATTTTGTGATGGTATGTTAAAACAGTAGAAATTAAATTTAAAATCAACAATTAAATAAGTTGCAACTTTGAACTTAAGAAATTAAGTCTTTTTAGAGATCTTATGGTAAATAGCAATCAAATTCGATAAATAGAGTATACTCAGGAGAATGAAATTGTGTTTACTATATCCGAGCGAAATGTCTTTTTAATTATGTAATTCGGATCAAAAATCCCGTATATTATATATAGCGGGATTAATATATGATAAGTGGAACGGAAGTTGAAAAAATGAACGCACAAAATAAACTCTGTAGTGAGAACCGAGTAGATATGAAAAAAGAAATTCAGCAATATATCTGTGAAAATGGAGCTGCAGAATTTAAGTTTCGAGGTATTTTTTTCAACGATGATAAGGTTTTTTTCACTCTAAAGCTACAGGAAAATAATAAGATCAAACTAAAAGTATTATCAGTTAATGATGATTCACAACATCCAAATATATTGGAATATCAAAACATTATATCTGATGCTTATTTAAAAAAAGAGCCAAATAAAATCTTTAAACCACATGATATTATGAGCAATGAAGAACTTTCTTGGATACAAACATATTAATTGTTCTCAAATGCTATGTTGTACTAATTTTATGTGCATTAAATTTATTTCTTTCGTCTATTTTATTTATTTACATCTATCATCAATGAAAGTAATTCTTCTTAAAATGATACAAATAAACTCCTTAAATTTATATTAATTTGTAATGAATTGATTTTTAAAAATTAGTATTTATATGAAAGTCAAAACCATTTTATACTTGCAAAATTCATTTAAAACTGTAAGAAAATGGAACAGGTATCATGGAAAGGGGAATCATTGAAAAAGAAACACAAGTCGATAAACTGATTCTTAGTCTAAATGAAAATGAGTTAATTAATTCAATAATATTACAGTATGCTGTCCATGATTCAAATGATACTTATTATGTAATAATCCCAAAATATGTTTTATCTACATATTCAAAAAATGATATATATAAAGCTGAAATTAATTTACTTACTTCAGCTTATTGTGCGGCTGATTCAATACATATTCCAGTAACAAGGTTTCTTGAGGAGAATGTGACTGATATGTCAATTCTAGGATTCTATAAACATGGTAATGATGATACTAAATCACAATTAAAATCACTTATTCGCGATAACTTGGTAAATAATATACGTATAGTTGACTACCAATTAGAGTATATTTACAATATAACAGTACAATATCAGTGATTTAAGACTGGAGTTATTTAGTTAACTATTTTTAAGATAGCACAGTTCATTTTGATATACTGTAGTTATATTTTTACCCAACAGTTAAATAAAATGGATACATAAGGAATATAAAAAACACTAGAAAAATTTTGTTATTATAGTAATTGAATGGAGACTAGCTAATGAAAGGAGATAACTCTTTAACAAAAGAAGGTATTTGGAATTCGATTGGAGTTTTTCCCTCTGAACAACTATATCGCTCAGGTGGAAAAAAAGATTCATGTGAATTCCATAGTGTCCTAGGAGAATATAATGATTTCCCAATTCCATTAATTGTACTTCAAAACAATAATATTATATTTGCAAATAAAAAATTTGGCAATATTTTTTCATTAAACTTTAATCCATCTTATCCTATACACGAACAATTTTTAGATAAATTTGGTTATTTAGAAATTAAGTCAATTGAAAACATTAATGGCTATTCTAAAGCTAATTTCAAGACCATGTTAGATCAACCAATCACATCTTTTGTTGGGATGACAACAATTTATGTGGATAATAAACCAGCACAAATGGTATTTTTATTAGACTATATCGAGTCAGAAAAAAAAAGTATAACTGATGAAACAATCCTTAATAAGGAACAAAATTATGAGATAGCATCTATCCAGCTTAAAGAACTTCATCACAGAATCAAGAATAACTTTCAATCAATTGATAGCCTTTTAAGCTTAAAAATCAAATATTTCAAAGACGAAGATTCAATTACACTCATTAATAATTGTAGAAACATATTGAAAACAATATCAATCACACATGAAAAATTATATTGTTCAAATAAGTTGAACAAAGTTAATATAAATCATTATATTAGTGACCTTACAACTCATATACTTGAATCTCATGAAATGTCTCATGTAGACCTTCAACTTGAGATTGATAATATTGATTTCGATCTTGAGACTGCTTCTCCCATAGGTCTGATAGTGAACGAAGCTCTTACGAACTCAATAAAACATGCATTTAAAAGAGATTCTGATAATAATAAGTTCACATTAACTTTGACTAAAGAGGGGTCAAAGATTATGCTACTTTTGATTGATAATGGTCCTGGAGCGAAGGAGACAATAGATATTCAAAACGTTGAATCATTGGGACTAAAAATCATAAATATGTTAGTACAACAACTTCAAGGTATTATGGAAATTAAGGCAGAAAATGGTTTTGAGTTGAGAATAACCTTTCCTTATTTTTAATAAAAAAGTATACTTCTGTTAGCTATATCTCATTTGAACTAAAATATAATATTGATCAATTGCCCATTCTGCCAGTAAAGGGGTATAATTGACTTCAATGAATGCTGCCATTGCAAGAAACATGTATCCAAGTATAAGAAAGGTCCATAAATATGGTGACATGAGGAAATTAGTTGTGATTTCATTTATCTTATTGACATCTTTTTTAAGTTCATTGTAATAATCGCTACTGAACATATTGTTTTCTATAACTGCACTGGATTGTATCTTAGCAAACCTGTAACCTATAGCTACTGCAAAAAGAATTACAGGTATTTCAATGAGTCCATGTAAGATTATAGATGATATAAAAAACGTCCATGCATAACCAATTCCTATAATAGCTCCTTCTAACCCAAGTTCAACAAATCCTGCATGAGCATTGATAAAATTAGTGTATGCGAAAAGTATTCCAATCAATGTTCCATTTGCAATAAGTACCAATATTGGGACAGCATATGGAACAGTGTATGCGAATAAGGTATAATCTTCTTTCTTGTATATTGAACAGAACCATATAGAATCATTGGATTTTTCATCTAACTCTGAACGTAGTATATTACTAATCTCAGGCTTTATTTTTAGGACAGCCCATATATATAGTAAAATAAGTGGCTTTAGAACTTGCTCGAATATCCTTGAAATTTGATTATAAAATCTACTACCATGTCGTACCTTGAATTCAGATAAAATCAATTTATGAATATATAACATAAAAGCAGAGCCTGTGCATGCAACCACCATTGCGATTGTGTTATATAAAAGAATAGAAATCATAAGTGAAGAATATTGTGCTGTTGTAGTAACTTTAGCTAATGAAATTTCGGCGGTAGTCTCAATAGTTTCACTTATTACTTCAGGTTGTGAGAAGAGTAGTATTGATAATAAATAAATTAGCAAGCTTAAAGTGAACGCTACTACACTAACTAGGATAAAAGTTTTTATTGACCAATAGATATCAGGGGAAAGTACTCTAAAGGTTTGCTTAGGGCACATTATATCTTGTAATATTAATCATTCTATATGAATACATTGATTAAGTATATTCTAAATATCCCTCTTTTAATTATGAGATGAAACATCTCTATAGGAATTATTAATTGCTAATATGAAGTTGATATCCATATTAGTGTCTATTTTTAAAATCTATAATCTTGAAAACAACATTGATATTTATATATTTTGGGACACTTTCTCTTTTGCTCTGATATCAAAAAACTAAACCTTTCTAACAAAAAAAACTTTTGTTTGTTATTTATTTGTATATAGGTGATATGATGTATTTTTTAGGTTAAAAAGCATCATTATAGTATAATCTAATAGCCTATTATCCATATTTACAGAGCCAAAAATTTAAATGATTTATCTATCTTTCCATTTTTTCAAATTTTCTCGAACCTGCTTTAAACTATATTTGATATTATACTTTTTATATATTAAATCTCTAAGCTCTTTTATGCTTATATCTTCATTCATGTTCAATATTTGTTTTATTTCATTTTGCTGCTCTTTTGTGAGCTTTGAAGGTCTTCCACCAGCAAATTTTGGGATTATTCCTCTATATCCTTCATTATTCCATCTTTCTTGCCATTCATAAGCTACAGTCTTTGATACACCAACTTGTTTACATGCTTTTTCTACAGGAACATCATCATATCTTAATTTTATGAAATAAAGTCTTTTTAAGATTTTTTTTTGTATTTCTAGTTGTCTTATTTTTTTAATTAGTTCTGACTTGCTAATATGTTTTTCAACTTTGATTTTTTCTGATCTTCCCATGATTTAATATTGTTATTCAATAGTTATAAAAGTTTAGTTTCAATTCAGAAAATTTGTCTACTAGAATGAGTGTTAATTATTTTGTTCTGGTTAGATACAAAGAACCTTGGTCAAGAAAAAGAAAGGTGATGATATATTGAAATTGAGAGTAGTTTCATTTTGCCATTCCTTAACAGCTTCAGCTTAGTTTTGGTATAGAACCATTTATTCAGATATTAGAATTGCTTTATAGCTTTCTCAGCAGGTTATTTTACCAAAAAAATCCTTAAACTTAAATTAACAAAGCACAAGAAACTAGAATTGAAAAATATGTATATTGTCTTTAGTTGCAAAGAGATTGATTAAATAGTAATAGCTTGTAAGGAAAAAGAAATATCTTTAAAATACTTTAAAAAAAGTGTAGATACAGAATGAAAGAATTAACATTTATTCATTCTATTCCTTAATTTATTGTAAATTGTGGATCTCATATCGACAGCAAGAAAAATTATATCAGTTTCATTCTCTATATCGAAAACTATTCTGTAATCTCCAACTCTATATCTATAATAATTAAAACATGCTAGTTGTTTCAAGTCAGCTGAATACGGGTCAATCAATATTATATCCTCAATTGCATCAATAATCTTTTTCAGATCAAGTTGATGTTTCTTCTGTATTGACTTGAGGTCTTTTTTGAATGCATTAGTGAAGAGACCTTGGTAATTCATTCTAATCCAAACTCGGACTTAAGTTGTTTTAATGTACATAGCTTCCCCTTTTTACAGTCTTCTCTGGCCTCTTCAAGCCTTTTAAGTGTATCTTCGCTTAATGGTGTTTGATCAATATCACCTAAATTACACTTTTTATTCTTTCGAGAAAAATCATTAGTATTATTATTTGTCATTAGAGTAATTATATAGTTGAATATGAATAATAATGTTTCGATAGTTTACTGAAGTCTGTAGAAAAATAAGACATCATCACATACAGATAATAGCTAGCATATTGGATTATTGTAACTGTAAATGGTTGTTCAAGTATGAAGAATTTTTACAGTACCAAAAAAAGTAAAATTTCAAGAGTAGTACTTATTTTTAATTTGATAATTCGCAGGATTGCTTTTCTGGATCATTTATGATTTCTACGACATTTGCATTACAATATTTGCAATTATAGGATCCAAATTCTGTAGTAAGTCCTGAGTAAAATGGCGATTGATTAGTCGCAATACAATAAACTATGTTTTCATGTATTTTCTTGTATTCCTCGAGTACCGCTTTGCATCCTGGACAATTGTGTATCATTCTGGTCAAACCTCAATCTCCTATACACTTGATATATGTTATAACTTTTTTTGTTGACAATATTTGACTAGTTTTAATGATGCTAATCATTTGTTATTTTAATGATCAATTTAAAGTCCAAACGGGGCAGCTAGATATGGTAAATTTTAACAAATTAGAATATATTATTATAGAGAAACATGCGTAAATATCTATTTAATATTAGAAACTATGGCAATTCAGTTACTAATACAACCGAAACTGTTCCAATAGATATTCGAGAAGAAAGTGTAATGGGAATGGGAACATCAGGTACGAAGAAAACAATTTGATTCGAGGAAGCCGGTGTATAGGCTATTAAAATTCATTCAAAACCTCTGGTTATAGAGGAGATCTCGTATTAAAGAGATATTTTAGGGGTGGGTGGAATGATCTTGAAACTTTAAAAGTAAATGTAGATGACGATAAAATGAATTTCGATGCCCAAGTAACAGGACTTTCACATTTAGCAATAAACGCTATAGTTGTTGAAAAATCTGTGCATTAGAACCGAAAAGGTATCTGGGTAGAAGTTTCTTGGATTTAGTTAGCTTTTTGCATCAGTTGGTATTTTTATATTTGTTATATTTAGAGTCAAACGCAGAAAATGAATCTATAACATTATTGGGACAAATTTAATAATAAATGTGTATTGCTTAAATTTATTAAACCGAAACTTATACGGATTATTTTTTATTCAGATTCCTTTTGTCTTTGATATATATTGTGAACCCTTTATTTGACCCATTTTGTGCTTTTTTATCTATCTCGAATAGGTCAATAGTTTCAACAAGCTCCCCCAATTTTTTACATCCATATGATCTTGGATCGAAATCGGGTCTTCTTTTAACTATATTTTCCCCAACTGCTGACAACAGAGCCCAGCCGTCATCGTCTGCGGAGTCCTCAACAGCTGTCCTGAGGAGATTTACAAGCTTGGTGTTACCTTTAAGTTGTCTTGATGTAGGTTTCTTAGATATACTTTGATACCTTTTTGAATCCTCTTCCTTTTCATCTTTCCGCAGGTTTTCTGTATATATGAACTTATCACAAGCTGCAATGAAAGGAAGAGGTGTTTTCTCTTCACCAAATCCATACACTTTCAGTCCCTCTTCCCTTATTCGCTGTGCCAACCGTGTGAAATCACTATCACTTGATATGATACAAAATCCATCAAGTTTTTCGGTATAAAGAAGGTCCATTGCATCTATTATTAAGGTACTATCAACAGCATTTTTACCAGTAGTGTAAGTGAATTGCTGAATTGGATTTATTGAATGTTCAAGTAATTCATTTTTCCATGAGCTGTGTTTTGTTGTTGTCCAATCACCATAGATTCTTTTAACGCTAGCAACGCCGTAAATAGCTATTTCATCCATTAATCCTTCTATTATAGAAGGTTGGGCATTGTCAGCATCTATTAAAACTGCAAGTTTGTCATTTTCGTTTTTAGTTACCACTTGTTCACCATGATTTATTCGTAGATAGCTTTTAATTTAAGCCTACTTGGATTAACTAATTGATAAAGTTATTTGTTGAATTAGATACGTGAATATTTTCTCTTCAATAAGTTTCTAAAAAATATATTTATTCATCTTTTTTATTGTAAGCAAATAAGAGAACGTTTTGAACAAAGCTAACTCTTGTAGAGATTATTTACTGTTAGCAAAAAAATCCTCCTGTGCTATGTCAAATTTTTCGATATTAGCACTTATGTGGAATTTTTCAGGCATTATATTTTTACAAAACGAATATGTTTGATAACTTATATTTCCAAAGTGTCCTTAATTTTGTATGGTGGTATTTATTTGGTTAATCAATATAACAAAGCTATAAGAGATAATGTTCCTGAAATTATCAGAAGTTCTGGAAGCAAAGCATTAATAACTAATATGGAAGATATCGAGTATTTATCGGTTCTTGAGTCTAAACTTTTAGAAGAGTATAATGAATACCTAGAGGAGCATAATATCGATGAATTGGTAGACATGCTTGAAATTATCTATCGTATAGCTGAACTGAAAGGTTGCTCAAAAACAAAGCTTGAAAAGATGAGGTTAGAAAAACGAACTGAAATAGGTGGATTCGAATCAAATCTTTATCTAAAGTCTATAATGGATTGAAATGTGTATATATTGAACTAATCAATGATTTTGTTTAAATATACGTGAAATTAAATATTGTGGTGCTATCAACAAAAAACAGCTCTAGTAGATGTATATCAGACATAAGAGTTATATTGTTAAAGGTTATACCATTTAATCAAATGTCGCAAAAGCACCCGCGTAAGCTTGATACTTCGTATATTTTATCAAAAATATCAGATGGATATGCTTATAATAAATTAATTTATGATGAGTTAGGCAATCCAATTGATTATGAATTCATTGAAGTGAATTCTAAGTTTGAAGAGATGTTTGGTTTACAGAAAGAAGCTATTATTGGAAATAGAGCTTCTCATTATTTTTCAAATATTCGAGATGATGACTTTGATTGGATTGAATATTTTGGATTGATAGTTTCTCAGGGTGCTGAAAGGTCAATTGAACAACATTTTAAACCTTTAAATGAATGGTATCAAGTGACTGTTTTTTCGACGGAAGGAGATTATTTTGTAACACTTTTTAGTGAAATTGGAAAACATTACAGGGCAACTGATCAATTGAGGGAACATAGCCGGATACTCTCTCATAATGTAGAACCACAATTATGGGTTATGATAGATGTTGATACCTATGGTACAGTAAATGAAGCTCATGCAGAGTTCATAGGACTTGACCAAAAAGATATTGAGTTCCATAAAATGAATCATGTTCTCTGTGATGAAATGCTTGAAGTTTTTGTTGAAGGGAATAAGAAAGTGTTTGAATCCGGTACTCAAATAGAGACTCGAAATTGGCTAATCAGTGCATTTGAGGATATAGTGTATCTTTCAATATTAAGAACACCAGTTTTAGATACTTCTGGAAATGTGGAACACGTTCTATGCTCTGCAGTAGATATTACTGAACTAAAAATATCAGAGGATCTTTTAAAGAAAAGTGAAGGTAAGTATAGAAACTTGCTATTTCATGCTAATGACTTACTTTATTCACTTGACCTTAGTGGTATTGTCATATTTGCATCACCAGCTTGGACTAAACTATTGGGTTATGAAATAGCTAATGTGATTCATAGACCTTTAAAGGATTTTGTACATACTGATGACCATTGTATTCTATTGGACCATTTAGACTTGGATTCAATGAAATGTAATGAAATAAAAGAATTTGATATAAGATTTATTACTACTGATGGGAGCATTAAATGGTTTAATATAAAGGAAAAAGGTGTAATTAATGAACACGGAAATCTTATTTCAATTACAGGTGTTGCAAGTGAAATCACAAAACGTGTTAGGATTGAAAGAGAATTACTTGATAGCAAACTTAAGTTGAACATTGCACAAAATGCTGCACGTTTAGGGGAATGGGAATATGATCCATCAACTGATGAACTTGTATGGTCAAGAGAATGCGCAGAAATATTTGGCTTAAATGAAAAAGAATTTGAAGGAACTTTTTCTGATTTCATAAAACGAGTGCATCCAGATGATAGAGATACTGTTATTCGACACAGCCGAGATCTCATAGATATCAATAAATGTTACCCACTAGAATATGAGCATAGGATTATACGCAACTGTGGTGAAACTATATGGGTTAGAGAAGTGGCTAATACATTTTACGATGATAAAAGTAAAAAGCTGAAAACAATTGGATATATTATAGATATCAATGAGCAGAAAAAACTCGAAATTGAATTTGAGATTATAGAGAAAAAAGTCAATTACATGAAAAAAGCCCCAATTGGTATGTTCATATCTAAAGTTGATGGGGAGATTATAGAAGTCAATGATATTTTTGTGCAGATTCTAGGTTATGAGCATGATGTACTTGTAGGTATGAATATCCTTGATCTTCTAGCTCCTGAGTCTCTTGATAAGGGTAGGGAGCTTATTAAGGGCTTGGAAACCATAAAATCACATGAAGATAAGCTGATATTTTTGGACATTAATGGGAATATGCTTTATATTCATACGAGTTTAGTTAATGTTAGTGACTCACATTACCTGTGGTTATTCATAGATTATTCAAAATATAAAAAATACCTAACAGATCTTGAAGGACACAAAGAAGAGATTTCCACTATTTGAACTAATACTTAGGATATTGATATTTAGTAAAGATGCTTTTTGGTTTTAGATGTTAGCTTGCTTATTTTAAGGAAGGTCCAAGAAAAACTTTTTACAAAAGCTTTACATCAATTATCAAATTGGTTGGAACAGATATAGTCAACTATCCCTCCCTTACTGAAGGTGACTCCTGTTTTTTAGTTGAGTGAATTCAATTTATGAGACACTTTTTCTTTAAGGAGCTATGTTATGATTAAAGTTTAGAGGCAATATTATCTATAAAACATATATCTTTATATACTTAAAAATAAAAATTCCTTATATGAATGCTGGAGGGGTTAACTTAAAAGAGAATAACAAATGGGTGTCTGTCAGTGTATCTTCAGAGTTTTCGGATGGTTCAATGAAAGTTGTATCTGTAGGAGATCAAAGAATCTTATTGATTCAGGTTCAAGGGAAAATTTACGGGATTGAGAACACATGTATCCATATGAACTGCCCAATGCACAGAGGATTGTTAGAAGGCTATACTATAAAATGTCCTTGTCATGACTGGGAGTTTGATATTAGGACGGGAGAACACTTGATGGCTGATGAGTTAAAAATACCTGTATTTGAATGTAAGATAGATGAAAATGATGTATTAATAAAGATGGAAGGATGATATTATGGCTAAAATTGTCATGTATACGTTAAGTACATGTCCATGGTGTAAGAAAGCAAAGACATTTTTTGAGGAGAATGACATAACCTTTGAATCAATTGATTATGATTTAGAGGATAAGGAATCTCAAAAAGAGATCATAACAAAAATGAAGGAACTTGGTGGTACTACAGCAACACCTTTTGTTATTATAGATGATATTGTTATAGTTGGATATAGACCTAAAGAGTATGCTAAAGCTTTGAACCTGGGGGATGGAAGTGAGTGAAAGGTCAATTGAGGCAAGGAAAAAACAGTTGATGAAAATGTTTCAACGAGTAATTGATCCATTAGGGTACAAGTTTAATCCTGATAATGAACTGGTTGATTTTATAATGGAACAAGAAGTTAAGCTCGAAAGAGAAGCAGGAGCTCCATTTTGTCCATGTCAAGCTCTTCCTGAAAGGAGGGAGGACCGAATGAAACTCGTATGCCCTTGTATTCCCTACCACAGAAAACATTTTGATGCTATGAAGGCATGTTGGTGTCAACTCTATGTTCACAAAGATATAACCGATACTAGCCAATTAGAACAAATACCCATAACAGAATTAGAGTGAATCTCAGATTTTGTTTCTCTGAGATAACAAATAGATATATTGCTTTTTATGGTTAATTCATCTTTTTGATGCCTCTATACCTATTTACCTATTATTCAATATTTTTCCAAAGAACCTTCTGTCTTTTTCTTCATGAACTATTAATGACTATTTTTTGTATTCATCCAACTCATTTTCTAGGCTTTTAATTTGGCCTGAAAGGTGTTGCACATGCTCATCCAGATCATCTAATTTAGCAATTAGTTCTTCATTTGTATCATCTTGATCAATATCTACAAAATGAGCTGCTATTGCTGCTGTGAGAACCGATACAAAACCTATTCCAACAATCATTACTAAAAAAGCAACGACTCTTCCAGCATCGCTTGTAGGATACATATCTCCATATCCAACCGTTGTAACTGTAGTGATGGCCCACCAGATACCGTCAAAAATATCAATTTCTTCAATTACACTGAATACAATACCTGAAATTGCTACCAATGTAATTGAATATATCAATATATAATTGAATGAATCTCGAGTGAAAGATTCCATTAAAGGTTTTATTCCCTTCTCAACCACAATAAGTAATCTGAGGACTCTTGCAACTCTTAATACTCTGAAAGCAGAGGCTGTATCGGGAACAATCAATGGTGGTGTAAGTATGATAATGAAAAATAAGAGTTTATTGTTCTTAAAATACTGTTTTTTATCAGAACTCAACGTTATCATTACAATGTATTCTAAAAGGAAAATCATCCAAATTATGTCATCGATTAAACGTGCGGTTTGAGTATCCATAAATGCAGTCTCCAAGAAACCTGTTCCTATAAGTACAAGTGGTAAGACTGCAATAGCAAGTAGGATCATTGGTATTTCGATGATCTTTTGTATTTTGGAGGCAAGTTCATCATTTGGAATTTTTATATTGATACCTCACTCATATTTATATCTGGCAACTATGATTTTGTTCTGATTAGTTATTATGCTTTTTAATTGTGTTTGAAAAAGTATAATCATTTTTAAACAGATATTTATTACAGAGTTACGTATTCTATGAATAATTATAATCTATGTTTTAAATGGAAAACATGTTGTTGATATAAGAATAAATCATGTGTAAAGGGTCAATGAATTGAACACAATACATGAGATATCGGGTAAATTTTAAAACTAGGTTCAAAATGTGTTATTTAACTTAGATTTGACGATTAAAACAGAGTTGTTTTCAGAAAATAATTCACATAAATAAATCTAACTATTTTTTCTGAACATAGTTTCTAAGGTAAGTTTTATTTAGTGTTATGCTGTATAAAATAATAGACAAAGCCAGATTGTAAACTTCTTGGAACTTATCAAAGTCATGATCCCATTCCCCAGTTGATTTTTTCACATGACGCATCACAAGTAAACTGGCTTTGTCACCCCCGATTTTTTCTAGAGCATGTAAAATAGGCTTAAAAATGTATAGAGCAATAAGCTTAAACGATTTCATGACGTTATTTAGAATACTATATTATTTGATTCAACATAACAACTATATTTTGTAATTTGATTAGAAGCTGAGGTATGTTATATGTCTAAATTAAGGTCGATTGATCCTGCAACTGGTATGTTGAACGAAGAGATTCCATACCATTCAGATGAGGATATAAATGAGAAAGTAGTTAAATCAACGGCTGCTTTTAATGATTGGAGTGATGAAAATGTTGTTGAGAGAACATTTTTACTTGAAGAATTAGCAAGGATCATTAGAAGAAGAGAAAATGAGCTTGCTACCTTAATTACTAAAGAAATGGGTAAACCTATAAAGGAATCTCTTGCAGAAATAGAAAAGTGTGCATGGGCATGTGATTATTTTGCAGAGAAGACGGAATCTTTTCTCAAGGTTGAAAAGTTGAATACCGACGCATCAGAATCTTTTATAGAGTACCGTCCTATGGGAACTGTATTGAGTATAATGCCTTGGAATTTTCCATTCTGGCAAGCTCTAAGGTTTGGTGTACCTGCAGTTGCAGGTGGAAACACAGTTCTTTTAAAACATGCTAGTAATGTACCATTATGTGCGATAGAACTTGAGCGTATATTTGTGGAGGCTGGCTTTCCTGAAGGCATATACCAAACACTCTTAATAGATGGTCCAACTGCTTCGTCTTTAATATCAAGGCCTGAAATAAACGCTGTTACACTCACGGGCAGTTTGAATGCAGGTTCAATGGTAGCTCAAATGGCAGGTAAGAACATAAAGAAATTTGTGTTAGAATTAGGTGGTAGTGATCCTTTCATTGTACTAAAAGATGCAGATATTGAGGATGCAGCAAAAGCTGCCGTGAAAAGTAGGTTCCAGAACAATGGACAGAGCTGTATTGCGGCTAAAAGGATATTAGTAGATGAAACAGTTGAGGAAGAGTTCATTTCTTATTTTTTGAACTATGTGAAAGAGCTTAGAGTTGGTCATCCTTTTGACAAACAAACAGATATTGGCCCACTGGCTAATGAAACACAACTCAACATTTTAATTGATCAAGTTGAACGCACAATAAAGATGGGGGCTAATATTTTAATTGAAGGTGGTTTAGATAAAAGAGAAGGTTATTACTACAACCCCACCGTCCTCAATGGATTAGATTCGAAGTCACCTGTGTTGCAAGAAGAAGTATTTGGTCCAGTTGCACCTATTGTACCATTTAAAACCCAGGATGAAGCTGTGAAAATTGCTAACAGTACAGAATTTGGGTTAGGTGCAAGTATATGGGGTAGAGACAAAAGAAATGCTTTATCAGTTGCAAGTTCAATAGATGCAGGTATTTTTGGAATAAACAGTCCAGTAGCATCAGATCCCCGGGTACCATTTGGTGGTGTCAAAAAAAGTGGAGTTGGTAGAGAACTTTACCGCATAGGTATGATGGAGTTTATGCAACCATGCGCCTTTAAAATATTTTAATTAATGTATTTTTTATTTAGATTAGATGGATTAAGATAGTAACCCTGGAAGATAAAGAAACAAAAACTTTTTTGAATCGCTTTATTTAGTTGAAACTATCAAAAAGCTGTATTTCATTCGGAGATACTGTAACTACAATTAAAGTTATATACCACTTATATTATATACTGCCGAGCAATTAAGATTAGAAGATTGAATTTACTAATTCATTTATCTTGAGCCTTAATTGGCTGTGCTGATACGAGGTTTTTGTATCAGGGCTACGGGATAATCAGTACTTGAGTACTTTAAGATTGTCCTTAAGGAGGAAAATAAATGGCAGAAGAAGAAATGAGACATTTAGTGCGTATAATGAACACTGATCTTAAAGGTGATCAGCCAGTAGAGTATGCACTTACTGGAATTCGTGGCATAGGAAGACGTACTGCAAGGATTTTGACCGAAAGAGCAGATGTTGACCCTACTGAAAAGATAGGTTACTTGTCAGACGAAGATGTTCAAAAATTGAACGAGAACATCAATGATTTTGAAAAGAATGTTCCTGCATGGATGCTAAACAGAAGAAAAGATCCACTGACAGGCGATGATAAACATCTTCTAGGCCAAGATATCATCTTGACTATAAGAGAGGATCTTAATACACTTAAAAAGATCCGAGCGTACCGTGGTATACGCCATGAACGTGGTCTAAAGGTCAGAGGCCAGAGAACGAAGTCTACAGGTAGAGGCGGAAGTACTATTGGTGTGAGTAAGAAGAAATAAAGGTGAACAAAGATGGTATATCCAGGTAAAAAGAAAAAGAGTTTTGATACACCAAAACACCCATGGCAAGCTGCCAGAATGGCCACTGAAGTTGAACTTATCACAAGGTATGGGCTACGTAACAGAAAAGAACTGTGGAAAGTACAAAGTATTCTTAGGATGTATAGGGCAGATGCACGTAGATTACTAGCAGAATCAGCTGAAGCTGAACTAACAGGCCATTTAAGAAATGAAGCTGATCAAATTCTTAATAGATTGATTAGATATTCTATATTAAAACCAGATTCTAATATTGATGATATTCTTGCACTTGACACTGATGCTATTCTTGAGAGAAGGCTACAGACCCAAGTACATAGGCTAGGACTTGCTATGACTATGAAACAAGCAAGGCAATTCATCACTCATGGCCATATAGCAATTAACGGGAAAAGAGTCACTATCCCAAGTAAGCTTGTATCAAAGGAAGAGGAGATGGCTATCGGTTATTATGGGCAATCACCATTAAATAACGATTCACATCCAGAAAGACCAGCACAGGTTGCATCATCCATTGCAAGCGAATAAGGAGGGTTAAAATATGGCAACAAAAGGTACATGGGGCGTAGCTCACATCAATAGTTCTTTCAATAATACAATTATAACTGTTACCGATTTGACTGGTGCTGAAACTATTGCAAAAGCATCAGGTGGGATGCTAGTGAAAGCTGCAAGAGACGAGAGCTCACCGTATACTGCAATGCAGATGGCAAGTCAACTAGCAGATATACTTAAAGATAAGGGTATTGAAGGAGTTAATATAAGAGTCAGAGCACCGGGTGGAAATAAACAACGTAGTCCAGGTCCAGGTGCACAAGCAGCTATAAGGTCTTTTGCAAGAGCAGGTATCAAAATTGGTAGGATTGAAGATGTAACTCCAGTTCCACATGATGGTACAAGGCCAAAAGGCGGAAGGCGTGTATAAGTTAAATAATACCAAGAATGAACAATCGGGTTTATCAATATGAAAATCGAAGTTCTAGAAATGTCTGACAGATTTGCAAAGTTCGTGCTTTCAGATGCATCGATTGCATTTGCAAATGGACTAAGAAGAGCAATGTTGGCAGAAGTTCCAACCCTTGCGATAACTGAAGTGAATTTATATAATAACACTTCTGTTCTTTATGATGAACAACTAGGTCTAAGATTATCTCTAATCCCAATTAAAGCTAACACCGATGAACTTGTTCCAAAAGAAGAATGCATGTGCGACGATAATTGTCCTGCTTGTGAAGTATCGATGACATTAAGTGCAGAAGGACCAAAGATGGTATATTCAGGTGATTTTGTTTCTTCTGACCCAGAGATATTCCCATCAGATGAAAACATTCCAATAGTTGAGCTGAAAGATGGTCAACAACTCTTTCTCGAAGCCTTGGCACATGTTGGACATGGGAAAAATCATTCGAGATGGCAAGCTGGGATAGCCTGTGGATACAAGACATATCCAGTAGTGACATTTCATAACTGTGATAAATGTCGTTCATGTATCGAAGCGTGTCCTAAAGATATAATCCAAATGGGACCATCTGGAGCAGAGATACAGGATAATGATATGTTGGAATGTACACTTTGTAGATCATGTGCTGATGTTTGTGGAATCAATGCGATAACTGTTGATCAAGATGAAAGAGCATTTATATTTAATGTAGAATCTGATGGGTCATACAGTGCTGAAGAACTGATACAGCAAGCTAGCAAGGCTCTTAAAAAGAAGTCAGATGGGATGTTAGAGGTACTTGAACATTTTTAAGAGGAAAAGAATCTGGTAAAACCAGATTTTTTTACCTTTTCAAAGAACAAAAATTAGTTAATGTTAAATATCAAAATATCATAGTTAGCGACACATTTGCGCGAGGGTTGCCCAGCCAGGTCAAAGGCGCTAGGTTGAGGGTCTTCTTCGTAAGTGTTCGTTATATATGTTAAAATAAAATAGTCAGTAGCAAAATTGTGCGAGGGTTGCCCAGCCAGGTCAAAGGCGATAGGTTGAGGGTCTTCTTCGTAAGTGTTCGTTATATATGTTAAAATAAAATAGTCAGTAGCAAAATTGTGCGAGGGTTGCCCAGCCAGGTCAAAG
>NZ_JANUCS010000014.1 GCF_024808815.1 Methanosalsum natronophilum | reverse complement strand
CATTCATGTCCTGTACCTTCTTTTTGAGGTTTTTGATCGAACTCTAATAAGGTACAGGACTAATTATAATTTTACAGCAATTTAGTGACGCTGTCGGTATACCTATATATTCACCGTTATATTTTTGAATGCCCAATATCAAAACACCTTCTTCGCTTAAATTCAATTCCTTTATAGTTTTACCTGCAAGCCAGTCATCAGGGTTCACTTTAAGTTCAGATACTTGATAATCAGCACCAAGATATATCAAATTTGCAGTATCTGATACTTCGACATCTGTCCATCGTTTCAACGTATGAGTTATTATTCTGTTAAGCACCTTGTCTACAGTTGAATTTTTTGTAAGTAAGAGGATTATACCTAGCCCAACAATAATATACATAAGGTACGAGGTAGCTGTCTGTTCAGCTGGATTAATAAAAATCAGGACAGTAGATGCAATAACAGCAATAATTCCAGCATTACCTACGAGCATTAGAAACATGAGCATCCGTCTTCTAAGGGGATGAGTCATTAATTTCTCAGACTCGGTTGTGGCAAAGCCAGCACCAGTTAATGCAGATCGCGCTTGGAACCGCGCAATTTCTCGAGACAAACCTGTTAAGGTTAGATATATAGTTGCCACTCGAGTAATCAAAAGAGAGATAATAATAACTGCAAATACTGTGATGATTCCTACACTCATTTAGTTGTCTTCACCCATTAGCTACAAAATAAAAAGCTTAACTTGTTATTGAATTTTATTTTTATTTTTCACTTTATAATCGAAAACTGTATGCCAGATTCCGGGCGAATATTTTTTAACTTTTCTTTTACTTATAAGTTCTATATCCAGGTTCAGCTCTTGGGCAACATCTTTAACTCTTTCAACAGGTCTAGTTTCGATTAAAGGTTCAGGTACAGTTTCATGATAGTGCAATATACCCCCACTATTTTTTATTGACTTGAGGGCATATATTAAATATTCATGAGTTATCCCGACATATCCCATAATGACCCTATCAGCAATTCCAACAGGTGCAGCATTACTACAATCGTCATTAATGGGTATAACTTTATCTTGAACTTGATTGAGTTCAATGTTTTCTAGAAGGTACTTAAAAGATACAGGATTAATTTCAATTGCAATTATTTGCTTGGGTTTGGAATGTTTAGCTATTTGTAGTGTAAAATAACCAATACCTGCAAACATGTCTACTATAGTTTCATTATAACCAATATTTGCCATCAATTTTCGCTCATGCATGTTACCTTTAGAAAACATAATTTTAGTAACATCCAATTTATAGTAGCATTCATTTTCTTTATGTATAGTTTCAGTTTTAGTTCCTCGAATTAGAGTACGGGAAGGTACTCTGTACTGGCCAGATATCCCAAAATCTTGAACAACCGATTTTATTTTAGGATATAATTGCAATAGGCTGTCAGCAATCAACTCTTTTTTATGGCTCAACGTATCAGAGATACTCACTATAATAATATCACCTAAGATTTGCCACCCACGAGGTAACTCGTCGAGTTCAGACTTATTGATTTTATTTTTTAGAATTGATTTCAATGTTAACATCTGACCGTAACTAACAGGGTTATCCTGCAAGACTATATTGTATCCAGGTATATCTTTTATTATAGGGATTTCTAAAAATTTTCTTGAATCAATTATCTTAACCTGTAATTTTCTAGACTTATCAATAATATTTTGGTCAGCTAGTTTTTTTCTGATATGTTCTCCCCGCTCCAAAGGTACTCTGATAGCACGTTGGTTCAGTTCACTATTGGTCATTTAAAGGACATATACATTTAATTGCATTTAAATATTCGTTAAACTACGAACTTTTATATAGAAATTGAACCATTCATAACTTGATGCGTAAATTATCTGATAGTACTGCATTGTTTACAACAATGTATGGTTTTATTGCACTAAATGGAGAAGTAAAATTACAAATATTAGAACTTTTAAAAGAGGGGCCATGTACATTTGAAGAACTTGTGCGTTATACAGGTAAAGCCAAATCCACTATTTCAGTACATTTACGTGATCTAAGCTCATGTAAACTAGTAGAAGAAAGGCTAAATAATTGTGATCGCAGAAAAAAAGAATATATCTTAACCTCTTGTTGCCTCGGTTCTTCTCAACAACCTGTCCAAAAACACTATAAATGTATTTTGAACAACTTTTCTTACCTTAAAAATAATGATCATAACAAAACAGAATTTTTCATGTCAATGTATCATGCTATTAGGTTTGGATTTGAAGCCTATGGTTTGAATCATTATCCTATAATGAAAAAGATTGGGTTTGATATTGGTACGAGCCTTGCACATAATTTTAATTCATCTAATATCAGCTCTTTATTTTATGATATCAGTGAATTTTGGTCCGAAAATGAGTTAGGTAACCTCGAGTTCTTTGAAGATTCAGGTATTAATATAAGAATAACTGACTGTATTGGATGCAGTACAATGCCAGTAATGAATAAAAAATTATGTTCATTTGAAGAAGGGATATTCGAAGGTTTACTTACAAGTAAAATTGATTACGTGGCAAAAGTAACTGAATCAGAATGTTGTGGTACTGGGCATCCTCATTGTTTATTCGTTGTTAAGCTTAAGAAAACTATAGAATCTTAAATTTTAAAGTAAATTTTATTGGAATCACTTGGTAGATCCTACCCCAACGACTACACCTATCACACCTTTCAATAAAGGCCCAATCTCTGTGACCAGACCAGGCCCATCAGTTTCTTCCTTACAAACAACAGCATGTTCCATCAATCCAAGTCGTTCAATCTTATTGATATCACGTTCATGCCCTGTACGCTTAATTGCAGCTTTTAGCTGTGAGCGAGTTACTGCATTCACTATAACTCTATCAAAAGGAGCCTTTCTCCAATTCCACCAGATGTCTTCCTGCTTTTTAGTGGGCTTACCTTTAAATGCTCCTGTTTGAGTATCCTCTTCGGTAACCTCTACTTCCATAGGTAAATGTGGTATTATACCAAACCGTGAAGCTTTTTGTTTTACCGATCCAACACCGACCGATTTTAGACTCGCAGAGTCAACAATTACTTCTGTTCCAATGTTAACTATAATGTATTTATCATTAATGGCATCAACATATCCCTTATATGACTTCCCGATTTTAGGTTGGTAGGTTGGAATACCATATTTCTTTACTAAAAGGTTAAGAGCAAATTCTTCATCGCTGCCACATAAAGTTATTGTGGCCCACCCACGCTTATCTTGATTAACTTCAACTTCGACTTCAAGTCCTTCAAGTTCATTTTCGAGTAATACCTTAATTGAATGCAATGCTCTATCTTTACTTCCATAAAGATGTATTAATAGATTAGTAGATTCCATAATAAACAAATCTTATCCTTTTGTGATAGTAATTAAATAAAATTGATTTAACTGATGCTATTAAATATTTAATTTTCATTAGCTATGATATTATCAAGTCGCTGTTTAATTTTTAATAAACTATCTTTCTCATTTTTAGTATGAGTATTATTATAATGAGTATTCAATTGATCTTCAAGTATTTTAACATCTCTTTTAAATGGCCCAAGTTTTCTTGCAATAGTCTCATCATCCACGTTTTGTTCCGCCAAATCATTATATATGTCATCAATTTTTACAGAAAGGTCGTTAATTTTACCTTTAAGCGTTTTATCAATTACACTATCATCGTTCTTGACATCAAGTAGACTTTTATTTTTGGTCTCAGCTTTACTTTTTTCATCTTCTATTTCTTTATGAACTAAATTTTCTTTATTCTCAATTACAAGTATTAAGTTTTTTAATGCATCTACTACTTCATGTCCATGTATTGTAAGTTCAACAAATTTAATCCTGCCTTGCATGTTGCTTTGTATTAGTCCAGCCTCTTCCATTTTAGTAAGTATTTTGGTTGTATGAGCAAAAGTAGAATTAATCTCTTTTGCAATAACTGAAGCATAGGTCTTTTGGAATGACCAAATGGCAAGTAGTGCAAGTGTAGGTTTTTCTTGTAAGAATAGGTTTTCAATATGTTCCTGACCCATAATATCACTTTTATTCGTAATTGTAAATAAGTGCACTTACGTATATTTTAATATATATCTTTTTGCATAGATATTAATTTTTAAGTATTTTCATCTAAACTGTGTACAATAGACTTTATTTGGTCCATTTTGGCATTAGTTTTAAACGATGTACCCGTAAAATGTGTCCTCGATGCCTGAAAACCTTCTTTTAGAAGTGAATCAATCAAAATATCCATATTTTGGGCAGAAATACCTAATTTTTTGCATATAATGTGTTGGTCATAGAAAGTAGGTTTGGAGAGTTCTTCTTTGCATAATTCAACTAGCCGTTTAGCTTTTTGTTTAGTATTCAGTTCAAGAGTGTCAATGCTTTCCAATACTTCTGAACAAAATGAACTTTCATGGAGTTTGCCTAACCATAGTGGACCTGCTATTTTTGGGACGGTACCACAAGAAGGACATTTTTTATGATTTCTAACAGCTAATCCATACTCAAAACTCCTGTGTCCACAAGCATTGCAATGGTTAATGTATCCCAGTTCATCAATTGCTTTATCCGCATTTTTTGCTCCAGGGAGCACTTCTAGATAAACTCTATAATAATGTCTAGTCGCATGTGAAAGTATTGGGTTGATAGCTTTATCATGTTTTGCAAACTCACGTACTACCTGACCTATCAAGACTCGTATTCCCATTTCACTATGATATTCATTGTTCAAAGGGACAGAAGCATATTTTCTAATGCCCGATTTAAGGTGTGCACCACATAGTGGTGCAGTATCAGTTGCAGTAACTTCAAGATAGTTTAGTGTAGAGAAAGCGGCAGAGTTAAGGAAAGTAGTAGGACTTCCAAAAGGATCGAGGTCAACAATATTAAACTTCTCTTCATTTAAGAGAACATTAGCGTTCTTATTATGAACCTTTATATTAACATTTAGATTCATCTCTCTTTTTAGCTGATCACAGTTTTTTATTATCTGTTTGTAAGCACTTAAGTCCCAGTCGTTTAGGGTAGTTGCTATTCTCAATTCATTTGCTATTCTTAGACCTCTAATACCTGAAGCTGAGAGTGCATCACAATACTTTATTTCACTGAACGGTATGCTCTTAAAACGATGAAGCCTTTTTGCACAGGCGAGTGTTGCAGCTACTGTGATATCTCTGTTCAGTTCCATTTCTTTATTATAAAAAACATCGGCTTTATCAGTTGTTGACCCCGAGTCAGATGAAATAAAAACGGTAGTCTTCCCTTCGTGTATCGGTTTACTAGTCATCTTTGAACCTATAAATAAATTAACTCATATTTGATTTTACTTATTTTACCTGCGGTTTTCAAACAACCCTCAAAAAGATTGCATGAAATAATAATATTAGAATTCCTACAAAGCCAATTATAATGAAAATATTTTTTGATCTATTGAAAAGGTCGGAACTACCTGTAGCTCGAATGAACAACAATTTACTGAATGTACTGATTATACTTGCCATTACAGCAGTTTCTGCTGCAACTAAATAAGATACATTACCGGTTACTGCAAGTGATGCTACAGATACAGTTACTGCTGAGCTACTTACAATACCTCCTAATGCAGTAGCATATATCCCCATGGGACCTGCTACTTGGTTCGCTACATCAGCCAGTACCATTAGTACCATGAAAATAATACCGAACTTGAAAGCAGGTTTAAGTGCAAATGGTGATTCTAATTCAATTGTTTCTTTGACTTCTGGTATTGATTCTGTTTCTTCTGTTTGTGTCCTTACCTTGTAGATGAGGTATATTGAGATTATTATCATAATAAGATGAGGTGGAACCATTAGAAGTGATATGTTCCCTGAAGGATTTACAATGAAAGCAATTATAATATTGCTGATTAACATTGCGATATTAGCTAGTATTATTCCTATAATTAGAGGATCAGTAAACTCCTGTTTTATTTTGGATAAGGATGCAAGTGCACCCGTAGTAGCTTCACTGCTAACAAATCCACCCAAAAGGCCAGAATAAGACATTCCACCTTTGGCACCAACTTTTTTTAACAGGATATAACTTGCAAAACTTATGCTAGATACCAGTACAATAATTAGAATAACTGACCTGAGATCAATTATCCCAAGTAATGCCTCCTCGGGCACTAAAGGGTAAAGAATGAACGCAACTGCTAGGAACTTTACAGCACTTAAAATCTCAGATTCTTCTAAGTTTTCTGCAAAAGTATGCAATTGATGTTTTTGTACTAAAAGAAATGTTATTATTATAGCAACGATTATTGCAAACAAAAAAAATCCATTTGCAACAATAATTCCAAGAAGATATGTCAGAAATAAAGCAATACCTGTAGTGAGACCTGAACCCCTATGCTGTATATTGGTTGAATAGATTAATATAATACAAACCACTGCAACAAATAAAGTTGTGATAATAAGTATTTCAACCGCAACAATTTCTGCGATAATACTGGCAATAGTTCCACTAAGTGCTGTTATTGCGAAGGTTCGAACTCCAGCATAAACTTTCTTCTCTATTCTCCAATGCTCTCTCTCAAGTCCAATAAGGATTCCGATAAGCAATGAAAGTCCTATCTTTTGTAAAGTATCAGAAATGATGAAATCTAATATTGGGAGGGTGAACAGACTATCTACTTAAATACCTCCTCTATTTTAATGGTTCAAGCTTGGATAAGTTCAACATTAACGGTTCTTTTTTGGTTAGGTTTACTAAGTTCGATTAGTGCAGCATAACCGTGACAAGCCATCCCAGGATTCACTATTGTAGTGTCTCCTACTTTCATAACACCCCTAGCTTCATGTATATGAGCACAGACCACGATATCCATATAATCAACAAATTTCTTGATTGCACGACTGCCTACATGCCCTATGTTAATTTCGTCGAGAGTTTCATATGGAGGTGCGTGTGTTAAGAGTAACTTAATATTATTCTCAGGTGATTTTTCTACTATTTTCAGAAGTTCTTTTAGACACTGCTCTATCTCATCTTCATCCATCTCAAAAGGTGTATTGAAAGGAGTGGGGTTTGAACCCCCAAATCCTATAAGGGTTAGATTCTCAATGGTTATAAAGTTGTTATGAAGATTAATTGCTTTAGAGGAATTAAGCACTTCAATTATTCCTCGATTGTCACAATTTCCTGGTACAGCAATAACAGGGACTGTGAACATTTTTATTAGTTCAATTGCTTTGTAGTCAGGTCCAAAATCAGTTATATCACCTGCGATGAGTACCATATCAATATTCTGTAACATATCTAGCTTAAGCAGATCATTGATTTTCGAATAGTTTCCGTGAGGGTCAGATATAGCTAATATTTTCATTGTTGTAACACCCATTTCATGTTTGAATATAGGATTGAAATTATACTTTATCAATCAACTAATTAATTTCTAATAACAAATATTTTGAGTTAATGTAATATATGACGCACCTAATTATAAAAACATGCGTGACTTTCTAATTATTGGTAATAGGGCATTAACTTCACCAGACTTTTCATTGAACGACCTCCCGGGTTCAGCAGGTCGAATGGATGTACTTTGTAGATGTATAAACTCAGCACTTTTCTTATCTCATGATATGAGACGTGATGTGCAAATTCATCTATTCCTTCAAGGTCCACCAAATCCAGGTATAGCGATCAGGTTCAACGGTAGTGAATTAAAGTACCTGAACCCAGATGAACGTAGCGCAGCTTCCTTGATAAAAAAAGCATTGAATAAAGACATTATGGATGGTAACCTAGAACTTGAATCAACTCCGGGTGTTTGGGTGAGAAAGACTAGTTTAAATACAATAATGACTGAACTATCGAGTGCTGATAAACCTTTATACTATCTTAGAGAAGATGGAACTGATATTCGCAAAATTTCAATTTTGTCAGGTAAGGGCACTTATGTACTTGGTGATGACCAGGGTTTAACATCTGAGAATGAGCTGATTGTACTGAACCATAAACCCACCATACTCTCATTATCCCCAATTTCACTGCACAGTGACCACTGTATCACAATACTGAACAATGAAATTGATAGAGTTGAACTTGGTTGATTTATTTAACAACGTATAGGAGCTAATGTCGATAGGATAAAAAAGTTTATATTAATCTGTAACCTGAGAACCCATTATTTGTACCAAGGAAGAACAAAAATTATCCATTTCTTACTAATTATGAATATAACTGAATTTAAACGAGTGATTGAATGAGCATTATAGATATTTCTAAAAAAGTAGCCAATGAAGGTCCAATATGTGACCATTGTCTTGGGAGACAGTTTGGGCAGCTATCTACTGGACTAACTAATGACAAGAGGGGCCATGCAATAAGATTAACACTTTTAATGGAAGCTGACCGATTGAAAAAAGAAGGTGTTGAAGAGCCATTTATTAAAAATGTTTTTAATAATAATGAAGATGGGTGCTGGGTTTGTAATGATATTTTCACTGAGCTTGATATTTGGGTCCAAAAGATTCTTGTTGAGGTGAATAACTACGAATATTCCACTTTTCTTGTAGGTACTATAATGAGCGGCCTCTTAAATGAAAACGAAGAAATACTATGGGCTGAATCGAGTACAACTCATGCAGAACCTTTAAAATCCGAGCTTAATAGAGAAATAGGAAAACTTATATCAAAGGAAACTGGAAAAGATGTTGATTTTACCAATCCAGATATTGTTATTCTGCTTAACATAGCTGAAAATGATGTAAAGATTCAAGTAAGATCAATATTTCTCTACGGCAGATATAAAAAACTTGTACGAGGTATTCCTCAAACAAGATGGCCTTGCAGAACATGTAAAGGTAAAGGATGTGTTGAATGCAGTTATTCAGGTAAACAATATCAGGTTTCAGTTGACGAACTCTTAAGGGAACCTTTAATGAATATTTCAAGATGCTCAGACACAAAGTTTCATGGTGCAGGCAGAGAGGATATTGATGCTCTAATGTTAGGGTCAGGTAGACCTTTTGTAGTGGAGGGTGTTGATCCTATATTTCGCACATTTGATCCGAAATTACTTGAAAATGAGATAAATCGGTGCTCAAATGGTAAAATTGAAATAGAAGGATTAGAATTTGTGTCCAAAGATATAATTGAAAAGCTTAAATCATCTAAAGCGGATAAAGTTTATAACCTTAAAGTTACATTCAAGGACACAGTTTCTGAAGATTCTTTGAGGAAAGCAATAGACCTAATCTCGGGGTCAACGATAAGGCAAGGCACACCACAACGTGTACTTCACAGGAGAAGTGATATGATTCGAGAAAAGAAAGTTAACTACTGTGAACTATTGGAACACTATGGTGACTATGCTTATATAAAGGTAGATTGTTCAAGTGGCCTATATGTAAAAGAGCTGGTATCAGGTGACGAAGGTCGAACTGAACCCAGCTTATCAGGAATTTTAGAGGTTAGTTCAGTAGTAGAAGAACTAGATGTAATGGATGTCAAAATTTAAAATAATTCGGTATATCAATCAATTAACTAATTATCAGATAGATATAAATCCAAATCATATTAATACTTAATTTAGATAGGAGAAGATTAGAATGCCTAAATCACAAGGTGAGCGGTACTGTACTAGGTACAAATTAAAAAAATCGGTTAGAGAAAGGGGTATATCTCCAGTTGTTAGAGCAATACAAGAATTCAGCAATGGTCAGATGGTCCATATTGACATTGATCCAAGTGTTCACAAAGGAATGCCTAACCCTAGATTCCAGGGAAAAGTTGGAAAAATTGTAGGACAAAGGGGTAGAGCCTATAAATTGAATGTAAAAGACGGTAATTCAATGAAAGAGATTTTTTGTGTACCTGAACACCTAAAGCCTCAAAAATATAACTGAGTTAATTTTGACCTTCACTATAAGGTCAAAATTGTTCAAACATTCTCCCAGATATAAAAGGTTACATATACCTAGTCAATAGGGATAATTTCAGCAAGATATATTAAAATAAACTTTCCATTATAATTAGCTGATAGTGGATAGTTATTTAAAGTTAGTCACACATTATTTGGTAGTTAAATTAGTTAATGTAGCTGTGACACTATTACCATTGAAATGATAAGGGTTCTATAAAATCTGATCTTGAGTATATGTTAATGAAGTACATAATAAATTAATTACTTAAGTATAGATGATATTATCATATTTAAACCAAAAGAGTGTATCCAATGATAGTTAAGGAAATTAAAGATGAAGAACTGTTAACAGTAGCAGAAGTAAAACAAATTCTTAATGAATTAGTTGAAGAACGCTCAGAACGTGGTGAAGAGCTGGAATATGAGCTTAGAAAGGCTGTCAATCATTCGGAAATCTTCGCTAAAATGAGTCCTGAAAAAGCTAGAGAATTAGTTAACAATCTTCTAGAACTAGATAAGATGAAACCAGAGATTGCTATCAGAATCGCTGATATCACTCCAATGTCAAGGGATGAACTAAGAGCCTTATATGCAAAAGAAAGGTACACTTTAACCGAAGAAGAACTTGATACGATCCTGGACCTCGTGACTGATTCGTTAGAGTAATTTTGAGTTAGGTAATACTCATTATCAGGTGAGTACCATCTACTACAAATACTATCAGTTTCACTTTTTTCTTAAACAGGAAATAAAATTATTACAATATTAAAACGCACCACTGGAGGGTACATATTAATGATCACTAAAAAAACATCTGGAAAAGAGAGTTATGCTTGGACACTTGATTATTTGCCTTATGGTAACCCAACGGATAAACGTCCAACTTACCAAAAAAAACCTCTTGTTCAAGCAGTAGGAGAAGAGTTTTTTGTTTTAATGGAATTAGTACCAAAAGAAGGTATGGTTCCAGAACCCCAATCTAGGATATATATAGGTGACGGTGAAAGGGATTCAATAGACCATGTTAAACACAGGATAAAGTATGATGAATTAACCCATGGGGCTCAATTGGAGCTACCATTTGCTTTAGAAAAAATAGTAATGTATTCAGAAAAAAGGTTTGTTGATTTTTTTAATGAAGCACACCCTATAACTGCACGATTACACATGCTTGAACTTATCCCAGGTATTGGTAAAAAGTTAATGTGGGCTATCATAGATGAAAAGAAGAAAGGAGATTTCAAGGACTTTGGTGACCTCGCAGAACGTGTATCCGGATTACATTCACCAGGCAAGGTAGCAAAAAGTGTTGCTCATAGGATAGAAGACGAACTAAAGGATGACAATATCAAGTATAGGTTATTCACAACATCTCCATATCGTCCCAAAAAATAAATAAAAATATTCAAGGTGAAGTTATTCCGTGATCAAATCACTCTTAAATCAATATAATATCAGAGGTGGCTCTAGAGACCAGCATTTCCTGATAAATTCTCATACAATTGAGAATATTGTTAGGTATGCTGAGCTGGAAGATGATGATATTGTTCTTGAGATAGGAGCAGGGATTGGTAATTTAACAGAAAAGATAGTACCACATGTTCAAAAGGTGGTAGCTGTTGAATTTGATCCCGAGCTGGTATACGTTCTCCAGGATCGGTTCAGTGATATCTTCAAGGGAAAATTGGAGATAATCTCAGGTGATGTACTTGATATTGAGTTGCCATACTTTAATAAAATTGTAGCTAACTTACCTTATTCTATTTCCTCACCCGTCACCTTCAAACTGCTTAAGTACAATTTCGAGCTTGCTATTTTGATGTACCAATATGAGTTCGCACAACGTATGAAGGCTACATCTAACACTAAAGATTACAGTAGACTATCAGTCGCTACACAATACTTTGCAGATGTTGAACATCTTCTAACCGTACCACCCTCCTATTTTTCACCGCAACCTAAAATAAGATCATCTGTACTCAAATTAACTCCAAGGCCTGCACCCTACATTGTCTATAATGAATCGTTTTTCTTTAAATTCATAACAGTTTTGTTTGGACAACGCAGAAAAAAGATCCGTAATGCATTACTTAACAGTTCTTCACAGTTAAAACTGAGTAAAGATAATATGAAACAATTCTTACAAGAACTTGATAGCACCTTGATTGATATGAGAGCAGAGAACTTGGAACCAAGTGAACATGCCATGCTAGCAAACTTACTATTTGAATTCAAGTCTCAATGCAACCAAGTTTCCCATTAAAAAACCGAAATATAGCTAACTCACTTGGAAAATGACAAAAATAAAGTATAATGGAATAGAAGTTACAGTTCCTGAAAATGTTTACGAACCATCAGAAGACTCTTTCATGTTAGTGGATACAGTAATTTACTACGTTTCTGAAGGCATGAATGTACTAGAAATCGGGACTGGATCAGGTCTGATTGCAGCTACTATTCAAAAAGAATATGAAAAATGCTCTGTTATCGCAACTGAAATTAACCCAAAAGCATCTTTATGTGCTAAACACAACGGAGTGAATGTTATCCGCACGGACATGTTCGATGCTCTGAAAAAAAACAAAAAATTCGATGTTATTATATTCAACCCACCCTACCTACCAACAGTCGATGAACAAATAGAAGGGTGGTTAAATTATGCTTTTGATGGTGGACCCGATGGAAATGATGCGATTGAAAGTTTTTGTGAAAGGGTAATAGATTATTTAGACGATAAAGGAACTGTTTTTCTAGTTACTTCATCTCTTGCCAGTATAGATAGGGCTCTCAAGATAATGGAAATAAACAAATTGCAACCTGAGATAGTTAATAGTACAAAACATTTCTTTGAAGAGCTCGTTGTCATAAAAGCAAGTAAATCTAGACAATGAAGAAATTTTAGGGAACTTACTTAAGTAAATTCCAACATTAAAGCTGTTATATCTCTGGAATCATCACTTTTCTTTGTAAGTGCTTGATCATCTACCCCAACATTCTGTTCATAGGTATTAAGATAATTTTCTTTATTCTCATAAAAAATCCCTGTGGGTATCTTGTCACCAAACTCTAAGGATTTTCTAAAAGCCTCCTGTTGATCATGAGGGTCGTGTCCTTCATCATCTAAATTATATACACGTTCTTGATACCATTTATAGGTGTTCAGTTTATTGAACGTTACGCAGGGTTGAAGTATATCTACTAATGCAAACCCTTTGTGTAAAATTGCTTTTTTGAGTATAGATGTGAGCTGCTCAATATTTCCTGCAAAACCTCTACTGACAAATGAACAATTTAATCCGATGGCAACAGATAAAGGATTGAAAGGGCGATTAATTACACCATGTTTTTGTAACTTTGTAATCATACCAAAGTTACTTGTAGGGGATGCTTGACCTTTAGTCAGCCCGTATATTTGATTATCATGCGCTATCATTGTAATATTAGGATTTCTTCTGATAGTATGAATAAAATGATTTCCCCCTTCACCATACATATCACCATCACCACCAATTGCGATAACTGTAAGTTCACTGTTGACTATTTTGGCAGCTGTAGCGATAGGTAATGCACGACCATGCAATCCGTTATAAATGTTAGAATTTATATAATGGGGTAATTTTGCAGCTTGACCGATTCCGGAGCACAACAAAAGTTCTTCAGGTTTTTTCTCCAATTCTGTAAATGCTCTTTTTAAAGCCTTTAAAATATTGAAATTACCACAGCCTGGACACCATTCAATCTCTTGATTAGTATCAAATAATTGTGGTTGAATGTGTTTAGACATTTAAATCATCTCCATATCATGAAGTTTGCCTATAATGTTATCTGCAGTAAAAGGTAACCCGTCAAACCTGAGAATAGATTGGGAAATTTTAATACCCGTCTCTGAATAGAGCAACTTTGTGAATTGACCCGTTGCATTGTTTTCGATTGCTATCAAAGAATTTTTATCTTTTAAGATACTAGTAACTGTTTCTTGAGGTAAAGGATATACTTCGTTGAAATGTACCATATTCACATGATACCCTTTTTTAGTTAAAGTATCCACAGCTTCTTTAATTGGCCCATAAGTTGAACCCCAACCTACAAATGTTATATCGGAATCATTTGAACCGTACTCTAAAGGCGGGAAAATTTCTTTAACTAAACCCTCATTCTTTTTTAATCGTTTAGAGTTCATTTTAATCCTGTTCTCAATAGTTTGATCAATATGCCCATATTCATCATGCTCATCACTATCTGCACATACTAGGTGTTTCGAACTGCCGGGCAATGCACGTGGTGATATGCCTGATTCGGTGATAAGGTACCTTTTATATTCTTCTATCTCATCAAGTTCTTCACTCGATAAGACCCAGTGCTCAACATCGATATTGTCCTGATCAAATATGGGTACGGTGAAAGATGAGTCTGCTAAGTACTGGTCACCTAACAAGAAAACTGGGATTTGATACTTTGCTGCAATATTGAATGCTTTAACAGTCAGATAAAAAGCATCTTTTGGATTCATTGGAGCTAAGACACACCTTGGAAACTCACCTTGAGATGCATTGATAACAAATTGAAGGTCACCTTGTTCTGTCATTGTCGGAAGTCCTGTAGCAGGACCTGGTCTTTGTGCAAGGTAGATTACAACAGGGGTTTCTGTTATACCTGCCAACCCTAATGCTTCGGCCATAAGTGCAAAGCCACCACCTGATGTAGTGACCATTGACCTGGCACCAGCAAAAGAAGCTCCTATTGCCATATTCAGTGCAGCTATTTCGTCCTCAGCCTGCTCTACAATGATATTGAACTTATCAGCATTATCTGCTATGTAAAGCATAGCACCAGTTGATGGCGACATTGGGTATGCTGAGAGGAACTGTAACCCGCCAGAAATTGCACCTAAACCAATAGCTTCATTCCCTGTAACTAAAATTTTATTTGTAGTTTTATCTTTTGGTATCACCATGTGATAACATTGAGTTGCATAATTTTCTTGAGCATAATCATAACCTGCCTTTGCTGCATTGATATTATTCTGTACAATATCATCACCTTTACTTTCAAAAGCTCTGGTTAATACATCTGCAAGGTACTGGAACTCATAACATAAAAGTCCAACAATGGCACCAGTTGCTACCGAATTAGAGTAAATTTTATGCCCACTTATATCTTTTGCAATATCAGTAAATGGGACATCGAAATATGATGCATCATCAGCTTCTTTGGTGATACTCTCAATACTATTTATATCAAGCACAATGACTGTGCCTTCATTCAACTCATCATAATGATGTTCTATTGATTTAGCATCTAAAGCTACAAGAAGATCAACACTATTCTTTTTAGAATTGATTTGTTCATCACTGATACGAACCTCGGAAAAATTATGGCCACCTCGAATTCTTGACAGGAAAAAATGGGATACAAAAACATTATACCCACCATTCAAAAAAGTCTTTGCAAGTGCAGAACTAATTGTCTGTAAGCCCTGCCCCGCTTCACCTCCGATTTTAATATTAAAGTCTACTGACATGTGAATCCTCAAATTTAAACTGTTTTTAAGCTAACTCAAAAGTATTTACTATATTACCAATAATTAGTTTAATTTAAGTTATATCTTTTTCTCAACAAACTTACTTTTGTTAAAAATAGAGGAAAGTGAGGTACTTAACCTTAAGCGATGCATACAAATTAGAATGAACCTATGGGCCAAGTAACACAAATATAAATAGATGTAGCACTATTTATACATTTTCCTATTAAATTAGTTCAGTTAGTCCTCTTTTAAGATTAAGGTCTGGTTTGAACCCCAATTTTTTTGCTGCGCTGATATCGGCCACACTGTGATATATGTCACCGGGACGCGCTTCTTGATAATTTATTTCAAGTTCATTACCTATTAATTCCATAACAAGGTCGGATAATGTGTTTATATTTGTCTGGGTACCAGTACCCGCATTAAATACTTTTCCTATAACTTTATTTGATTTTAGGATTAAGTTAACTAAATTCACAATATCGTGGACTGAAATAAAATCGCGTGTTTGTTTACCGTCACCAAATATGGTTGGGCTTTGATTTGATTTGACATGTTCAATGAATTTGCTTATTACTCCAGAATAAGGGTTTAAGGGGTTTTGGCGTGGACTGTAAATATTAAATGGTCTTATTGCAACAACAGGTAAGTCGAATGCACGCTGGTACATTAATGCATATTTCTCACCTGCTAATTTACTGACACCGTAAGGTGATAAAGGTTCTGTAGGATGTGATTCATGTACTGGTATTTTGATGGGGTCACCGTAAACAGCAGCTGAACTAAAGTAAATGAACTTGTCAAGGTTTAAATCCTTACTAGCTGCTAAAAGATTGAGAGTTCCTTGGATATTAGTATCACAATCGAATGATGGTTGGTTAAATGACTTGTTAACATCGATTTGCGCTGCTGTATGAATGACAATATCTGCTTGATTAACTAAGCGTACGGCCTCTGGACCTTGGATATCACCGATAACCAAGTTGACATTTTCAGGAACTGTATCTCTATAGGATGAACTCGCATTGTCAAGGATGGTTATTTCATTATTCTCGTAATATCTCTCTGTAAGATAAGATCCTACTTGCCCCAATCCTCCAGTTATTAAAATTCGTTTATTTTTCATATAAATTCATAATTAGTTATAGCTATAAAAAAGTTTATTTAAATATATAATCTTTTGATTTAACCGATTTATGGAAAGCTTTTGGCAATGATTTTAGATTAAATGAGAGATGGATGCACTTAATTTTATTGATTTTCTCATTTTTATTAGCACAGTTCTTAAAAAGAAAAGAATCTTACATAATATTTATCGATAAAGCTTGGTTAAATAATAATCTTAGATAATTGATGGGATAATATAATTATTTAATAATAAAAGTTAGCTAAATCTTAAAAAGTCATTTCATGTCTGCAATTCTAGTTGTACTGAATCTAACAAAGTTAACACCTTTTTGTGCCATTATAGCTTCTGTAAATCCCCTTATATTAGAAGCATTCCCTTGTAAAACAATATTTTCTAAACATTTACTGGTATCAATGTAATTACTTGAGATGCTAAGTATAAGTTCAGAGTATTGTCTCTTTATAGTGGAAATTTTTTCAGCAAAACTAGTTTTTTCGGAATCGTAAATTACTGTAAGAATAGCTATGCGTTCACCTTCAACTTCACAAGACCATTCGTAATACTGGATATAATGTTTGATAGAAGCTCTGATACCTTCTGACCTTGAAGCGTATCCCCTATTGTAGATGATATCATCAAACTTTGCTAAAAGTTCTTTAGGGATAGAAACTCCAATTCGAGACAGTTCAATATCCATGAGTTCCCTCAAAAATTAAAAAGATTATTTGTTCATTTCCATGATGCGAATGGCCATGTGTGCAGCATTTGCACCATTATCAATACCAACACAGGCAACTGGTACACCTGGTGGCATTTGGGCAACTGACAATAATGCATCCAATCCACCTAATTTTGCACTTACAGGGACACCGATGACAGGTTTTTTTGTCTTGGATGCTACAACACCTGGTAATGCAGCTGAGAGGCCCGCAATAGTAATAAAAATCTTAGCATCAGAATTCGATACATATTCATCTAATTTATCAGGGTTTCTATGTGCTGATATCACTTCCACTTCAAAAGAATATTCGGTGTTTTCAAGTACACTAGTTACTCTGTTAGCTATCTCTCTATCAGATTCTGAGCCCATTAGAATAGAAATATTTACCATTTATTTACCTCTTGACTTAAGTATTATTATTATTATTATTATTATTATTATTGATTTCAAGGAAGATTACCTTCACCACTCATTTCATGTTGCCTATCAATGTTCATCTGAATTAAAATTTGAAAGATGCGCTTAATTGCTTCACAGTCCAAGTTTAGTTCAGTGGAAACTTCACAGGCACGTTTTAACACAACTTTGTTTTGTTCTTCATTGTTTATTGGGAGTCCATCTTGTTGTTTTAATTTTAAGACATCGTCCGCCATATCCACTCTTTTTTTTATCAGAGAAATGATCTCAAGATCAATTTCTTCTATTTGTTCACGTACAGTATCCAATTGAGTCATTGGTGGTCGCCTTACCTATAATAGTTGATTGAACTTTTATTGTTAAGTTTAGTTTCAATTATATTTCCCTTTATACCTAAATCAGTCCATGATTTTTTAAGTTTGTTGGTATTATTTTTTTCAACTAGAGCCACATAGGACGGACCAGTACCCGAAAGTGTAACCCCTTGAACCCCTGCTTCAAGTGCTTTGAATAAGGGTTCAGTGTCACACTTGAGTGCATTACAGTACAAAAAACCGTTTAGTGTCATTGCAGTCTTATAGTTTCCATTCAAAGCATGAGAGTAAGCAATATCGACCCATGGTGCTATTAGTTTTGATCTGGCAACATCCGTTTGTGCACTATATGCTTTTTTATGGGGTGCTAAAACTAAAACATCCATTTCAACCTCATCTCGCTTTACTAGCTCTAACCGATAATTGTCAGTTATCACGACACCACCCAGCATTGATGCACAGGCGTCATCGAAAGCACCAGTTATGCTAATATTTGTATCCTTAGCTGCTTGAACTCCAATCTTTATTGCTTCAATAGGCTCCATCACCTCATTGATCGCGTTAAGAGTTGCAATTATGGCTGCATTAGATGCTGCACTACTGCTTTTGAGCCCACTTGCAAGGGGAATTTCCGTGTTAGTGGTAACAGTTCCACCATAATCTAGATTGAAATGGTTTAAGACCAATTGTACAGTTCTTTCAATTAGACAAGTATTACCTTCTTCAGGGTAACCTTCAATCATTCCAATGATATTATTATCACTAGAAGAAAGTTCTACTTTTGCCTTAGTTTCCATATCAATACTAAAAGCCGAACCTTTCCAAGTAGAAATGGCATTAATGATCGTACCAGCACCATTTGCATGACCACGACCACTTAATTCAACCATTTGCCTAACAACTCCACTGAAATCTATTTAAAATCATATCTTGTATTTTAAAAGAATAGGATGGGGCTGGTGAGATTTGAACTCACGATCGACGGGTCTCTCCGAATAGCTATCTAGGACAGCTTTGTTCTTACAAGCACACATCAGTGCTCCAACGGTTCATCATAGCTATATCCCGTCGGACATAACTCAGTAGACCCGTTGTTCATCATATATCCGCTGGAGCCCGTCGCCATGCCGGACTAGGCCACAGCCCCTCATAACATGATTAATTTAGATTTATTTTAGTATTAAATTTAACAGAACTACTTATCATTACATGTAATTGTTTTATATTGGATTATAGTGAGGTTTATGCTACCTTAAAGACATTATACCTTTAAAAGCTTTTGCTTCTTGTTGCACATTCAATTTCTTTCAAGCTTATATTTAGCCGAATATAAGTTAAGTTACCGGGGAATTCTACTTTTTTAAGGCATAAAGAAAAAAATTCATATAAAAAAACCTATCATTTAATGTAATAGTGGGTTTCACATAACTGTTAATTATCTGTAAAAAATTAAATGGAGGGGGTTTCACCGTATGAAACAGAAAATGTTAACAAAATGCCCTAAATGTAATGTTGATTTTAAAAACATGGATGTATCTGAATATCAACAGTGTTTTCAATGTGGGTACTGGACAAGAAATGGCACTTTAAGGCTTGATCCAATACTGATATTTGATTAATTTCTTTAAAAAATAGTATTGCATTATTTTCTGTGCAATACTTATCTATCTATTTTTAATTTATATTGGCTTCAAATTATTCTGAATGAATTTCAGCAAATTTGCCTAACTCTAAACACAGTTCTTCAATGCCTTTTAGAATTTGCTCTTGGGGTATGTTACGCATTGCAGCCAAGTACAGAGCACCACCGGCACCAACACCTTCTTTCACATACCCGTCCTCGTATCTTTGAAGCCCTAGATGCCTGGAACGAGAAAAACCGGGATCTGCATAGTACATTGGAATACCTATTTCTTCAATGAGCTTCTGGAACCCAGCTGAATTATCGTTAACAATGAATTTGGTGGTTACTATGGACATAGTATCTTTTAGTTCACCTAAATGTTTAAGGACAGCTGCAACTGCTGCCATTTGAGTGCCACCTGCAAGCACAATCTCAGTATCCTTGGCTCCTGCAGCAATGCCAGCAACACAGGGTATCATGGGATCACCTAAATATTTAATAGCGTCAAAAGGTGAAGACTGTAAACTTCCAAAAGAAACACCCGAAATCTTCATACCTTCTTTTACTACTTTATTCTTCAAATCTAAGGGATTAGTTCCACAACTGCTACTAACATTTCCATCATAACCTAGAGCACATAGAACACCTCTAGCAGTAGTAGTTCCTCCAGGAATGCTTTCACCGATTGTTATTAAGTCAGACTCAGTACTTAGCTTTTCACCTATTTTGACACCGCGTTCAAATATCTCTTTAGGATCATCCACTGCAATCTTTTCACGAATATCTTTACCAAATGGACTTTTCATATCCACCATATCAACATCAGGTACCACTTTTAAACCAGAATTAATGAAGATGTATGGTACTTGACTCAGCTTCAATGCAACTCTTGTAATGACAGCGGGTGTAGGTGTCCCGTAAGGAGGTGTCATTGGAACAATATCAAAACTGGTAACTTTTCCTCGCTCCACTAGTTCTGCATCCCCTGCAGGCGTATAATCTGTCATATCAGGAGACTCACCTGCACCTGAGAGGTTAGGTATATGTGCAGTTTCTGTATTAGATAGAACACATAAAAATATAGGCGTTTTAGCTTGATGTTTACATTTAGGTATAATCCAGTCCATACATATTCCCTCGCTTTAATAATTATATTATTTACTTCGATTTAATTTAAAATTAATATGTTCGTGCCATATATGCATTTATATTAGTTTCTTTTTGGCATATAGTACACTTAGATGCGTCACAACTTTCATCATTTTGTGGAATTCCCAGAATTCCTGCACCGGTCCTTTCCTCAAGCTCGAGCCCACATTCTTTATTTCCACACCATGGTATTAGAACAATACCTTTCTGGATATGTTTGTCAACTGACTCAATATCAGCACACTTGTATATTTTCGAGTACAAATCTTCTTCTGCCTTTGAGTAGAGATTTTGATGAACTTGATCTAGCAAGCGTTGAACTGTTTCTTCCAACTTAGACATGTGGACAATTTCTTTTGTACTGTCGTTTCTCTTTACAATAACAACCGAATTATTCTTTAGATCACGGGGCCCTATTTCGATTCTAAGTGGGACACCTTTTAATTCCCACTTATAATATTTGGCACCTGGTCTTTTATCAGAAGAATCGAGTTCGACTCGAAGACCTATACCATGTAGTCTCTCCTTAACCTTCTCACATACCTCAAGCACTTCAGAAGAGTCTTTGAATATTATTGGAATAATAACTATCTGAACTGGTGCTATGGATGGGGGTAACACTAACCCTTTATCATCACCGTGAACTGATATTAGAGACGCAATACATCTTTCTGATATTCCGTAACATGTCTGGTGAGCATAAACCTGACCGCCTTCTTTATTCTCATACTTAATATCAAATGTCTTCGCGAAATTGTCTCCAAGATGATGTGCAGTGCCTACCTGTAACGTTCTGCCATCAGGCATCAGAGAATCTACAGCAATAGTATAATCAGCTCCTGGAAACTTGTCCCAATCTGGTCTTTTTGAACTCAATACTGGTATTGCAAGGTTTTTATAGAATTCTATGTACAGTTCTATTGCCTTTTTAACCTGATTAGCAGCCTCATTCCAATTTGCATGTACTGTATGAGCTTCTTTGAAAGATGTTATTTCCCTTAACCTTATAAGGGGTCTAGTGTGCTTAGTTTCGTATCTAAATGTGTTTACAATCTGATAAACTTTTATTGGAAGGTCAGCATGTGAACGTATCCATATCTTGTACATAGGATAAATAGCTGTTTCGCTTGTTGGTCGAAGAGCAAGATTTATGTCAAGAGGTGTGGTTCCACCGTTAGTAACCCAATAAACTTCATCTTCGAATCCCTTAATATGCTCAGCTTCTTTCATAAACTCATGTTCGGGAATCAGGAGTGGGAAAAGTGCTTCATCATGATCAGTGTCTAACAGTTCTCTTAACATATTATAGACTCTTTTTCTGATAGAGAATCCGAAGGGGAACCAGACATATAACCCTTTTACAGGATATCGAACATCCATAATCTCTGCCACACTTAGTATATCATTATACCATTCACTAAACTCTTGCTTGCAAGGAAGGCTTTTATCGCATTCTTCTCCCATATTGCCACCATATTATAAAACTGTATAAATCTTAATAAAACACTAATCTATTTTTTTATCTGTCGAAATATCTTAAAAATATTAGAGAATAAATTACTGTGAAACTAAACTAGCTGAGTCTAAATTTAAGCATGAGAAATAAATCTTACACTTTATTCATTAGAAACAATTTCAGAAGTTCCAACATCATATATAAACATGCCCGTTTTTAGCTTTGCAGCCTCATGTTCACTCAATTTTCGGGAAGTTGCTTTCTCATTAATAATGGCACTGTTCCCAAAGGGATCCTCTATCACTAAAGTTAGTTTATCAGTACCTTTGAACACACTCAATAATTTAGCCTTGAGTTCATCTGCTTTAGCTAATTTACTCTTATCATCTCCATACCACCGAATAGCTGTATCTAGCACGTCATTTAATCTGTTTAATACACCCTCTACATTAGTGACATATGCGTCCGAAGTTGTTCCTGGTTCCACCATAATACCTAGCTCAGGAACTGTTATTGTACCTGAAGTAGAGCGAATCACGCGTGCATTTAGGTCATCTATCCCATCAATTATCATTTCATAATGAATGGGTTCCCTCTCCTGTAAAATCATGGTGTCAGTGAACTTAAAACTACATTTGCATCTGGCAGTAACGTACATCACTTCTCCAAAATAAGGGATATTATCTCCTTGCCAGTGAATGACCATCTCTTCTTTACAAAGTGGACACGTTGACCTACTTTCAAAGCTTTGGCAATTATTATCTAGCGGCATAGGTAAAAAATTTAATAGGTTTAGTACTTGGCCCCGATTATCTTTGATCGATCAATCTTTACACCTGTTGGTGTGACTAGTACTTGATCGTCTTTTAGACCCGCAATATCACCACGTACATCAGATACTACTTCTTTTAGGTCTTTTAAGGCTCTGTCAAGCAACAGCTTATCTCCTTTTATGTTTGAAATATCTATCATTAGGATATTACCCTCATATATCTCTTTTTTCAGAGATGTCATGTCTGCAAGATTCGTGATTTCAGCTACTCTTATATAGGTTTCTGCAGGCTCATCTTCTATCACTTCTTCATATTTGCTAAGATCCAATTCAGCAAACTCATCGGGACTGGTTACTTTTTTACTACCACTACTGCCAAAAATTTCTTTAAAACTGACCATATTTGCACCTTTTTACTGTTATTTTAATTTAATTAGATTGAATTATTGTGTTTATTAAACTTATTAAGTTAAAATACCATAATGTCTCTAATATTAATTCTATTGTTATTGGAATAATGATATATTAATTACTCCACAATTTTAAATATATTGCTATCAATTTTTACATTATAATAATACAAATAGTTTATATTTCGAAGTTCCAGATATAGTCTCCTACATAATGAACGGTTTTTATGACCTTTCCAGAATCACCTACCATGGATGAACCATTTACTAAAGCATACCCAATAGATAAAGGCTTATGGTGAGTTTCTTCCTTGACTATCACGTATTCATTTTCTTTTATTTTAGGTTCAGCACTGATAATTCCAGGAGACATTATGTCTGCACCATTAGCTACATGAGGTACTGCACCTTTATCTACGATAACTATATTTTTATCAATATCTAGATCCATCACACACACAAGAGTGGGGAATAGTGTACCTTTATACTTGAAGAAATAGGGCTTAGTGTTCACGAGATACAGCTCAGTGTTATTATATGTCCCAGTTTCAAACTTTTCATTTTCAATAGAATCAATGGCTGAACCAAACATTTCACTTAGTTCATCTACTAATTTATTTTTGTTGGATTTTCGGAGTTGAACCCTTGACTTGAATTTCAAATACCATCACCCGAGTTAAAATGATATAATACTAGATTTCACTTTATTTGTTTACATTATTGTCTAAGTTAAATATTTTACCTATTATTCGTACTAGGTCTAATCAAAAATGCTTTAAACGAATTGCGTATTATAAAAGAAACAGAATTCTGTTCATGGAGATTATTGGTAATGATAGAAGAAGTTAATGATAAATACGATGCTCAACGAATTGAAACTGGAGTGCAGGAGTTATGGCGAACTAATAGCACTTATGAGAAAGTACGTGCACATCGCAAGGACGGAAAAAAGCTATTTTTTGTCGACGGACCACCTTACCCTACTGGAAAGATTCATCTTGGCACTGCATGGAACAAAATCATTAAAGATTCTTTATTACGGTACTATTCTATGAACAACTATCATCTCCAAGACCGTGCAGGTTGGGATATGCACGGGTTACCGATTGAAGTCAAAGTTGAAGGTGTACTTGGTTTTAAGTCAAAGAAAGATATCGAGTCTTATGGTGTAGAAAATTTCATAGATAAATGTAAAGAATTTGCAATGAAAAATAAAGGTGACATGACGCTACAGTTCCAGAGATTGGGATCATGGCTTGACTGGGACGAGCCTTACATGACACTCAAAGATGAGTATATCGAAGCTGCTTGGTGGACACTTAAACGGGCACATGAGAATAATCTCATTGATAGAGGTGAACGTGTAGTTAACTGGTGTCCTCGATGCGCGACTGCAATTGCTGATTCAGAGGTTGACTATGAGGATAAGACAGATCCGTCAGTGTACATAAAATTCAAAGTTAATGAACTGGAGAATACTCATATTGTTATCTGGACAACAACCCCGTGGACAATACCGTCAAATATGGCAGTTGCGGTTCACCCACAGATAGAATATGCTAAAGTCAAAGCAATTAATTCCAGAGGTGGAACTGAGAACCTTATCATGGCTAAAGACTTAGTAGAAAATGTATTGAAGATGGGTCGTTATACAGATTACGAAATAATTGAAACTATTTTAGGTGTGGATTTAACAGGCTATTCATATGAACATCCGCTTTCTGATATTATTCCTAAACAGTCTGAATTCGAGCACAATATATATTTAGCTGAGTTTGTTACTGCCGAAAACAGTGGTTGCGTTCATATTGCACCTGGACACGGCTTAGACGATTTTGAAGTAGGTGTAAAACACAATTTACCTATATTCTGTCCAGTAGATCATGAAGGTTTGTATACTGAAGATGTAGGGAAGTATGCAGGCCTTAATGTGAAGGAAGCAAATTCGACTATAATTGATGACCTTGAGGCCCGCCAAAAGTTGATATCACAAACTTCAATACAGCATAGATATGGGCATTGTTGGCGGTGTAAATCTTCAATAATCTACCTTGCAACAGTACAATGGTTCATAAAGGTCTCTGAGATGAAAGAGGATATGCTTGAAGAGATCAAGAATGTTGAATGGACTCCTGAATGGGCTGGCTCTTCACGGTTCAAAGACTGGATTGAAGGAGCAAGGGACTGGTGTATTTCAAGACAAAGGTATTGGGGCATCCCGATACCAGTTTGGAAATGTGATGTTTGTGACTCACTAGATGTGATTGGGACAAAGAAGGAGTTGATGGACAGAGCAAACATTGACAATGATATTGAACTGCATAGACCTTATGTTGATCAAGTTGTACTTGACTGTAAGTGTGGAGGGAATATGAACAGGGTCGAAGACGTGTTCGATGTTTGGTTTGATTCAGCAGTAGCTTCATGGGCAACTCTCAATTTTCCACAAGATAGCGAAACGTTTGAACAGTGGTGGCCAGCAGATTTTATTACTGAAGGACACGATCAAACACGTGGTTGGTTCTATTCTCAACTAGGTGCTAGCATGATAGCTTTTGGGAAAGCACCCTACAAAAGCGTTCTAATGCATGGATTCACATTAGATCAACATGGTAAAAAGATGTCAAAAAGTCTTGGTAACATAGTGGAACCATCTGAAGTTATCGAGAAATATGGCGCTGATACATTACGTATTTATGTACTGTCAACAAGTGCACCTTGGGAAGACTTGAAATTTAACTGGGAAGGTGTGGCTAATATACATAGGCTCCTGAATATTTTATGGAATGTATACAGGTTCCCATTACCTTACATGTCACTAGATAACTTTAATCCTCTTTCTGTTCAATTCGATGATATTGAGAATCATTTAAGGATGGAAGATAAATGGATTATTTCCAGGATGAATACCGTTATCCAGGAAGTAACTGAGTATATGGAGAAGTATATGCTTCATCGGGCAGTAAGAAAAATAAATGAATTTATTGTGGAAGATTTGTCAAGATGGTACATCCAACTAATTCGACCAAGGACTTGGATAGAGGCGGATGATTCTGATAAGTTAGCTGCTTACCGCGTACTGTATGATATATTTGTTACATTATCGAAACTTATAGCACCGTTTACTCCACATTTGGCTGAAGAGATGTACCGTAACCTCCAGTTAAATGTGTACAATGATGCATTACCATCAGTTCACATGTGTGATTGGCCTGAAGTTAACAAGGGATTACAGAATATTGATCTTGAGAAACAGATGCGCATTGCACGGTCTATAGTGGAATCATGTTCTAATGCGAGACAAAAAGTTAAACGGAAACTTAGATGGCCAGTAAAACGTATAGTGATTTCGGCACAGAGTGAAGATGCGGTAAGTGCTGCTAGGAAACTTGAAACAGTTTTAAAGGATCAAGCAAACGCGAAACAGATTGAAGTAGTTGATGTTGGGTCACAATGGGAGGAGCTTGGTGTAGTTGCAGTGCCTGAAACAAGCAAGATTGGTCCCGAATTCAAGAAAGATGCTGGTCTTGTGATACAGGCTATCAAGACAACTGACGCTTCATTACTATACAAAACATTCAAGGAATCGGACGAAGTAGAACTTTATATTTCTAATGGAGAGAAGGTTACAATTAATCGAGATATGGTTAATTTCACTGAAACAGTTCCTGAAGAAGTAGCTAGTGCCGAGTTTAGTGATGGAATAGTTTATGTCGATGCTGCACTGACACGTGAGATTGAGTCGGAAGGGTTCGCACGAGAAGTAATACGTCGTGTTCAAGATATGAGGAAAGATATGCAACTCGCAGTTGAAGAGAATATTTTTGTATCTATATTGATTGAAGATGAACGTGTACGGGAGCTTGTATTCGACCTAAAAGACTTTATTGCAAAAGAAGTGCGTGCTGAAGAACTTCGAATAAGTGGTTCTGAAGTACCTGAAGGTGACCGATTAAAAGATTGGGATGTTGAATCTATATCGATTACTATTGGACTTACACCTAGCAAAAAACGATAACTTGTAGGTGAATCGAATAATGTATCTACTTTAAATAGTTTATCTTTCCCATAAAAAATTTAGTTGAATGGTACTTAATGTATGATAATGGAATTTAAGGACTGGAAACCTATATACTACCAAATAGTACAGGATTTCGGTTTTGATATGGCACATGATAGGCTAGCAACATTACAGTTTTCAAAGTTAGTTGCATTATCAGATCAAAATCTTAGCCTAAATTTAACTAGAATAAGAGAATTAATTGAAGGTCATAGAGTATTGGTATGTGGGAATGCTCCATGTCTTCAAGAGGAGTTAAAAAAAATTAATTTAGGCAAATATACTGTGATTGCAGCAGACGGTGCAACTGAAACTGTTATGAATGTCAGCAAAATGATACCTGATATTATAGTTACTGACCTTGATGGTAATGTTGAGATGGAATTAGATGCTGTTAGCAAGGGGGCAATTGCAGTCATTCATGTACACGGTGATAATATCGATATTGTGCGCAAAAATCTACCAAAATTCAAAACCTTTATTGGTACGACACAATCTGAACCCACTATCAACATATTCAATTTCGGTGGCTTTACTGATGGGGATAGATGTGTATTTATTGCTAATAGATTTAATTCAATTCAAATAGATATTGTGGGATTTGATTTTAGTGATAATAATGTTTCTGATATTAAACAAAAAAAATTAGCTTGGGCTAAAAGATTAATAGAAATGATTAAACCTAACCCCACGTTTATAGATAAATATGAATAAAATATATTAATCTGTGTAAAAGATATCTTTAACTAGGTATATCTATTCGAAAAAAGAATAATGAGTTGGATATAAAAATCATATATAGCAAAAAAGATACTTAGTTTGGTATTAAAGTTTAATTAAATATATATTAGTTTGTTAGAACCTTAAACTAAAAATATTAGTATATGAGGATTGGATGGATACTTTAATTATTTGTATAGATAGGGACAACGACTTAGGTGAGAAGGCTGGAATCAGAACACCTATCATAGGCCGTGAGAAGATTATAGAAGCTGCTGTTAGTTTAGGGACTGTAGATCCAGAGGATTCCGATACAAATACATTGTTTGGTGGAGTCAAGGTTTTGGATGATCTCCACAATAAAGGGGTAGACGCCGAGATTGTTTCGCTTGCAGGTGATAAGAATGTAGGTGTTATGTCAGATCAGAATATTTCTCGACAGTTAGATGATGTACTTGAAACCTATGATGTCAAAAACGCTATTTTCATCTCTGATGGTGCCGAAGATGAGACATTAGTGCCAATAGTCCAGTCTAGGATAAAAATAGACTCAGTGAAACGTATTGTAGTTATGCAGAGCGCCAATCTTGAAAGCACTTATTATATCTTGAAACATGCTTTTAGTGATCCAAAGATATCTCAAACCTTTTTTGTCCCTCTGGGACTGGCAGCAATCATTTATTCCATATCACTATTAGCAAATTATCCTGAAGGTGCCATAATTGGTATTCTTATAGCAGTTGGTGTTTATATGTTGTACAGGGGTTTCATGTTGGACGACAAATTAGTTGTTCTTACTGAACAAACAAAGTCTTCTATCAGAGCTGGTAAGATAACTTTTATTACATACCTTGCAGCTGCCCTTGTTGCTATTACTGGCACTATATACGGATTAACCAACGTTTGGCAGTTCTATGTTGAAGGAGGAATATGGTATTATGGATCTTTGACTTTAATTACAGTGTTTATTAACAAGTCAGTATTATGGTACATTGGAGCTGGTTTGGTAGCTATTGCTGGTAAGATGATTGATCAATATATGAACCAAGTGCCAATTCAAAATAAAGTGCCACCTGCTCTATATGTAATGTCAGCTGGCTTATTGTTTTGGGGTGCAAGTACATATATACTCTCTATGACAATGTCGGATGAATTTATGTTAAATCCGGATATAGGGTTACAGTATTTTGTTTACTCTATAGTTGCAGCATTTATATTAGGCATTATAGGTATTAAGTTAGCAATGGAACCTGAAAACAGGTAATACACTATAGATAAAATCTATTAGATGTAATTGAAAAAAGTTCGATTTTATGTGGGACTAGTATGATTGATGTTGACCTTATAGTGATTGGTGGTGTAGGATTTACTAATTCTGAAAAACTTTCATTAGGCTCGAATGGATATGAGATAAAAAAAATTGAGACGCCTTATGGAACCACTCTAGCCCATATTTTTGAGACTAGTGGTCTAAGAATAGCTATTATTCCCAGACATTTTGGTACTAACCATGTACCACCTCACAATATAAATTATCGTGCTAATATTTGGGCCACAAAAAGTTTTGCCTGTAATCGTGTATTGGCATTGAATTCGGTTGGTACGATGAATGAAATTAAGAATTTACCTGGAACATTCTTTATACCCAACGATTTTATTGATTATACTAAATCCCGAATATACACTTTTTTTGATGAGAAAACTGTTCATTTGGATATGACCGATCCATACTGCGCTCAAATGCGATCTAAACTTAACTCTTTTTTAGGGAATTTGGGTACAAAATTCTCTGAAGGTACATATGTTTGTACTGAAGGACCAAGGTTTGAGACAAAGGCAGAGATTAAAATGTTAAAACAGTTTGGTGATGTTGTAGGAATGACTGGTATTCCTGAAGTAATATTGGCTAGAGAGATAGGTTTATGCTATTGTTCTATATGTACAATAACAAATTATGCTTGTGGTATTTCAACTAACAAACTTACTATAGACGAAGTGATTGAGAACATTGAACAAAGTAAAGATACCTTAGCTGAAATTATTCTGCATATGGCAAAGCAATCAGACACAAGAAAAATATGTGCTTGCCAAAATTCAATTGATGGTGCAACTCTTTAATGTAATTAGAAAAAACAATTTCTGAATTTGCGACTGTGCGAAAAAAATTTATGCAATATCTCTTGATGTGTCTATCTCGACCCCATCACTTATTGTGAACTTGATTATTTCAGTGTTAGGTACCATACCTCGCACTTTGGGTATTATTAATTTACTTGAAATTTTATCAATATTCTTTTCTAGTGAAATATCGAAAATGACATCTGAGGCATGAAGGATTTCGTTTTCAATATTATCTGAATGACTCCCTTTTAAACCTAATAAATAGGTTATACAATTACTTTCTTTAGTACATTCATATAATACGTTTATTAGTTTTTTAATTAAACCTCTGTTAACGTGCAAATTTAAGAAAAAGGTAAAATTGTCAATTATAAGATTGAATTCATCATCGCTATTTTCTGCTACTATATTGTTAAGGTTGTATTCGAGGTACTGTATAATGTTAGTGTCCACATACTCATTCCCAATAGTATCAGTCATATCACCATTAGGTGTGAAATAGTATTCTTGGTACACATCAATGAAAATTATAGCATCCGCATTGAAGTTTAGATTTTTGATGTTTTGATTAACATACTCTTTTCGTCTATCAGTTGTAATATAATATGTTTTTCTTGCTTGGGTGAATTGGTACAAAAACACCTCTGCCATTGAGAAAGCGTCTGCAGATATGTAAACTACTGACCTTTCAGGCAAGCCGCCATTTAAGCTTCTGTCAAGTGCATCAATACCTGTATTCATTACTTTAAAAGGAGCTTCTTCTTCAACCTTGAATGAAGCTTCATCACTCATATTCAACTGTTCAAAAGCAACCATAATCTTAATCTCACAGTTAAATAAGAACACTATTCCTAATAAGAGTTTCTTTTTTGGGAATATCTTATATGGTAGCACACAATTTTAGCAGTAGATGACTTTATGGACATTTATGACATCCAATCGCGGTAAAATAAAAGTTCTTACTATTAAAGATAAGAAAAAAGTGCCAGTTATAGTAGGTGAACTTATTTTAAGAAAAACTAAAGCTGGATCACGTCCGCATAAATTCAGGATAAGTAACAGTGACAAAAAAAATGAACATTTAGCCCCAGAAAGTTTCATTGAAATGTTAAAAAAGTCAGATAGGATATTGATATCTACTGATTGTGACGGTGATACTAGCTCTAGAATAAATGAGATGTTAACAGGGTTTCAGTTAACATCAGAGCCTGTTAATGTATGTAGGTTATGCTTGCTTCAAGATAAGTTTAATTTTGTTGGTAAGAAGTCATACAGGTTCCATGATGAATACATCTGTTGGGACTGTGCTAAAGATGAATTGTACCGCTATTTTAGGAACTCAGGGTTTAGTTGGGGTGAGCAGACAATATCTTATCTTGAAGATTTGCTTTGTAAGAGTAAGGATTTGGATCGAACAATAGGTTTTCTTAACCCTACTGAACTTGATAAGGAATTTACACACTATGATACTATTACTTCAGAATCACGTATCTCTGAACTAAGATTTAATGACCTTCCACTTGACAAATCTTTAAGGAACCTGTTGAGTAAAAAGGCTGATAAGTTATTGCCAGTACAGACACTTGCAGTTGAACAAGGGTTATTCGATGGTATTAACTTGCTGGTAACTTCAGTCACAGCAACTGGAAAAACACTAGTAGGTGAAATGGTTGGTGTGAATAATATTTTGAAGAAACGGGGTAAGATGTTATTTTTGGTACCCCTTGTAGCACTTGCTAACCAGAAATATTATGACTTTTCTACTAAATATTCAAAAATAGGTCTTAAAACATCTATAAGAGTAGGTAGTAACCGTATAAAGTCTTCAAAGAATTTAAAGATGAAGACCAATCTAGATTCGGATATAGTTGTAGCAACCTATGAAGGTATTGATTACATTTTAAGGTCAGGTAATTCTGATTCTCTTGGAAATATAGGCACTGTAGTGATTGATGAGGTTCACACAATTGAAGATAAGGAAAGGGGTCATCGACTTGATGGCCTCATTGCGAGACTCAAATACATTACATCAAATACACAGTTCATTTATTTATCAGCCACTGTAGCAAATCCTGATCATCTTGCAAAGAAACTTAATGCTTCTATAGTAAATTATGAACATCGACCAGTACCAATTGAACGTCACTTGATTTATTGTGAAGATCATAGAAAGAATAAATTGATGGCAAAGCTTGTTCAGGAAGAGTATAAACAAAAGTCATCTAAAGGTCATTTTGGTCAAACAATAATATTCACTAACTCAAGGAAGAACTGTCAACACATTTCTAAATCATTACCTATTTCTTCTTCGGCTTATCATGCAGGTATGCTTCAACATGAGAGAAATCGAATCGAACAGAGGTTCAAAACAGGAAAACTACCTGTTGTAGTAACTACTGCAGCTCTTGCAGCAGGTGTTGACTTCCCAGCTTCCCAAGTAATCTTTGAATCTCTTGCGATGGGTATTGAATGGTTATCAATTCAGGAATTCATGCAGATGCTAGGTAGGGCTGGTCGACCTGATTATCATGATAGGGGTAGGATTGTTATTTTGGCTACACCTGACAAGAAATATACGGCTAATCAGGAAGGTACGGAAGATGAAATTGCTATAAGCCTGCTTAAAGGTAAACTTGAGAGTTTAGCAGTAGATTATTCTGAAGATGATATGATGGAAGAAATACTTGCATCTGTCGCAGTAACTAACTCAAAAAGGGATTTGCAATCAATACACAATTCAATGGTAGCAAGCTACCAAATTAATATTTACCTAAAGACACTGGCAAAAACTGGATTTCTTGCACAGCGGGGTAATTCTATTAATTTAAGTAAACTTGGAAAGATAGCAGCAAAGCATTTTTTAACTACATCAAAAGCTATTTTGATAAAAGAAGGAGTAGTTTCGAATACTGAACCTATGGATATAATTACAAGTCTGGAGCTATTCGATTCAGCTTACTTTAAGTCAGCTGCACAAATATCTAAATCACTTAATATCAATTTGTCTTCAAGGGTATTTCAAGGATCTTCACTTGATATCTTATTCGATGGTGAAACTTTATCTAAATTAAACCCAACTTTACAAGATCGATTGTTGAATTTTGCGACTGAGTTTTTGACTTGTGGATGTAAAGGCTCACCATTTTGTGGCTGTCCAGAAAGAAAATTTTCTTTTAAGTTATTAGGACTAAGAGGAGAAGGCTTGTCACCAGAAGCTATTATTGATATTCTTGAGGATACTTACGGAGTTACTGCATATACAGGTGATATACTTGATTATTTAGAAAAAGCAGTAAGAAATCTAGATGCGGTATTGATGATGGCACAAGCGTATTCTAAAAGTGATGTTTACCAAAAGTCTATTACCTTAAGAAAAAAACTAGAGGGTTGAGGATTCATCTTAATAATAGTGTTCGATTTACCTTGCCCTCTATAAAATAGTTTCAATTTAGTTGCAATTTGTTTATGCACTAGAAAAGGCGAAGCTTTTTATGAACCTCAGTATAAATATTTAGTTGCTTGAACAAAGTAAAAATCTAATATGTTTTTTTCCACGAACTATTCTCATAACATTATATTCTAGACGATTTAGTATTTTTCTACAAAAGTTATGAACTAGTTTTGACCAAGCAATGAAATTGGTAACTCATTTAACTGATAGGAATCAAGATTTCAAGTCCAATATCTAATACATCGATATAGTATCCTAAGATTATCTACTATAGAGTTCTTAGATAATAGTTACTAATAATAACAAACATCAAAGCGTGTGTATTTTATAATTAGTAAAACCATGCAAAATACTTGTATTTGTAATATCATTAATAGATTTTTTACTTTTAATGCAGATTACTTATTAGAATAATATTTCACAATTAGTATTTTTATTGGAGTTAGATTAGCTTTAAAGCAAACATATAAGTTTAATGTCACATATTTATATGATTGTTGCGTAGGGGTTCAAACATATGGCTGATGAATCTAAAGATAATGATAATACGAATGAGAAAATGAAGGAAAAAAGGCGTATTAGTATAGAAATTCAACAGTCTGAACAGTTCAGACAAATCTATGCTATTGGTGCTGTTGGTGGGCATACCCCGTATGATATCAGGATTGGTTTTTATAACGATATTCCTCAAACTATAGGATCACAAAAGCAAAAACATTCGATGAGACGCCAAATCGAAACTGAAATAATCCTCTCTCCACTTGCTGCACTAGAACTGTCTGGTTGGCTTAAACAACATTTACAGGAGTATGAAAGAAAGTTTGGCCCTATAACCAGGCCAAGGAAACAAAACATATCCGAGAAACAGATTGAAGACAGCTCCAATTTACAGGGTTATATTTGACATTATAATCAGAAATTATTAGCATTACTAAAGTAAAATAAGGTATGCAGTTAATACTAAATAGTATAAATTAATAGTACTTTAACTCCTTACAGACCTAATTTGATGCATATAACAACGCGATAAAACTATATAGTGAGGATATTACATTGTTCCCGAATAAGAAAGTTCAAAAATTAGTTGGCTCGAAAATACAAGTTGAGATGAAAGGAAACCTTCATTTACTTGAAGGTACCCTAAAAAGCGCTGATGATTATTTAAATCTACATTTAGTGGATACTGTTGAAATATCTGAAGGTGAAAAACTAAGATCTCTTGGTTCAGTTGTATTAAGAGGAAATAATATTATTCTAGTTACACCACTTGAATAAATGTTATATGGTATGAAAAAGCATATTCGGTAATGAACATGACTATCGAAGAATCTGCATTCCACGTGATTAAGAAAAAGAAAGATGGTATATATCAAAACGAGCTCTGGAAAGAGCTTGAAATTGATAGCAGAAAATGTTCTCGGATAATCTCTAAACTGCTAGAAGAAGGTCTGGTTACAAGGGAATCTGCTGTTTCTAACGGATCAAGGACATATCTCATTAAAGCTAACACTCAAACGCAACCTTCTTATGAGATGCTACTTGGAGCACATGAATTTTCACCTTGTGCAGGTTGTAGAGATGCATGTCAGCCCGAAACATGTCCGAAATTAACCGAGTGGATTACTATAATTATAAAGAATGAAATTTTGAGTGAAGCACAGAACCCTTAATATTTTTAGAAAACTATTTATACTAAAATTACATAGTGGTGCTGCCTTGTTAGAAAAGGTAAAAACGTGCTCCGATAGTGTAGTCAGGCCAATCATTCCGGCCTTTCGAGCCGAAGACTCGGGTTCGAATCCCGATCGGAGCATCTCATTCTTAAGTTCAATACTGTAAAAATTTTCACCATGCTAAGTGCAGCGTGTAATATTTTTGTGAACAATTATTTAATATGAGCTTATATAACCATGATGCAAATGAAAACAAAATTAATAACCTTATTTTGAATTTGAAATTCATAAAGTAAAATCCTATTTAGGACAGATTTTTACAATTGGAAATTTTGAGGATCATGTATAGATATTATACTTTTACTGAAATATTATTATAAAGGAATATGCATAAATTCAAGAACTCACAATCCTCAAAAAAATGTCTTCTAATGTAGGCTCCACTGTACTCATTTCAAGGATTTTTCCACCACTTGTTATTATTTTCTTTGTGACGCTGTTTACAGTTTCAATGTTTTCTGTTAATAATACGTACCTGTCATCACGCCAAAAGATATTTTCTTGCTTCAGTTGAATTTCAGCATCTTTATTATTATCTAATACGAACTCGAGCCTATAAGATGTATTAGAATACTGTTTTTTTATTTCTCCAGGTGAACCAAGTGCTTTTTGCTTACCATCTTTAATTATAAGGATTCTGTCACAGAGTTTATCCATTTGGTAGAGGTTATGAGCACTGAACACTATAGTTTTACCTTCATTTTTCAATTGTCCAATATATTCTGTGATAAAATTAGATGTCATAGGGTCAAGACCAGACCCCGGCTCGTCATAGACAAGTATATCTGGCTCATTAATTAGCGACCTTGCAATTGCAACTTTGCGTTTCATTCCTTTGGAAAGATCACCTATCTTTTTGCTATAGGGATTTAATGAAAGATCTGTGAGTAGTCTGAATATTCTCTCATTTGCATCCTTTTTATCCAGACCATACAGCTCTGAAAAAAAGAGTAAATATTCTTCAACTTCCATATTTTCGTATAAAGTCGAATCTTCTGGTAAGAACCCGAGTATTGATTTAATTTCCACCATATTGCTGGAAAGGCCAAGTCCATTTATTTTAATAGTGCCAGAAGTTGGTTTGATTAACCCAATCAACATTTTTAATGTTGTACTTTTACCTGCACCGTTTGGTCCGATGATACCAAAGATCTCACCAGGATAAACGTTAAACGTCAAAGAACTAACTGCACTAAAGTCTTCATAGAACTTCTGTAAATCATTCACTTCTATCATAGTCTAAGAAATAGGGATTAGTATAATATATATAATTATTTATACTATTTAGAACTCGAGTTTGCTATAATAATTAGTTTTTAATCTGATGACATCATACACACTTTGATGCCAGCCTGGAGTATTATTTCCAAATGGGAACTTAAACGATCACTCACTAAGTTTGATCGGAAGACTGTAAGTCTATTACTTCTTGCTCTTGTTCTCATATTCGTGGTCACATACGCTGCCTCTATGGCTGGATTTGGCTTAAACCAAAAAATTTATTCTGTAGCCTCTTCACAACCCGAACTTAATGATATTATATCTAATGACCCACGGTTTAACGTGGAATATGCGAATGAGCCATGGAAACTTCTTGGCCAAGACACAAAATATGATATTATAATAATCAACGACCGTGCTTATTTATCGGGTACTGAAAAATCTGCAGCTGCCGGTAAAGCACTGGAAAATGCGTTAATAAACTATCGTGAAACTATTTTATCATCTTATAAATCTATACCTGACAGTCATCCTGTATGGGTTATTGTTCATGATATAGATAGGCCTGAAAGTTTCGAACTCTTAGGTGATGTCAGGAGTATGGATACTGATACTCGACAAGACACTGAGGCTCAACAAGACACTGAGGCTCAACAAGACACTGAGAATGATATTGAAGCTGGAAAGGACTCTGATGTATCTCCTGAAGATGTGTCGGAAAAAGATGAGCATTTTGTGCACCCAAGTGAACGTTTCGAGATGGATCAACAGGCTACAATTACTCTGTTCCAAACACAGACGATTTCTACACCCTCCCATTTTTCACCACCAATACCTTTTATGGCTATATTATATTCTTTCTTGTTTATTTTCCCAATATATATTATTGCACAATTATATTCATCTAGTATGATGGAAGAAAGGACTAACAGAAAATGTCAGCTTTTACTTGCAGCTCCTTTAAGGTCTATAGATATAGTCTTAGGAAAAACAGCACCCTACATTATTACACTAATGCTACTTGTAATAATTATATCAACCTTTATTCAACAGCCTAGTACAATAAGAGAAGTAACGACAGTATTCTCAATGGCCCTGATAATGTTGCCTGTGATACTCCTATTTATGGCATTATCATTTATTGCAGCAATATTTTCAAGAAGCTTTAAAGAATTGACATTTAGTATGGTCTTCTTATCAGTAATCGTTTCAGGCTACTTGTTTTTCCCAGCAATGTTTGCTAATATACATGCAGTCAGTGCAATATCACCAATGACTCTAATAGTGAACTTGGTTGAAGGAAATCAAATTGATGTTAATACTTATCTGTTTTCAACTGTTCCTTTTTATCTGGTGAGCTTGAGTCTATATGGATTAGGTACATCTATATTCAACGAAGAGAATCTGTTTAGCCAGAAAAACCTCATATCAAAATCACTCGATTCTATCGAAAAATTCTTGGAATTCCCAGGAGGCTCCGTTTTTACTCTTAGTTTAGTGTCAATTCCTTTCATATACATGTTACAGTTAATGTTTATAATAATTCTATTCAACTTACCATTACCCTACTCAATACTTATAATGATATTCTTGTCTGCATTCGTTGAAGAACTTGCAAAATCGATTGGAATTTTAACTATAATAAAAAAGAAATTGGAACATATCAACTTAAAGAAGGCCACTTTACTCTCTATATTGGCAGGTACAGGATTTTTTGTAGGCGAAAAACTTATTTCTGTGATAACATTGACACCAATTGAATCTTCATTATTCGGTTTTGTTATGAGTATGGGTCCTTTACTCTTACTCCCATTAATGCTTCATGTATCAGCTACAGCGATTGTAGGTATTGGGCTATACTATTTGGGTCATAGGTATTACTTGGTTTTGCTTTTAGCTGCTACTTTTGTTCATTCTTTCTATAATATTTATTTACTAAGGGGGATTCTTGTTGGATAAGCTATGGCCGGGCCGTAAAGTATTGGCAATATCAAAAAAAGAATCTAAAGGATTGCTGTCCGAAAAAACGTTCTTGTTAACAGTATTTATTCAACTTTTCATTGCAACTTTTTCAGTTTTTTTAATATTTGGGTTAACTACATTCTATGACCCGGGTGCTTTACAAGACTTTGAAATGCAATCTCCGCAGGTAGGTGTTTTTGGGAATGAAGAAAGTGAATTTTATGATATTTTAGTAAATTCTGATATCGAAGTAACATACTACGAAGATTTCAGTGAAGCTTATATTGATTTTTATACACGAGAAATTGATGCTATTATTGAGATTCCCTATGAACAAGCTGATGGTGAAGATTTGATAGATATCAATGTGTACATGTCTCGTTCAGAGCTTAGTGCAACTCTTGTCTCTATCAACCTAAAAGAACCTTTAGAACAGTTTGAGGAGGTTGTCAGGGAAGTTAGGACTCAGCGTCTTCCAGGTTATGCTCCACTAGATTTGGATATTGAGAGTCCTAAAGATGGTACAACTATAATTAATCTTGAATTTATTTATGTTGCACTATTACCACTCTTACTATTAACTCCGGCATTCATTTCAGGAGGTTTAGTTATTGATTTTATTACCGAAGAGTTTGAAAAAAAGACAGTAGGTCTTTTATTAGTATCTCCTGTCTCGCTATTGGATATTATTAGTGGGAAAGTGCTAGTTGCAGTCTTCATTGTTCCAATACAATCATTAGCTTGGATGATTCTACTTGTTTTGAATGGAATTGAGATTAATAATTTTTTATCAATTTTGGTACTGGTCAGTTTAATAGCAACTATACTTGTAACAATAGGCGGATCAATATCTCTATTAGTTAAGGAAAGAGGGATAGCTCAAATGTTTTATTCATTTATTCTTATCCTGATGGTAATGATATCATATCTCTATGTGAACTCTCCACTGAACATGATAACACGCCTAGCACTGGATAGTATACCTTTAATTGAATCTATATATTGGCTATTGCTCTATACTCTTATTGCAATAGTTTTGTTATTATTATTGATTAATAGTAGCAGAAAAGGTGATATTGCAGATATCTATTAGCACAAAAGAACTTGGCTTTAATTAGGGTAAAAAAAGAATAAGGAAAAAAGTTTAAATTAGTTATCTCAATCTTCCTTAGTACCGATTTCGTTAACTTTCACTTTAAAGTTCAATATTTGCCCTGCTAGTGGATGGTTCATATCTAGTGTTACTGTATCTTCAGTTATCTCTAATACCTGTGCAGGTATTTGCGTACCGTTTGGTAATGCGACTGCTAACATCATACCGGTTTGAAGTTGATTGTCACTGTCTTCAGGCACTTGATCTCGTGGGATTGAGCGTACCATTTCTTCTTTTGGTTCGCCGTATGCGTTTTCAGGCTGTAGCTGAAATTCTTTTTCTTCTCCAACCTCCATCCCAATAATTTCATTTTCAAAACCTTCAATAATCTGACCAGATCCAACTTCGAATTCGAATTCACTGTCATGCATGTCGGTACTATCAAATGTGGTACCATCTTCTAACTTTACTTCGTAATCTATTTTTATTGTATCGCCATTATTTACTGACAAATTATCATATCCTGTTTAAAAACTAAAAGCTTAACAACTTTTATTTATTTACTACCCAATTTGAGTTAGCATCATATATACAACTATGCCCACTAAAAAAGATGTGACTGAAGTCAAGCATAGTGATATGCTATAAATGGTAACTAATTTTATCATTATTTGCATAAATTAATTGAAACAATAAAGATATCCTTTTTAAAGCTTAAACACATTTTACGGGACACATTAATTTAAAATAACTGAAAATATATGGAATTGATACCAATGAAAATAGATTCAAGATGTCCTGCTTGCTTACTATCAAGGGTTCAGTATGAAGCTGAGCTATCTACTGATGATAAAGAGCTGATACACAATACAATAAAAGAGAGTTTGAAAGTATTGAATGACACTTATGAACCTGGCGCACCTGCAGGTTTAGTGTCAACTGCTGTACATCGGAAAGCTTACGAAGTTCTAAATGACAAAGATCCTTATATTGATTTGAAAATATTGAGTAATAATATTGTCATTGACATCATGCCAATTGCGGAATCTTATATTTATGAAGGGGATCCTGACAATAAAGAGATCTTTAAGAGAGCAGTACTATCTTCAGTTATTGGGAATACATTTGATTTTGGTGTAATGGGGTTTGATGTGGATCCTGACAAGTTTGATCAAACATTTTCAACTCTCTTTAAAAAAGGGTTGGATATTGATGACACCTTTAAGATGTTAGATTTGTTAGATCAGGTAGTTTATGTTGTTGATAATTGTGGGGAAATACTTTTTGATATGCTTGTCATAGATACGATAAGGAAGTTGGGTGGTAATGTCACTTTAGTTGTCCGGGGTGCACCGATGTTGACTGATGTTACTATGGAAGATGTGAAAGAACTTGGCCTTGAGAAAAGGGTTGATAAGGTCTTAACTACGGGGTCGAATGCTGTTGGAGTTAATTTCGAAGAAATATCTTCAGAGTTATTGGAAGAGTTCAAATCTTCAAGCCTTATTATTAGTAAAGGTATGGCAAACTATGAAACAATTTCAGAGCATGATACTGATTTGAGACCAATAGCTTACCTATTGAGGACCAAATGCGCTAGTGTTGCAGAAGATCTTGGAATCGACCAAGGACTTTCAATTGCTAAACTGATAAGGTGATGCTAATTATAGTTAAATAACAGGAATTGATTTTCTACATACTTTTATATTAGGTATTAAATAGGGAAAAGGAGTTGATTTTAACATGTGTGAGTTGAATGTTGTTAAGTATTATGAAGGCGAAAAGGAGACAATAATGGAGTCTGTAACTAAAATAACGATTGATAATAATACTATTGAGTTAACTGGGATTTTTGGGGATACCAAGAAAATTGTAGCTAAAATAAAAGAAGTAGATTTTTCAAAAGGGGAAACTGTTATTATTGATGTATGAGTCAAAAGGTTCCTTTTTTAAGGCTCAATGATTATTGTACAATAAATTGAATGTGTATTAAAACTAATAAATTAGAATTAAGCTCAATTTAATCTAAGTTGATGTTTGATACAGATCGAGTGAAGGAGGCTTGAATTTAATGGATAAAATAAAAGTTGCAGTAAATGGCTATGGAACTATAGGTAAAAGAATTGCGGACGCTGTTAGTTTACAAAAGGATATGGAAATAGTTGGCGTATCTAAAACAAAACCAAATTTTGAAGCGTTTATGGCATTGGAAAAAGGTTATTCTGTTTACTCACCTTCAGAAAAGATTAAAAAGATGAAAGAAGCTGGTATAGAAGTTTCTGGTTCAATCGAGGATATGACTGGTAAGGCTGACATTATCGTTGATTGTACTCCTGGTGGTGTTGGTGAAAAAAACAAACCCATGTATGAAGACGCCAATGTAAAGGTTATATGGCAAGGTGGAGAAGATCATGAACTAGCTGGCTTTTCTTTTAATGCTATAGCAAACTATGAAGAGGCAATTGGTAAAGATTTGGCTAGAGTGGTATCTTGTAATACTACTGGACTCTGTAGAGTGCTTTATCCTCTGGATAAGGAATTTGGAGTTAAGAAAGCTAGAGTATCTTTACTCCGAAGAGCAGCTGACCCGGGTGATATAAAAACAGGGCCCATTAACGCAATTGTTCCAAACCCAGTGAAATTACCGTCACATCATGGTCCAGACGTTAAATCTGTAATGCCACATATTGATATTACAACAACAGCTGTCAAACTACCTACCACATTAATGCATGTCCATATAGTGAATGCGGAACTTGATAAAGAGTGCAATGAAGATGATATTAAGTCGCTTTTAGGTGGACAGTCAAGAATCAAGTTTGTAGGACAAGGAGTTTCTTCTACAGCTGAAGTGATGGAAATGTCCCGAGATATGCTAAGACCACGCAGTGATATGTGGGAAAATTGTTTATGGGAGGATTCTGTGAGTATTTATAACAATGAACTCTATTTCTTCCAAGCAATACACCAGGAATCTATTGTAGTACCAGATAATATTGATGCAATAAGAGCAATGATGGAAATTGAAGGTGACGGTACTCAATCAATTGAAAAGACTAATAGGTCGATGGGTATAGTGTAAATTTAGTATCATGTATGAAGACCATAAAATCAAATTATCTGGATTTGTGTAATGAAGCCGCGAAAGCCGTGGCAAACGCTACTGAGTCTCTAGTAGGTACGGATGAAGCATATGAATCTCTATACATGGGTGCCGATGGGACTCCAACTAAAAAAATAGATCATGTCGCAGAAACTGCCCTATTTTGTGTACTGGAGTCCTTCGGGGTATCTATGCGAGTGCTAAGTGAAGAGTTTGGTGAGAAGACAATAGGTACTGACCCCGAGATAGCGGTTGTAATTGACCCACTGGATGGAACTTATAATGCAGCGCATGGTATTCCAATATATAGTGTTTCAATAGCAATTGGAACACCTGACCTATCAGAGATATGGTTTGGATATGTTAGGAATCTGGCAAATAACGATACTTACCATGCTCAGAGTGGTCAAGGTGCTTATTTAAACAACGTCGCAATAAACCCTTCGACTACAACAACATTACGGAAGTCTTGTATGAGTCTTTATGGGTATAGGCTTAATGTTGAGCGAACTGTGAAGTTATGGAAAGAGGTTCGAAGAATCCGTATATTTGGGAGTGTTGCTCTAGAGATATGTTATGTAGCTGCTGGTAAAGCGGATGCGTTTGTTGATGTTAGAAGGGCATTAAGAATGACTGATGTGGCTGCAGGTAAGGTTATTTTAGAGGAAGCTGGTGGTAAAGTTACTAATGGTGTAGGTGGCGATCTTGTCTTAATAGACAATGTAGCAAAAAAAGTTGATATTGTAGCTACTAATAAACATTTACATAACACCATACTCAAACTCACAGAAAAATGAAACTAAATATATGATGATATTAATAGTTTAATTATATTGAACATAAACTAGCCCATTCAATTTGCTACTAGTGCATCACTGAATTAAACATTAGAGAGAAAATAATGGCCATTATCAAAAAGATTGCTATTGTAGCCAAGAGTGATAGTCAGGCAGCTATTGGAATAGCTCAGAATATCTTGGAGAAATTTTCAGATGTTGTAGAAATAATTTTATCTCCGAGCACAGCACGCTCTTTATCATTATCTTCATTAAGAGTTCCAATAGTGCCTATAAAGAGCATGAGGTATGAAGGCGCTGAGTTATTGATTTGTATTGGTGGCGATGGGACTGTTCTTCGTAGTATTTCTAAGATGGAAGACCCACTTCCAATTCTTGGTATTAATGTAGGAACTCTTGGCTTTTTAGTTGATGTAAGTCCCCATGAAGCTTTAAACACAATTGAACGCATACTTTCTGGCTTTACATACAATGAAAGGTTACGCTTAGATGTGAAATTTAATGGTGAAAAACTTCCATCAGCAACAAATGAAGCGGTACTTATTACAGGACGCCCTGCTAAGATATTAACTTTTAAGATACAAGTGGATCAATGTGAGATGGAAGAATTAAGGGCTGATGGAGTAGTTTTCGCAACACCAACAGGATCTACTGCTTATGCTATGAGCGCAGGTGGGCCCATAGTAGATCCTAGAGTGGATGCAGCTGTTATTGTGCCACTGGCACCTTTTAAATTATCAGCAAGACCCTGGGTCGTACCTGCAGATTCAATTTTAAAGATAAGAGTGACTATACCAGAAAAAAAAGCTGCTATTGTTATTGATGGGCAGTATACCTATCACGTGTCTGAAAAAGATGAAGTTTTTTTAACAGAAGCCAAGAATCCAGCAAGATTTGTTGATTCTTCACTGATTAGTTTTTATGAAAAAGTTCAAAATAAGTTAATGTGAATGTAGCTGATGAATATGGAATTGAAGAATATTTTGAAGGATTTACTAGAAGGACGTTTGGATATTGATGAAGCTACATCTAAGGTAATGTCTTTTGGATATATTCCTGTTATGGATATTGCTAAAGCAGATACTCATCGGATACATAGAACCGGATATCCTGAGGCAATTCTTGCAGAAGGTAAAACTCCACAAGATACACTGGCAATCGTTAGATCACACCTCGAGAGTTGTGGAAGGGCCCTTATCACAAGAGTATCAGACTCACACCTTGAATACCTAAATGAAAATTTTAGCTCTGAATTGGTAGATTGGCATCCAAGAGCAAGGTCTTATATTGTCAGTACTGGTAAAGAAATTAAGAAAACCGGTTCCAAGATAGGCATAATCTCGGGTGGTACAGCGGATATTGGTGTTGCAGAGGAAGCCTATGTAGTAGCTCGTGAAATGGGCTGTGATGTTTTGAAAGCTTATGATGTAGGAGTTGCAGGAATTCATCGTCTTTATCCAGAAATATCTAAACTGAAACAGAACAATGTGAAAGCTGTAGTTGTTGCTGCTGGTAGAGAAGGTACGTTACCAGCTGTAGTTTCGGGTCTCATTGATGTTCCTGTTATAGGTTTACCAGTATCAACTGGTTATGGTGCAGGCGGTAATGGGGAAGCAGCTCTTTTATCAATGTTACAATCATGTTCAATCATAGCAGTTGTGAACATAGATGCAGGATTTGTTGCAGGCGCTATTGCCGCGAGAATTGCAAACATTGCAGTTGAACCTTAATTAGTATACTTCTTTTGATATTAGGTAAGGGAGTATTTAGAGATTTGTTTCGGAGAGCAATTCCATAAATTAAATATAGGTCTACTAATTTCCTTTAAAACTATTGACCAAAATTTAACTATTTACCCTTTAAGGATATGAGATGATGAATAAAATTGGTAATGATACATATTCGAGAAATGAATTAATGGCATTGGTATCATCTGTACCCAAAGATGTTGAAATATGCGATGTTACACTACGGGATGGTGAACAAACACCAGGTGTTGTTTTTACTAAGCATGAAAAGATTAACTTAGCACAGGAACTTGAAAATATAGGTGTAGAGATAATCGAAGCCGGATTCCCTGTAGTATCAGAAGCTGAAAAGGATACAATCAAATCAATTTCGGGTATGGGTCTTAACGCACGTATATGTTGTTTATCTCGTGCACTGATAAGTGATGTTGAATCTGCACTTGAATGTGATGTTGACATGGTCAGTATCTTTATAGCGATATCAGATCTTCATTTAAAGCACAAATATAGACGAACACGTGAAGAAATGATCCAATGTGCTATGAATACTATTGAATATGCAAAAGACCATGGTCTTGCGGTCAGGTTTGCAGCGGAAGATGCTACAAGAACTGACATTGAGATATTAAAAAGTGCATTCTCAAGTGCTGAAGAGTATGGAGTGGATTATGTGAGTATAGCCGATACTATTGGTATACTAAATCCAACCACATCATATAACATAGTAAGTTCGATAAAACAAGAAATTAAAACACCAATTTGCATACATTGCCATAATGATTTGGGTCTAGCCACAGCTAATACACTATCTGCAGCTGAAGCAGGAGCGAAGCAATTACATACTACTGTAAATGGTATTGGTGAACGTGCAGGTAATGCTGCATTAGAAGAGGTATTAATTTCACTTATGGTACAATACGGAATTGATCAGTATAATACAGAGAATATAACTAAACTTTCAGCAATGGTTCAAGAATATTCTAATGTATATACCGCACCCAATAAAGCCATAGTGGGTAAAAATGCATTTTCACATGAATCTGGTATTCATGTGATGGCAATACTAGAAAATCCAAAGACATATGAACTATTTTCACCAGAACTTGTTGGTGGGAAGCGCAACTTGATTGCAGGAAAACATACGGGGATGAAAGCATTGAAAGGTATTGTTGCAGATATTGGATATACCTTAACTGACCAAGAACTTAATGCTTTAATAGAAAAAGTAAAGAACTGTACTGAAGCTAAAAAGGGTATTTCAAGGAACCGATTAGAAAATATTATTAAGGGTATAAAAGGTGAAAAATGAACAATTTAATGAGTAATACTAGCTTTTAGTATTCCTCATCATACTCTTTTATTTGTTCCATTTCTCTAATTCCTGCCTTGTTATCTATTTCTACAGTCCCTGAATTATCTTGTCCTACAATAATTACATAATCAGCTGAATTTCGTAATGCAGATGAAAAGCCGGGTTCAACTCCGAAAATTATTGTTTCTTTTCCATGCTCATTAGCTTTGTTTAATAGGGGTTTAAAATCAGCATCCCTTGTGACCAGTGCAACAGTATCAATATTTGGGTTATATACTAATTCCATTCCTTCGACTGCAAGGCGTACATCTACATCACTTGAACAGATTATTGGTTCAAATCCATTATTTTCTATAGCTTCAACTAATTTGTTTGAGGCGTATTGATTTAGAAAAACGCGACCAATCTTGACATTTCCATATTCTGTTAAAACAGTTCGAATTTCTTCAAGATTTACATCAAATTCTTTTCTTAAAACATTAGGGCCATCTACCAGTAGACCAATACTCCGTCTACCATGCTCTTTTTTTGTACTTAAGTATTTTACAATTGAGCTGAACCCAGTCTTAACAGGTTTTATAATTTCACATCCTGAAGCTAAACAATCATAAGATATATCTGGTTTTATTTATAAGTGTAATGTCTTATATTAAATATACACACATTTAATGACAGTTAATTGGAATAGTTTAAAGTATTATTTTTTACAGTAGCTTTTAGTCTAACATATCAACAAGATTCCTTTTGGTTACATTTTTATCCGGAACTGAACTTGTATCAACTCTAAACGTGTTAAAAATCTGTCTACCTACTCTTCTTCTAGTATACAACATCTCTCCTCCATATTGAATTAATTCATCTAATTTAAGTTCTAATTGTTTAAATTCATTTGCTGATAATTCAATTGCTCCTTCACGATTCGCAAACCAATTATAGACTTTGACCAAGTTAACATGCCTAATTCTTTTTAATCCATTTGAATTTTGGTCGATGTTAAGATAAATAGTCTTTTTCCTTTTCGGACACCAACCAGCAATCTTAGCTTCAAAATCCAAAAAGTGAATTGGTATCTCTTCGTTTTCTTTAGGTTTTGGAAAATATTGTTTCAGATGACTAGCATAACCATGGCCTGATAAACGAGTCATCTAAAAAAACCTACCCCTAATAACCCTCTATTCATATATACTGTCTGTAATCGTATGCAGATTTCTGCTTATTTCTTTTTTTGAGATAAAAGCCCATTAAAATTCCTGTAAACAGGCCTATAAGATGAGCTTCATGAGCGATCATGGTAGATGCTCCAAATAATAGCAAGAAGTCCACTATGGCTAAAAGGACAAGTGCATACTTGATTTTCATTGGGAAGAAGTAAATGTAAATTCTCATGTTTGGTGCAAGAACAGCAACTGATGCAAAAACACCGAATATTGCACCACTTGCCCCAACCATACCAACCGTTAAATCTCCTATCGTTGCTAACGAATATCCTATTGCTGCAACAATACCACATAAGAAGAACACTACAAGGAACATTTGATTTCCAACCCTACGTTCCAGTTCTTTTCCAAAAAAGAATAAAACGAACATGTTAAAAAATAAATGTAACCCACTTCCATGAAGAAACATATAAGAGATAACTGTCCAGGGCTGTAAAATGAATTTACTCGGATCGAACATAAAAAGTTCAAAATATCCAGGTATTAATATGCTTAAAATGAACGAAAGTACACATATTCCTATGATTGTCAACGATGGACTCTTTTTGACTGAATTTATTAAATGGTTCATGATTCCTCTGGTAATACTTTTTAGGGCATGTGCCGATGTTTGTTTGAATGCGTCTTTAACTATATCGTCAGAGCTAGTTTTGTGGTTAGAGTAGATGTTCTCTTTAAATGTACCAAGCCCAGTACACCCGTGTCTTTCCGGTAATCTGTGATCCGAGCAATAGTTCTTACCACAAAACCTGCACTTGTACATGAAAGCTTGCTTTTTACCACATATCCAACATTCATTGTCTTTTGCTATATTTTAATCCTCCAACTTTTAGGAATTCAAAAATATAAACTAATCTGAGTTAGTTTAATCTATTTACATGTACTCTACCCATTACTTAATCAAAACTATAATAAATATTCTTTTTTACAATGAATTTGGATTGAATATAATAACTATTAATAGTAAACTTGAATTATATGTATGTGATATGAATATTATTTGGGACACAAGCTCACCTGAAAACGTAATAGAAATATAAAGAAATATATGATGTGATATACCATTTAAAATACTTAAGTAATAATCATGATAAATAAGCGAAACCTATTTATATTTAAGGCTATATAGAAAAGTCACAATTTAATCAGTTGATTCATGATTGCATTTTTATTTTATAATAATCTTCAAGATTAAATTATTTTAACAAATAACATAGCACCAAAAGGAGAAATCGACAAAATGAGTCAAATAAAAACTGGTAAGTTCTCTATTGATGAACTAGAGAACGTTCAAATTACGATAGGTAGTGTAGTAGGTGCCCTTGAACAAGAAATGGACTCTGAAGAACTTGACATTGGTCCAAGTCCATGTCCAGGTATTAAAGATTTAAGGAACTGGGACTTTAACCTCTTATCAAGATACGAACCAGTATACACCCCGGTATGTGATCAGTGTTGTTATTGTACGTTCGGTAAATGTGACCTGAGCAAAAATAAAGAGGGAGCTTGTGGTATTGATATGTCAAGCCACCAGGCACGTGAGTTTTTACTACGAGTAATCACAGGTGCTGCAGCACACTCAGCTCATGGACGACACCTGCTTCATTACCTGATTGAGAAATATGGGCCAGACCACCCAATTGATGTTGGTGCATCAAATCTAAAGACGCCTATTATACAACTTGTTACCGGTATGAAACCAGAAACTATTGGTGATTTACAAAAGGCACTTGAGTATGTTGAGGAACAATTGACACAATTGCTTGCTACAATACAGGTTGGCCAAGAAGGTGCAGCTCTTGATTTCGAGTCTAAAGCACTTCATGGTGGAATGATAGACCATGTTGGAATGGAAGTATCTGATGTTGCTCAAATATCTTGTTTGGGGATGCCTAAGGCGGAAGAGAATACGGGATATGCTGAACTTGGAATGGGCTGCATAGATTCTGAGAAACCTATGGTTTTAACTATTGGTCATAATGTTTCTGCAGTTACTCATATAATGGATTATATTGGTGACCATGGACTTGAGGATGAAGTTGAACTTGGAGGATTGTGTTGTACCTCTATTGATATGAGCAGGTACAAATCCGAGGGTGCACATGATTCTAAGTCTAAAGTGATTGGGCCTATAGCAAAAGAACTCAAGTTTATCAGATCTGGTGTACCTGATGTGATTGTTGTAGATGAACAGTGTGTAAGAGCAGATGTTCTAAGAGAAGCTAAAGAACTCCATATGCCAGTTATTGCAACTAATGAGAAAATCATGTATGGACTAAGAGATAGGAGTGACGATGATGTTGAGGATATTGTAAGTGATCTTGTTTCTGGGAAAGAACCTGGTGCTCTACTCCTTGATTTTGATAAGGTAGGAGAGGTTGCTACTAGAGTTGCCATGGAAGTAGCTCCTATTAGGTCTGAAAATAACATGACAGCGCTACCATCCGATGATGAATTCAATGAACTTATCAATAGTTGTGTACATTGCCAGCTATGTGAAAATACCTGCCCTACAAACCTTCCAATAAGTGATGCTTTTAGACTCGCAGAAGAAGGAGATATGTCTGGTCTTGTGGATCTCCATGATCCTTGTGTTGGCTGTGGGAAATGTGAGACTGTCTGTCCAAAGGATATTCCTATTCTCAACACTATCGAAAAGAGTTCACAACAGGCTATCAGGGAAGAGAAAGGCAAGATCAGAGTTGGTAGAGGCCAGATAAGTGACCCTGAGATTAGGGAAGAAGGTGTGAACCTTGTACTTGGTACAACTCCAGGAATTGTTGCAATGGTAGGTTGTTCCAACTATGCTGAAGGTACACAGGATATCTATAAAATAGCTGATGAAATGTTGCAAAGGAACTATATTGTTGTAGTTTCAGGCTGTGCTGCCATGGATCTTGGAATGTACAAAAACAAGGATGGGGAAACACTTTACGAGAAGTATCCCGGTAAGTTCACAAAGGGTAATTTGCTGAACGTAGGTTCATGTGTATCTAATTCACATATTGCATCTACTGCAATCAAAGTAGCAGCCATATTCGCACAAAGAAAGATTAGTGGTAATTATGAAGAGGTTGCTGATTATATTATGAACCGTATAGGTGCTACTGGTCTTGCATGGGGGGCATATTCTCAGAAAGCGTCTGCGATTGCTTCTGGGTGTAATCGACTTGGAATTCCTGTCATTGTTGGACCACATGGCTCAAAGTACCGTAGAGCCTTGATAGGTCGCCCTTATGCTGAAGATAAATGGAATGTATATGATGCAAGAAATGGTGATGTCATACCAATCGCATCAGTGCCCGAGTTCCTGCTGACCACTGCTGGAACTGTTGAAGAGGTAATGCCGATGATTGCAAAGAATTGTATACGGCCAAGTGATAATAATATGGGTAGAATGATCAAATTGACTCATTATATTGAACTTAGCAAGAAGTACCTAGGTGTACTGCCTGAAGACTGGCATAATTTTGTGAGAAGTGAACAGGATTTGCCACTTGCTAAAAGAGATGAACTTCTTAATATCCTGGAAAAGGAGCATGGATGGGAAATTGATTGGGATAAGAAAAAGATTATATCAGGTCCGTCTATGAAATTTGATGTATCTGTCCAACCAACAAACCTTGAACGCTTGTGCAAAGGTCAGGAGGTATGATCAATGGTAGATGCAACTAAGAATACTGTTATTACTACTACTTGGGGTACTACCAATGCAAGACCCGTGCAACCAGCAGTTGTTGCTAAAGTCATCAAGAAGGCAAAAAGACCTTTACTGATAACTGGTGGAGATGTATTGGATGAAGATATTTTAAAACGTGCAGTAGAGATAGGTAAAAAAGGTATACAAATAGCCGCAACAGGTAACTCAATGACGGGATTTGTGGATGAAGAGAGTGTTTTTGCAAAGTACATAAATGCACACTCTCTTGCATTATATTTGAGTGACTCTGGTTGGAAAGGGCTGGATGGTCATGGAAATTATGATCTCATAGTAGCTTTGGGTCACAAGAAATATTATATAAATCAAGTTCTATCAGGGGTAAGAAATTTCACTAAGTTAAAATCAATTTCAATTGAAAGGAATTATATACAAAATGCAACTATGTCATTTGGAAAACTAAACAAAGAAACTCATCTAAAAGCTCTAGATGAATTGATAGATAATCTATAATCTTAACTATTTAATTTTTATTTAACGTGATGGTGAACTTAATATGACAAACGAATTCCCATTTGAAATATCTCCTATGTTTGAAGGTGAAAGGGTTAGAAAAGATGATATGTATGTTGAACTTGCTGGCCCAAAGTCAAAAGGTTTTGAACTTGTGCGTTCAGTAGATCCAGACGAATCAATAAATCCGGTAGATGATGGCAAGTTCACTTTGATTGGTCCAGATATCGCTGACATGGAAGAGGGTGGTAGGTATCCTTTAGCTATGATTTATCGCATTTCTGGTGAACTTGTTGAAGGCGATCTTGAATCCATTGTTGAAAGAAGGAACCATGATTTTCAGAATTATATTCAGGGTGTGATGCACCTTAACCAAAGGTACGATATTTGGCTTCGTATTAGCAAAGAGGCTGTGAATAAAGGATTGGATACTCTTGAACATATAGCACGGGCTACAATGATGCTGTTTAAAAGTGAACTTCCATTTATTGAAAATATTGAAGCTATCTATATCACAGACATGGCGGAAGTGGAAAAAGAACTAGATGATGCTTTTGCTATTTATGAGGCAAGGGATGAGAGGACACGTGATTTACATGATGAGGATGTTGATACGTTCTATGGGTGTACATTGTGTCAATCATTTGCTCCAACAAATGTTTGCGTAATTACTCCAGATAGAGTTGCTTTATGTGGTGCAATAAACTGGTTTGATGGGAGGGCTGCTGCAAAGGTAGACCCTGAAGGTCCACAGTTCCCTATTGAAAAGGGGGAAGTAATTGACGAATTTTCAGGTGAATATTCTGGTGTTAATGAAAAGGCAAAATCACTTTCAAGTGGTGAGTATGAGAGAATAAAGCTTCATTCGTTCTTTGAATACCCTCACACTTCATGTGGCTGCTTTGAAGTTGTTGGATTTTATATCCCAGAAGTCGATGGTATTGGTTGGATTGATCGAGATTTCCTTGGTAATGCCCCGAACGGTCTACCGTTCTCGACTATGGCTGGTCAGACAGGTGGTGGAAAACAAGTAGCAGGATTCCTTGGTGTTGGTATTAGTTATTTCAGGTCGCCTAAATTTATTCAAGCTGATGGTGGCTGGGATAGAGTTGTATGGATGCCAAAACATCTTAAAGATAAAGTTCGTGATAGTATACCTGAGGATATTGTTGACAAGTTACCTACTGAGGAGGAAGCTACTGATATCAATTCACTTGAAAGCTTCTTGAAAGATAAAAACCATCCAATTATTGAGAGATGGGAATCTGAAGAAGAGGAAGGTGAAGGGGAAGTCGAGGATACTTCTGGTATGACACAAACTCAATCACCAGCAACGGGATATCAGTACCAACAAAACGCTGGGTTGGTACCACCATCTCAAATGAATGCGCCTCAACCATCTTACAACAATAGTAGTAGTGGAGTTAAGATCAGTTTTAAGAATGCTAAGATTAGTATAGATAAATTGATTATCAGGAAGAAAGAATGAGTCGAGGAATTCCGTGACAAGGGTAATTGCCATTACAGGAAAAGGTGGTACTGGTAAGACAGCAATCACCACTCTTCTTATAAAGTATCTACAGAACAGTAATAACACCACATTGGCTGTAGATGCGGATCCAGATACAAATCTTCCAGAAACACTAGGCTCTGAAGATGAACGAACTGTTGGTGATGTAAGAGAGTTTATGCTAAATGAAAGAGATAATTTACCACCTGACAGTAATAAGGAATCAATACTCGAATCCAAACTATTTGAGGTAATAAACGAGATGTCTGGCTATGACCTTCTTGTTATGGGTAGACCCGAAGGGCCAGGTTGCTACTGTTATATCAATAATCTGCTAAGGGGGATATTGGATCGACTCATTGAGAACTATGACCTTGCTATCTTAGATACTGCTGCTGGCCTGGAACATTTTAGCAGGAAACTGATACATGATATAGATGACTTAATTGTAGTTACAGATGGGTCACGAAGGGGGCTGAGAACTGCCGAGAGGATTAGGGATCTTGTTGATGAACTTGAGACTAAGGTCAGTAATGTATATGTGATTGCGAATAAGGTTAATGAAAGCAATAAAGAAACTTTAGAAAAAACTGCAAAAGAACTGGGTCTTGAATTGATAGGTACTGTACCTCAGGATGAAGAAATTGCTGAGATGGATTTGACAGGATCTCCTTTATTTGAAATATCTGATAATTCAGCTGCATTTAATGAGATGAAAAAAATTGCAGCTCGGTTAAAGATTTAATTTAATTATAATTTTTATGTTTAATAAGGTGGAATTCAAATGACGAAAAAGGTTAAGATATCCGAGCTAACGAATATGTTGCAGGATCTTGATATTGAAGCATTAGAAGGAGTTGAGATCGAAGGAGATATTGAGATTGATATTGGTGGACTTGGTGGTTTTGATCCCAATCTAGCTCACGCACTGGGCCATGAAACTGCACAACTCTCAGTTCATTTAGCAAATATTTCGCGATTACTTGGATATCCAGTAGAACAAGCTTTTGCTTCAGCTTCTATGTCAATGGCAGGTCAACAGCCACAAATGCAACCTCAGGATAAACAACAAATACCATTTGGTTCAGGTAGATTGTCAGAACTTCTCTCTGCTAAGCTAGAGGTGGAACCTGCACAGGAATGGACACATACGATTCAAGAAGTTACTTTAGGTGCAACGTCTTCTGATGGTGGAAGTAGAAAGAGTACAGTGACAATTGGTGGTGAAAAAGCATTACCTTATTATTTCGATGCTCCGATGCCTAACCGAAACTATGTCACTATGGACGTTTTCGATATGCCTATAGGAATGGCAAAAGCTGTCAAGGTGAACTATGAAGATGTGATGGGCGATCCAGGAGAATGGGCTAAAAAAGTAGTAAATGAATTTAATGCTGATATGGTTACAGTTCACTTGGTTTCAACTGATCCTATGATAAAGGACACATCACCACGTGAAGCTTCAAAAGTGGTTGAAGATGTATTACAAGCAGTTGATGTTCCGTTGGTGATTGGAGGATCCGGAAATCCGCAAAAGGATCCTGAAGTGCTAGAGAAAGCAGCTGAGGTTGCTGAAGGTGAACGTGTCTTGCTAGCCTCTGCTAGCTTGAATCTCGACTATGAGCGGATTGCAAAAGCTGCTATCAACTATGGACATGCAGTTTTATCTTGGACACAACTTGAGATTAATGCTCAAAAAGAACTTAATAGAAAATTGATGAAACAATGTAATGTACCAAGAGAAAGTATTGTCATGGACCCAACAACTGCAGCATTAGGTTATGGGTTGGATTACGCTTATACTAATATGGAACGTATTAGATTAGCTGGTCTTATGGGAGACGAAGAACTAACGTTCCCAATGTCGTCAGGAACTACTAATGCATGGGGTGCCCGTGAATCTTGGATGAAATCATCTCCTATGAAAGACGATTCTGATTGGGGTCCAAGAGAATACCGTGGACCTATATGGGAAATAGTGACTGGATTATCACTTGCACTGGCAGGTAATGACCTGTTCATGATGATGCATCCGACATCAGTTCAAGTATTAAAAGAAATAACTCAAACATTGTATGGATCTGTAGATAAGGAGACCGTTGATATTAGTAACTGGGTTGAAATAGAGATGGAGGTGCAATAATGAAGGTTAATAGCCCACTAGAAGTTTATAAATATTTACCAGGGGATAACTGTGGGGTATGTGGTGTAGATACTTGTATGGCATTTGCCTCCAAACTTTTAGATAGGTCAGGCCAGTTGAATGATTGTACTCCTTTGTTAGAAGACGAAAATAAGGACAAACTTGAGAAATTGGAACACTTGCTAGCCCCTGAAATCCGTGAAGTTGAAATAGGTATAGGTGATAAATCAGTAGTTATTGGTGGGGATGATGTACTTTATAGGCACAAACTTACATTCTTCAATAAAACTGCTCTAGCTTATGATGTATGGGATACACTTGATGAAGATAATCTAGTAGAACGAGTAAAATATATTGAAGACTTTAAAAAGTTCTATGTAGGTGAATTTTTATCACCTGATATGATTGCTATCCGCTCATCTTCAAATGATCCCAAGAAATTTGCAGATACTGTAGAAAAAGTTATGGAAAATACAGAGCTTCCGCTTATTCTTTGCTCATTTGATCCTGTAGTACTTCGAGCGGGTGTCGAGAAAGCTCATAAGAGGAATCCATTATTATATGCCGCAACAATGAGCAATTGGCAAGAAGTTGCTGATATTGCACTTGAGTATGACCTTGCAGTAACATTGTTTTCTCCGAATGACCTTGATAATTTAAAATCATTAGCAACATCCTTCAATAAAATGGGTGGTGAAAAACTGGTGCTTGACCCCGGAACGTATCCTACGGGCAAAGAGCTTAACACTACTTTTAATAATATCTTAAAGATTCGGCGTGCAGGTATTGGAGGAGATAAGGATATAGCTTATCCGATAATGGCGGTTCCACTAACTTCATGGCTTGTACATAAAGATACAGTAACTGCATCATATTGGGAAACCGTACTAGCATCCGTTTTTACTATTAAATATGGTGATGTAATGATATTGCATAGTACTGAGCCTTATGCCATGATGGCTGAACTTCACTTAGGGGACACGATATACACCGATCCCAGAAAACCAGTTACTGTAGATCCAGGTGTTTATGAGGTTGGATCTCCTACACCTGAATCTCCCCTTATTATAACTACAAACTTTGCTTTAACGTACTATACTGTAGAAAGTGATCTTTCATCAAATTCTATTAATTCTTACCTTGCTGCAGTAGATACTGATGGCATTGGCGTTGAAGCTGCAGTTGCTGGAGGGCAACTCACGGCCTCAAAGATTAAAGAAGTATTAGAATTAGCTGACTTTAGTCTTAATGAGAAAACTTCACATAATACCATTATCTTACCAGGTTTAGCGGCAAGGTTACAAGGGGATGTAGAAGATATGTTAGATGCAAATGTTTTAATTGGTTCTGCTGATTCTGGTAGATTGCCTGGATGGATGGATAAGAATTGGCCGCCTGAGAAAGAGTAATATAAACACAGTTTATTGTTAGGGCTGAATCATCAACCCTAGTTTTTATTTTACCTTGAAATATTACAGAAATTTCTTTATAAGCACACTTTTTTTGGCGCTTTGCTAAAGAATTAATTTTAGCTCTTCTAAATGTCAATAATATATTATCTTAAGAACGATATACTGCTTCATATTAAAAAGTAAATCAAACACTTTTTCTAGCAAAATTAATCTTATTTAGTTCATACAATAAAACTCGTAAAAAGATGATAGATTTGTTTGATGAAATAATATAAACAAAAACTATAAATAATATAATACTATTCTATAGTTGCTTTCATAGGTGTCACTTAATATGTGACATTTGATTTAATGATGAGGTTACTCATAAATACACAAATGTTTTTTGGAGTAGTTCATCAGATATTTCAAAAAAGTGTGGCATGAATACTTATTTATGCTAGTAAAATAATGTTTAATATCCTGATAATAAGAGTTATCTTATAATCATCTTATATGGAGGCAGGAGTTATTTCTTGCCTGACGCTAGATCTGGCAGTTCAGTTAATTTCGGCTGATAGTTGTATATTATTC
>NZ_JANUCS010000013.1 GCF_024808815.1 Methanosalsum natronophilum | reverse complement strand
CGGTACTGATCCCGACCTTCATAACCAAGATATCCAGTTCTGGTACGATGAACCTGGGAAATCAGTGGCACATGTAGATTCTTTAGCGACTTATTGATGCCTAAGACTTAGGAGAAATTATGACTAATAAAGACGAAAGAAAACAATATAATCATCAATTGAACATGCTCAAAAAACTTCTATTGTTCTTTTTTCGACAGTAACATTACCTTTAGTTATTTCAATTGAAGGTTGATTAGAGTCAATGTAATCAATGTAGTCATACTTATCTGCAAAATCTTTAAAGAATTCCATCCATGAGGGTGTGGGGTAAAAATATATTTTTGTATTATTAGCAGTTGCATTAAATACCTCTTCTGTAACTTCGTTATTTTTAGTTATTCTTAAAATCTCTTTAAAATTACCTGCAGATGAATAATCTCCATCTATCTGTATAAGTTTGAGTTTTGTTTCGTTTGTAGTATTATTAGAATTGATTATAGATTGTGACCATAATACTGAACCATCATCTTGTTCCAGTAAGAGTGTACCTTGAGCATAAATGTACTTTTGCCTTACAAGACTGTTATAGTGTGATTTCAAGCTTATATAACCACTACTGAACTCATCAAAATCTTTTGGATCGGGGTCATCAGATAGTGAAGGGTCGGTTGGGTCTATGGGGTCTTCTGGGCCACTTGGATCTGGATCAAAGCTAGATTCTAAAACCTGGAGAAAAGGATACCCTTCATTAATATCTGGATCAATTGACCAAATATCATTAAAGTCCCATCCAGCAATTGTGTCTTGTAATTCAGTTGTGTTTTTTGGATCACCACCATCAGAAGTCTCTAACTCTGAAGTTACAGTATCCCAGTATGAATTGGTTATATCTACATTATTCTGTCCACCAAAACCACCTACATTAGTTGTACCCTCAACAACACCAGTTGAATAAGATTTATTAATTAACCCCCCATTATTTAACCCAACAAAACCGCCTATTTGATTGCTACCTGAAACATTACCTCTAGCAAAAGAATTTTCAATATCACCACCTGTAGTTCTTCCCACAAAACCACCTACTTCATCACCATTATTTTCGTGCCCAACATTTCCCGTGGCATAAGATGTTTTTATTATGCTATCACTTTCCGTTTTCCCTACAAAACCGCCTACTTGGTTACCAGTACCGTTAACATCTCCAGTAGAATAAGATGCGGAGATCTCAGCTTGATTTGTTCCAACAAACCCACCTACCTCATCATTACCTGCAACATTTGCTGTAGATGATGAATTGTCAATAAAACTATTGTGACCATTAAAACCAACTAATCCACCTACTTGGTTACCATTGCTAGTAACACTACCAGTTACGGATGAATTTTGTATAATACCACCCTGATTATAGCCAACCAATCCGCCTACACGATTAGAACTACTGTTAACATTTACATTCTCCAAATTGAGATTTCTTACTTCACCACGTAATATTCCTATGAAACCCACACCAGGGGAATAATCAAAATCAACATTTAAGTTTTTTATAGTGTAGCCTTGACCATCAAGTATTCCATCAAAAACAAATATTGGTCCATCCATAAATTGACCTTCAGCATCAATGTCACTTGTTAACCGGTATTCGCCGGTAGATTCATCCCAACTGCTATTTGCAAGTTCATTATTTAACTCAGTAAAATTACTTATGTAAAATGGATTAGAAGGTTCAAAAACTCGAAGTTTGGGGTAATCATTTCCTTCATCAATAGTCCATATATTATCAAAGTCCCAGTCTTCGAATGTAGCTTGTTCTTGCATTTCAGTAGTGGTTTTGCCTTCACCACCATCAGATGTTCCTTGAGTTGAGCTTACAGTATCCCAATATGAATTTTCAACTGTACCTTCATTATTTCCAACAAGCCCACCAACATCGCCGCCACCAGCACTAACACTGCCAATAGAATAGCAATTTTGAATTACACCTTCGTCGTTAAGCCCCACTAATCCTCCTGTTCTAGAGGCTCCACCGCCACCAATACCAATGACATTTACTTCTGAGTAAGAATTAAATATTTCACCTTTGTTTTTTCCAACCAAACCTCCAACACGTCCTTGAGCTTGAATAGTAGCATTTACATTTCCAGTTGTAAAAGAATTTTCGATTACTCCTTCATTCAAACCAACAAGAGCACCTACTTGTCTATTACCATCTCCAGTACCGCCCACTACTATATTAACGTTAGTTAGAGAAATATTAGTTATTGAACTATCTGATCCAGTTGTATGAAATAATCCAGCACGACCACCTGTATTAATCGTTAACCCATCAATATTATATCCTTGACCATCAAAAGATCCATCAAAAGGATCATTATTATCTCGTATCGGATCAAAATTTCCAAACTCTGACGCATCTATATCATTGATAACTATATAATGTGCAGTAACGTTTTCCCTAACATTATCTAACTCAGTCATATTACTTATTTGAAATGGACTTGCTTCAGTACCATCAGGTGGGTCTGGATCTGGTCCATTACCATTACCATTACCATTACCATTACCATTACCATTATCAAATGCACCTTCATCAGGGTTAATACCTATCCAGTACCCAGTATCACTAACCTTTAATTCACCAAAGGACCTGGTACCCGATAACAAAAATATTCTATCCGTGCCAACTGTCATAGGTAACACTGAAGGAAATTCGTCAGCATCTTCGATCCTGTTCTGTAAATTAGCAAAATCGGTAAGGACTTGATTACTATGGTCCATCTCATTCTGTTTCTCATAAACAGGTACCCAGGTAGTCAAAAAAACTGACATGAAAGTAACCAATACAGCTAATACCAGGATACTGCCAATTATAACACTGACAGCACTTTCATCATTGAAGAATCTACGCATTAATTAGTTTTACTATCAATTCAATGTAATATAAAAATATTGTTTGTAACTAACTAAAAATAGATATTAGTGATACTTAACTAAAATATATTTTATCAAAATATCAATCATTCTTTGGAATCAATAGTGTATAACATGTCCCACCAACATTATCAAGTTTTAGATCACCTTGCAATTGCTTTGCAAGTAAATTGATTATTTTAAAACCGAGTGAGTTTAGTTTCATATAATCAAGACCTTCAGGAATACCAATACCATCATCTTTGACTACGAAATTATAATGATCACCTGATTGATTGAATTCTATTATTATTTTACCTGCATCTTGATCAACGAACGCATGCTTGTAAGAGTTTGTAACACATTCATTGATTATCATACCAAGAGGAATTACAATATCCATATCAAGATATGTTTTTTGAATATCTATTTCTGTTGTCACCTTCATTTTTTGAGCGGAGTAAATACTTGTAATACTATCAGTTAATGTTTTGATATAATCCGCGATCTCTATACATCCTATAACATCTGTCCTGTAAAGTTTTTCGTGAGCAATTGTCATTGAACGAATCCTACTCTGACTATCTTCCAATGCATTCGCCAATATGGGTTGATCCTTGAATACTCTACTCTGCATATTCAATAAACTATTAATGACCTGTAAATTATTCTTCACACGATGATGTATTTCATGGATAATGATCTGGTTACGTTCAGCCTCTTCCAACTTTTTCTTTTCTGTGATGTCCTGAACTAAGGCTAGAATATAATGATCATCTAAAATTTCAATTTTATTGCCACGAACTTCAACTGGATAGATATGCCCATCTTTAGTTTTGTGTTGTGTTTTGATAGAGAATCGATGATTAGCTGGCCACGATTCCCACTGTCTTATAATTTCATGTTGATTGTTTTTATCTACATGAAGATCAAAGACAGTCATGTTAAGTAATTCTTCTCTAGAATAACCTGAACTTTCAATTGCTGAATTATTAATTTCAAAAATATTTCCACTCAAGTCATGTAAGTAGAGCATATCGGACAATTGAGTCACTAAAGACCTATACTTCTCTTTTTTTATCTTTGTTAAATATTTTAATTTTTTAGCATTCTGTTGTGCTTTTTGGTTTGAAGTTTCACTAGGTGTAAGTATCCCAAACTCTCTTTCAAACTCTTCATCAACAATACTGTTTCGAGTTGATTTACTAGAGAATTCATATATATCCTCATTTTCAGTGATATCTTCTGCAGTACAGACCACATATTCAACATTACCTTTATCATCAAGTATAGGTGATTTTGTGATCGATAATAATCTCATTTCCCCAGATGAGTTTGGAACCCATTCATGTGTCTTAACAACCACTTTTTTAGAAAAAACTTCTCGATTACTAATAAAACAAGTTTCCATCATTTCAAGATCTAAAAAACTATACATATCTTTAAATTCAATATCTTTTACCTTAAAACCAAGAAAATCTGCATGTGATTGATTAACTGATCCGTATGTATGTTCATCGCTCAAACACCATACCTGTATAGGTATATTATTAAGCAATATCCTATTATTCTCTGCATGCTTTTTTCCAGTTATATCAGAAATTTTGACTATATAATTATTCTTACCAGTAACAAAATTTAGATACTGAACTTCAGCTGAAAACCATTTATTTTCATTTTCAATTATTAAGGGATACTCTAAAACCTGTTTTTCACCAGATCTTTTAGTATTCTGTAATGTTCTTATTACTTTCGATGAAACTTCTGGTGGATACAGTTCAGTTACATTTTTCCCAATAAGTTCATCTTTCGGAAAAAACAAGAGATCTTCTTTAGATGTTATTACCTTTCGAAGTGTGTAATCTTCATCAAATTGTAGTATTATATCATTTACAGCTTTCAAGAGAAGTTCATTTTCTTCTTTTTCTTTTATACCATTAAACAAAGCAATGAAATGATCCTTTGAGGGTGAATAGACAATACCCTTGTACCATTTATTTAGTGGTATTGAATAAAAATCAAATTCTTCATCTATCTGATTCTTTACAGCAGTACCAAACAATTCAATCCAATCTGTTCCTTTACCTCTAATCCCTGGTATAACTTCAGTTACTCTTTTATCAATAATTTCTTCAGCATTTAGACCCATCATTTCTTCAAACTTGGGATTCACATCAAGAAACTCATAGTCTATAGGCTTACCCTCTCCATCATATATCAATCGACAATATGAATAAGGTTCATTTAATCGACTAGAGATAGAGTGTGGGATCATGATCAATGCACGCCATTAAAAAAAATTAATACTACCACAGAAAAAACTGCTTTGTTACATTATAAAGATATCTAAATGTTTTCATCCATATTAAATCAAATTAAGTTACTATATATCACTAAAAGTTGTTTTGTGATGTACATTAATGAACAAGTCAACTACCATCCTGCTCTAATTAGTGAAAATAGTGAGATAAGTAGATTCTTTGATGCCGTTTATTAACAGGATATAGTTTAAATTGATACATAACTGGATAAAATCCTTTCATCAAAAGTAACTTATAGAATAAAGATATCCGATTGGTCGGATAGGTATTGTTTGATATATTATTTCATACACTCCAGACACTACTCTATCCACCCCATTATGGGGAACGATTTTTCACAACAATGAAAAAATTGAAATTTAATGCAAATACACTCTATATAAAAAATAAAAAAAATGGTTGCAGACCAGTTCAGTGAATCATTTTACAATTCATATTAACTGATCTACAACCCCTTTAGTCCCTGTTTAGATATTGATCAAACCAAAACAATTGAGACCAAATTCAAAGATTTCATTCGATCAAGTACGTTACCTGAACTGACATTGAAATTGAAGATTCACCTGGTTCAATTGGTGTTGGTCTTTCAGCCATTTCTGCATCCATTGCTACTTCTTCATAGAATAATCTTGGTTCACGGGTATCAGCAATATATGATGATTTTACACCAACTATATCAACACCTAAGCTTGAAGCTAACATTTCAGCTTTTGAGGTTGCATCAGATACCGCTTCACTAATAAGCTCGTCACGAAGTTCTTTTTGTTTTTCATCGGATACACTAAAAGAAATACCTCCGATCTGATTTGCTCCTGCTGCTACAGACCTATCGATCATATCTCCAAGACTATCGAGTTTTGAGGTAGTTATCCTTACATTATTGGAAGCCGAATAGCCTTCTATTGTTGGTGTTCTTCCATCATAGTTGTATACAGGACTCACTGAAACACTTGATGTTTGGATCTCGCTGTCCTCTAAACCAATATCTTTAAGTTCTTCAATAACTGCATTCATAATATCTGCATTCTCTTCAGTAGCTTCATCGGCATTTGGAGCCTGGACAACAACTCCAATATTCAACGTTGCTTTGTCAGGTACAGCCATTATTTCCGCATTACCGCTCATTTGTATTGTATGTTCTGCATCATTTCCCTTTGTATCCTGGGAACTTACAAACAATGTTGCTGCCAATAGAACTAAAACGATCGATAATGCGATTATTACATAATATAATCTATCTTTATTATTTTCTTGTGACAATATTTAACCCTCCTTATTCAATTTAGAATACCACGTGTAAGTATTAATTTATTGTCTAAGCTTCAAATCAGGTTGCAGTTATTGAAAAGGTTTACTTGAAAGTATTAATTTAAGCTCTTACAAGTAACGGATAGATATATAATTCAGCGCTTTTGAGAAACAAAACAAAAAGAATTTATACTGAAAGACCAAAGGGTAAAGATATTCTTAAAGAGTTGGGTTAATTAAGAAACTGGTCAAAGGAAAGGAAACAACTGAGTATTTATTTTAGCTCAGGAACAATTTAATTGAATTTGATTTGATAGGTATATGAGAACGATGCTCAAAAGATTTTTAGTTTCTGAAAAAGGAGTTACTCCAGTTGTTGGTATTATTCTATTAGTTTTAATAACAGTAGTTCTTGGAGCAATTATTGCTGTATCAGCTTTTAATGTTACCGAACAACTAAAAGAACCTCATAAGCAAATGATATTTGGAACACCTGAAATAGTTCTTGGTGCTGAGTATAGAGATTGGTGGCCTGATTCTGGTAGTAATGCAACTCATGGAGATATTGATATAATATATTTAGATTATATACATGGACCCGTAGTAAGCGGGGATGAGGTGGGGTCTGTCACAATTAGATGGTCAAATTCTAGTGGGGAAGTAGGAGAATTAAGTTTTGTGAACCCGGCATATTTTGGTGCAGGTACTCAACAATCATATCATAATGAAGTTGTAGGGAATTTTTCTACGGGCTCTTTTTACTCTGGAGATCGAATGTTAATTCGAATGACTCACAACGAGTATCAATATGATGGAAAGACTGATAGAGATAAAGTTGGGTTCCGATATGTTGAGTCGAACTCAAACAGAATAGATATTGGGAATAATGGCCGACCTTTTTTTGTAACTGAAAATAGATATCCAATTGAGTTTAGCGGTGATCGTCCAATTAGGAGTGGAGATCGTGTAGATATTATTTTCCTTAATACTGACCACGTTTTTATTATTGCAGAAGTAACAGGGATTGCAAGACAAAATACTGGTAATGCCAACAAATTTCCTTACCTATAAAACCTAGGCTAGTTAAAGTGAACCTATTATATAGGTAATTTTTAGAGTTATATCCCATGGTATTTAAGAGAAAGTATTACCCGGTTTGTAAAATGTGTTATTTCAAATCAAATTAGTATTACCAAAAGGTATAACTTAATCTAAATCTATTTTCTGTATATGGTTTTGTATAAAGACCAAACTTAGTGATTCAAATGCAAAATAACCGTGGGATATAAATGGTTCCCAGTAAACCTTTTATTAAGGACTGTTATGGAGTCAGTCCAGTTGTAGGTATCATTATACTATTTGGAATTGTTGTTATAATGGCAGCTATAGTAGCAAGTCAAGTGTTACCGATTATAACACCTGATGAACATTATGAGAGGTTTGAAGATATTCTTGCAGGTGAAGTGGAACAAGATAAAATATTTCCAAGCGGTCTAGTATCTCGTTGGTCATTCAATGGTGATTTTAAAGATTCTGTAGGAAGCAATCATGGATCTCCTTTAGATTATGATAAAGTAAGTTTTGTCTCTGCTGGCCGGTTTGGTCAAGCTGCTGAATTTGAAGGTACTGCTGATAGTAGAGTGATAGTCCCATCTTCTGATTCTTTGAACATAACTGAGGAGATAACAGTTTTAGCTTATGTTAGGTGGAATGATAAGTCTGATTTAAGATTCTCAGGTATTATCGACAAAAGCGATTGTGACCAACCAAATTATCGGTTACATCATAACGATCATAATCAAAACTTTCAGTTTGCTGTCCGCACAAGCAGCAGGAGATTCACTAATAGCCAAACATCACCAACAGTAGGTAAATGGTACCAAGTTGCTGGTGTTTATGACGGTCAAAATGTTATAATATATGTAAATGGAGAAAAAGGTGGTAGTAGTGGCTTAACCGGTCAGCTCCAAACATATAATGAACCATTATATATAGGTGGCTATCCATTTAGTATAAATCGTCATTTTAAAGGAGAGATTGCCGAAGTGCAGATATATAACCGTGCATTATCATCAGCTGAAATAAGGTTCATTGACTCCCAGTTCAAATAAAGTTTTATTTTACACTAATTGATCTTTTGTATATTTAGTTGAAAGTATGAAAAAAACATTAATTATCTCGTTCAGCCTATAATAAAAAAAGAATAATTGCATTCAATAACGTTCAGTTCTTGACCTTATCTTTTCGTAATGAAAAAAATGAGAATATCCTCTTCAATAAACCTACCTTATATGGTTTTAGTTCATGTTCAATATCATATTCATAACCTGCAAGTTTTGATGCAATTGATTTGAAATAGATCGATGCTTTGGCACCTGGTTCAAGCAAGACCGAAGGTTCTCTGTGAATAGATGACTTTTTTATGATCAGGTCTTCAGGAACTTCCCCATAGATTTCAGTTTCCAGTATGTCTGTAATATCTTCTTGTAACATCTCATACTCATTTTCTTGTTGCTCTGAACCTGGTTCTGGCTGATACATCTTGGTTCGATTCAATATTATACCTTTAATGTTTTTTTCTTTCATTTCAACATATATCTTTATCTTTAACGAATCAACAACTGAAGATATTTCTGGATTAACTACTAAAAAAGTATTATCTGCAGATTCCAAGACAACTGCGGTCTCCTTAGAAATTCCAGGTGCAGTATCAATTAAAATGAAATCAAAACTATCTTTTAAGGATTCAATGAGTTCTACTACCTTAACTACATCTACTTCACTGATATTCTCTAGACTTAAACTACCGGGTATGAACTTTAAGCCACCTGGTCCTTCATAGATTATTTCGTCAATAGCAGCATGACCTGCCATATAATCATGATACGTCTTATCGACCTTATCTTCACCTAACAATAACCCAATATTTGGCATTGCAATGTCCGCATCAACGACTACTGTCCTATTTCCTAGCCCTGCAAGACTTACCCCCAGATTTATTGAAACTGTAGTCTTACCAGTACCGCCTTTACCTGATGCAATTGCATATACTTCTCCAGACATGAAAAACTCCGATAGGCTAAATAACTGGTTCTTCGATTTTATACTAGTTAAATAACTCTATGCTAAAAGTATATTTATACATTTATAATCTATTCTGCTCAAATTAACTAACAGGTTGATATCAAGCCAATTTCTTCTAAGATTTGATAGATGAAAAAAATTGGAATTAACATTGAGTTATTTGATCAAACTTATATTTAAAAAGAACCTAATAGAACCTATATATTTTATTATTGATCGTTTTTAGGCATCAGTTATGATTTAGCTGGAATCTTTTAGTTTTTTTATCCCTTCATAAGCCAAATAAATTATCAAGTATATAATTATAACATTTATCAAAAAGGGAAATATATCGATACTAACTCTCATCAGTAGGATCTCATTAGCTTCTATTGGGTTTGGCCAATCATATGTCGTAACAAAAGAGAAAGGATATCCAAAATTAAACCTGAAGCCATCACTTGATGAGTATGGTAATAAGAATACACTAGATAGTGTAAGTAACAACGAAGTGCTCAATATGTTTCGATTTATGTTCATTAACCTATTCCTTTCCCAACTAGATGAAATGTTTTAATCCCTTTAATGTTTCTTGCTGAGAGATTTATACTGTAATAGTTCTAATGCTATATATCCTCTATTACTATGTGCAACTAGTGTTACATTATAAAAACTAGATTAAGTTATATATCAAGATCAATGACACTTTTGAAATAGCTATATAACCCAGGTTTTAATATTTCTTCACAATACCCAGGCTAATGATACATAACTTATTCGAAATTATAATTCGAGCAATTTATCTTAAAAATTAATAGAATATAATTTTACATTAATCATCTATCATCTGAGTCTGATATATCAACAACATTTGGTTCTGAATAGTCCATTTCATTTTTGGATTGGAAACCTTTTTTAGATGATTTCAATTTAATATTTCCTAACTTAAAGTTAAAGAATACTTTCAAAATTACAAAAATTACTATTGTTAAAACAACAAGATAAATTAACGCACCCATATCCATACTTCACACATCCTTTTTTTCTTGAAAACTATGTTCTGGAAATAATGTTTTCTGTTTTTATTATTTCAGAATGAATAGTATATTAGTTCCTTACTACATTTAAACTTATTTAGTCGAGTTTTGTTGTGTAGCCATATTAAACAAAAAAAAGTAAACATTTCTTTATGCCACTGTCTGAATTACAGGTATACTACTTAAAAAAAAAAGGTCAATTAGCATTGAAAAGATAAAAAAAAGTAATGTGGAGTAACTCAAGATTTTGCCAAGAGAATTAAAATCCTCAGCGATTAGATTGCTCCAATGATCTTAGAATAAACAATGAACTCGTATAGCAAAGTTGCAGGTATTAATATTATACCAATTACAGTTATTGCAAGTGCGAACTGTAAAACACCAAACAGTAGTGGTATGAGTATAACGACCAAAATAAATGCTTTCAGATATCTGAAATTAAAAGCAGTCTTTAGTATTTCTTTTATCCTAAATGCGTCCATGACATCTTTATTCTGGCCAAGATGGTGTAGTATTGCAAGATCCAAGATGGTGTAGTATTGCAAGATATATGTAGATCAGTCCAAAGTAGGCTGGAACTGACAAAACCAAGAAAAATACTGTACCCAACGTTTCATTTATTGCTCCTGCCATTACTGTAATCAGCATTATCGTTCCTAACACTATCATATATACTAAAAAAACAGCTACCGGTTTCAATCCATCTATAAATAACTGTAGATAATTCTCAAATCTTGGTGGTATTTCTCCTTTTGAAGCGTTATGGATTGTTTGAACAAAATAGCCTATTAGGATGAAAGCAGGTATTATTAAGATTGAACCTATGACTAGAAGAGTTCCAATAATTAATGTTCTCAATAGATCTTCATCTAGTTTTAGAGGGTACTTTAAAGAGTTTATGAACATGGTTCACTATAAATCTCAGGCAGTTAAAGTGATTTTTGGTATTTTTTGTCATAACATATCATGCTTTTATACCCAAGATACAAAAATCATAAGATTGCTCTAAAAGCAACCTTAAGATTTATACAAGTTATGCAAAAAATCAGTTTACTTTTTTTGCTGTTTAGACTGCTGAACTTTGGATTGCTCCCCTTTTTTGGCAGCATTTCCTGGTTTTTTTGAGTCCAGTGGTTTGACCATACGCAATGTCACCTCCCAATTAGCCTCCCGAGTTCTGGAGTAACTATCATCACATATATGTTTTTTTAGGATATAAATATTTCATTCATCTTATTTTTAGATTTAAATGATATTATGTATATTAAATTATAATTTAATACTAATGTATGAATATTTATTTTTTTTATGTGACTCTACATAGCTAATAATCTTAAAAAGAGATATTATGATATATTATCAATTAAAATCATATTTTTAACTTTCTTTATCTTTTTTAGCTACTTTATAGCCTTAATTTATTCAGAATATTATTTCCTGAATTGAAAAAAATTGTTTCAACTAGAATTTCTAAAATGGTACAATTTTTCATGGAAATCCCCAGCATTCCCTTATTCCTAAAGTATCTGCCTTTTATTCTCTTTTTTTCCCCTGTCTTACTGGAATAAGAAGTTTGTCGAATTTGGTAGTATTTCTATTTTGAATTTTTATTGATTGTCCGAACAAAATAATGTATTGATATTAAACCATGTCTCATTAATATCAAACCTATAACAAAAAGTATTTTTATAACTCGTTTTTTCAATAGGTTTCATTTTCTTTGAAAATAAACTTATTATGTTATAATGCTCCTTAAATATAATTAAATCATAACATATAAAATATGATTAAAATGAAGGAGTAGTATCGATGTTTGGATTTACTGGAAAAATAATACAAATACTTTCTGCTGCAGCTGTATTGGTTGTAATTGGAGTGATTGTGGTCTTTGCAAGTTTTTCTATCATGGGCCCAAAAGATCTGGGAGTCACATATACTCATGAAGATTATCAGAATGCATTAGCAAAAACGGGTATTCAGATAGAATTTGAAGGTATGACAGGTGACGAATTAGAAGAATATAAAATGAATGCTGAACCAAAATCGTTCCATGACTATGATTTTGAATTCTCGGATTATCAGCACAAAGAGTTCACATTAAGCAACTCAGAAGCTACTGCACTACTCAATGAGATTGCACCGGGATTTTGGTGGTTCGATGATTTACAGGTAAAAGTTAATCCGGATGGAAGTATGGAGGGTTCAAGTAAAGCTGATATAAAGAGGTTGAAACATGATCTCTATTCAGATGTCGCTGATGACGTTCCGCTACCATTACCTGACAGATTGAATATTTATAGTAAAGGTCACACTACAATAGAGAATAATCAATTAAACTTTAATCCAGATTCTTTCTATCTTGGCTCGGCACCTCTTCCTGGAAGATATCTGGAAGATGATAGTGTGCGGACTATGGAACAGTATTTACCCCGTATCTATGAAGTGGTCCCGGGCCTTGAAATAAGAAGTCTTGATGCAAATGATGATGGTGAGTTTGTATTCGATGGTGTGATTCCACAAAAAGTTACCGTGAATAAAAAGGCTTGAGTGGAGGTATTGTAGTTGAAATACATGATGATAAATGGGAAAAAGGAAAAAGTTCCTCCATTCCCACATCATAAAGCCTATATTTACAGAAGTAAACAGTTTTTTTTTGCTAAAGGTATAACAACTCACTTGACAATGGGCGAGTTCATTCATTTAAAGGAAGTATACAGAGGTGTTAAGAACAAGTGTTCTATACCCCGGGTACTCCTAATAGATCCGACCAGTGATTGTAACCTAAAATGTAAAGGATGTTGGTCACAGGATTATGAGAGTGGTCATAATATATCCTATGAAAAATTGGATGATATATTAAGCCAAGCTGAAGAACTTGGGATAATGGACTGTTTAATGACCGGTGGCGAGCCTTTACTCCGCAAAGATGATATTTTGAAATTGTGTGAAAAACATAATAAAATGACATTTGGGTTATTCACAAATGGAACATTGATCGATGAATCCTTTGCAGCTGAAATGGCTCGATTGGGTAACTTGAACGTATTCTTGAGTATTGAAGGTACAAGAGAAGAAACCGATTTTAGAAGGGGTACAGGTGTTTATGATAAGGTGATTAAGGCCATGGATACCTTACATGAGAATGGAATAGCATTCGCATTTTCAGCATGTTATCATGCTGATAACTATAAAACAATTGCAAGTGATGAGTTCCTTGATCATATGAGAGAAAAAGGTGCATGGTTTGGATGGTTATTCCAGTATATACCAGTTGGAAGTAATGCTGATACTAGTCTTGTCTGTACGACTGAACAAAGAGCTTATGTACAGCAAAAAATCCTTGATTATACTAATAAAAACGAGTATGTTGTCATAGATTTTTGGAATAATGGCCATCTTTCATTTGGATGTATTGGGGCAGGTGTGGGGTTTGCTCACATAAATGCTAAAGGTGATGTTGAACCCTGTGCATTTTGTCATTATTCGGACTCGAACATATATGATGTTTCACTTGTTGATGCACTTAGATCAAAGTTCTTCACTGAGTTTAGGAATGCTCAACCATTCTCAACCAACCCGTTACGAGCATGTCCCCTAATAGATAATCCACAGTCACTTATAGATGTTGTCAATAGTTCGGGTGCAAAATCTACACATTTAGCTAACCCTGAAACGGCAGAAGAACTTGCAATGAAAAGTTTTGAGCTAGCGGAGGAATGGGAACCAGTTTCAGAAGAATTGTTCAAACAAATGCCTGAGTATGTGCAAAAGAACTTTCCTAGATATTTAAGATATTACTCTTTCAAGAAAGGAATTACGGATGGTAGAAGAAAGGGTATTTAGTGCTGAAGTATATGAAAATGATAAGCATGAAGATTGGTTAATACTTCTCCATGGATTTGGAGGTAATGCTAGGACATGGAATAAGCAAATTGACACTTTTTCATGGCATTATAATCTTCTTGTATTGGAAATGCATAAGGATACTACATTAGAAATACTCAACCTTGACACGATCTGTGAACTTATACATAACACTATGTTATATCACAATGTTGAAAAAGCTCACTTCATTGGTTTTTCTTTTAGTTCATTGATATCGTTAAGATTTGCAGTATTATATCCAAATAATGTTAGCTCACTTATTATGGGTGGCGGTGTTGTTAGATTGAGTCTCAAAACAAGATTTCTTATATCCGTAGGTATAAGGCTGAAACATAAAGTGAATTATATGTTTCTTTACAGATTCTTTGCATATGTTATAATGCCAAAAAAAAATCATCGCAGGTCAAGAACTTTTTTTGTAAATGAAGCAAGAAAATTAGGTCATAAAGAGTTTTGTAAATGGTTAAATATTATTCCGCAAACCGCGAATAGTCTTGAATGGTTAAATAGCTTAAATAAGGATATTAGTATACTGTTTATTTCAGGGAGTCAAGATTATTTATTCTTGAATGATACATTAAAACATAGTAAGAACATATCCAACTCATATGTTGAAATTATCAAAGGGTGTGGTCATGTATGTTCTATAGAACAATCTGAAAAATTCAATGGTATTGTTATAAATCACTTATCTCGGATCTGATATATCATTAAAATCTTATCTTTGGTTTATAGTAAGATCTCCTAAAACTAGAATTCCCGTAATTATAAGATCAGGTTTATCATGAGCACTTTCACCTAATTCTGAATTGTTTGATCTTTTATCATAGATATCTCCAAGTATATTAATAACATCAATTTCAACATTCCAATATCTAGGAATTATAAGATCTGCATCTCCAAGTAAAACAGTGACATTGATCTTAGCAGGTGACGGATCGACTTCAGCATCCCTTAAATCCAGTTCAGAATCACCTAAAAATACAGTAATGTCTCCTTCTTTAAATTCTTTAGAATTATTTACTAAATTAACATCATCAAATATTGCAGTAATATCAATTTTTGGACGACTTCTTTTAGATTCACATGATCGGCGTTTTCTGTGAAGTAATATATCAATACCTATAACAATAAGAATAATTGGCCACCATACAAAAATATCGCTCCAAGTAATGATATCTAGAACTATTAACTGGATGAATGTAGCTATCAGAATTAGTATAGCGGGCCCGGTAATACTGGAAAACCTGCTCTTAAAAAGGGCATATAAGCCCACTAATATAAAAAATGAAGGAATATATTGTAAAAGTAAACCGGTGTCATAGACCTCTAAATTTCTTAACAAAAATAAAATACCAAAAAGTAAAATAATAATACCTAGCAGAGTTTGAGATGAGATCCTTTTCATATAAATCCATGTTATTAATTAGTCCTATATAATTTGTTCTGTAGAAATAGACAAATATTATTTACTATAAGTTGTTAAATGAAATTAATGAACAAATATGAATATAAATGTGTTCTGATACTAGGTATGGGGGACAGAACTACTAGAGTACTTAATGAATATGGTGCACAGGGTTGGGAACTGGTGGATGTAGTATTGTTCTGGCACTATTTTAAGCGAATAACAGATTAAGTTAGCTATTAAACAAGTATTACATTTTTCTTAATTCTGCCCTGACCTAAAACTTTACATGAACTAGATTTTAAGATATTGAACAGTTTCTCTTAACTTCACACCTGACCTTGGCACCAACTAGTGTACATAGAAATTGTGATATCAGACGGATGATATCTCAATAATCAACGTTAATTTTATGGAGATGTGTTGATAGTACTTAAAAATAAAAATACAAACAAAAGGTTTATATCTTATTAATATTATTGAAAGAATAAGTAGAATGATAAGCTGAATTTAACTTGTTCCAGCTTATCGCTGATAAACCCCCGTTCCCCAAAACGCTCACTTTTTACATTCTTTATCGGCTTTTCAGTAATGGACATATAAGTATAAATAAATTGTGCAATTAGTTAACTGTGTTACTTACTAGAATTTTTTGATATTAATTTACAGTTGCAGCTGCTACCTTATCAGTTAAGACAGAGTAGAAGTTAAACTCTACTTATTAGTTGTTATTAATTCTAAGCTAAATGATCTCATTCAAAATAGGAGTGGCAGTCTAGGAGAGCGGGGGTTAATAATAGCTGCCACTCACATATATCATCATTTTCAATACTAGATATGGATTTATTGTTATATCGTATTGCAGGAAACAGTTTTTCGGTATAATATACCTTCATTGTTTTTCTTATTAATATTTAGAGATTCTACGTTTCAATTTTCTATATTATAGAGTGTACTGAAAATAGTTTAAAAATGATGTATGTACTCTTAGTCTAGTAGTTCACCCCATAGCCAGACATTTAATGAATAAGGGACAGAGATATTTCATCCATGTCCCTTATTTTTCAATTTTTTTCCACATTCTGTTCCTAAAAATTTAACTACTGAACATTATGGAGTGGAAGTGACCACGCCATGTGCAGCTACATAAAATCCATCTTCGCTTAAACCTGATACTGTCACACCATCAGAGTACGGGAATTGACCGGGTGCTGCTGTGAAAAATGTATTTCTACCACGCTGAACCACTGGAAGTTTTGTTTCACCAACCCATAAATGGGATTCTTCAAGAACATAACCCGGATTAAGATGGTAATTGACCGTTGCGTTGAAAGTAGTATCCGATTCCTCATTTACATCAACAATTAAAGTTCCCACATACACACCATTATTGAGGTCGTTCTGTCCTGCACCGGCCCAGAGTTCGAATACGTATATGCCAGATTCATTGATGAAGTTGGTCCATCCCCATGCGTTGGATGGGTTGCCATCTACGTTATTGTTGTGATAAATCACTCCAGCTACTTCAGCTCCAGAATTACTGGTATCTAGAATGGCCCAGAAAGTTTTAGTTCCAATCAGAATACCAGCGTTCCTTATAGTTAACTCTGATATCTGACCGGCCTCCACTTCAACCACACCGACATCATTGGACACCATTCCATTGACAATATAAGTTGCAGACCATTTATCTGTGTCTACAAGTTCAGATATTGTATAAATGCCAGGTATCAAGTCGCATATCTCATATGACCACCCTTCATCGGCTTTAAGGACTATCTCCTTGCTGCCATCCTCAAAGGAAGGACCTTCGATCAGGATAGTAATGTTGTCTGGTAGTTCAATACCCGGGAGAATCCATTCCTTGGTTATATTCAAGCAGCCTAGTACGTTTACCTTCAGAATTGCGTCTGCAGACTGATTCGTTTCAACTATGGTGGCAGTGTTCTCGTAGGTATATGATCCGTCCTTTCGATTGTCATTTTCTTCTCTATCTGTATAATTAACCCATGCAAAGTAATTGTCGTAGGTGAACACTTCGCTCTCAGGAGCATTAACTGTTCCAATATCTACCTTACCAAACAAGTCACTTGTATCCGTGATATTGACTTCATTATAAAGCTCATTATCTGGCTCTTCTCCCCAGATGATCGGTGCGCTTGCATTGTATGTAAAGTCCCTCTCAGTTGTAACACTTATATTATTGAACCCTACTAAATAGTCATCTACTCCAACACAGTAAGTTCCTGTAAGATTTTCGCCAACCTCAAGTATGTAAGGGAACACTACAATGCCACCTGTTTCATTTACCCAGTTCACATTAATCTCACTACCTGCAAGTTTATCCATTACACTGGTAATATTAGCAGGGAGTGTGCCGGTGTTGTTGATTGTTATCTCACCACAAACCGTGAAGTCACTGTCATTGAAGCCTTCGTAGCTGACATTCACAAACCAGGTAGCAGTTTCATCGCCACTACCATCGGTAAAAAGCCAGATCTTTGCAATGTCATCTTCTACAATGTGGTTATTCTCTGTCTTAACTGATTTACTAATGTCCCAGAAATGAGTACGGTTATAGGATGTTTCAGCGGTCTTGGTGACCGTTAGTTTTTCTTGGAGAACAGTCTGTGTGAAGTCACCGTATGCGTATGGACGAGGTCCTACCTGGACTGCAGCTATCTGTTCTTGGGTCACGGGATTAAACCCTTCGATGTAGCCCTGGTCTAAACTATCACTGCGGCATATGACCCACATAACACCGTTAGGATCCTTTCCGATACCAACTGGGACAGTACCATCCAAAAGATTATATGTTGGTCCAACAGTTCCATCACTTATATTGTAAGAGTAAACAACTGTGCCCCCAAATATCTGAGATTGAAAAGTAGTACTAGAAATCCATATTTTACCAAAGTCATCAAATGCTATACCACGGTTCTGGGGACCCCCTACAACAACTGAACTCCATTCTTTTGTATCCTTATCACGAATATGGAGCGAATTACTATATGCTGTAGCATACACTGTTCCATCATCAGCTATTAGGATTGAGTATGGGTTAAAGGTTGTTTCTCGGGAAAAGTTACTTTCACTTTCATTAAACGTCCATATACCAAAATCACCTGAAACTGATGGGGTTGAACTACGGCTGGATATGAAAAGATTCCCGTTCGGAGCAAATTTAATTTCATAGAATCTTATGGTTGAATCCTCTGGGCTAAAGATCCAAACATTTTCCAAATTTCCATTCTCGGTATATTCATATTTATGTAATTCACCACTGCCATAAAAACCAACCCAAATGTATCCATCAGAATCGACCGCTATTGCTCTAGGCATATCGTTTATTTCGCTAACATTAAAGACTTGAACAGCATCATCAGTATCAAAGTCCAAGACAGGATCCGGATATGCATGGGTGTTAGCTAGACCTTCAGTATCACCTTGAATACGAATCACTTGTCCCTGGAGTCCTTCTGAAGGACCATACTCGAAAGCATCAGTCCCGGTATTCAGTACCCAAGCATTGCCCTCAGCATCCATGGCTATACGGTTGGTTCGCCAAGATCTGACATCTACCCCATCACGAGGTGCTGTATAGTAACGTGCCACTTCTTCAAAATTCAACAGGTCCACTTTAGATACACTTGCATCCCAGGAATTTGGGACAAAACCGAAATTGTTTTCAAGAATATCCCCTTCCTGTGCTCCTGCAGAAGATACCATTGCAAAGAGAATGGCTAAGCTTAGCAAGAACACTAATATCATACTAATTTTTAATTTCATTTTATTATACCTCCACTCAAATCAACTAAACACAATCCAGGTCCAAATATCCGTTTTGAATTCAAAGATATGAGATCAAAGGAAATTTGGATTAACAAATTCTGTGTATATCATCTATTTTTATTATTAGAACTCCAATTTAATTCAGATACTCTTCCACTATTTAATAGCTCAATAAAGCCTAATATAAAAAAATAACAAATAAAACAAAGAATATCAACTAAATATATGCATTTTTTAGTTTATATAATTATTTAAAGATTATAAATACGGTAAATTAATTCTAACTTCAAATTCTAATTTTAATATTTTATTTAATTTATTTAAAGGCTTAAATAACTAAATTAAGTTTAAAAACCCTAATAATTTCTACAATAATACTTAAAAATATTTATTAGTCCCGTTTTCTTCTACCCTCAATATTAACTTAAAAAGCTAAAAACGAATATTATTATGAACAAAACCTTTCTTTTTATTGAAATCCTGACATAAAAGAAAAATAGTACTTCAGAAACATCAATTTTAAAAGAAAGGTGTATCTACACACACATAATTTAGAAAAAAATGAGTGCAATAGAGCTATTATTGATTAAAAGCTGAATAGATAACTGTTTCCAAATTAGTTATCAATGTTAATTGTTTGGTGTAGTTGATTTGATTAAGATCTTTACCACTATTCCCTGATTATCGTGTAATTCTTAGAAGGTTTGGATGATCCCAATTAGCTCAACACTTTTTGATAATAAATGAGTTAAGTTTTTAGCTGAATATACTTGACAGTTGGGATAGATTTATTGACATATTCCCCTTATTAAACTTATGCAAAATAAGAACAACTTATTTCTTATGAATAACAATTTTATTTACTTCTAAATTGGAAACTCTTTTTTCCATAAAATTGGCTCAAATGAAAAATGGTGGTTTAAATGGTAGAGGAATATGATGTTGTTGTAATTGGTACAGGAGTTGCGGGCAGTGCGATTGCATCCAAATGCAGTGAAAATGGGATGAGTGTCGCAATAATTGATTCTAGAGGTTATGGGGGTGAATGTCCTCAACGTGGTTGTGTTCCAAAAAAAGTGCTGGTAAGCGGTGCAAAAATGATTGACTGGCCTGTAAGAATGGCTGGAAAAGGAAGTCCTGTAAATGGTAAATTTACTATTAAGTGGAATGAATTAATTGAGTTTAAAAGAACTTTCACAGAGCCTGTTCCCGAAAATATCGAAAAATGGCTCAGTTCTTTAGGCATTGATACTTATAAAGGACATGCAAGGTTTCTGGATGCTTATACTCTAGATGTAGATCGTGCACGTTTTTTAGAACCGTACGCTCTAGATGTGGATAGAGCCAAGGTCAAAGGGAAATACATTGTAGTAGCTACAGGTGCAAAGCCAGTAAAACTGGGGATTGAAGGTGAAGAACATATGGTCACCAGTGAACAGTTCTTGGAACTCGATAAGTTACCAGATGAAATTGTTTTTGTAGGTGGTGGATTCATATCGTTTGAATTTGCTCATGTAGCAGCTAGAGCTGGTGCAAAAGTAACTATTCTTCAAAGGACCAATCGGGTGCTTAAAGGTTTTGATCCTGGAATGGTTGATATTTTGGTAAAAGCAACCAAAGGCGCAGGAATTGATGTAATTACTGAAAAAGAACCCGTATCAATAGAAAGATCTGATAAATCTTATCTAGTAACATCTAAAGATGGAGATACGTTCAAATGTGGGCTTGTAGTAAATGGTGCAGGAAGAATGCCTGCAACAGATAATCTGGGTACTGATTTGGCAGGTATTTCAACTGAGAAAGGTAGAATTATCGTGAATGAGTATATGCAAAGTATCTCATGTGACCATATATATGCGGCTGGTGATGTTACCGGTGATTTCAAGCAACTTACCCCAACAGCAACCCATCAAGCGCCCATTGTAGCAACTAATATCATTCAAGGAAATGTTGAAGTTGTTGATTATACAGGAATACCAAGTGCAGTTTTTACAATTCCTACATTAGCTTCTGTTGGAATTGATGAGACGCATGTGGATAAGAACAAGCATAAAGTTGTTTTCAATGATAAAAGTACGTGGCACTCTACAAGATATACAAATCATACATACAGTGCCTCCAAAATAATCATTGATGAGAGTACCGGACTTATTGCAGGTGCACATCTTTTGGGACCAGGAGCAGAAGAAGTGATAAATCTATTTGCAATGGCTATACGTCTAAAAATACCTGCAGAAAAACTAAAAACATTCCCCTACTTGTATCCTACAGTATCCACAGATATCAGATCAATGTTATAACCTCAATATTAAAATAGAAATGAATTAACAAGTCACTGTAACATTTACAAGTACTAAAGTTCACCTAGGATACTAGCATAACGAGGATTTGTGATATTAATAGTGTGGCTTTTGTAGTTCCTTTATATTAGCTAAATGTTTTGTAGACTGTGGAATAACTTTATATCTATTAGATTCAGAGATAGATCATATTTCATTTTACAGGCATGCATATCTCAACAATATGATGTCTTTCTGGATGTTCATCAGGAGAATTTAAGTATATCTCGTAACTTGCCCGAGTCATATCAATTTCAAGATTGTTTCGTGTTAACCATTCAACTACCTTCTCCCATGCATGACTATATTCTTCTGGTCCTTTTAGTTCTGTACGCATTACTACATATTTCCCCCCAGGAAGTTCTTTCTTTTTTATCTGTCCATCAACATTAATCTCATCGTCAATAGTCATGCACACGTCCAACTTAAGTTCTTCAACTGGTGTAATACCCGGATCGTCATAATAGACTGACATTAAAATCGTATTTGGGCCCATTAATTGTTTAGACCCTGCCCATCCACAAAGTTTACTAAACAAATCGCCAAATACCTTGACGTTTCCTAAATAATTACCTACAAATGAAACGCATGCTACTGTCATTCCATCTAATTCTTTTATTTCTGGTTCATTTACAATTTTCAAGATTTTCACCTATCATAATTTTAATATCAACTCTTTATTTAAGTAAATTTAAAAGATGAAATTGGGCAATATGATTAATTGCCCATCAACTACTCAATCTTTTTCTCTCTTCGTGTACAAAAGGGTAAAGAGCCCAACAAACAGGACAGTGATTATACCTGTAGCTGTTGGAACATCTGCACTTGTTCCACCCATGTAGCCAAAGTAATGAGCAGGATCATCATCCGTCACCATGATCTGCTCATTATACCAGCCGGTTACAGTAGCAATATTCCTTTGTGAACTTGCAATTGCATGGCCTGTCACTATACATACTTTTGATTCTCCGGGTTCCAGTTCATCAATCTCACAGATTAGGCCAAGTTTATCATCAAAAACTGTGATATTATTCAACTTGACATTTCCTGTGTTGGTTATATTAAATTTCCACTCAATTTTATTTCCTACATGGATTACCGGTCCAAATGGTTCATTCGCATCTTCTCCATTAATGTACTTTTTAATTTTAATGGATGTATTAAATCCAAAATAATGGCTGGAATACTCATCAGTTACAGTGATATTGTCATATTCAGCAGTGACAGTACCAATATTAGAATATTGACCAGAAACTGCAGTACCATTTGCAGAGAATTCTATACTTTCATTTACCCCAAGATTATCAATAGTACCTATTATAGACTCAATCTTATTGTCAGTCACAGTAACGTTGGTCAGATTGACATTACCAGTATTGGTAACATTGTAAGTCCAAGTCACGTTAGAACCTACTTCTATTTCTTCTCCAGGAGCTTGGGGAGAATCAATACCATTAGTGTATTTTTTGATACTGATATTAGGTGAAGCAAGACCAAAGTAATGGCTTAGATATTCATCACTAACCTCCATTGTGCCATAGAAAGCTGTTACATTACCTACATTTGAATACTGACCAATTTGAGCAGTGCCCTCTGCTGTACAAGTATGGGTTGCACCTACACCAAAAGTACCAACTATTTCGCATATGAAACCTTCTTGGTCATCAGTAATTGTAACGTTGGTAAGTGGAACATTACCGGTGTTATTAACTATATAAGTCCAAGTTACTACTGAACCGGCTAGTATCTCAGGTCCTGTTAGATCCTTGGCATCATAACCATTAGTGAGTTTCTTGATGTTAATATTTGGAGCTGTTACAGTAACACCAAAGTAATGGCTGGGATCCTCATCAGTTACAGTGATACCATTGTATTCACCAGTAACATTACCTAAATTGGCATATTGACCAGCAACGGCAATACCGGTAGCATTATAGGTCCAGCTTTCACCAGGAAGGAGAATGCCAGCACCATTACCATCGTCAACAAGAACAGGAGTTACATCTGTACGGTTATCAGTAACCTCAATGTTGCTTAAGTTAACATTACCAGTGTTAGTAACTATATATTCCCAAGTAACCGTTGAACCTACTGTTACCTCGGGACCAGTTGGAGTCATGGCATCTTCACCATTAGTGGATTTCTTGATACTAATGTTAGCAGCAACACCAAAGTAATGGCTGAGATCACTAGCAGTTACAGTGATATTGTTATATTCACCCGTAACAGTACCAAGGTTGACATATTCACCGGCAAGAGCTGTACCTTCTTCATCACTAACACTGGTAGAAGATCCAGAGGAAAGAGAACCAATAATGAACTCTTTACCAGTTACATTATCAGTAACTGTAACATTAATTAGATCAACATTACCGGTATTAGTAACTACATAAGTCCAATTTACAGCAGAACCTACAGGAATATCATAACCTGGTGGTTCTTTGGAATCATGACCATTAGTCAGTTTCGTGATACTAATGTTAGGTAAAGCAAGACCAAAGTAATGGCTGAGATCACTGTCAGTTACAGTGATATTATTATATTCACCAGTAACAGTACCAAGGTTGACATATTGACCAGCAACAGCTTTACCTTCATCACTAACACTGGTAGAAGATCCAGAGGAAAGAGCACCAATAATGAACTCTTTACCAGTTACATTATCAGTAACTGTAACATTAATTAGATCAACATTACCGGTATTAGTAACTACATAAGTCCAAGTCACGTTTGAACCTACTTCTATTTCTTCACCGGGAGCTTGGGGGGAATCTAAACCATTAGTCAGTTTCGTGATACTAATGTTAGCATCAAAACCAAAGTAATGGCTTGGGTCTTCATCAGTTACAGTGATATTATTATATTCACCAGTAACAGTACCAAGGTTGACATATTGACCAGCAACAGCTTTACCTTCATCACTAACACTGGTAGAAGATCCAGAGGAAAGAGCACCAATAATGAACTCTTTACCAGTTACATTATCAGTAACTGTAACATTAATTAGATCAACATTACCGGTATTAGTAACTACATAAGTCCAATTTACAGCAGAACCTACAGGGATATCATAACCTGGCGGTTCCTTGGAATCATGACCATTCGTGAGTTTAACAATACTAAGATTGGCATCAAATCCAAAATAATGACTGGCATTTTCATCAGTTACATTGATACCATTATAAGTTGCAGTAGCAGTACCAAGGTTAGAATACTGACCGAGAATGGCAGTACCAGTATATGTAACAGTATACAATTCACCAGGTCCAAGAGTACCAATTACGTAATTCAAAGTGGTCATATTATCCGTAACTGTAATGTTGGTCAGATTAACATTACCAGTATTGGTAACATTGTAAGTCCAGGCAACAGTATCATTAACTGGAATGAATGGGCCAGTTGGTTCATTCGCATAATCCCCATTAGTGGCTTTCTTGATACTAATGTTAGCATCAACACCAAAGTAATGGCTTGGATCCTCGTCAGTAACGGTAATACCATTGTATTCACCAGTAACAGTACCTATATTGGCATATTCACCAGCAATGGAAGTATTGGTTGCAGAAACAGTTACAAGTTCACCGATAGGGAGATCACCAATTACACTGATATTACCTAATTGATCATCAGTAACTGTAACATTGGTCAAATCGACATTACCAGTATTGGTGACATTATAGGTCCAAGTAACATCTTCACCAACGGGTATGAAAGGACCAGGACCATTCATGGCATCTTCACCATTAGTGTATTTCTTGATACTAATGTCAGGCCTTGGTGATGAAATAAAATCTGTAACATATGCACCTTGTCCATTAGAAAATTGAATGTGTACAAGAAATGTATATCCATCAGGATTTGGAGAAATCGGTTCAATAAAAGTGTTTTTTAGTTCAAATATGATTGGTTCATTGATTCCGTAGCCCTTTGGTGGTGCTGGATTATAACGATAATTTCTTGAAAATGTTCCAAATAAGTTTGGACCGGGTGTTGAACTCCAATCAGTATAAGTTATATCTTGTCCATCAACTTTTTCAATATCATTATCTAAATTATAAGCAAAAAAACGAATTCTTTCAGGATCATATTCTGTATCGTCACTAATGTATTGAACTGATATTATCTTAGTCGTTCCATTGTAAATTACACCAATATCAATATTACCATCAAATGTATCCTCATTCGATCTAGTTAAATTTTCAACTGTTTCTGCGCCTACTGGTATCGTAATCACTAACATTAATAAAGATAAAACTAATAATAAGTAAATTCTATTCATGTCCCCAACCCCTTAAGTATATTTTTCAAAATTTAATTTAAAATCTATAATCTAATTTGGCTGCCAGTTTATAAAATACAATCCGAAATTAAAATCCGGTAACCAGATACTAACGTGTCTGTCTAATTCCTTGAGCAACCTAAAAATTAAATTATTCAATCTTATTAGATTTGATTCTAAAAAGCTGCAGCTGTAGATGATAAAAAAGACAATTGTGAGTTAATCCAAATCTAGTTAGTACATTCAAAAATGTGGATTATTGCTCGCCTGATTATAAAAATAGGTGCTTCACTATCTCTCTATTGTGAAGAGTTCATATCACTACCCCTAGTTCCTAACAAAAATATAACTATATTTACTCAAATACTTCTTTCATAAATGTCTTAATAGTTCCAAAAAAGGCAGTGATAGGTAAAAAAAAAGCATTGATGGTATACTATTTATTCTCGAAATGTTCAATTGAAAGGTTATTTTCAGCTGAAGTGTCATAGAAAACAAATTCTTCTGTAGAAAGGTACAGTTGTGTTTTCAATCTGAAAAGATGGACTTTGCCAGCCTGACCCATGAAACAAATAAGTGATACTTTAATAGTAATAAAGAAAATAGGAATATTCTATGGACCCAATTGCATTCTTCATATTTTCTTTTGTTTCACTGTTTGTAATTGTCAGTCCAATCGGAGCTGTTGTGATTTTCATATCTCTTACCAATGATATGACAGTTTCACAGAAAAACAGGATAGCTAAGCAGGCAGTCATACTTGCTTTTTTTATTGCAACCTTCTTTGTCATATCAGGTGAGACCATACTGAATCTGTTTGGAATCAGTGTCGACTCACTAAGGGTTGCAGGTGGAATACTCCTTTTCACCATTGCTTTTGATATGATACAGGCAAAAATCTCAAGAGAGAGCGTCACCGAAAAAGAGGTTGATGTTGCTCACACTCGTGAAGATATATGGATATTTCCCATTGCAATGCCTATGCTGGTAGGGCCTGGCACAATTACAACTGTCATTGTACTGTCAGGAGATACCGACGTATTTTACAGGATTCTGTTGTTTCTTGCCATTGCTCTTACATTTGCAATTGCCTTGCTTACATTACTATTTTCCAGAAGAATTCACCGTTGGATCGGATATACGGGTATGGCAGTAATAATTAGAATGTTGGGACTGTTTCTGGCTGCTATTGCAGTTGATATGATATCAACCGGAATATGGAATATCTATTCAGCAATGTGATTATCTCTATAGTATTTTTTAGCTAAAATATATTAGAGAAATTGATTAACTTGTTAGCAGTCCTGATTATAACCTTTTTTGGCCTTAGATTAGAGTATCCGCATTCATAGATTTCCATCATTTCTGACTAAGGCAAATGTTGAACCTCTATACATTTCATTACTGATTATTATTTTTATCCCCTCAATAAAATGTTTGAGTTAACTACTCCTCCCTTACGGAAATGGGACTCCTGCTTTTTTAGTTGAATTAGGTTTTCAGACATTCCATATTGTCCCATGAACTTCACACCCTGAAGTTACCCTCAAAGCATGTCATAGTAAGATTAACTCAAATGCAAGAAGTAGAGCACTCCACAATTCATGTTACTGTATCTCATGACACCACATATTACTAAGTTTGTATAAATAATTATAATAAATATTTATTTAATATCGTAGTTCATCTCAAGCTTAGGAGATAGGATGATTTTATGATAGGTATATTTGAGATTATTTCGGTGATTCTGGGCCTTATTTTTATTGTACTGTCAGTAATGATATGGAAAAAAAAGAATTATAGGACTTTTAAGAAATCTATACTGAATCTTATACTGATAATAGTTATTCTTGCTCTTGTTTATGGCTCATTTGCTTTAATCTTGATTACATATGACCATGCATCATATTATTCAACCAGTGGACTAAACCTGGGTGATATTGACTATGATCAGATTCTTCTAAGAGCAGAGAATGCAGGTTACCAGGTTGAAGGTCCCTATTTTGTAAATGTGAAGGTTCGGGATGCAACAGGATTGTATTCTCCTGAGATTTTGGAAGCTAAAGAACAATTTGGCGATGAATATCTTCTAAATTACGTTACATATTATTATACCAATGATTCAATTATGGAAATAAGGTTTTTTGATGAATCTAAAACCTCCGTGATGTTTTTTAATTATAGTCGTCCAGACCCTTATTTTTCCCCATTTAGGGAAGAGCATCTGCCAAATAACAGCTGGATTGTTGATAGATTTAAGTACATCTATGAAATTGATAGTCAGACCGCTGAAAATCATTTAGGAAATCTAAAAGATAATATTCAGAAAGATAATGAGCCAAAGATAAACATAAATATGCCTGTATATCCCCAGTCAATATATGATGATCTAAGCGAGAGAAGCACTGAATCAGCTATTTCTCTAACACACGGCGAAGGATTTGCAACACAATCCTTTTACTTAAATGATGAAATCATAGGTAAAATGAACTTTATAGTTCCCAATAACGAGATCAATCACGTGGTTAATGGTGCTAGATACACTGTTAAGCTGGATCAACTGGGTGGCATGGATCTTAGGATAAGAGCTAGTAAAGGAGAAATAATTTCAGAAGAGGAATATCGTGAAGTTTTCAGAGAAATGCTCACTAACATGGGTTTACCTTCGAAATCAGTAGATGAGTTTGAATTTGATTATTCTCCCTCAATGTGGTAAACGTATCTGTACGACAGTTCTGTAGTAAATCAAAACTAAAAAATAACCATAAAGACAAGGTTCACAGCATTCAACTACAATTAATGGCATGAACCTTTTTTTTTGTAATTGAATGCTGTAAACTGAATGCCTTCTTACCCCTACCCAATCTGCTCATTTAGAGAATTGTGGTACATTCCACTATTCTCATACTATTTTTATATATTAAAATGTATAAACAAGTTTTGAAAGATTGTTACGTAAGTGATGTACCATAAAAGTAAAAAATATAATTAGCTGGACTGAAAAAAGATTAGAGGAAAAGGTAAATGACTTTCTAGCAAATAAGTCTCTTACGGTAATTGACATCAAGTTTTCAGCAACACTTCTCTATCATAGTTTTTGATAATATATAAGGAACTCTAATCTAACAAAATATTACTGAGTTTCATTTCAAAGCAACCGAGTAATCTATTTTCAAACCCAAAAATTCAAGCTAACTCCTAAAGGTGTTAAGCTTTATTTCAGCACTGGTTTTGGTATTTTTTACAGTTGTAGGTGCAGGTATAATTGTTCTAGTTGTGTTTGATATATCTCCACAATCACCATCACCAAATGTGATCATCAAAACAACAATTGAAACAATGGCATCTGGCGATATTATTCGAGTCCAGAATCTGGGTGGATATCTGATAAACCTTAACAGCAATGATGTTAAGGTTATAGTGAATGGTGTTGAATCTTTTGATTACCCCTCAAATACTCTGTTTTCTGTTGGTGCTTCCAGCAAGACAATTGAAAGCGTGGAAGATGTCGAAATCGAAGAAAGGATAGAGAATACTGCCGTTGTTTTCATTCATGCTGAGTCTCAGGATGAAGAGAGACAAAACAAAATCGTTAAAAGTCCAGTGGGAAACATCAAATGGTATCTCAATAAAGTGACCAAGGAAAAAATTGTACTACATTCCTTTGCTCATCTGTCTTCCAGCAAATCATCACCTGAATTCGCAATGGAAGTCATCGCATCGATTTAGGAAAAACTGAGAAGTAAAGGAATAAAAGTGTATACCGTGCCCTTTGTATACCTATACCAATTCTCTATCCATTTTAAGGGTGAATCCCTTGCAAAGGTTTTCGTTGAAATATGAAACAGCTAGACATGACGGGTATTTCAGTTTTACGATTAACGGAGTGTAGGGGTAGAGAAAGCCCACTACTTTAGTGGTGGGGTGAATCGTACCCCACCTATTAGTTAACCATAAATTATATATTTGTCAGAAATATAATACATTATTATGGCAACCCAACGATGGAAACATAGCAATACAACAGTGTATAATATTGGTTTTCACCTAATATGGTGTCCTAAATATAGACTTAATGTTTTACTTGAAGAAAATATATTTGGAGATAGAAAAGAGGCGGAATCATGAAAGTAGGATTGATAAGATGTATGCAAACAGAGGACATATGTCCTGCGACAACGGATTTTAAAGTAATGAAGGAGAAAAAACTTGCATTTGAGGGTGTCGAGGATGAGATTGAAGTGATCGGTGTTATTTCATGTGGTGGTTGTCCTGGTAAAAAAGCAATTCAGCGGGCTGCTGAAATGGTTAGACGAGGGGCGGACATAATAGTTCTTGCTTCATGTATAACGCGAGGAAATCCTACTGGTTTTGCATGCCCTCATTCAGAACAGATGATAACAGCGATTAAAAAGAACAACGGTGATTCAATACGATTAATCGATTATACCCATTAAGGGTTATTTAGAAACCTCTTGAGCTTAAATAGAAGTGCGGCTCTAATTACTTCATTAGGGAAGTGTGCAAAAGCGGATGTTCAGGTATGAAATCATCAAAGCATCACAATGTGAAAATCTTAGAGTAGAGTTTTGATATTTTAAGTTACCATTCGTCCCTGAACCCTCAAAAAGTCACCTCACTGCCTGGAATATATCCTTGTCCATGAAAAATGGTGCATTTACTCGAGAGAAAGCACAATGACCATTTCAGGGATCTGATGGATAGATACATGCCTCATTGGAGATTGTACAGGGATGAATTGAATAACATGCCACTGGCCCATGAGAACTGGGTTTATTGAAATCCATTTGTGCATTTAGAATTTAATACATAATATCATATTTCACCACCTATACCTGTAGATAATTCTAATAGGCTAACATTATTTCAGCCGGATTTATGCATTCATGAAACGGAGCGCATTACCCATTGAAGTAGGTTTTGAGTTAGCTGGAGGAGCTGTGAGAGGACTTAATGGCAAACAGGTATTTGGCTATGTTTTTAATAGAATCGTCTCTACGGACCTCTCAGCGGCTCATATGGTCTTAAAAAACCTGCGCAATAGGTCGTATCGGCGTCTTAATTCAACTAACGCTTTTAGGTAGAGAGCCTTGTGGTAATGTGTCTACCAATGATCGAATGTGCATATATCGCGTACTGACCCCATGTGTAGTTTGATGGAGTTTTTAAAAAATTTTTAACATAGTGCACCCTAGAGATTTTGCGCATATCTACTAAACAGTAACTTCCACAATAAAAAAGTTCAAATATTTTTGAGGGGGTGAGCTGCCCTTGCAATCATTGAGTTATCCAGGTCTACTATTGATTATTACAGCCAATAATATGCTTTTTATAGACATCAAAACATTGCAGGTCAGACGGTAAATAAAATCCCTTGCTTAAAGTAGAGTTAGCAATTACACAAACAGGCTTCTAAAACACAGACAGTTCCAAAACATAAAGTTATTATCTAGGAGGTCCAATAGTCATGTATCAACGAAATATGGGCTCTGAACTGAAAAATAGATAAGCCTCGGGCGGGGTGCGGTAAAACATTACCAAGCCTGTGCTTTTAGTTACAGTTTAGCTTAATACTATATATAGTTTGTTTCTGATTTTATATAAATACTTTTGGTAAACATCAGTTAAATAATTTGGAATTTTGGGATCTGTAGAAATCCTTATGTAAATAATAATTGTAAATGAGCGATACCTTTAGATGTTATGTATTAACATCTTACATTTCACTTCCTTTACCTGGTTTCTGTACTTTCTTGACTTAATTTCTTCACCATATTTTCTTTTCAGAACTGAGAACATTGTTTCTACTAGGTTTCTCGAATGGTAGAGTTTCTCATCAAACTCTTCAACCATTTTCCTACGGTATTTGCCATTTATTTTCTTTCTTTTCCTCTGTCTTACAGGGATAAGAGGACTTGAATTCATGTTCTCTCGTATGAGAACATGAATTTGTTCAGAGTCATACCCTTTATCCAGGACATAGTATTCTGAATGACGAAGTCTATGACATTGCTTCAGCAATGTTTGTGCGTGTTTTGTATCGTGTACAGGTTTACTTGAGATCTTAAATCCAGTAACAATAAATTTTTCAACATCAATTGCTATACTTGTTTTTAGATATGATCTCCTTTTCTTTCCAGTCCTCATTGAATAATAGTAACTGCAATGTCCACCTGTAAATCCACTTGAATCAATAGCAGTAAGATATATTCTTTCACCATGGTAATAAAAGTGTATCCGGAGTTTTGAAATAGGCTCACCATCTAATTTATTTTATCACTACTGCTTTTCTAATCCAATAGAATCTTAGACATAAGATTAAATTATCATGCTTCACCCTTCAAAGTTTCCCACATTTCAAATCTTTCTTTAACATGAGTGTTCAGTTTAAAGGGTTTACCTGACTTAACATTCTGTTTCATATAATGTAGTGTACCTTTAGAGAATCCCATTTCTTTCCATTCAGAGTAAGACAAATCAATTATTTTTTGTCTAAGTGCATCTGAATCAGCTCTTTCAATTTTATACAACGGTTTGTTAAAATCTATGTTATCCTTCTTTCCTGTAAGGTAATGTGTAAGCTCTCTTGCTTTTAAAAATATAATGTAACTCCATGATTTATTGGTGTTCTTGTAACTTACCTTCCTGTTTAACATCATGTTGAATTCATTAGTTAGTTTTCTTGCAACGCTTACCAAATATTACCAGAGTATAGCTTACGAGCCTTTCATAGACTATCAAACATGGAAATTTACAGCAAAATAGTGACACAGCCGTAAAATACAATCAGAACATTGTCAATGTCTATCTGCAGTGCCAAATCTTTATCATGAAATTCAATTGGCCAAAAATAACAGATTAAAATCATCAAATATATAATAAACAAATGCATACTGAAAGGCAGTGATAATGTGAGCAATTTCCAGGAAAAAGCGAATTTCATTTGGAGTGTGGCAGACGAGGTTCTTAGGGACGACCTGAAGGCAGGGAAGTACAGGGACCTAATCTTACCCTTTACCGTAATCAGACGGATTGAATGTGTTCTTGAACCCACAAAGGAGGATGTACTTGAGAGAAATAAAATACTGGAAGGGAAGGTCAAGGACAAGTACAGTGCCCTGTGTGACGTAGCAGATTGTCGATTCTACAATACTTCTCAGTATGACCTGAAAAAACTGCTTGATGATCCGAAGAACATAAAGAAGAATTTCCTGGCATACATGGATTCATTTTCGGATAATGTCAAGGAGATCCTGTCCAAATTCAATATTGACAATTACATCGATTTCCTGGATGAAAACAATCTGCTATACATGCTTGTGGAGAAGTTTGGAAATGTGGACCTGCATCCTGATGCTGTCAGCAATATGGATATGGGATATATTTTCGAGGAATTGCTGAGGCGGTTCAATGAGAACATGAATGAGAATCCTGGAGAACATTTCACCCCTCGAGAAGTAATCACCATGATGGTTCATCTGCTATTCCATCAGGATATGGATATCATCGGTCATAATCATCCTGTACGGACCGTATATGATCCTGCATGTGGTACTGGAGGAATGCTGACCGTATCCAAGGATTATGTTCATGAGGAGATCAATCCCAATGTTGATATGCACCTGTACGGACAGGAGGTCAACCCCGAAACCTATGCGATTGCCAAGTCAGAACTGCTGCTCAAAGGTAATGGCAGGGATTCAGAGAATATTATGCTGGGATCAACGTTATCCAATGACCAGCACACCGATAGGACCTTCCACTACCAGCTTTCCAATCCTCCCTTCGGGAAGGACTGGAAGAAGGATAAGAAGATTGTGGAGGCTGAAGCGAACAAGGGATTCAGTGGTCGGTTCGGTGCGGGTCTGCCCAGGTCAAGTGACGGTCAGATGCTGTTTTTGATGCATATGATCTCCAGTATGCGTCCTCTTGAGGAAGGCGGAGGCAGAATGGGTATTGTCATGAATGGTTCGCCACTATTTACGGGAGATGCGGGTTCAGGAGAAAGTGAAATTCGACGCTGGATTCTGGAGAACGATATGTTGGAAGCGATCGTGGCATTACCTGACCAATTGTTCTACAATACGGGAATCAATACCTACGTCTGGATATGCACCAATCGTAAGAATGAAGGTAGGAAGGGTAAGGTCCAGCTGATCGACGGGACTTCATGTTATGTTAATATGAGGAAGAGTCTCGGGGATAAGAGACATGAGATTTCTCAGGAACAGATCGAGACCCTGACACGCCTCCATGCCAAGTTTGAGGAAAATGAGTATTCTCAGATATTTGATAATACTGCATTTGGTTATCGCAAGATCACAATTGAGCGACCCCTGCGCCTGAAGTGCCAGGTCACCGAGGAACGTATCAAGGAGTTGAAGGAGCAGAAGGCTTTCCAGAGTCTTGCCACAAGCAAAAAACGCAAGGATACTGCAGAGAAGGAGAGGGAAGAGGCTGCAGGCAGGAAGTTGCAGGACTTAATTATTGATGTGCTTGCAGGAATGAATCATGATAAGGTATACATGAGTCGTGATGAGTTTCTCAAAGACCTCGATGCAGCCCTGAAAAAGGCAAAAGTGCCGATAAAAGCACCTGTAAGAAAGGCTATACTGACTGTGATGTCCGAACAGGATGAGAATGCCGAGATATGCAGGGACAATAAAGGCAGGATTGAGGCCGATACTCAGTTGAGGGATTATGAAAATGTACCGCTGGATGAGGATATTCAGGAGTATTTCGAGAGGGAAGTGCAACCTTATGTTCCTGATGCCTGGATCAATGAATCCGTGACCGATGAGAAGGACGGAGAGATCGGTAAGGTCGGATACACGATCAATTTCAACCAGTATTTTTATGAGTACCAGCCACCACGTCCCCTGCAGGAGATCGAGGGCGATATCAACAAACTGGAAAACGATATCCTGCAGATTCTGGAAGTGATGAAGCAATGAGTTCATCCCAGGTCAAATATATGGATTCTTCGGGGATGAAACCATACCCCGAGTACAAGGATTCAAATGCTTATATTAAGCAACTAAAATATATCCCAAAACATTGGTCTCTGGTGAGAAATATAGGATTATTTGAAGAGCGCAATGTTAAAAATTATCCTCATTTACCACTATTATCAGTATCTCAAGCATATGGGGTCATCCTGCAAAAAGAGAATAAAAAACTTACTGAACGTAAGGACATATCATCAGATAATAAAGCAAATTATAAATTAGTAAAATCAGATGATTTAGTATATAATAAAATGAGAATGTGGCAGGGAGCTGTAGGTCAATCAAAATGGAATGGAATTGTAAGTCCAGCTTATGTAATATTGAAACCTATAATCCAGACAGATGCAAGGTATTTTTATTATTTATATAAGACACCACAGTACATATCCGAATTTGGACGTTTTTCATACGGTATTTGTGACGATATGAACAGTTTAAGGTATGATGATTTTAAAAACATCTTTTCTCTATATCCACCCCTCGAAGAACAGCACACCATAGCCTCCTTCCTCGATCGTGAAACATCCCGCATCGATGCCCTTGTGGAGAAGAAACAGCAATTCATCGAACTGCTGGAGGAAAGGCGTTCGGCACTGATCAGCCATGCGGTCACGAAGGGACTCAATCCAGATGTGCCAATGAAGGATTCGGGGATTGAGTGGATAGGGGAGATTCCCGAGCACTGGGATACCATTCGCATAAAACATGCTACTTATGTAAAAGGAAGGATTGGTTGGCATGGTTTAAGGTCAGATGAATTTATTGATGAGGGAGCTTTTTTGGTCACAGGTACCGATTTTGTCAACGGAAGAATTAATTGGGATTCTTGTTATCATATTAGTAAAAATCGATATGATCAAGACCCGTATATACAACTAAAAGAAAATGATTTGCTGATTACTAAAGATGGAACCATTGGGAAGGTTGCACTAGTCAAAGGATTAAAATCTGAAGCTACATTGAATAGTGGAATATTTGTAACAAGACCTCTATCAAACAATTATATCACTGATTTTATGTACTGGATATTAAATTCTGAAGTCTTTACTGCCTTTTTTGAATATATGTCCAATGGTACTACAATACAGCATTTGTATCAAAATGTTTTTAATGAATTTGCATTTCCAATTCCACCTCTCAAAGAACAACAGGCCATAGCAGATTACCTCGACAATGAAACATCACAGATTGACAACTTAATCGAAAAAACAGAACAATCCATTGAATACCTGAAGGAATATCGTACTGCACTCATATCCAGTGCCGTCACGGGGAAGATTGACGTCAGGGGGACTGTAAGTGACTGATCCAGCCGAAGAAAAGTTTGAAACCGATATAGTGGAATCGCTTGTAAGGGACCAGAAGTATATCCAGCGTGCAAATCAGGATTACAATAAGGAACTCTGTCTGGATGCTGATATGCTCTTTGATTTCATTCGCTCCACCCAGTCCGAGGAATGGCAGAAATTAAAGGACAGGCATGGCGATGACAGGGTTAAGGAGAAGTTCCTGAACAGGCTTACCAAGGTCCTCCAGAAACAGGGTACTCTGAATGTACTCAGGAAAGGGGTGAAGGATACGGGCTGTCATTTCGATCTGATATATTTCAAACCTGAAACTGCACTGAATGAAGCCCACCAGAAAAAGTACAGGAACAACAGGTTTTCCATTATCCGTCAACTTCAATACAGCAGGAAAAACCCGCATAAATCTATAGACCTGTGTTTGTTCATTAATGGGATTCCCATCATCACCTCCGAGCTCAAGAATCCCCTGAACGGACAGGATGTGGAAAATGCGATCAAACAGTATAGGACCAACAGGGATCCAGCAGAACCGCTGCTGCAGTTTGGCAGGTGTTTCGGTCACTTCGCAGTCGATCCGCATCTGGTGTACATGACAACAAAACTGCAGGATGAGTCTACAGTATTTTTGCCCTTCAACAGGGGATATCAGTATGGTGCAGGCAACCCACCCATGTATGACGATTATGACACATCCTATCTCTGGCAGGAAATCTGGAACAAGGATTTGTTGCTGGATATCATACAGAACTTCCTGCAGATAGTGGACAAGAAGGATGAAGAAGGCAACATATCCCGCCAGTTGATCTTCCCTCGCTATCACCAACTGGATGCAGTCAATCTGGTTGTGGAAAACACCAGAATCAATGGTGTCGGTCGAAAATATCTCATCCAGCACAGTGCAGGAAGCGGGAAAAGTAATTCCATAGCCTGGATGTGCAACAAACTTGCTGGATTACACGACGAAAATAATGAGAACATCTTCGATTCCATCATAGTGATAACCGACAGGCGGGTGCTTGATGAACAACTGCGAAACACCATCATGGCACATGAACAGGTCAGGGGAACAGTGGAAGCCATTGACAGGGACAAATCAAAAAGACTGGCCGAAGCCATCGAAGCAGGCAAGAAAATCATAATCGTAACCCTGCAGACATTTCCCTTTGCAATCGAACTGTTCCACAAAACACCTGGCAAACGGTTTGCCGTGGTAATCGATGAAGCCCATTCCTCCCAGACAGGCAATACCGCCAGGGATGTCAGAAAGGTGCTGGTAACCGAGGATACCGTGGAGTATGAGGACGAGCAGGTCAGGGATGTGGAAGACACAATCAATGAAAATATGGATAAGATCACCACCGATCTCAAACTCCAGCCCAAAAATATCAGTTTCTATGCCTTCACCGCCACTCCCAAGAACAAGACCATGGAAATGTTTGGGGAAGAGCAGGCAGATGGCACTTTCGAACCCTTCCACCTGTATTCGATGAAGCAGGCAATCGAGGAAGGCTTCATCATGGATGTACTGCAGAATTACACAACCTACACCACCTACTTTGAACTGATGAAAAGCATCGAGGACGATCCCAGGTACCAGAAGATGGCTGCCAAATCCCTCCTGAAAAACTATGTGGGCTCCAGTGAGTATGCTATCAGGCAGAAAACTGAACTCATGCTCAACCATTTTGCAACCAATACCATAAACAGGATCGATGGCAAAGCAAAGGCCATGCTGGTGACAGGTTCCAGAGCCAATGCAGTCCGATACGAACTGGAATTCAAGAAGCAGATTGCAGAAAAGGGATATCCCTTCGATGTACTGGTCGCATTCTCGGGAGTTGTGCAAGGGGAAGATGTCTACAAGAAATACACAGGCAAGGAATTCACCGAATCTGGAGAGAACGGTTTTCCCGACTCGCAGACTGCAGAGAAGTTCAATGAAGATGAATACAGGATAATGATCGTGGCCAACAAATTCCAGACGGGATTTGATCAACCCCTGCTGCACACCATGTACGTGGACAAGAAACTCGGTGGAGTGGATGCAGTACAGACACTGAGTCGATTGAACCGTATCCATCCCGATAAATCAGATACGATGGTACTGGACTTTGTCAACGAGGCAGAAAAGATCAAAGAACCTTTCGAAAGGTATCATGTAAAAACCAAGCTCATTGAAGCAACCGATCCCAACAAACTCTATGATTATGAAAGTCAACTGCGGGGCTTCGGTGTTTTTGATGATACAGATATCAATAACTTCGCTGCAGAATATTTCTCCTCCAAGGGAAAGCAGGCAAATCTCTATACAGCCCTGCACCAACCAATCAGGAGATGGGGGGAACTGGAAGAAGATGAGAGGCGGGATTTCAAGAAGAAAATGACCACCTTTGTACGCCAGTATGCCTTCCTCTCCCAGATTATATCTTTCTTTGATGATGATCTTGAAAAACTCTACCAGTTCTCCAGATTCCTTGTGAAAGAGTTGCATATAGAATATGACCGTCTGCCAAAAGAGGTCACCGACAAGGTAAAAATGAGTTCGTTCAGATTGCAGGAAACCAGCAAGGGACGAATATATCTGTCAGATGATGAAGGAAACCTGGAACCTGTACCCGAGCCAGGAGCAACCATAAAACCAGTGGATGAGATGACACCGCTTTCGGAGATCGTTAAAGAGATCAACGAGGCCAGCGGTGCAGAGATGCTGACAGACGAGGATAAGGTTGCTCAGGTACTGGGTAACATGCAATCCAATATGATCGCAAACCAGCGGATGCGTCAGGCTTCAGCATCTGAAGTGAACGAGAAGAAGGATGTCAAACTCATCTATAACGAGATTTTTGGAGAAGAATTGAACAAGTTGATTGATGTCAATTTTGAATTATTCTCCAAGATCAAGAACGAGGAAGAATTTGCCAAGATTATCAAGGAGAAGTTGTTCAACAACGTATATCAGGCAATTACTGAAGAGTACAGCTGAATTCTGTAAATCCCCTTTATTATAACTTGCCGCACATTATCCTTGTGGAATACAAAAGCCATGCCTGTGAATCTTCAGTTGATTTACCCTATCCAGCATTTTATCAAATTTTCTTTTCATCTGGTCGGCTTCTTTTCGGGAAGCAAGTCCATTATTTAATTGCCATTCTAAATCAAATGCGAATGCAGGTGCAACTGGAGAAATTGCTTTTTTAGTATTGTTATCAGTTAGTTGTACGGGGGACGTAGCTAAATTGTAATATAATCATAATTTTCATAGAAAGAAATTGAATTTTCTGTAACGTTATCATCATGGTATGGTTTGAATATTAAAAAAAAGTCGCTAAAAGAGGTATTCATTTCTCGACACACTTTCGGTCCAGCATTTAACATATTTAAGAAACAATCACTTAATTCCGGCCCACTTATACCCCAAGTTTGACAGTTTGAACTAATTTTGAATAAAATTTCTTCTAGTTAGTCTCAAATTTTCATTTTTTGTGTCAGATAAACCATTTGACAGTTCAAACAAATTTATCCAATTCACTATGATTTTAGCCACTTTGGGACTAAAATCAGAGTGTTTATTGTATCAAAATTGGCATAAATGTGATTTTTAGTCTGTTTTTTAGTTACATCTATGGTAACTGTCAAATTCAATAGACTGTTTTTGATGAATTTTGTTGACGTTGACTTGAGTTCTTTGAACTCATATCGCATCAACGATATGAACAATTGTGCAATAAAACCAATGATAACAGCACCATAAATGCTAGCATCCGACCATACTCTTAGTGGTTTGATTTCAATTTCATTTTTGAGAGAATTGATGATTTTTTCCACGGGATCTTTTTTGCGCTCGATTTGAAGAGCATCTTTTGCTATCAAATTCTTGCTTAATCCACTTATGAGCTTTGTTTATACTGAAATTATACTTGTTGCTATCTATTCCATTCTTCTCATGCTTTCCAAAAAAAGTAGAAAATCAAGTGATTCATAGAAGTAATCAACTGCTAAAATGGTTCCAATCGGAAATGATATATTTTCATTTGGCTTAATTGTGTTTGTTCTTAGTTTTTGGTGCATTTTTATCGAATAATACAAAGCCAAGAACACTTTTATTATTTATGACTGGCAAACTTAGGTTATATAGAAAACCTATACAGATCATCGACTGTAGATCGCAAATGATAATACATTTTGATTTACTGTAACTTTAACTGTTTGTTCGAATATAGAGGATTTCTACAGAGCCTAATTTTAGATTGATTCTATACCCTAACTGTTGTTTGTAGCTTGCAACCACACCAACCCTTCTACAAAGGGTCGAGTTTCAACAAAAAATGCAAAGGGAACAAAGTTTGGATCTCGCTCGAAAATAGGATCCTCTATCGGGGTTCTCGTTGTAATTCTATATATTTTATTCTTTAATTTGAGTTTTCTTATTCTGTGACCATAATTTGACATGTCTACTCTTGGCAAGTTCATTTAAATGGGTCTTCTAGAAATAATTCAAATATGAGCTTATTTCAGTATATTCAAACTTTTTGGTTAAATCGTCAATAACCTTCAAGCAAACCATCAAGTATATTTTTGACGTATATTTTTATTCTTTTAATAAACGAATCGAAATCTTCATTTTCTTCTTCAAATAAGGGTATTGTCCTAATACAAAGATTGATAGTATCGGACTCTGAATTTTCTAGATCCTTATAAACAGTATAGTTGACATTTTCAATATTCCCATTTTCGGGATACAATAAACAACATTTTTTCGAACTTTTAATTGCTAAAGAATATGCAATCATCTGATAGTAATCGGTATTTGAATCAGACACTTTATATTTAGCATCCAGAATTATAGGAAAGTTACCATTTTTATCCTCTATAATAATATCTGGTCTTGTTGTAAGTTTTCTTTCTTTAACAAGAGTGTTAAATGATAACTGTGAAGCAACTTCAAAATTATGAAATTCTTCATGAACGACTTCTTTTATCATCTCTGTCAAAAAGTCTTCATATACTTTAGGCATATTAACGATAAAATTAAAGCCCTTTGATTCTCCTTTTTGAACAGATCGAATAAAATGCTCTTCAAAAATTAGTTTGGAAAATTCAATTAATGGACTGTAGTGTTCACTTAATCTATTATAACAAATAGAATCACAATCCTTTTTAGATAAATAGGGATTAAAGCTAATCTCTTGTTTAAGATCTTTTTCCACACTTGATAATGAATAACGCAGTTTATCATTAAACCGAATTAATGGAATCAATAAATTAGTTCCTCTTAGTATGATCTGATTTTCAAGATTATCATAAGTAAGATCATGATATCTACAGTAAAATTTAGGCTTAAAAAAAAGATTTTGATTAATTTGCTCATTGAAGAGAAGTTTACCTTTCAAGAATTTCTCATTCTCTTCTTTTGTTACATATTTTTTTAAGAGACCACATTTTATAACATCTTCAATTTCATTATAAAATAGTTTGCCTATTATATCAAAAAAATTCCCGCCGTCTTTAATTTCAATTGTTTTTTGTGAATCAAAAATAAAATGTTTTTCAGACTTCAGGAAACTCAACATATAGAACAGATTTGCTTTAACTTTAGTCGAGAAATGTATTCTAACATTTTCTAGTTGGATAACGCCAGCATAAGATGTATTTTCAAGTCTAACGTCACCATCTTTGTTGTAAGTTATATTAAATGAATTAGGATTTTCTCTTAGGAAAAAAAGATTAAGATATTCCACATCATTGTCTGTGATTTTTCCAACAGTTTTTCCTTTATATTCTTCTAATATAACCATATCATCCATTATTAATCACTTCATCTAGAAACATGGTTAAATCTTCATAATCTTGAAAATCTTTGATACCTTCTTTTTGACTTAGCCAATAAGAATCATCCATTTTTTTGAAAAGGAGTTCATTAATGCGAGAATATTGGCCATAATAATATTCCTCAAGTAGTGGCAATATTTCATTTTTCCAAACCAGAATAAGATCGGCTTGATTAAAAACTTTAAATAAAAAGGAGTGACCTATTTGTTTATCTCGTCCTACTGAAGGATCACTTGAAATTCTATTATTAATAATTTCAAGCGCTGTAATCGAATTTTTTAGTCCTTCAATAACATCTTCACTGATTAATTCGGAATTATGATCTATATGATTTGTTATAACTTTTTCTAAATCTGGACTCATTTCAATAAACCCAAACCTACGCCTTAAAGCTACATCTATTAAGGCAATGCTCTTGTCAGCTGTATTCATAGTTCCAATTATGTAAAGATTTGGCGGAATTGCAAAATCTTCTTGACTATATGGTAATTTCGCAACCAGCTCATTTTCCATACCTAACCTCTTGTCAGCTTCAAGTAGTGTAACAAGTTCACCAAATATTTTAGATATATCACCTCGATTAATTTCATCTATAATTAAAACATATCTTGGTTTATCTTTCCACCATTTTTTTATTTCTTCTTGTTTTTCAAGATTAGAATTCAAGTCTGAAGTTATTTCTCTCATTTCAGTTCTATACTTTGCAATTAATTCTCCTAAAGAAATATTGAAATTCTCTACTCCGAGTGAATGTCCTAAAGCTTTCATAGCAATTTGTTTGAAGATACCATGCTTGAGTTTGTAATTCAATTGTTCTGTTGACTTGCCTGAAGGATCAATATCAATTGTTATTCCTTCTACAAACTCTTCATAGCTATATGATGGATGAAATGTAATGAACTCAATTCTGCCATCCTCTTTTAGTTCATTATATTGTTGGTCTATATCTTCTTGTTTCAAGTTATTTACCTGCCTTTTCCCACTAAAAATAATTTCAGTAGCTTTTCTTTTTGTATTGTATGTTTTCCCTGTCCCTGGTGGACCATAAAGTATGAGTTGTTTTTTTTTGAATAGTATATTGTTGTTTAAATCGGTTTTTCTTTTTATTGTAGAACTATCTTCATCCTTATGAACAATATCACCTAAATATGGAATATTTTCTTTATACTGATCTTTGTAAGCGTTATTAATCAGATTTGTTAGCTTTACAGGCACTTTTGTTAAGTATGAACCTTGGTTCAAGTTTAAAGCTTTATTATAAAATATGGCTTCTTCTCTCTGATTTAAAATTTCAAGTAACTCTTTTTTATTTTTTAAGCTCAAAATTTTTTCTTTAGGTATTGCTTTATTTTGTGCAGTTAAATCAATAAAATCTTTTAATTTAACATAATACCCATCAACATCACCCCACTCTGATTCTGGAGGACATTTAAAATTAGTATCAACTAGACCCGCAATTTTTGAAATGCCTGATATGTGTTTGTTATCTGTTAAATGAAGAACAATATCATTTACCTTAACCTCAAGCATACTGGAATATATATTAGCACCTCTCTTATCGTTTTGAGGTGACCACAAGGAATTCCCTAATTGTAGATTTTTTTCTTTAAGATCAGATCTTCCTTTTACAATTCTTTTTTCAAGCCAAACATTGGTCATATTAGTTCCCTATTATTAACAGAATAAGAATTAATTACATCATTATTGAAGACTACCTATTAAAGCTAAAAGAAATAATTAGTTGTCTTTTATTAACTGAATAGCAATTGATTTTGTTTTGTATGTTTTCCCTGTGCCAGGTGGTCCATAGTATATTATCTGTTTTTTCTTAAGTAAAAGATTATGATCATTACTAAGCTTGTCTTCTTTAACAGGCTGACTGTCATATTCAATTATGCCTTCATCAACATATTTGTAAATCTTATTAAAATCATGTTCATTTAGCTCATGTATTGTTTGAGACATTAGTACTTCTGGAAACTGTAGCAAGTATGGCTTCACGTTTTTAAAACTAACTTCAAATTTATCAGAAATCCATTTTAAACCAATTCTTTGACCAAATTGCCCCTCAAAACCATTATTCTCAGACTCGTCTTCGTAAAATTCTCTAATGACTTCTCCAATACCACCAATTTTATTATCATTTATATAAACTATGACTTTGTCACCAGCTTCAATTCTTTTTATCTGATTCAAATTTTTAGTAACTAATCCTGGAGCATGTATTCCTTTTTTATACCACATAGCAGCAATTGAATTTTCTTTACAATAATTCCAAAGTTTACCATCATTATAATCTTTTGGTACTATGAACAGCCAGTAATTAGTCACTTGATTTTGAGATTTTTTCCAGAAAAACTGATCGATAAAACCATAATCATCTTCCTCAGTCAATTGTTTTATCTTTTTCATTATGTCCCATGCATCTAAATATTTGTTATTATTCCAACCCAAATATTTAGTTAAATAATATTTTACAGGGCCTGCAACGATTGGACAAATTGTGGGATGGAGATAATATAGCCATGGTGAATAAATACCGTATTTTAACTGAGATATTTTATTATCTTCGAGATAAGAAATGGCATTTCTTATTTCTTCTTCAGATGATGTATTTACGACTCTTATTAAAAAATCATGAATGACAGCAAGTTCATTTTCATTAAGGCCTTTAATAGCTGCTTTACCTCTACCTGTAAACCCTGTTTCTCCAATCTCAATATATTTTTGGTAAAGCTTATTCGAAATTGATTCATCTAAGGCAATATTGTCAATATACTTTTTAACATTCTCTTTTTTAGATTCATGACCCAATATTTGGATTAATGCAGTCAAATCTTCGTTTTTAATTTTTTCTTTATCAGCCACTAATTTAATTATATCTCTAGCAAAATCACAGAATTGAAGCTGTTTTTTTCTTTGATTATAGCCACTAGAATCCTTAAAAGTATTAAAATATTCATTTACAAGGTTTTTAATAATTTCATCATTTTCTTCCATAAAACCACATAATTCTTTGTAAAAATTAGCTAACAATATTTAGTACACTTTAAGACAATCAGAAAATATCTATTTTGCATGACTTTTTTGAATAACCCCTAGAAAATCTTTAATAATTATAATCGTTTAATCTTTTATAAATAATTTTGCTGTTTTTTAAAATATCACTGAGTCTTAAACAGAACTTGAGAAAATGCTTACATTTTGTTATTAACTAAGGCTCTTTAGAGATCCCTATACTAGTAATAATTATAAGTCAGTTATACTTTAGATATTATTTATTAGCAGATTACATTTAAATTCATTTAGCTGATTTATATTAAGTTTGAACTAACATCAAAAATTTTACTGGCATTGTTATGAAGAAGACAGCATAGTATTATAAAGTGGCTCAAAATTAATATGAAAAGGTTTAGGTCAAAGCCTCCGAGGCTATAAGTCACGAGGTTAAAAGCCCTGAAATGTTTTTTATAATAAGATTATTTACTAAATTTTCTAGCCGTCTTTTTAGCCGCTTTTATCTTTTTAACATCTTGATACCAAAAGCCATAATCTGTTCTTGATGTGGCTATAATGAATATCCACACAAAAGTAACAGAGACTACAATAAGTGGATATAACGTTAATTGATTAAAAGCAATTATATCAAATAAGAAACCAAGAACCAAAAGGACTGTAATAATCCATAGTACCTGCTGATAAATAATTGTGCGAATATCTTTTTTTCCCTTTTCTTTTGGAAAAGTATAGATTTTGCCATTTATCAATTTCGTTCCAAATGGAAATTTCCAATTAATCCCTGTTACTGTACATGAGTCTTCTAACAAATGCAAAAATTGACCAAACAACAATCCTATGAATACAAATGAAACCATCAACATGTTTATCTTTTGATAAATAAGAAAGACAACTGCAGAAACGATGAGTGTTAGTATTAAAGAACTTATCAGTATTCCAATTGGTGAGTGCATTATCCCTCTGTGCCTATTATTTACTTCGTGTTCTAAATTTAATTCATAATTCAAGCTGAGGTTTTTAAATCCGATAATAACAGCTTTTTGCAAAGGAATCATTATGTCGTAAACAATTTTAAAATCATAATATAGTTTGGGTTTACCACCACAATCTGCATCTGGAGTTAAAGAACCAACTATTACTGAAATCAAAAAAGCAATATAATATAGCTGATATTCAACATTTCCAGAAAAAACTAAGGGGACTATGAATGGGATAACTGTTGCTACAGATATAGACAAATGTTCCCTTCCAAGCATAATTACTATATTGTTCTTAATGAGTAAAATAGTTTGTTTTTTTTCTAAATAGTTTTTCCAAGTGCAATATTTTTACTAAGTTTGCCAGTCACAATTAATAAAAGTGTTCTTAGCTTTGTATTATTCGATCCAAATGCAACAAAAACTAAGAAAAAATACAGTTACGCCAAATAAGAATATATCATTTCCGATTGAAACATCAAAGGAGCCTTGAACCAAGGAAGTTTGGATAAAACAGACATGAAAGAAAAGAAACATGGACTGAAGATAATCCAATCGGGAGGTTTCGCAGGTTCAGTTATGATGAGATCATAGCACGGGATAAAACGAGTCCGGATATATTCTGGCTAAAAGATGAAAGTCTTGCAGACCTTGAAAATCTACTCGATCCTGATATCCTAGCCAATGAGATAATTGAAGACTTGAAATCAGCAGTTGAAAGTTTCAAGCAAATAATGGAAGAAAACAATTGTGATGGTGAATCCAGTAATAATTAACTAATTTCTTAATAGATTCATCCATAGCATTTTTACTAGTATAGATAAACAAATCTAGAAAAACCAAGTTCAAGAATTTTTTACTTTATTTTTAACTCATAAATATTCTTAACAATGAGGTTATATACAATATAGTAGATATATGTTTAATTAAGAGCTAATGGGAATTGTCTTGATGTCTACAAGAGTACCAAACCTGATCTCAAGAAGAGATGCAAGTGTACCTGTTATTGCAGCACTGGTTTTGGTATTTTTTACAGTTGTAGGTGCAAGTATAATTGTTCTAGTTGTATTTGATATATCTCCACAATCACCAGCATCAAATGTGATCATCAAAACAACAGTTGATTCAACGGCATCTGGTGATATTATTAGAGTCCAGCATTTAGGTGGGGATTCTATAAACCTTGACGGCAATGATGTTAAGGTTATAGTGAATGGTGTTGAATCCTTTGATTATCCTTCAAATACTCTGTTTTCTGTTGGTGATTCCATATACCTATCATCAGTTACTACAAAAATCAAAATAAATATCAATAAAGCAACTAAAGAAGAAATGGCTAAATATTTAGATGCAATTGGGGATACCCTGGCTCAGAGGATTGTTGATAATAGAACTGACCATGGCCCATTTAAATCATTAGATGATATTACAAGAGTTTCCGGGATTGGTCCAGTTGCCTTGGAAGATTTAGAAGATCAAGGCTATGCAACTGTGGATGGACCGGCTAAGTATATAAGAATAAACATCAATACAGCAAATAAAGAAGAATTGGAATATATAGACCAGATAGGTGATGATAGATCCAATCAGATAATCGATTTAAGAAAAGATAAAACATTTACATCATTTAATGATTTAAGAGTTAGAGTATCCGGCATAGGTTCTGAAAACGTGAATATAATAATGGATCAAGGTTATGTAGTTTTTGATGGAACATCTATATTCAATACAGTTCCTGAAAATCAAATCTATGTTCAAAGACCTGAAGAAATAAATCTAAAACTCGTTGATGCCAACTCGAACCTGATAATTGCTAGAAGTACAATAAGATATCGATAAATGAAATATTTGTCAAGATATTGAAATTCAAGTGTGTTTAGTATTCGAAGTATCTGTTTCAGTAATCTATTTTTAGAGATAGAATATTCCACTTGCAACTAAATCTTGACATAACATACTCATTTTTCATCAAACAATTTTACAACTCAGATAACCTCTCCCTATTCATAACGCATTAACCTCATCCACGTAATAAAGGTGTTCTCTGTCAGGAGAATACATGTAAAGATTGATCATCAACTCTTCAATAATACCACAACACAAATCACTGCTAACATTAAAGTCTTCTCTTAATATCTTACATAACTGAAGTGTAGTGATCCCGTCATAAACATAGTGTTTCAGTTCATGAAAAATATCTCGCGAAAACTCATCCAGACCACATGACTTTGTAGTGATCGCCATGTCATTTACTTTGTAATGGGTTTTTCGTTCTCTACGTTCCTCGATAACTTCAACCGAGACATTGATGACATTATTTTGTCCACAACAACTGCATTTATATTTAACAAACATCTCTCTCGATCAAATGTATGCATTTATTGTTTATTATAATACAGTACCCGGGGTGAAAGTATTAACTGAGTGGTAGATCTTATTCGAATCGATGTATGATATGTTCGATCACTTCACCACCATCATCGTATTCGTCGAGTGGGTCAACTTCACCTGCCTGATGATATACATATCTAACTTTTGGCTTTTTGTTTGGTAACTTAACAGTTTTTGAGTCCTTCACAAGCTCTTTTTTTATATTATCAACTACTTGATCATCGTCCTTAATAGAAACATGTCTATAATCACACTCCTGTTCACGCTCAGCTTTGAGTTGTTTTTTTAGCAGTTCGATCATTTCGATATTATCATCATACTTTCCAGGTTCATTAAATGAATTTTCTCTATTTCTAATACCATGACGATCATCACTTATTTGTGTAGAATTAGGATTATGAGGTCTTCTCTGTTTCTCAACTAAAATTTGTGTTAGAACATCTTCAAGTACGTCTTTACCATCATCACTGTTCAGATATTGTTCAATATTTCCTTTTATCAAGTCCATATTCCCACCAGGCTGATAATCTTTAGCAAACCTCTCAATAGCAATTATAATAGCTTCAGTACCATTTCGTGCAGCACCGTTCTCAATTAAAAAATCAATGAGTTTTAGTGTTCTATCCGGTAGTCTATATGACCTTGATGGTGTTACTTTCTTGTCCATGATATACATATGTATATACATATTAAAAATATATAAATATTATGGGATACACATGTTGTATCACATGAATATACGGAAGATCACGCAGGATAGTAGAGGATGTATGATCATGAGAATCCCTGCTTTTATTCGTGACCATTTGGGTTTAAAAAATGGGGATGAAGTGAGTATAGAATTTGATGGTGAAGTGATCGTAGTGAGACCAATTTCAAAGAAGGGTAGATGAAATGTCAGACGTGGTGTATAATGAGATCACGGTGGAAGATGTTCAAAGGGGCCAGCCACAAGAGATCATTGATAGAGCTAAAGAAACATTGGTGAAACATAAAGATATATTGGAAGTATGGGAGAAATTTGGGAGTGATGAGAAAAAGGGATATGTTCGAGTTATCAGGATGTTGGCAGGTGAAGGACCCAATAAGAAGAAGAATAATAAGAAGAAGGGTGTGGGTGAAAAGTATCAGATGACATTAAATTGTTAGATTGATATGATTGTGGGTTTGGGGAGAGGTTTAAGTGATCAGTGCTTTTCGCACGATTCTATTTGCCGTTGTAGTATGGTTGTGTTAGGTTAGTGCACATATTATAAGGAACAATACCGGTTCAAGTCCGGTCAACGGTTTGGCCTATATTAGGTCTAAAAAAAATGAAAGGAAAGGAGTACAGGAAATGAACCGAAACAGTAGCAATGATTGTAGAGGTACTGAGATCGAGGTTATACTTGATATAGATAAGTTACCTAACCGAATTGGTACAATGTCACCATCAGGTAAGCTGGAATTAAGTGACCAGGATGTACGGACGATCTTAACATGGGCCGAGAAGAAGATCGATACTGAATATCCGATCACTGTAGTGATACGCGGTTTTTGTCCACATTTTCTTCTGGTAAGATTACAGCATTTGATCGAAATGTATTCTGTTACTGGAAGTGTTACCAGGTACGATTTTGTACCGTTCTCGGGACCTCGTATAATTGTGTTCGATCATTCACAGGACCATGAGGTATTGGTATGAAAAAGTGTGTTCAGAGACCTAACTTGTACCGAAATCTCACATCTCTTCCAGAATACCATCAAAGAACTATTATTGCTCTTGCTGAAGAGTTGAGAAAAAATGAATCTTATCTCAAGGATAGAGAGAAGGAGATACAACAACAAGCACAGTTATTCTCTCAAAGGGTGGTGATGAGGAACGAGGTTGCAAACGAGGTTGAAAGTATTCGAAAATCACTTGAGTTCTATATTGAGAACAGTACAGGGACCAGAGATACTGAGGTTATCAAGAAGGTCATTGAAGAGGCTAAGAATGGATGTATGACAGAACATTGATTGAAAAGGAGATAATAAGATGAACACTGAAAATATGACAACTGAACAGAGATTAGAAGTTGCTGAACTTGTGGAACAGGGATTTGAGAAAGAAGATGCAATTGCTCAGGTTCTTAGAAAAGATGATAATGAACACTATACCCCCGCCATCCAAGATCTTGCTGCCCAAAGCGAAAAATCAGGTGACGAGGGATATGCTAGAAATGATGTTCAAACTCAAATAATTACCGATAAGGAATGTAGAGTATACCAACTACAGCCCAAACCGATAAAATATTCTGAGGAACAGGTGAGTACCATCACGAACACAGTTGCACGAGGTGCTGATGATAATGAACTTGCAATGTTTCTCCATATTTGCAGGACATATGGGTTGGACCCGTTCTTAAAAGAGATATTCTATTCATCTGAACTCAAATGCATAATGACGTCAAGGGACGGGTACCTTAAGATCGCACAGCGTGACCCTGAGTTTAGAGGTATCAAGTCGGCAGTAGTGCATGAGAATGATCAGTTTACCATGAATGTAGCTGAGAATCAGGTACAACATTCATTTGGAGTTAAGGACCGTGGTGAGATCGTGGGTGCATGGGCCGTAGTTGAACGCGAAGGAAGAATACCTGTACTCCAATTCGCACCATTTAATGAATATAAAAAGAACAGTTCTACCTGGAAAACATATCCTTCTGCTATGATCAGTAAATGTGCGGAAGCTTTGGCACTGAAACGCCAGTTTGGTATTTCTGGTCTAATGACACAGGAAGAGGTGGTTTGATAATGATCATTAATATCAAGCCAAACTCAACAATACTCCCTGGCCAAACATTAGAAGTAGAGGACTGGATCTGTGAGAAGAATGGTATTGATTTTAAGGAATGTATTGTTGACCATGAAACTGAGAAAGCTTACATGCTCAAGGTCGGTGATAGGACCGAGTGGGTACCCAAATCACAATGTCAAATAATCCAGCAGAAAAACAATGACCTTGGCCCTGGCCTTGGTCTTAGCAGCTACTCAGAATAATGGGTATGTGGTGATCGAGATGATATTACCTACACTATATACTCATAGTGGTGGAGTTCAGTATAAACTGAACTCCCAGAAAACAGTAGCTGAATTTAACGAGTTCGAGGACATGTATACTGGCTTGAAATTGGATCGAGATACACAATGGGTAAGCATTGATCCAAGTGAAAGGCCTGTTCAGTGGTACCAGGAACGATTCCCGCTCCTATACGTTCTTGACACTGAATTGAGAAGTGATCCTGAGATGTTAGGTGCAAGATTGGACCGAGTTCATATCATGAAAAAGGGGTCGAATAATAATAATAATAATAATAATAATAATAATAATAATAATAATAATAATAATAATAATAATAATGTGAATGTGTTGATCGCAGAGTATTCTTATAAAGTGGATATGAATGAAGTATCTACCCGGTACTTTGCAATTGCTGGTATGGGATGAGGTAAGGGGTGAAGGAATGAATGAGGATATTCTATCTTCAGCATTCAAGTATAAAGAACTTGGATGGGTAATACATCCACTCTCATCACCATACGATGATGGACCTGCACCTGGTAAAAGGCCGATATTATCAAATTGGGCTAATCTGGAAGTACCACCAACAGACTCTCAAATAAAAAAATGGTGGGATTGCAGTAACAATAATTCAAAACAGTATAATATTGGTGTAGTGTGTGGCAGAGTTAGTGGAATAACTGTTATTGATATAGATGATGATATTTTCCTGGATTATTTGATAGATGGAATTGATATATCTGACTGGCTCATCTCAAAACGTATTGAGAACAGGGGACATATCTTTTTCCAGCACGAAGATGATACTGAACTAATAAATCACGAATATTCTTACATCAAAATAGATATACGCAACGATAATACCAAAGGTGGTGGTGGGAATCTAGTATTACCACCCTCGATTCATTGTACAGGTGAACAATATCGTTGGAACCGCGAGATCATATCAAATGATGATATACCAAAAATGCCGGATATTTTCAAAAATAGATTAATTCACTTGATCTATGAAGAGAATAGGTTAAAGTCGGCCATAACGAAATGCAGAGCATGGGTAAAGGAATTTTTTGACCCGAAACGAACACCTGATATCCTGCATGGAGGTGATGGTCGAAGGTTGATGATAGCTCTTTGTGCAGAGCTAAAAGCAAACGGGTTCGATTCAAAAGATGATGGTGAATTCATCTCCAGATTAATATACAGGCACGATTTTGATCATAAGATCAGTTCTTATCAGTGGTCAAGGATCGAAGGATATCCATGGAGATCTGAGATGTTATGTACGGAATTTCCACAATATTGTAATGAGATCAATACAAGGGGAAAAGTACCTGAACCCATGCTTGTGAGTGAAACTGGTCAGGAAGAAATTGAAGAATACCCTGAACATGTGTTGGAATGGGCTAAACTATTACTCGAAAAGGGTGATGCGTTCAAGTTCATTGTTGATACATGGAATCAGTATCATGTGGGTGATAGGGTTATTGGGGAAGCTTGTGCATGTGCAGTAGCATCGACATATATGACCAATTCAAAAGGTCTTCATATAAAACCTTCAGGTGATTCTGGGAAAGGTAAATCTGATGGTGCTAAGAAGTTCTTACATCTTCTACCAGAGAATAAAATCTTATGTGGTTCACTATCAGCAAAGTCGATGTTCTATAATCCTGACCTTACCAAAGGTACGATCATCTATACAGACGATGTTCAATTGAATGATGATATGGTTGCTACCATTAAACAGTCTATAACTAACTTTCAAACTACAACAGAACATAATACTGTAAAAAAACAGGAATTTCAACAATATTCAATTCCACCCAGAATATCATGGTGGATGACATCAGTGCTTGGTTTTGATGATGATCAGATGGGGAACAGGTTTCTTGGAGTTGATGTTGACGCAACACCCGAGCAGGATGAGAGAGTATTTCAACACCAGGCACGAATGGAACGGTTAGGTATCACTGAAGATATAGTAAATGATGATGTGCTTGTATGCAGAGCAGTTTTTGATATACTTGGTTCAAATGAAGAATATAAGATAGTATTTCCATATACTAATTGTATCCGTTGGAATAACAAGGATAATCGTCGAAATTTTGGGATGTTCATGGACATTCTGAAATCTGTTACGTTCTATAATGTGAAACAACGTGAAAAGTTCCATGATGCATATTTAGCCACAGTCGATGATTTCAGAAGAGCTAAGAGTATCTATAAAGGATTAGCAGAAAGTAATGCGACCAACCTTACAGAAACTGAACTGAAGGTCATGCGATGGATGTCTGGTAAACATGAGGTTGATGCGAGACAGATAGCTGATCTGATAGGGAAAAGTGAGACCACTGCAAAGTATCTGATGCGAGGCCGAAATGGGGACGGTGGATTACTTTCAAAGGTCACTGGCCTTTTTTCACAAAATGTAACGATACAATCAAGTGATAGCAGGAGTACTAGAAAGACCGTATACTGTTATGATAATAGGTTGGGTCTTAACTCGTATGAAGATGTTGTCAATATAGATGTGGATTGTATCGAGAAAGAATATGATAATTTCAAAACTGAGTATGAACAGTTGGTTTCAGGTGGCTATCACACGCTATCACATGACCATCACATTAAATGTGATAGTGATAAATCAATAACAATAGATAGAATATATAATACAATTATATACACTATCACACAAAAACAGAAAATGTATAGTACGTGTGAGAATAGCCAATTTCAACATGACTATCACAATACTCTCTCTTATATTCCGGGAAAAATGTGCGAGTCGGAGCTTGGTAGCGAAAATGTATGTGATAGCGATGTGATAGTGTGTGATAGTGACCCACAAGACCTACCCAAAGATGATAAAACCGGTATCAATAGCAGCACAAATTTTGGTCATTCGCTATCACATCACTGTTCCAATACTGACTTTGACCAATCTTTAGGTTTAAATGATGGCGATCTCAAGCTCTTAGCTTACGATATGACCAGTTTTGTGAAGAAAAAGTACCCTAATTTTGTGATCGATGATATCAAGAAAGTTAATTTCGAGTTTTGCAGGAATTATCCTGGACATAGGCAGAGTTATGGGTATAATAATTGTTTGTGGGTAATGAAGAAATTGAACGAGGATGGGTGGTGGTGTAGGACATGACCAGAAAAGGTAGTGATCCACCTCGTGTATGGGTGCAGAAGGTCAAACAGCATGTTAGGTGCAATATATTCTCGTTCAGTGATATTCCAATTGAACTGAGACAAAGAGGTACTGTCCAGATGGCACATTATCGTGGGTATATTAAGAAAATTGGTAGGTGTAGGAACGGTTTGGTGTGGGAGATCAGAATATGAACAATTTTAAACCGATATCTAAACGCTGTTCTAGCTGTAATGTAGCCTTGTTCGTGATGACACCGGAACAGGACATTGTTACTTGCTCGAACTGTGAAACTGAGTTCATTGTTTCTAATACACTTAGTCGTGGTGTTAAGTTGGTTGAAAGAGAGGATGTATGAGTTTACAGAAAACTACAAAATGGAACTGGACAGGACAACGCCTGAAAGCTGCTAAATTGATGGCAAGCGGAACTATGACTCAGGAACAGATTGCAAATGAGTGTAGTGTCAACCGTGTAACCGTTACTAAATGGAACCAGGTACCTGAATTCAAGGAAAAGGTGGCCGAGCTCATACTGTTAGATGAACGTGCTACTAAGGCCGGTATTTTACGCAGGGCCCTGAAAACTCTTGAAAAGAAAAGTTTGGTTGCAAATGAAGATAGGAGTACAGAATTAGATTATCTCAAATTCATTGCAGATATGATGGGTCTTACCGATAATACTCCACAGGTTAACATTACTAATGCAGTTGGTATAGTAAATTCTCCAGAGATCCTCAAGAAAGCTAATGAACTGTCCCGCAAGATCAACCAAGTCTATGAAACCGAGAGTGATGAGAATGATAACTGATCAAATTCCTTGGACTGCAACACCTGCATTGTTCACTCAATACTGTACACAATTCAAATGGATCCCGGGTGAACATCTCTTGCTCTTATCAGATACACTTATCAAAGTGGCTCGTGGTGAAATTGGTCATTTAATGATCTCAATGCCACCAAGACATGGGAAATCGATGTTAACCTCTCAATATTTTCCTGCATGGTACCTTGGTCATTTCCCTAACAAACGGATAATATTAACTTCATATGAAGCCGATTTTGCTGCAGGATGGGGTCGGAAAGCTCGTAATGTATTAAGTGAATTCGGGCCTGAACTGTTCGGGATAAGTGTAGCATCAAGATCTTCTGCAGTCAATCGGTGGGACATTGAAGGTCACGTAGGTGGTATGTCTACAGCAGGTGTTGGTGGTGCTATTACCGGTAAAGGTGCTGATCTGCTCATAATCGATGATCCTCATAAGAATGCGGAAGAGGCTAACAGCAGGACATACAGGAACAAGGCAGTTGAATGGTATCGGTCCACTGCCTATACTCGTCTAGAACCCGGTGGTGCAGTGATCATTATCCAGACACGGTGGCACCAGGACGATCTATCTGGTAGATTATTACAAGAAGAGTCTGATAAATGGACTGTTATCAATTTACCTGCACTGGCAATGAAGAACGATCTACTTGACCGCAAATTAGGTACTGCTCTTTTCCCACAAAGATATTCAGTAGATGACCTGCTAGAAATCAAACAGACTTTAGGGTCATATTGGTGGAACGCATTATATCAACAACGCCCCCAGGCACTTGAAGGCGGTACATTTAAACGCGAATATTTCAGGTATGCTAAACTTGAAAATGGTATTTTCTCATTAAATGATACAAGGAAAGTTAAGTATAAGGATTGTAGAGTGTTCCAGACATGTGATCCTGCAGCATCCACTCGTACAACAGCGGATTATTTCGTATTATCTACCTGGGCCCAAACACCTGATAATGATCTAATACTCTTAGATGTTTTAAGGACTCGAATGGAGAGTCCGGATCAGATAAACTTATTCAAACAACAGTATACAAGATGGCAACCAGCATTCCAGGCAGTGGAATCTGTCGGACTTGGCAAGACACTTTATCAAATGCTTGTCAGGGAAGGTTTACCTATAAGGGAATTGAGAGCTGATAGAGATAAAATAACACGGGCATTACCAGCAGCTGCCCGTATGGAATCTGGTTCGATCTATTTTCTGCATGGTTCTTGGCTTACTGAATTTGAAGATGAACTGTTATCGTTTCCCACAGGTGCTCATGATGATCAAGTGGATACCTTATCCTACGCAGTACAGGTCATGGTAAAACAGCATATAGATAAGATCGATCTATCTACATTAATTCGAAAAACTAACAAGGTCAGGTGATACTTTTGAGATTAAGATTATATGCAACTATTGAAAAGAGAACAATGTCCATCCTTCACAGGATCATGGAAGAACGTGAGTGTAACCGCAGTGAAGCCATTGATTTTATAGCAAAATATTATCACGAGCGTATGCGTGAAAATCAAATGGATGAGGTTGCTGATAGAGTGGTTGAGAAATTGCAAAAGAAACATCAGCGGTTTGTTAAATAAAATATACACACACAAAGTTATCCACACACGTAACAGTGCAACATATTTCATCCATATTAGATATCTATTTATAATAAACGTTTAAATCTTTAATTAGGTAGTAAAGTTCTAATTAATTCTAATTCTAGCATCACTGAATTAGACCCCCAACCCCCATTTCTCCCAAATTAGTTAGAGCTTTGCTACTATATGTTCAGTGGTAGTAAAGCTCTAACTCTTCTCTATATTAATCAAACCATGTGATTACTATACTATCTAGAGCTTGTTTTAACCGAATTGTTAACCAATTCATTAAAGCACGCTTTCAAGCAGATGACAGATTTACTGCATTGCTTGAGTTACTAACCACAACATTTGGCTTTTTACCTTTGGCTTTTATTATATCAAACATCATTTTGATGTTATTTGGCTCATTTACAAATTTAATATTATTCTCAGATTTTTCCACCCTATAAAGAAATTGTTGTGCAAAGGAACGACTAATACTCTTGATGCCTTCAAAATCAATTACCAAATTTGTATTTTTATTGACAAGGGATATTTCATCAAAAAAAAGATCAGCAGAATCTCTTAACGATAAATGTATATTTATTTCATCTTTAATTTTTATTTTTTTAGTTTTATCTGAATTCATTTTATGCTCCCTTTTATTATGAAATATAATCATATAGATTTACTTTTTTTAGTGGATAAGGAATTCTTATTGATATCAAAGTACCATTAAACCTATATATTCCATTGATGTTATAAAACCTTTCGGAACCTTTCGATTTATACCATGCACCTTCTCTGGAAACTATTAAAAATTCTGCATTACACCCATTTACGTATAGATTTGTTGTAGTTGCAAGCCCATATCCTCTTTCCTGGCTTTTTGTAGATTTGCCTTGTATAGCCATCTCTATAGCAGCACAATCATTGTCGATATGTATCCCATGATTTTCAAAGCAGCATGGGATACTGATACCATCATCGAATATAGCAATGTCCACAAAGCCTTGTTTTTCATATCTTTGTGCCATTATATTTGCATTTTTGAAATGAGAATGTTGATATATATTATCTATAAGTTCACCCATCATGTAATTAAAAGCATCTTCTCCGCCATAATTGATTCCATTGTTATGATGCTTACGTAATTTTTCAATTTCTACTTCAGCCTCTAAATATTTTTGAGGTAAGTTAATTATTGGTATATATGTTGCACGCTCTGAATAATTGCTTTTATCGACAACTGCCATATATTTCTCTACATTTACTGGTGCGGGAACATATTTCATTCTCGGATTATCTTTTTTAAAATTAACTAGGGGAAGTAAACACGTCGGGTATAAAAACAAATATTCTGATAGATCAATTACTTTTGTTTTGTAAGCTTTATTACGAATTTTACAATATTCCATATATTGATTTAGTATTTCTAGATGCATTAAAACCACAAAGGACACTTTCTTTAAAGTTATTAAGCTTTCTTAATTTCTATTTATATTTAAACAGGTCCTTTGAAATGGCTACCAATACCTCATCATATTTTGAATTTTAAAATGTAAAGCATTGAATGCCACTGTTGCATAAACCATATATACTGGTTGTATACGCAGTTTCCTGTATGCAACATATTAAAAATTATCACTCACTCTATGAGTTGTTAGAAGATCCTTCCAAGATCAATGCTTTTGTGGGTGGTATAGTTCACTCTCATACTCGTAAATCCCCACTAAAGTACAGCAATATCAAGAACCTAGATATTTCACCTGAACTTCAATCGGATCTGAAGAAAAAGTATAATTTGTATCTGTTTGCTTTTTTGTTTTGTAGGGGACTGGAAATTGTAGTTGTACTGCTCCTAACAAAATTGGGGATAGAATATGTCATATAAGAAACCGGTTACTCTAACAGCATCTTCCGGGATAAAACGCAGGGACACCTCAACTTCGATTGGTGGATATTATGCGTTCGATACCAAGAACAGGTTCAGGTACTATCAACAACTTGCAACAGCAACACCCCATGTTTCTACCTCACTGAACAAACTAGGTTTATCTTTAGTTAAAGGCATGCAGTTCGATGGTACTGCTAAGAAATATGTTAAGGAGTTTGAGAAATGGAGCAGAAGTGTTAATTTCCTAGAACAGATACAGACACTTTCAAGGTTACTGTGCAGGGATGGTACTTATATCGCAATTCCTGAAGGAAATGCTGAAGCTGTTTCATTAAAGCCTCTGTATATGCCTGCAGTCACTATCTGGCCTGAAGGATTTAACCCAAAATCCAGTAAAAATGTTCTGTTAACTGCACCAGCTGATAAAATAAAAGTGAATGAAGGTGTTACTGGAAACCGAGTGCAAGAACAGGATATTAACTTAACTGACGTGATATATGGTACATATAATGCGTGGGATAGTGTTCAGAAAGATATCATGGACCGTGAAACGTGGGGATTGTATGGGACTTCACTCCTAGACCCTATAGAGTTAAGTATCCGAAACCTGTTGAACATCAATTCCGGGTATGTCTCTTTTGTTAAAAAGTATGGGAATAGCCGATACTTAATAAACTTTCAATTATTGGAAAAATTGGTTGAACAGAATCTTATCAGTATGGAAGATGCTCAAAACGCCATTGATACCTGGCTTGAGGATTACCAATACTTGTCAGAGAATGAAGATATTGCTGCAGTGGGTTTAAATGTAATACCAATTGATTCTAACGGTTCACTTGATGTAATGAGCTTTAAGAGATCATTGGAAGCTGAGATCCAGTTAGGACTGTTCCAGACACCTTTGTCTATGGGTGATACCAAAGGGTCCACGTATGCTGCGGGATACGTTTCCGAGGCTGACAGGATGGTCGTGCTTGAAGGTCTGCAACACAGTATCCAGAACATTGTACAACAGTTCATTAACATGAGATTAGATATGAAGAACTGGCCTCTTGATTCAGTATGGTTGGAATTCGAAGAACTCAGTAGGCCACAAATGACTGGAAAAGATATACTGGACTGGTATAATGCAGAGATACTTTCAAAGGAACAGGTATTGGATTGGGCAGGATTTTCCCTTAATGGAAAGCAATAAAGAGACCTTCCACCAATATTATATACAGTTAACAAATGTGAACTACCACCCTATTCATAGGGTGGTAGTTCACTTTTGATAGCTAAAGAGTGCATTTCCCCCTCATATCCCTGTTGCATAAAAGTTATATAGCGGTTGTATACGTGCACTTCTTATAATGGTTTTAATTGAAGGCACTGCGTTTCCAATTGGTATGATCAATAAGAACGGGTGGGGTATTCCATCAAGTGAGATAGAGAATGCAGTTAAGTCTCTTCTAAGTTCGGTTGTCCGTGTATGTACTCGTGATTCTGAACATGGTTGTGATGTGACTGAAGATCCCAGGACCGAGATAGGTAGGGTGGTGGATGTATGGTCAACTGGAGATGAGATCCGGATACGAGCAGATATCACTGATACTTTAGCTCAACAGAAGATCCTTGAGGGTACCTGGGAACCCACATGGTCAGTTTATGGAAAAGCATTGTCAATAGAAGATGAGGGGTGGGTGAACGGTTATGAGAATCGGAGTGTGACCCTTGTTCGAAAACCTGCATGGGATGAAGCTAAGTTCAATATTGTTGCATCCAAGACCGAACCTGAACTCGAACCCAATCAACTGTTCTTTTCATCAAAATATACACCAATTCAAAGTCAAAGTACTGGAGTGGACTCTATGACCAAACAAACCGAAACTGAAACTGAATCTGAATCTGAAAATATTCAACCTAGAGTTGAAGAACTACAACGTCAACTCGGGGAGAAAGAGAGACAAATAACTGACCTTAAAGAGATCGAAGTATCGAACACTAAACTCCAATCCAGGGTCAATGAACTGGAAACTGTTCTCGCATCCTATGAAAAAGATAGAGCAACTTCAGTTCCCATGTCCAAGGTGAATGAACTGATCGAATCCAAATCAAATGAGATCGCTGCTGCAAGGATCCAGGACTATAAAGATGAACTAAGTCGTTCATTAGCTCTGGAAAAACTTACGGCTGCAAGACAAGAATTAAACCTGGACACTAAACCAGATGAATATCAGCATCTGAATGCAAGTGAATTAGAAAAGCTTGCAATGGAGTTTGAGGGTATTAAGGTCCATGCATCAAAGAATAATGTAATCCAGTATCCAGCGGATTCGAACCAAACTGCAACGACAGTAGGTAGATTTGATTCTGTGAAAAAGGAGTGGGTCTAATATGGTATATACAGGTATACAAAAACCAAACAATAGAATAATCGCTGCGGGTGTACCGCTGATTCAGGAACTGAACATTGAAACTGTGACTAATATGTATCCAGGTAGGTTAGTGAAAAAAGGTACTAATGATTCGGATATTGTTATAAACACGGCTGATGGGAAACCTATCGGGTGGTTAGGGTATGAACAGACCAATCCCGTATTTCGGCCAAAGGACCCCATATCTATCTATGGTGCTGAGGCACAGGTGGCTGTACTAAACGGTGGCGGGTTCTATATCAGAGCTATGTTAGCAGAGTCAGAGAATGTGGGTAAGGGAGATCCATTAGTTGCTGGTGATAATGGTGAACTGAAAGCTGCAGTATCACTTGCAGTAAAAGAGGGTACGGATACTGCAGATGAGGTTGAGGGTGCTACACCTGAACTCCAGGGTTCATTAGTACCTGGTGGACAGGTAATTGCGTATGCTGAAGAGTCAATAAATGCAACGAGTGGTGCTACTGAGATCATTGTAAGGAGTGTGATCTGAAATGGTTAATGCACTGGCAACATTCTCAAAAGAGATCGATATGAAACTCGTGGAACCGTTACGCAGAGTGCTTAAAGGGAGACGGTTAGTACATGTAACTGAACCTAAAGGTTTCGGGATAACTTCAGTGGATTGGGGTCAAATAATCGATCTAAGTGACGGGTTGGTATCGTATGCATTCACTGACACTAACATCGATTCAATTGATGTTACATTAACTAACTCCAAGGTTCCAGTTTATTGGAAGGATTATAAGATCGATCGCAGATTATACGAAGGTTATCTCACAAAGGGATTGGACGTTGATGCTTCAGCTGCTATCTTTGCAGCATATAAGGCAGCAAAAGCCGAAGATGAAGCTATTATCATGGGAGTTACTCGTGACGGTACAAATTATACACATGAAGGATTGTACCAGGGTGCTGATAATGATTATAATACGAGTAAGGATTTTGGTACATTCGGGAATGCTACCGATGCACTCTCTGGTGCCTATGCGTTATTAGATAATAGCGATATTCCAACGGATTCATTGAGTTTCAACCTTGTCATTGCACCAACTCAATATAGGGAACTGAGAGCAAGCAGGTCTACCAGTGGTATACGAGAATATAGTGATGTCGTGGATATGCTAAATGGTGGTGATGTTCTGGTCTCCAATGTCCTGAGTGCAGGTACCGGTTTCATTGCACCTACAGAAGCAGTAGGTGAACCTTACGTTGATTTCTATTTAACTAAAGATTTTGCTACTGAACACGGTACTGAATCGGAACATCCTGATACTGGCAACCTCTATGGTAGGGTCTATTCTGCGGGTATCCTGAGAATAAAACAACCTACTGCGATCTGTAAACTCTCAGATATCTGAATTGAGGTACTGCGAATGAAGGTCAAGGTACTTGTGGAGAACCTTTGTACTGATGCAGGTGGTACAGAGACTATTTACAAAAAACATGATATTTTCGAGATCGGTGGTAAAGAGAATATCAATAAACTTGGTAATTCCATAGAGGTCATTAATGAGTTGAGTGAAGAAACACAAAATATTGAGAATGGAGGTTCATCTGCAACAAACAGGAAGAGATCTTCACGTAAAGGAAAGTGAGGTTGGATATGCTATGTTCAGTTAATGAAGTAAAGGTGCTGGTAGACCCTAAGTCAATTGATGATACTGAAATTGAACATATCATATCCCATGCTTCAAACACAGTGCTCGCACAATCAAATGCGGGCCCGGATACTGAGAACTCGTACCTGAAACTCGCATGTGTTCACCGTTCAGTCTCACTAATACTTGAAAAAATGAAATATAATGGTGAACTTGCACAGCAGGTCAAGTTCGGGTCAGAAACACAACAGAACGATGTGGAAGTGCAGATACAGCAACATGAGAATACTGCACTTGAATATATTCGAAAATACTTGTACACGAAAACCAGAGTAATATCGGGTCGAGCTGGTGTTCGTACAGTTAATGGGAGATCAGTGTGAATGAGCATACATTCTATCAACTTGATCCATAAGTGCACTCTAATATGTAAGACCACAATTGGGCAGGATGAGTATGGGTCACCTGTATATACAGAAACAATGGTTGAAACTGAATGTAGGTTCATCAATGTTGGTATCAGGGATCCTGGGGATATTATGGATATGAGTAGTGGTAAAAGAGTTTATTCGGGGACCACTGTCATGCTTCCGCCAACCATCTCAGTAACTGAAGGAATGATCGTACGTGGTCAGGATACAGGCTATGAACGTGATTATCGAGTGATATCAATAAAACCTGTATATTACATGTTCAGGTCACAACTCCATCATTATGAATGTGAATTGGGGGTTGTTGAATGAACAATGAGCCTGTCACTCGTTCGGAGTGTACTGAGAATCAAAGATGTTTACGTGTTGAGATCCGTGATGCTATTAGAGCTGAAAAAGATGATAGAGAAAAGGAACTCAATGAGATCCGTGGATGGTTAGTGCGGATCGAAGGTCGTATCGATGGTATGAACTCGAAACTGACTGCTGTTATAATCGAGTTATTAGTAGGTATAATCTTGGTAGTACTTGTATTCATTCTTGGTGGAGTGTTCTGATGAAGATACAGTTCAAGGTTGATGGTTTCAAAGAACTGGGGAATAAATTCGAGGTATTGGGTGATGAAATGGTGAAAGAACTTGAGGATGCAGTAGATTCAGGTGCTGAGATCATTGTCAGGGAAGCTAAGATCAATTCAAGAAAAGGTGGTACTGAATTCCCACATGAACGGTCTGGTAATTTGCTAAACAGTATTCGTATTTTGGGGAGAAGTAGTGATACTAAAAATGGTATTGTTAGAGTTGATATCGGGTCAGATGTAGAGTATGCTCGCAGACTCGAGTTGGGGTTTGTTGGAATGGATAGTATAGGTAGACAATATAACCAAACTCCAAGAGCGTTCCTTAGACCCGCAATTGATGAGAATGGACCTGAGGTATCAAGACGTATAAATAAAGAAATGAAACGAAAGTTCAGGAGAATGAGATGAGTTCAACATCATCAATACACAGTTCTCTTCGCTTAATGCTTCTTGATAATCCACTAATAGATGAAATGGTGGATGAACGGATCTACCCACATAAATTACCACTCAATTGCGAATTACCTGCAATTTCAATTCATAGGATAAGTTATCCAATTCATCATATTACTAATACAGCCACTCCTCGTTACCAGGTATCGTGCTGGACACGTTCGTATTCTCAGGCCCAGGAACTCTCAGAAACTGTGATTGAGTGTTTGAACAGGTTCAAGGGTACAGCATCAGGTAATCCAATAAAACAAGTAGTGTACCTTGGTTCTGAGGACGTTTATGAAGATATGACCGAAATATTCCATGTTCCAATTGATTTTAAAGTGATTCATATGAGATGAGATGAAATGAGATGAGATGAGGTAACATAAATGGCACAAACTACAGTACAGAATAAAAACGCGATTCGGTTCGGGTCAGGTAAATTGGAGATCGGACCAAATATTAACAATCTAATTAATATCGGGGCAGTTAGAAACGCATTATTTCGAGAAGAGTGGGAGGATGTAGAAGTTAGGTCGGATAATGCGGGTGTTATCAAGGTGGGTATCAAGGAACATGTTGCATTCATTGAATGTGATATGATGGAAGTGAACCTTGAGACCATGAAAACAGTACGAGGTAATCTTGATACACTAACAACAGTTGCAGGTGAACCTACCAGTATAGAAGATGAGAGTCATGTACTTGAAAGCACTGATTTTGTGAGATTACAGTACAGGAACGGGGACGGTACTGAGGTTGGATCTATTGTAGTAAAAGACGAGAATGAAACCATACTTACACGGAACACTGATTATGTGCTAGCCATTGATTCTGTAGGTTATACCTGTATTGCCAGAATTGAGAATGGAGCTCTATCAAGTGGTGATGAGGTTAAGGTTAGCTACCAATACACTCCCACCAGTGCCATTACAATGACATCTGGAGGTAGGGTCACTATATCTGACAGGGTTATTCGGATAACTAACATCAATGAAAATGAGAAAGAGTTTCGCATTACACTCTATAAAGCCACAATTAATGAAGGAACTGAAATAGAATTTCCTGGAGATGACGATGATGATCCTGCAATGCCTAGATTGGTGATGAAAGGTATACTTGATACTACAAGAGATGTTGGTGACCAGTTGTTCGAGATATATGATGAACAGGGAGTTGAATGAATATGAGTTCAGATATTATCAGGGACTTTGATCACATAATACCACCAAAACGTCTTGCTAAGATCGGGGGTGAAGACGTGGACGTTTCAATATTCTCAACTCGTGCAACTCTGAAACTGATCGAGATGACGGATACTCCTGAAAAACTCGAACAGCTTGAGAACGGTCAGAATATTGATGGTTTTGTGGACGTGGTTGCAACTGCATGCCAGAGATCTAATCCTGTGATAACCAAGGATTGGTTACTGGATAATATCGATATGATAACTTTAATTGAATTTGCTAAATTCGTACTTGAACCAATTCTTAAAAAAATGGATGAGCTGGATCAAGTGGAGGATAAAACCGGAAAAAACTGAGATTATCCCTAGCTAACATTTTTTGTCAGGTGAGTATGATGTACAGTTGGGCTACACCCACTTATCTTCTTGACCAAACATCAGTGGATCAAATATTGTTCTATTATGAAAAGGGATTAAATTTTGTTGAATTGAGATCGAAATTGTGCTGGAACGTTCTTGGAGAAGCTATGCAACAAAGCAAGAAAGAAAATGGCAATAATGACAGGAATTCAGAGGAGCTTGGAATAGGGGATAAGGATACACCTGACATTAAACGATTCCATGCTTTGTATGGTGATAGGGTTAAGAGAGGTTAATTGAAGTGTCAGCAGGAATAGGTCAACTTGTAGTCTCTATAATAGGTGATACTCAGAAACTCAAGGAATCATTTCAAGAAGTAGGTGAACAGGCGAGTAACCTTGGATCTCAGTTCACTCGTGCTGGTGAGACTATGTCACGAGCAGGGTCGGCAATGACCAAAGGAATAACTGTACCACTTACTGCGATAGGTGGGAGCTTAATTGCACTTACCATGAAAACGTCAGAACTAGCTAATGAAATGGCGGATGCTGCTGAACGTGTCAATGTTTCTGCACAGTCATTCCATGCACTCGATTATGCATTAAGCAGAACTGGTATGGAGACAAGTGAGGTTGAAAGAGCTCTAAGACGTGTCAATGATACATTAGCAAGAGGTGTGAGTGGGACTGAAAGGACAATTGATGCTTTAGATAAGTTAGGTATCTCTCAAACTGAGATAGTTAATGGAAGTATTGGAACTGAAGATGCATTTATTCGTATACTCCAGTCATTACATGAAATGGACAATGAATATGAACGGGTTGCACTTGCACAGGAAGTGTT
>NZ_JANUCS010000012.1 GCF_024808815.1 Methanosalsum natronophilum | reverse complement strand
TTGTTTTTGTTTGTTTACCAAAAAAACACAGGGGACTTATCCTTTTTATAATATTAGGTTGAAGTGGTAATGGAAAATAGGATTTCTACAGAGCCGGATATATAGGATTTTTACTTTTTAATAATAAAATTTAGTAAATGGCACTGTTTTTATAGTTATCTGGTCATTAAAATCTTCCATATAGATTTCCATAAATCTCTATTTAAAAAAAAGCTAACAAACCCTGGAATTATTTTATAAATTTGTATTTGAAATATAATTATACCTTTGTAGCCAAATACATCACTATTAAAATTCGGGTTTATCCCTAAGTAACTTTTTTGTGCCAGTTGCTTTAGAATAGCAGCAAGTGAATATAAATAACCACATAATAAGCCAGTTAGAAAAGGATCTTTAAGACCAAATTCTAGATCTATCGAAATATTATTGATACGTGTTTTTTTTAGCAAGGATTTTGCTAGTTTGCCTGATGGATATAGTAAATTTTTCACAAGTGGAATAAGTGTTTTAATATCTTCTTGATCATAATGAGTCTCTATTTTAGTATCAGTTGGCTTTTTCTCCCCTTTTGACTTGGGAGGACTAATTCTATTAAATTTAAACTTGTAAGAGATAAATAAAAACTTAATTTGAATATAATTGTTTATTGTCTGATTTTTTCTTCTAACATTAATCACTAAAGTAATTGGAGTTATAATAAAAAATAAAAATATTATCACAAAAAAAGATAATACATAGAATAAAACTGAAAACATATTAAGAAGAATCTCAATTATTAGCCGACTTTCTCTTTAAGATGAAACTTTTTCATACCAAAAAAACTTAGTGTTCATCGACACTAGATTGGTCTTCTTTCTTTTCTTTTTGGTTGGTCTTCTTTCGTTTAAGACGTTCCATAATTTCTGGAGCATTTTCTATCAAAATACCTAGATCTGTTTTTTCAGATATCCTAAGTAATCTAACTTCCTCATCACTAACAACAAGGAATCCTATTGGATCTAATTTCGCTCCTGCTCCGCCTCCACCACCAAAGTCGGATGCCGTTTCTTTCTTATTTGCATCTGTGCTACCCCCACCACCAAAGCCAAACGATACTTTAGTAATTGGTACAATTGTTTTATTTCCAGCTTGTATTGGATCACCAATAACTGTTTTTGTAGTAATTAGTTTCTCTAGATCCCCTGAAATATTTTTAATTAAGTCCTCCAAATCCATTTCTACCACCTAAAAGAATAATAACCTTATATCAATAATAGTAACAATATATACTTAATATTTATCTTATCTAAAAGTATTAACGTCCTTATTTTTTAGATTTTGAATTGATTTTTACTCCCCTATAAATTCCCTTTCTTTCATAATCACCATAACCACGGTGATGTTTTTTTGCTTTTGTTTTTTTTAACTGTGCTTCAAATAATTTTTCAATATCTTCTTCCGTAGAATCATCACTTTTGCTCATACTATAAATTAACTATATAGCAACTATTTAATTTTTAGTTTTAATTATGAAAACAATTACTATTACCTAAAAATTTTATTGCTATAATTAATAGTGCTGCCATTGCAATACGTGGGCCTCTGATAGGATTCATACTTTTTAATTGAGTAACAATTATGGCAAGATAGTCTGCAATCCAATGACCAAGTATTTTAATTTATTCTTCCAAGTTACTTTCTTATTTTGCCTATAAAATGAGTCTATTGATAGTGATGTCTTATGAATATACAATCCATGATCTGTAATTAATTTCTTTGATATGTATCTTTTGCACCAAGTTCATGACTCATGTGAATTAGATTTGCCTAGCATCTGTTTTTGATGAGGGAATAGATATTAATTTATGCAACAAGTGTTGCAACTGAATTAAATGATATTTTATTAATTGCTGTTACATTTATTGTTCACTACATTTTCTTGGAAATAATCAAAACATATAACGATCAGACACATGTTGCTTTTTGCTGAGTCTTATGATTAATTATAAGCTTAGCGAGATTATTTGTAAATTGCATACAGAAAATTTTAACTGTCGAATAAATAAAGACATTATTGAGCAATATGAAATTATTTCCAAGCCGTCAAAGATAGTTATCAACTTATATCAAAATTTTGTTTTAGGGAGGAATATTAAAAATAAATAAAACTTGAAACATAGATTTCTTTTAGCTAATTAAATTATTTTCTATGATTTTGTAATAGTTTTCTAATGCCAGTTCAACCATTGATGGTGTATAGTTTACTTCGATAAATGCTGCAATTGATAGGAGCACAAAACCTACTATTAAAAATGTCCATAGATGAGATGATAGTAAGAATTCTTTTGATATGCTGTTGACTACTTTTACATCTCCTAATAAATTATGGAAATTATCATCAATAAATAAATCATTTTTAATTAATTCATTTGACTGTATCTTTGCAAATTTATATCCAATTGCTATTGCAAAAAATATCACTGGTAATTCAATCAATCCATGTAATATTATAGAAGATGTAAAAAAAACCATAGCATGGCCAACACCAAATAAAATTCCTTCTATCCCCATAGCATTATAACCAATAATTGCGTTATTGAAGTTGATATAGGTAAATAAAATTCCAAGTAATGTTCCATTTGCAAATAAAACCAGTAATGGAACAATAAATGGTAAAATATATGAAAACAATCTGTGCTCTTCTTTTGTATATGCAGAATAATGCCATATGGAATTATCTGATATCTCTTTGTGTTCATCTGCTATTTTTGTTGTTTCATGAATATCTGGTTTTACCTTAAATATAATATATTTAGATATATCATATAAAGGCCTAAGTATTCTTTCGATAACAAGTGAAAATTTAAGATAATTCGTTTTTTCTTTTTTGATCTTAAATTCATTTAACATAATTGAGTGTATTTTCAGTATAAGTGCTGACCCTGTACATGCTACTATCATTGCAATAGTATTGTACAATATAATTGATGCAATAAGAGATGTATATTGTGCTGTAACAGTTACTTTTGCTACTGATGCACTTGCTGTCTCTGTAATAGTATAACTCACTGTTTCAGGTTGTGAGAAAAAAAATATAGATATCAAATATACAAATGTGCTAATGATTACTGCAAGTAGTGTAAAATATATGAAATATTTCACTGACCATTTTATATCAACAAGTTGTACTTTAAAATCATGTTTATAGCGCATTGATAATAGTTAATTAAGATTACTCGTTGCTATAAATATTTTCATTAATATATGATTAAACTTCCATTTATTAATAATATTTATGAGTTATTAGATATTGCCAATAATATTAATAAGATTACTAAATTTATGAATACTAGTCCGTGTTCTCATAACTTTTTTTCCTAAACTAAAAATGCAATTAAAGTAGAATAACCATTTATTAGGTTTACATAAACTTACCACGGTAAATAATTTAAAAAGATATTTATATAATACAGTTTTCGTTAAAAAAGGTATCACATGAATAACCGTTTACTTGTTGTATTTTCTGCAATCTTTTTGATATTGATATTTAGTTTAACTGCTGTTAGTGTGTATTTTCAAAATAATATTGTTGATTCCCAATTAAGTGATATCTCCCACAACATGGAAGCAAACATTGATAATAGAATGGAAGCGCAACTTGATAAGGCTGAAATGTTGCTTATAACAATCTCTGAAAATGAAGAATATCAATATCTTTTCGCTGAAAGGGAGCGTGAAAAACTATATTATAAACTATATCAAATAAACAGACAATTAAAAGATCGTGGAGTGTCACAATTCCAGTTCCATTTACCAAATTCTACATCCTTTTTAAGGTTGCACATGCCAGATACTTATGGTGATGACCTTTCTTCTTTTAGAGAAACTGTAAATCGTGCAAATAGTGACCTTACTACCACAAGTGGGTTAGAGGAAGGAAGAGGAGGACTTGGGTTTAGAGTAGTAACCCCTATATTCTATGAGAATGAGCATATAGGTTCTGTTGAAATTGGTCAAAACTTTGATCAAATATTCCTCAACAATCTGAAAAAGGATTTTGGTGGAGAATACTTCATTTACATTTTCGAGCCTGAAAAAACTGTTTCCTGGTTAGATTCACCAAATACTGAATACCTTGCAAGCACAATTGAAAAAGACCCTTTACCTATATCTGAAAATGAATTAGCAAAATTAAAAGAGATGAATACACTCCATTATCAGCACCATAATGAGTTGGTAATATTAGTTCCGTTCACTGATTATAGCGATCAACCACTTGGATACGTAAAAGCCATCATACCAATAACAGAGATTAATGACTACTTAACTACCAGTATAATATCTACATTAATATTGTCTTCAATCATTTTATTGTTAAGTTTATTTGTTGCCTTAGTTCTTTCAACAACTATAACAAAGAAATTTAATATTGAGAAAGAATTGAAGCAAAGTAAAAACCTGAAAGATGGAATCTTTGAAGTGATCCAAGATGCTGTCTGCATTATCGAATCCGATATGACCATCAAAGATGTTAATAAAGTTATGGAAAAATGGTACAGCAGTAAAATGCCATTAATTGGAAGAAAATGGCATGAAATATTCCAAACTTATGAAGAAAAATCGAATGAATGCTCGGGTATTAAAGCATTTGAAACAAAGCAAATGTGTTCTGACATCGTACCAATAAGGTGCGTTGATGCAAATGTAGAATGGATAGAATTGTTAGCATATCCTATCATTGATGAGGATGATAAGGTCACCAAGGTAGCAATATTTTTGAGAGATATTACACAACGCAAAAAAATAGAAGAATATGACAGAAGTCAGACAATCATTAAAGAAATTCATCATCGTGTTAAGAATAATTTGCAGGTGATTGCAAGTCTACTCAATATGCAGTCCAGATTGTTTAAACATGATAAAAAAGTCCAAAATGCATTCGAAGATAGTCAAAGACGTATCATTTCTATGTCTTTAGCACATGAAAAATTATACAGTACTGAAAATGTTGCAAGCATCGAAATTTCTGATTACGTTGAGAGTTTAGTAAGTAATATTTCTCAAATGTATAACAATATTGACAAAAAAATAAAAACCGAAACTGTTGTAACTAAAAACTATCTTGACATGGATAAAACAATACCAATAGGATTAATCATCAATGAAATCATTACCAATTCGTATAAGCATGCATTTACTGGTAAAGATTCTGGAAAAATCAAAATTTCATTTGTGCAAGTTGATGATGCTTATGAATTAGTGGTTCAAGATGATGGTATCGGTATTCCAGATAATCTTGATTATGATAATATGAAATCATTGGGGTTAACAGTGATTAATCTACTAGTAAAACAATTAAATGGAAAAATTGAAATGGACAGATCAAATGGAACCACTTATACTATTGTTATTCCAAAATGAAAAATATCTTTTTTATCTCCTAATAGCATTCTATATTAAAGTAAAGGCACTCAAAGTTGATGATAAAAATAAATTCTTCTGAAATTTGCTATTTTTGCAACACTGTAAAATAATATACCTTGTGAAACAGGGAAATTATGCGATATAATGAAAGGTTGAGTATTGGCATTAAGTGTATGAAGCAAAAATCCCTGTTTCAAAAGCACTTCAATATAAACCCCAGCATTATATAACATTATTATTTTTGATAATATTCATTATCTTATAGGTTTATGATAAATTATATATGTGCTGATGTTATTTTTTTTAGTAAAAATAAAATTATTCACTCTTTACACTAGAAAAATAATTTGAAATAAAAAAAAGAATTGTTGACCATATAGATGATCGAGCATAGGTTCAAACATGATTTGAATTTGACTGAAAATATCAAAGCAGTAGATGCTTAAAATCTCATAAAGTGTACACAACAATATTTTAAATTTTTTAACTTTTGTTGCTGAACAAAACTAGTTCAACACGACTTGTATTTATCAACAAAGATAATGTTTATTACCCAGAAAACATCATTTTTGTATAAAGACCAATATTATAAGAAGTGTAAGTAGTAGTTTCCAAACATAGAATACTTACCTATTAAATATTGAAGCAAGCACCTCTTTGCATACATCATCACCCTTTTGGCTATAAGGGCACGACTGCTACTTACACTAACAACTCATTACTTTTTATTTTATGCTAGTTATACTAAATAATATATCAAAACTCAAATCTTTGAGAAGAATCACTAAAATGTAGTCCTGAAATAGTCCAAATAGGACTAGTTATGTTCCTATCTCAAATGAAAAAAGAAAAATCCGATTGGGATTATTACAGTACTACATTTTTTGTTATTCTGATAAATTTGAGTAGAACAAGAAGTGAACTATTATTGGTTCCTAATGCTGTTAATATTACCTATAAAAACAATTAAAATACGTAACATTGGATGATAGAGATATTATATTAAACATTGAGTAAAAGAGTGTGGAAATATTTGATTAAGTGATTAAAGCACTAACCAATATCATGTGAATATTCCATGTAAATAAATAAAAGGACTTTAATTATTCGGATTTATCCAAACCTTCTAATAAGTACAAGAAAAACAGGATGAATAAAAAGAACAATGAAAACAATTCTTGCCAAATAAATCCTAAGAAACCTAAAAATCCTAAGAAGCCTAACCATCCATATTGACTTAAATTTGATAATTTACCCATATTTTGACCATATAAAAATTAAATTTAGACATATTTAGTTTTTTTGTTTCATACCAATCAAATATTACCAAACAAGCATTATCAATCTAAAAAAACAGTTGATATGGGATATTTTGTTCTGATAAAATATCGTTATTCAATTAGAGTTGGTTGTGTCACTATTTTTAGCACGTCACAAACCCTTAAAGGATTCGTGTCATCTAAGAATGTTTATGTGAATCATTAAAAACTTAATTCAAATAAACCTTTCTTCAAGCATATCATATACTTTGTTTGAAACCTTCTTGATATCTCCATTATCGTTATTATTAACAGAATAAACAATATTAGAATCAAAATCATCGAACTCTACCATTAGTCGCATGATCTCACCAACGATAATGCTTCCATGCTGTTTCATGTTACTATGACTTTTCTGAGACAAAATCAGGGAACATTGAGTACATGTTTTGTCATTTGCTCTTAGTATATTGTTACATCTAGGACATGTGGTTAGTTTGATATGACGTTTATCAGCAACTGTGCTGATACCATATTTAGCATATATTCCGTCATTGATCTGCTGATCAGTGTAATTCGCATATACTTCGAAAATACGTGTACTGCCACGACTCCATCAAGCCCTGTGCTTTATTTCCTGCTCGGTCAAACCATCTAATATCCAGTTTATTATAGCATAATGTCGAAATGCATGTGGATTTACTCTCTTTTTCACACCTGCCTTTGCTCCAATGCGTTCAAGTGCTTTCCTGAGTGTGTTATATCCCATTGGCTTACCATCAAGAGAAAGTGATGATGAACGGTTATTCAAAACCCATAAAGGTGCTTCCGGATTGTTTTTCTGTGGATGCATTGAAATCCAATGTTCAAGGTATCCAGTAGACCATGTCAGTGGAATACCACGTGCATCTGCGGTTTTCTTACTTTTGGAGGTTTTTGAGATGTAGATCTTTGCAGCAGTATCGTTCAGTTGTACATGTTTTATTTGGCAACTGCCTAATGCTCCTATCCTCATCCCACCATCAGCAAGTACTGCTATCAATGCCTTGTTCCGTGGATTATTCGAACAAACCGCTAGCATCCTATCAATTTCTTCACTGGTCAAAACTTCATGTGGTTGTACTGTGGAATCAATAGATTCCAATTTCAGTCTACTATACCATCTCATATTCCCCAATTCTGTTTCAGTAGCATTCAATGGATTTTCATCCACATACCACCCATAGAATTTTTTGACGAATTTCTTATAGTTTCGAATAGTCCCCTGTTTCAGTAACAAAATAATATCAAAATCGTATTGATCAATCTCATGCAAGTCCTTCTGAATACCCAGTTCCTGCATATGTTCCAACAGTCTCTTAGCAGTATTGACGTACGATAGAATAGTAGATTTCCTAATACCTGCTCGTCTACAACTTAAAACAAATCTGTTCATCAGATCCAGATTTGCCGCACTGTCGGTCGACTTTTTGAACCTCAGTGTAGAAAGATCATAAGAGTGGTCGAAGCGATGAGTATCATCAACGCTTCTGCTTTTGTTTTCCATGTCCCTTTACCCTCCATTAGAGCATTTAAGGGCACAGGACTCTGGACATTCAGTCAGTAGTCCCGGGCGGATTCGAACCACCGTCTCGGGCTCCAAAGGCCCGAAGGATTGACCACTACCCTACGGGACTGCTTTTCTCACAAATATCAATAATATTACTTATAGTTAATTGTTTTAACTAGTTCTTAATCATAAGTGACTATTGATTAAACATCATTTTTGTATAATTAAAGTCAATATATCTTCATCTTCCAGTTCATGCTCTAGGCCTGCTCTTTGACCTGGGTGTTTTGCAGAGTCTCCCCATACTTGAGCATATCTAAACTTATCTTTGAAATCACGGTGAAGTTTATCACATACATCACTAATTTTAGATCCTCTTGCTATTATTAAAGGTTCGTCCATATCAGCGGGTTCACCTTGGGGTTTCAGGTATACTCTTAAAAAATCAAGTGAATTGAAAATAGACTTTTTGACTTCTTCCAAGTTAATTTCTCTATCAGCTGAAATGAAAATTGCTTCAGGAAATTGTTCCTTTGCTTCTATCAGCATGTTGTCTTCCGCCATATCAACTTTATTTACAACAGTAATTGATGGGATGTATACACGGTTACCCATTACTGAGTCAATTAATTGATCTACGTCTATCTTCTCCCTTATGAGAACATGTCCGTTATGAATCTTATATTCACCCATTATATCCTTAATCAAATCCTCAGAGAGATCTAAGTCAACAGTACTATTTACTGAAATTCCTCCTCTATCTGCTTTCTTTATAATAACATCAGGAGGTTTTGAATCAACTCTTATACCTGCATCATACAATTCTTTTATTAAAACTTCTCTGTGATTAAGTTGGAATACATCTAATAAAAATACAACTAGATCGGAGTTTCTTACAACTGAAATTACTTCTTTTCCTCTACCCCTCCCACTAGATGCACCTTTAACAAGTCCTGGGACATCAAGAATTTGTATAGTGGCGTGATTATATTCCAAAACTCCCGGTATCACATCAAGCGTTGTAAATTCATATGCACCTACTTCAGATTTTGCTCCTGTTAATTTATTGAGAAGTGTGGATTTACCTACTGAAGGAAACCCTACAAGAGCAACTGTAGAGTCGCCTGATTTTTTTACAGAATAACCATCTCCACTCGATTTTGAAGATGCTTTTTTCTCTAATTCTTCCCGAAGACGAGCTAGTTTTGCTTTAAGTTTCCCTATGTGGTGAGACGTAGCTTTATTGTATGGTGTGTCTCTAATCTCAGCTTCTACAGCCTGTATATCATCATGTATGCCCATCTAAAGTACACATCCTAAAATAATAAACACTATGTTCTAAACGTAACTAAGTTACTACTAATGAGCAACTCAAATTATAACATTTTTGGATGAATCTTCCTCAAAAATATCTATAATTTCGCCTGTCCTTTTGTATGTATATAGTCCCTCTGGCAATGAGTGACCAAACTCATCAGAGTTTAAATATTTAATTATCTTATCTACTTCTGGAGTCTTAAGCAGTTTTTTTGGAATCACAAAGTCAAATTCTTCCTCTGCAATTGGAACGTAACGAAGGCCCAAATCATCAGCAATATATTTAGGGGCAAAAGTAGCATCTACTGAATCATCTAATACTAAGTTGCAGGACTCTAGGGCACTTTTAGACTCAGAATCATACCCAATAATCGAATTCAAAAATGAATGGAAATCTAACCCATTATTTAATGAGAAGTTTTTAACACATATATCAAAAAGTTTTCGTGTTCCTGAACCCCCATTTCTGTTGCTAAACCTTTTATTAGGTAAGTCTTCAATACTATAAATCGTAGAACTAGGTTTTACAATTAAACCCTGGCTTCTACGATAACCTTTCACTAGTACTGAATCATAAAGACCCATCTGTTGCATCATTTCTACGTTATAACCAGATTCAAATGGCATATTTACACAACCAACATCTGCCGTACCTGTTGAGATTGAACTAAAACCACCAGATGATGAGCTATTAATAATTCGTAAGTTCAAACCTGTTAACTTTTCAAGTATATCAAGACCTTGACATAGTCCCCCAGCTATCAATAAATCTGGTTTCTCAGATGTATCAAATAAAGTTACTTCTAGTTTTTCACCCATATGAATATGTTCAGTTTCTGCATTTACTTCAATGAAACCATCTGCCTGAGATAAAGTAGTGATTGCACCTGAACCCTTATCAGCAGGATACAATTTATCCCTAATAATACCTACAGGTAATAGTTGATGCCTGCCTCCCGATCTGATACTAGAACCTGCAAATGCTACAATTCTATCAATTTTATAACTTTTCATATCACCCAAACTTTTTTTGATAAAGGGTGCCACAAATTCTTTGAATATCATTAATGCAGAAGTAGGATTCCCGGGAAGCCCAATAACAACTTTTTCTCCAATCTTGCCAATTACCACCGGTTTCCCTGGCATGATGTTTATTCCGTGTGCAAGAATATCCCCTTCTTCTCCTATTATCCGATACATTATGTCCCCTGACCCTGCCGATGTGCTCCCAGAAGTTAACACCAGTTCACATTCATCAACCGCTTTTTTCAAAATTGATCGCATTTCCAACCAATCATCTTTAACAGTCCCATACATATGAGGAGTGCCTCCAACCTCCTTTACAGCAGAATATAAAGAATAAGAATTTGTATCGTATATCTGCCCCATTGAAAGAATTTGTCCGGGGTTAACAAGTTCATCTCCAGTCGATATAATGCCAACATTTAATTTTCGAACGTTTACTTCCCTTTTACCAGTAGCTGCTAGTAATCCAATATCTCTTTGCCTGATTTTTTCTCCAAGTTTTACAAGTTTTTGTCCTCTGAGAATATCAGAACCTACTGACATCACATTTTCCTTTTGATAAACTGGTCGATACACATAAAGATAATCGCCTTCTACATGAGTATATTCAACCATCACTACTGCATCGGATCCTTCTGGGATAGCAGCACCCGTAGAGATTTCTACTGCTTCACCTGTAGATATTTCATTTTTTGGGATAGTGCCTGGCTCAACTGAAGGATAAACTAGTTTAAGTTTTATTGGAGAAGATTCTGAGGATTTATAGGTATCTCTTGCTTTTACAGCAAAACCGTCCATTAATGATTTATCAAATGGTGGAACATTAATGATAGAACTAATATCTTCATTTAAAATCGAACCTTCACTATTTTCAATCAAAATTGGACAGGAAGTATAGCTACATCCAAGATTTAGAAATAGATTTTTTGCTTCATCGACTGTTATAAGGTTTCTGAACTCTTTACGCTGCATTTTTTATTCATCTTTTAGGTATTGATTCAATTTATTGTTCAAATAGATTAGCCTGTAAGAAACATAGCCAAGTCCACATAGATAAATTATCCAGGTGATTATTGAAAGAATTCTTAGTTCCGGGATGGTAGCTATTGCTTCAAAAACAATAATTATCGTAGCCGGCATTAATATCAATACCACGATTAAAGAGTCGTTAAGATGTTTAATATTTTCTATCATCCGCTTATCCATTTACTTCACCTCAAGACTTTCTGAATTCTACTTAGAAATAAAAAAAAAATTATTAAATTAGTAAGACTTACTTTAAATTTTAGTCCCGTTTGATCTAGTATGTTCTGCAAAACTATCAGCTACTTGTTTTGTTATTGGACCAACACTACCGTTACCAACATTTCTTCCATCTATAAGAGTTATGGGGGCCGCCTCAGCAGCTGTACCGGTAACAAATATTTCGTCTGCTGTATAAAGATCAAAAAGTGAAATATCTCTTTCCAGAACTTCATAGCCTAGTTTTGAAAGTATTTCAATCGCAACACTTCTTGTAATACCTTTCAAGTTGTTAATAGTTGGTGGCGTCAATATTATTCCATTTTTTATACAAAAAACATTATCCCCAGATCCTTCTGATATAAATCCCCTTGAATCTAAAAATATGGCTTCATCTCCACCCTTTTCATTAGCTTCGATTTTAGCGAGGATATTGTTCAAATAATTCAGTGACTTTATATTAGGTGACAACGCATCCGGAGCATTTCTTCTAACAGCTACAGTTACGGCTTTTAGCCCTGTTTCATATAAGTCACCATACATAGCATCCCATTGTTGAGTTATTATGAACACGTTAGGACTTTTACATTTCCTAGGATCTAGCCCCAAGTCACCTGTTCCTCTTGAAACTATAGGTCGTATATAAGCATCTTTTAGATTGTTTTTTCGGAGTGTTTCAAGTATAGCCTCTGACATTTCATCTTTACTTAATGGAATATTAAGTGCTATTGCCTTTGCTGAATCATAAAGACGATCAATATGTTCTCCTAGTTTGAACACTCTTCCATTGTAAGCCCGTATTCCTTCGAACACACCATCTCCATATAAGAACCCATGGTCATAGATTGATGTTGTTGCTTTAGATTTTGGTACATAATCACCATTCACATAAATTAATAACTCAGTCATAAGTTGCCCTCTAATAAATGAATATACTTTAATAACTCTTTGATGTTTATGACATTATATATGTATATTTATTGTTACGTAGGAAAATAAAAAAATTCACACAAAAACCTTTTATGTATAAACAGCTATTTCGTACACCACAGTATAGTACCAATTGCTGGTCCCGTGGCTTAGCCAGGATATAGCACCGGGCTTCTAACCCGGGGGTCGTGGGTTCAAATCCCACCGGGTCCGCTCTTCTTTTTTTACTATTCTGGTGTAAAAACAAAGTCTATAATACATACGAGGGCAAAGAATGAAAGATAAAAATAAACCCAGTTATACTTCAATGCCAAACATTATGAAAAACCCACCTATTTCATGTAATAAAAGATGTGTACAACCCAATATTTCCGATACTGCTTTTATTCATCCAGATTCTTCGATCATAGGTGATGTGAAAATTGGATGCAATGTAATGGTAGCACCGTATAGCTCAATCCGAGCTGATGAAGGAGCTCCTTTTTTCATTGATGATATGAGCAATATTCAAGATAATGTTGTGATACATGCGTTACAAACTGTTGATCAAGACGATAAGGTAATAGAAGAAAGGTTTGTTAAGCACAATAAAGAAAAATATGCCGTTTACATTGGAAAAGGTGTTTCTTTAGCACACCAGTCACAAGTTCACGGGCCAGCTTATGTTGGCGACAACACCTTCATTGCAATGCAAGCACTTGTGTTTAATTCATATGTTGGTAAAGATTGTGTTCTTGAGCCCAAATCAGGAGTAATTGGAGTTATTATCCCCGATCAAAGATATGTACCCGCAGGAAAAGTGATCACAACACAAGAAGAAGCAGACAATCTACCTGTGATTGGTAATGACTATAAGTACAAAACTACCAACAAAAGTGTAGTGGATGTGAATATAAATCTTTGTGAAGGGTACAGCAAATTATGAAAGTGGCAATTACAAGACTTAAAGAAAAGAATGAAAATGGTTCTAGTGCTAAAATATTTGACCAATTTGGGTACAGTGTACTTTTAGTACCCACTATTAAATCAGTAGAACCTAAAGACACATCTTCTTTAGACCAGCTTATAAGCTTAACAGAAAAAAATGAAATAGATTATCTACTTTTCACAAGTTCATTAGGAGTACAGTATTTTTTTAAGCGGTGCAGGCATCTTAGCAAGAATGTTCAAATACTTTGTGTTGGTCCAAAAACTGCAATCAAAGTTCAAGAATATGGATATAATACTGATACCTTGCCCTCATATGCTTCTGAACATTTTGCTAGATATCTAGAGGGAAAAATAGATGGTAAGAATATAGGAATTGCTAGAGCGAATGTTCCTAATAAGCGTTTAATAACCTCTTTAGAGTCAATGGGTGGAAATGTTTTTGAAGGTATTTGCTATGAATTAATACCCATAAATCACAATTTAGAAAAAATGATCAATAATAAAGAGATTGATGCAGTAGTATTTACAAGTTCTAAGTCATTTCAATGTCTAGACATATCTAACATTGATCTGAAAAGCATAATTACAGTTTCAATTGGTCCAAAAACTGCTAATACCATGATATCAAAAGGATTTTCACCTGATATTATAGGAAATGGAACTCTAGAATCGTGTGCTACTGCATTAAATGATTATGATATAAGTAAAGCTTGATATATTAATCAAGTACTTGTACTTTTCTTATAACATCGCCCGGCTTGATTTCATTTACTACATTCATACCTTTGTTCACCTTTCCAAAGACAGTATGGACACCATCCAAGTGAGACTGTGGAGAATGTGTTATAAAAAACTGACTTCCACCTGTATTCTTACCAGCATGGGCCATTGAAAGAGCACCTTCTCCATGCTTGTTATCATTGATTTCACATTTAATAGAATAACCAGGACCTCCTGTGCCATCCCCCTTAGGACAACCACCTTGAATTACAAAATCGGGTATGACTCTATGGAATGTTAAACCATCATAAAATCCATCTTTTGCAAGCTTTACAAAATTTTCTACTGTATTTGGAGCATCGTTCTCAAATAGTTGAAGGCTAATGTCTCCTTTATCAGTTTGTATTATTGCTTTAATACTATCACCAGCCAATGTACAACATAACTAACCTTTAAAGGTTTCTATAAAATTTTTTTACCCTTAATTCAACTACCTAATTAGTTGTTGTGTTGGTTTGTGTATAATGTTTATTCTTTTATCACCTGGATCCAAAGTGATCTTTGTTCCAATTCGCCAAATGTCATCATCAGAAATCTCTGAGTTTTCATCAATGTCAATCTTTTCACCAGCAGAATCAACAAACAGTAGTTCAGATACCTCTACAGGCTCGCCCCCCATATGTATAATATCAACAGAATTATGTGTATTTTCTATAATCTTATAATTTATTTGTGGTACATCTGAAGGAGGGTCTATTGAAAATATACTTACTGTCACCAAGGATGCCATAATTACTGTAATAGTTACCATCAAAAGTGTACCCACTACATCTGAAACTGCATTCTCATTGTGCACCAGGCCAGAGTATTTTTTGCTTGGCACTTCATCAAAATTGTTTTTGTTTTTTAAAGACATTGCAAGTCCTTTTAAGCATACTATACTTTTTGTAAAGAAGTAGAATAATGAATAATATAAGGTTTACGATGGTATTTGTTTGTACCTTCTCAAGAGCCAGTGATTAGGCAATATCCTTATATATATTTACTTATAAAGACACATATATGACACAAAAAGATAATAAGGTATTCAAAGCTGTGGGAAGCAATACGAGACTTACAATGTTACAAATACTTAGTGATAATGAAATGCATATTTCATCACTTGCAAGAAAATTAGAGATTTCAGTACCTGTTGCTGCAAAGCATGCGAAAATCCTTGAAGAGGCAGGTCTTATAGAGCGAAGGATATTTGGGAAATCTCATATCTTAAGAATCAAAACAGAAAATATTCATTCAGCACTTGATTCTTTTGCACCTACTGAAGTAGTAGAGGTGACAAAAGGTACAAAATTACTTGATGCTCTAAAAAAGGTTTCTGCTCTAGAGGTTAAGAAGGTTGGTGATAGGGATTTAATCGTTTCGTCTGATGGACAAGAGGGATTGTATGTTTTTGAGGTTGACGGTAAACTCTCTGATAAGACCGCTGAAGAGTTTATAATTGAAAAAGATTCAACTATCGATTGGAAAAAACTAGAAGCTGTGACTAAAAAAAGATTGGTAGTTTCAATCAAGGAATAATACTTTCACCATGCTTACATCAATAATAATAAGTAATAAATAAATCTAAAACTTGATGAATAGTGGGAGTAATAAGTTTGAGCATTATCTAACTTTAAAAGAAAGAATAAGTATACTATCTGCAGGAACAAAATACGATAACTGTAACCAAAGTTCTGTTTGTCATGCATTCGGGCCTGACGGACGTTGCATCCAATTATATAAAACATTGCTTTCGAATAATTGTTCTGCAGAATGCATATTTTGCCCTAACAGAAGTCAGAGATCTGCAGTTAAAACATCTCTTGAGCCTAAAGAGATAGCTAAAGTTACTTGGTCTCTTTACAGAAAGAACACTATTGAAGGGCTTTTTTTATCTTCAGGAATTCTAGGTGACCCTGAAAATACATCTTATAAGCAGCTTGAGGTAGTAAAGTTACTAAGAGACGAAGGATTCAAAGGTTACATTCACGTTAGAATAATGCCTGGGTCTCCCAAATACTTATTAGCTGAGATTTCGGAACATGCTAACAAGTTTGGAGTAAATGCAGAAACTACAAGCTCATTGAATTATAGCCAACTATGTCCAAACTTTGATTACAAGAATGATATCTTAAAAAGGCTAAAATGGACACAGAAAATCATTGATCAAAAGAGAAAAACAAATTACATGAATAGAACAATTGGAGCAAATGATACGCAATTTGTGGTTGGTGCATTAGATGAAACAGATAAAGAAATAGTTACTACCATGAGTGACTTTATGAAAAAATATGGACTTAGAAGACCCTATTTTATGAGTTTTGATCCTGTGCCAAATACACCACTCGAAAATAATTACCCTTCACCTAAATGGAAAGAATTGAGACTTTATCAACTTTCATATCTTTTAAAAGATTACAATTTCAACCTCCATGATTTTGATCCCATTTTTGATGAACATAATAATGTAAAGAACTTGGACCCAAAAGAGCTCATTGCACAGAATAAGCCCGAATACTTCCCCATTGATATCAATAACGCTACCCTAAATGAATTATTGATGATCCCAGGTATTGGCCCAATTACTGCAAAGAAAATATTCTATTCGCAAGGTATAGGGTGTGAAGCTGATTTGAAGCGACTTGGCATAAGTGTAACAAGGGCAAGGCCTTACATAACACTAAATGGCCAGTCACAAACTAGTTTGAAAAGCTTTATGGGTTGATGTGTTGAACGAAATTGATGAATTATATGTAAGAGAAGTTCTTGGTGCATATCTAGAATTTAAGATACATCACCATTCCAAACTCATAGATTTTGCTGGATTTGATGGGTTGAATAAATCAAATGAAGATGAAATTATTGAATATAAACAAGGCAAACAATATTGGAACGAGCTGCGAACAGATCAACTAGCTAAAATAATATTTAACAAAAATATCGATTTCACTCCTTATTTTTATAACGATATACTACAATATATAAGCTGTATAGTCAGACATAAGTCATACAGCCAATTTGAACTATTTCATCTCATAGACGAGTGTTATGGGGCAGGAGAAGTTCTTTTTACACCAAGTTCCAAGCTTGGTAATAGATATCTTAGATTCATGAAAGAAGTTAAGAGTGAATTACATCGTATGTGCATGTTTGTTAGACCCGAAGTCTATGAAAAGATTCTGGTTGTCGAGATCAAACCTACACATAAGAATGAAAAACACTTTTGTTATTGGCTTTCTAAAAAAAATCCAGATTTACTAGTAGGTATTAAGCATTTAAGCTATTCTTTACTTGGTAATGCACAGTTGTTAGGTTTTAATGAAACAGTTATAATAGCAAATTCAAATATCATAGCTGAGCTGAAAAATAATAAAGTATCATCTCTTGAGGCTGAAGAAATTTGGGATGTTTACTACAACTCACAATTCATAAATTCTCGCCGAAATAAGCAGTACGCTAAACAGATGCAACCTAAATATTCTTCAAAGTTTAGTAAGATGGCAAAGAAAGATAGATACAAAGTTGAGAAGAGTACGCATTCTGTTACTTTAGATTTCTTTTGTAATAACAAAGGTAAGTTCTAATACCAATGTGATATATCAAATTAGGGTATATGAAGGTGAGATGTGTGAAAAGGCTTCAGGAAATTCCCCGTGTCGGTGAGAAACTTGCAGATAGATTAATAGCTCATTTTGGAAGTGAGGATAAAGCAATTAATGCAATCATAGATGGAGATATTGCAGAAATCGCTAGAATAGATGGAGTTGGACAAAAGTTCGCAGTGAAAATTGTTCAAGAAGCAAGTATAGGTGAAGAAGATGAGGCTGCATTAGAGTTTCTTAAAACAAATGAAGCAAAAGAATTATACAATAAGCTCTTAAATTTAATTAAGACCTTTGCACCATCAAATTATTCTAAAGAAAAAGTTGGAATTTATTTCCCTTATCCTGCAACCTATAAAAATAATATTGAACGCAACAGAGAAACAATTACTCCTTATATTGAAATAGCAAGTTCTTTAGCTACAGATAAGGACTTTATGACTAGTCTCAAAAAGATTAAGCCTTTAAATATAGAAAATAAGGGACAAAAGGTAAGAGATAGAGTATTGATAACTGTTAATGAAAAAGATTACATATATGCTAAAAATACTTTCAGTGATATGCTATCTGTAGTTTATGCTGACACACCTAGACATCTTAATGATATAGTCTCAGAGTATAATCATGTCATATTAGCTCATAAAGACTTACTTGACATGGATTTACCTGATAATTTGAATTTTGAGTTTATTTCTGACATAAAAAAAGTCGATGAATGGGAAATTGTTCCTGAAAAAGTTATTTCATTTTACTCTAAAAACTTAGATGTAATTAAATCTACTTTAAAAGTTATTCATGTAGTACAGGAAAATGGTTTTGAAGTATTTGATTATTACCAAAACCTTGATTTTAATAGATTAAATGAACTATTGGAAAGTATTGATCAAAAAGGAGATATAAAAAGCGGGATTGATCCTAATATTGATCATTTAAGGACAGTAATTCAATCAATTGAACCATGTATAAATAAAGAAGTTATAGAAGGTGGAAAAAAAATTGAAAGCTTATTAGAAGAAAAAAAATTAACAATAAGTGGACAAGAAATGATGCGTGTTATAAGTGGAGACTTGGAGGTTAAGGATCTATTTGAAAAAGAGATATACAATTCTTACATACAAATTATTAATGATACCAAAAAAAACATAGCTGAAGAGCTGTCATTAAACCAAAAAAACACTATCCTTTTAGATTCAATATTTTCTACGCATATAACCTATCCCTTAGAGATTGATAGTTCTGCAATAAGTAGCTTAAAGAGTGAGCTTGAAAAACAAATTTTAATAGAATCGAACAAACTCATAAAGACCATTGCTAAAGAATTAGCCTTTTTCAAGTCTGATATACAAAAAATGGTTAAAGATACATTAGATTTTGGTTTGAAATTTGGAATTGGTCATTTTTCTTATGAATACAAACTAACAATGCCTAATATAATTGAAGATAAAGGAATTGGCTTCAAAAATGGTAGAAATCTTTTTCTCCAAGCAAATAATAATGAAATTACACCAGTCACATATTGCATAGGTAGTCCTAATATAGATTCTAATAATGATTCTAGGAAAATTATAGTTTTAAGTGGCGTTAACTCTGGGGGGAAAACTTCATTAATTGAACTGATTGGACAATGTATTATCCTTACACATATGGGATTTCCTGTGCCCTGTGACTATATGGACATAAGCCTTACTGAAAATCTTTACTACTTTGGTAAATCAAAAGGTACCTTAGATGCTGGAGCATTTGAATCAACTTTAGTTCAATTTGCTAGTCTTTCAAACTCTAAGGAAAAAACCGTCCTTGTGGATGAGTTAGAGTCCATAACTGAGCCGGGAGCATCTGCTAAAATTGTTGCAGGTATTTTAGAGATGCTTGAAGAAAATGAGAACTCAATTTCAATTTTCGTATCCCACCTAGCTTCTGAAATTCAAAAAAATACAGAATGTAATATTAGAATAGATGGAATTGAAGCTAAGGGGCTAGATTCTAATTTGAATTTAGTTGTAAATAGAAACCCTCAATACAACTGCATTGCAAAGAGCACGCCTGAATTAATTGTAGAAAGACTTGCAAGAAAAAATGAAGGTGAGGACAGATTATTCTATGATAAGCTCAGAAACAAGTTTAGATAAGAGTCAAGTTAAATCTTACCTTTTGTGCTGGGAATTGATTCACCTTCTACCTTAACTGCCATCTTTAATGAGCGTGCAAATGCTTTAAAAAGAGCTTCTATCATATGATGATCATTCTTGCCAAGTACCGATGCGTGAATGTTCATTTGCGAATTTTCTGCTATCGACTCGAAAAAGTGTTCAACCATTTGAGTGCTCAAATCACCAACTTTTGGAGAGTCAAATGAAGCATTCATCACTAAATAGCTTCTACCGCCTAAATCCAAAGATACTTCAGCAATGGCCTCATCCATTGGAATGCGAGCCTCTCCAAATCTAACAATGCCTGCTTTATTATCAAGGGCTTTTCTTATAGCTTGTCCTATAACAATACCACAATCTTCTACGAGATGGTGTTCATCGACCTCTATATCACCTGTTGCTTCAAGTACCATATCTAATCCTGAGTGCTTAGAAAAGGATGTTAGCATATGGTTAAAGAATCCAATACCTGTATTTATCTCTGAATTCCCCTTTCCATCAAGATTTATTTCTATATTGATACGTGTTTCATTTGTATTTCGAGATATTTGTGCTGATCGCATTTATTTCAACTCTTGTGGACTGAACCTATTTTATCCTTTTATTTAGAGCTATTAAGGCATCTTGGTAGTTAATTTTATGCTTATAAAGGGCACTACCTACAACTACACCTGAAGCGCCTATATCTCTTAGTAACATAATATCATTTATACATGATACTCCTCCAGAAGCAATCACAGGTATGCTTACAGATTGGATGAGATCTCTAGTTGGAGAAATATCAATACCTTTCAACAGACCTTCGCTATCAATGTTTGTAAAAAGAAGGCTACCTGCACCAAGTTCTTGAAACTTCATTCCAAGGTCTACAGGAGTATAGGCTGATTGTTTGGTCCAGCCTTCAATAGAAACTTTTCCATTTTTTGCATCAAGTGCGACCATTACACTGTCACTCCCGTATTCCTTAGCAATTTCATTAACTATCTCAGGATTATTAATTGCTGCTGTACTTAGAATTACCCTGTCTGCACCCAGATCAAGAATATTTGATGCGTCATTTAAAGACCTAACACCACCACCTACCTGGATACTAACTTGCATTTGTTTACTTTGATTAATAATTTCCTTTATAAGTGGTGCATTTTTTCTAGAGCCTCCAAACGCTCCATCTAAATCAATTAAATGAAGAGTACTAGCCCCTTTATCTATCCATTCAGATGCAACTTCTAATGGATTATCAAGTGATATCATTTCGCTTCCAGGAACTCCTTGTACTAGTTGAACACACTTTCCATTCTTCATATCAACTGCTGGTATTATATCAAACTGCATACGGCACACCTTATGGCATCATTCTTTCAATAGGAACTACAAGGATATCTTTCGCTCCAGCTTCTTTTAGATTATTAACTATGCTAAAAATAGAGTCGGAATCAATTACCGCATGAACTGCAACAATAGAGGCATCGGACTCTACCTTCATTACTGTGGGCCCTGACATTCCTGGTAAAACTTTTTTCACATAGTTCAAAGACTCTGAAGGAACGTTCATCATCAAGTATCTTTTACCTTTTGCTCTTAGAACACTTTCTAGAGCACTTCTTATATGAGCTATTTTTTTCTTTTCTCTCAAGCTATTTCTATTGGAGATTAAATAAACAGATGATGAATAAACAGTATCTATAACTTTTAGTTTATTCATCATTAAAGTAGTTCCTGAGCTTGATATATCTATAATTGCATCTGCTACACCTATGTGAGGAGTTATTTCACATGCTCCACTTACATTTATAATTTCTACGCTGACTTTTTTATCTTGAAAGTACTTCTTTGCTATATGTGGAAACTCAGTTGCCACACGGAATTTTTCAAGGTCTTCTGGAGAGTTGGCTTTGACATTCTCCGGTATTGCTAGAACAAGGTCAGCATGCCCAAAGTTCAAATCGAGCATAAGTTCAACTGAAGAGCCAGATTCCTCTATCATGTCAAGTCCAGTTATACCTACATCTGCAGCTCCATCTTGAACATATTCAGGGATATCAGCAGCTCTAGCAAACAGTACAGAGATTTCAGGGTCTTGGGTCTTAGAAAATAGCTTTCTATTTCCTCCATCTAGTATCGGAAGGCCAGCCTCGGCAAATAAATTTAAAGATGGGTCGTGAAGTCTTCCTTTATTTGGAATTGCAATCCTTATCATTCAAATATTCCTCATAAATGCAATAATTATTAATTTGTGCCCTTAGTATATTTCTTCTTTCAATATCTATGTTATTTATTATTTCATTTGCATTTTCTAGAAGTATTTTTAATTACTAAGCTTTCAGTGTTTAACTTGTCCTTATCAAAAATAAAGTATATCATCATTATTTAAAATACACCTAGTTTTAAAGCTTATCATATTTGTTAAATCTTGCTGGAACTTTTTATTGACCAGATACTAAACCAGATACTAACATAGTTAAACCTTTTTCGCCACATTAACCCTATAAGTAAAAGGACAAAATAAAATAGATGGTCAAAATATTATACTACATTAAACCAAATAACAACTATTTTATAGATATATAAGAGTAGAAATAAAATAAATTACAATCTATCTACATTATTAGAACCAATAAAAGAAGGTAGCAATAATGAGAAATATTAAAATTGAACGTCTCACACAGACTCCAATCGAAAAGCAAAACATAGAAATTGTAGAGAGAAAAGGAGTTGGGCACCCCGATAGTATAGCTGATGGTTTAGCAGAAGCCGTAAGTCGTGCATTATGCAAAGAGTACATAGACAAATGTGGTGCAGTTCTACACCACAATACTGATGAAACACAAATAGTAGCAGGAAGATCCAAACCTGCTTACAAAGGTGGAGAGATGATTAAGCCAATATACACATTATTGGTTGGTAGAGCAACATCTGAATTCAATGGTGAGGAGATTCCCACAGATTCTGTTGCAATAGAAGCTGCTCGCAAATACATTAAGGACACTATTTCAAATATTGATCTTGAAAGAGATATCATTGTTGATTGTAAATTCGGATCGGGTTCTACAGATCTAAGAGATGTATTTAATAGAAATGAAATGCCTGTAGCAAATGATACTTCTTTTGGAATCGGTCATGCACCGTTCTCTGAACTTGAAAATATTGTATATAATACAGAAAATAAGTTGAACAAAGAGTTGAAACAAAAGATACCTGCAATTGGCGAGGATATTAAGGTTATGGGTTTAAGGGAAAATAATAAAATCTCCTTGACCATAGGATGTGGAATGGTGGGCCGACATGTAGATGATTTAGATCATTATATTAACATAAAAGAAGAAGTGTCTGAATTTGTTTCCGATCTTGCTTTAAAGTATACTAATAGAGATGTTCATACTTATGTTAATACTGCGGATGAACTTGATAAGAACTCAGTTTTTTTAACCGTAACTGGAACTTCTGCAGAAATGGGAGATGATGGGTCTGTTGGCAGAGGTAATAGATCAAATGGTTTAATAACACCAGGAAGGCCTATGAGTATGGAAGCTACAAGTGGCAAAAATCCAATAAATCACATAGGTAAAATCTATAATTTATTATCAACCCAAATAGCGGAAAATATTGCAAAAGAAATACCTGAAGTTGAAGAAGCTTACATAAGACTTTTATCACAGATTGGTATGCCTATAGATCAACCACTTATTGCCAGTATTCAATTAATATCTGAGGACAATGTAGAATTAGAGAAACTTAGTTATGATGTTACTAGTATAACTGAAGACTGGTTAGCAAATGGTAATAGAATTATCGACATGCTAGTCGATGGAGAGATAGCTACATTCTAATTTATTAGTAGCTATATCAGCACCTCTAATAAACAATATTTTCAAATATTATTTTTCCGAAAAGGATAAGTATTAGTGTGCGTATTTGAGAGGTGTACTTAGTACATGAGTGAAAATTAGGCTGAATAATGACCCGCCTTAACTCAGTGGTAGAGTGCGCGGCTGTAGTATGGTTTATGCGACATTGTCGCACATATCGCGCAGGTACCGCGATGTCCCCGGTTCGAGTCTGGGAGGCGGGATATAAATACAAAGTTTTAAATAAGAAAAGTTCATTTAGAGTTTGCTCATAAGACGTGTTCGGATAGTGTAGTGGCCTATCATGGAGCCCTGTCGAGGCTCCGACTCGGGTTCAAATCCCGGTCCGAACGTAAATATATTGGAACTCCAGCACATAAGAAGTTCCAAATCCTTTTTTCCTATTTTACAATCAATAACCATGAAAACATACTTGCTAGAATGGATTAATCATTTTCTTCCAGTATGTAAGGAACTTATGTACTATTAGAACATATTTCTGTTTATGACAGAAAACATTAGTGATAGAGACATTAGTGATTATTTGACTCAAAATAATACAGATGCATTAATTATTATTGGGGATATTAATAATTCAGATTTATTTTATGCAACTCAATTTTTTGCAGCCGATTCTTTTACATATATTCAATCAAAAGAAAATATAGAAATTTTATTCGTTCCTGATATGGAAAGAGAAAGAGCTGCAATTGAATCTAGAGTCCACGATATTAGGACACTTTCAGATTATAAATATCAAGAGAAGGTTAAATATGCAAGTGATTCTTATGATGCATATTGTGAGTGTTTAGGGGAGCTTTTAAGGGACTTAAAAGTAAGAAGAGTGTCTGTTCCAAAAAAATTTCCTTTATATATAGCTCAATACTTAAAAGAAATGGGATTTACAGTTTTACCCATAAAAAGCCCATTTAGAAAAATGAGGACAATAAAGTCTGAAAATGAAATAAACAATATAAAAAATGTTCAAAGTGCATGTGAACAGGCTATGAAGTGTGCAGTAACCATAATAGAAGATTCTGAGGTTTTAGACGGACTTTTATACTATAAAAACAAACCATTAACTTCTGAATATGTTAAAAGCAGTATAGAGCATAAGTTAATTGACCTTGGGTGTCAAGGAAAAGGTACAATAGTTTCTTGTGGAAAAGATGCAGCTATACCACATCATCGAGGAAAGGGTAATTTGAGTGCAGGCGAGCCAATTGTGATTGATATATTTCCTCAGAGCAAAAATACTCTTTATTACTCAGATATGTGCCGAACGGTGATTAAAGGAGATGCTCCAAAAAACTTATTGGACATGTATAATGCTGTCCTTGAGTCACAGGAAGAGGCTATTAAAATGATTAAGCCTGGGATGTCTTGTGGAGAAATCCATAAGCGAGTTTGTGCTATCTTTGAAGAAAAGGGTTATGATACTCATTTAAGCAATTCTAAGTATGGATTTATTCACGCTACTGGCCATGGTGTTGGTATTGAAGTTCATGAAGATCCAAAAGTTTCAGAAAATGATGAGATACTGGAAGAAGGAAATGTTATTACTATAGAGCCAGGTTTATATTATCCAAGTATAGGTGGAATACGTGTTGAAGATATTATCTTAGTCACATCAGATGGATACGAAAATTTAACTGGATTTGAAAAGAAATTTGTAGTTTAAACACTTTAACTTAATAAAAATTAACTAACATGATTAAATGAGGGAGTATATGGAAGAAAAGCTTCAGGATATAGAAGATGTTTTTCAAAAATACATCCAAGCTGGAAATATCCTTTCACAAGTCAGGTCAGAAGCCGTCAAACGTATCAAAATTGGTGCAAGTTTATTAGATGTTGCAGAGTTTGTGGAAAAGAGAACAGTTGAATTAGGAGGGTTACCAGCATTTCCTTGTAACATCTCAAGAAACGAAGAAGCTGCTCATGCGACGCCGAGCAAAAATGATAGTTCGGTATTTGAACAAGATATGGTCAAGCTTGATATGGGTGTGCATGTAGACGGATATATTGCAGATTCTGCATTAACTGTTGATTTTACTTCAAATCAAGACATTGTAAAGGCTTCATAGGATGGACTTTATGCTGCTATTGATTCAATCAAAGATGGTGTTAGTACTGCAGAAGTTGCTGCTTCTATTGAAGATGCAATTACCGCTTATAACTTAAAGCCAATTGGTAACTTAACAGGACATGGTTTAGCGCCATATATTACTCATGCACCTCCAAGTATTCCAAACCGTAGAGTTAGCCAAGGATCTATCCTGCATTCAGGCGATGTAATTGCAATTGAACCATTTGCAACTAATGGTGCAGGAAAAGTGGCCGATGGGTCTTGGTCTGAAATATATAGTTTTATTGAGAAAAAGCCCGTGAGACTCCCAGCTGCAAGAAAAATCATAGCTGAAATTGAACAGTATAAAACACTTCCTTTTGCAAAAAGATGGTTAAATATGGAAAAGCTTGACTTTGCTCTTAACCAATTGACTAAAAGTCATATTGTTAGGTCGTATCCAGTACTAAAAGAAATTGATTCTGGACTAGTATCCCAAGCAGAACATACAGTACTAGTTACAGATGATGGTTGTGAAATCATTACAAAATAAGTGAAGCTTGATAAAAAAATAATTATTTTTTGCATGTATCTTATTTTATCCAAAAGAATATCTTTTAATAGCAGATTTTCTATGTTCATTCAGCTATCTACTTAATTTAATTTGCAATCATTTAACCTTAAAATAAATGGAAATTAGTTTAATCTTAAAAACAATTCAATGGAACCAAAAATGTCAACTGAACTAATAAAACTAGATAATGGGTATGCACTGGGTATAAAAATAGATATGTACAATGCACCTTTGATTTTAATAAAAGCGCATAAAGGTTTTATTATGTGCGGATATCTAAATCTTGAAACATCTGAAACACTTGGAGATGTAGCTGCAGTAGTTAAAAATGTTAATTCATTTAATGATATGCTCACTGCACCTGTTATTTCATTTACATCTAGTGCCCATAAATTGGGAGTTAAAGAAGGTATTACTGGTAAGCAAGCATTAGAGCTACTTTGTTAAATTTAAATCTATATAAAATAAGTATGTTATATGCTGTTGAGTTATCTGGGGAACATGAAACCATCTCATGCTCTGAAACACTCTCATGTTTAAGCACAGTGGGTCTTAAATTTAGTGAAGTCGATAGATTTGATCAAGCTATCTTGTTAGACATTAAGGGCAATAGGCATTTAGTTGAAGCAAAATTGAAAATCGTAGCTGAAAGGTTAGCTTTAGCTAGATGCATAATTAGGGTAATAGACACATGTGAACCAACCGAATCAAGTATAGTAAACGTATTTGCCAAACAAGATATCCCAAATGATTTACAATTAGATAACACTTATGTCGTGAGGGTTAAAAAAGTAAGAACCCATAATAATCTTCATGGAGAAAACTTAGAAAAAAAGATCGGTGGCATCATACATAGAAAAGGATATAAAGTAAATTTGCAAAATCCTGACAGAATATTTAGAATACTTATATCAAAACGATGTATAATTGGTTCAATTATTGTGTCAACCAATCGTACTCCTTATGAAGAAAGAGCCCCACATAATAAACCTTTTTTTTATCCAGGTGTTTTGATGCCTAAGTTAGCAAGGTCATTAGTGAACATATCTAAATTGAAACCAAATGAGACTTTTCTCGACCCTTTTTGTGGTACAGGGGGAATTCTTGTTGAGGCGGGTTTGCTTGCATCTAATGTAGTAGGGTTAGACGTACAAGAAAAAATAATTTCTGGTGCGCGCCTAAACTTGAAACATTATGAAGTGTCTCACGACCTTATTGTTGGTAATGCAACTGTACTACCAATAATGGATAATTCTATTGACTCTATAGTTACAGATCCACCGTATGGAAGGTCAGCATTAGTATATGCAAAAAATCTAAACAATTTATATCTTGAGTCATTACTTGAAATCTATAGGGTTCTAAAGCCTGAAAAAATAGCAGTTGTTGTCACGGATAAAAATATAGATGGCTTAGCCCTAAAAGCTGGCTTTAACATTGTAGATACGCATTATCAGTATGTACACAGAAGCTTAACACGAATTATTTCGGTACTGATAAAAGCTTAACTTAATAGTCATTATTTTTATCTTTTGTTATGTTTCATTGCTTGGAATTAAATTTTCATATACTTCCGACATCACTCGATTATATAGCTGCTTTTCCTTAAAAAGTTCAGTCGCCTTACGAACTGAGTATGTATCAACTTTCCAGTCAATTTTATTTGGGAAATTCACACTCATTAAAGTAAGCCCATATGGATGAGCTGATTGGATACCTTCTTCATAAGTTGCAGGGTTTAGCATTTGTTTAATCCATTCTGTATCCCTTACACCACTACCAACCATTTTTAGTGCTGTTACTATTTTACGTACCATATTCCAAAGAAAGCCATCAGCTTCTATATCTAGCTTTATTAATGGACCTGTTATTCTGATATCTATTTTCTTAATTGTCCTTATTGTAGCCTTTTCACCATCATTTGTGCAGAAGTTAAAAAAATCATGAGTACCTATAAAATGTCTGGAAGCTAACCTTATTTTTGATATATCTATATTTTCACCACTCATAATATACCTATAGCTTCTACTGAATGCATCATATCTTGGATTAAAATCATCTAAAACTTCAGCATGTGCCCATGCACATATAGACTCTGGTAATTTAGAATTAATCACCCTAGGTATAGAAATACTAGGTTTTTCTGAATTGAAAGCTACAACTTGGCCTGCGGCATGTACGCCTGCATCAGTCCTTCCTGAGCTTATGTAGTTTGAAGATTTAGAATCTAAAATTATCCCCAAATCCTTAAGAGCTGAAAATAAATAACCTTCTATTGTATCGATATTCGGTTGAATTTGGAAACCGTGATATTGTTCACCTGTATATGCAAGTTTTATAGCAACTCTCATTTTTTCCCCTTCTCTCTTAAATTATTTTTTATATAAAGTTCCCATATTATTAACATCAGTAATGCCACTATACCTCCTATAAAAAACCAAAATCCAGTTGAATATACAATATCAGAAAAAATGAGACCATTAAATGGTTCTGAAGCATATTCTGGTGCCGATGGGGCCGGTATCATATCATCATTGTGTTCTCTCATGATGCCAACACTATCTTCCTCAAAAGGGACCTCAAATATACCAACAATTCTTGATATATATTCTATAACCAAAGCAAATGCTCCTACAGCCAAAAATGCACCTAGATATTTTTGTAATATACCTTTTACAGATACATTTTCTTTACTCTTTGCACTGGGTGCTAGAACTATTAGCTTTTCAACAGGTTCATAAATTTTGATTTCCCTACCTTTCCGACTCCATTTCTTTTCTTTGACTTTTATGAGCCCTGTTTGAAAAAGAGAATCAAGATTATATTTTACTGTGGTCAAAGGAATTTTGAGCTCTTCAGATATTGAACTTGCTGACATTGGCGATTCTGCAAGCAGCTCTAATATTTTCAGTGACTTATCATTTGACAATGCCTGAGCAACCCGCTTTGAACTATCGCCAATTGGGATTACTACAATTTTCTCCAAGTTAACAGATGAAGAGTTTTCATCATTTTCATTCATTAATACTATTTAAAGGTTGAATTAGTTCATAATAGTTCTGCTTAATCCTTGTAAACTAAGTAACTTTAGTCAAAATATGGTTGTTCCATAGAATCCATCCCTAAAACTTAAATATAACATTATACAATGTAATGTAAATTTTTGGGGCTATATTATGATAGAAAAACAACAAATCCTGGATATATTAGAACAGTATGACCAAAAAAAGATAGCTATTGCAACTGTTTGCTCTCACTCAAGTCTACAAATATTTGATGGTGCGCGAAAAGAAGGATTTAGAACCATTGGTATTTGTGTTGGCAAGCCCCCAAAGTTTCATGATGCTTTTCCTAAAGCTAAACCTGATGAATATATAATAATAGACGATTATAGTGATATGCCTTCAATTGCAAGTACTCTTCGGGAAAAGAATGCTATAATCATACCGCATGGGTCTTTTGTAGAATATATGGGTACCGAAAACTTTGCAAATTTCGAAGTTCCTACTTTTGGTAACAGGAATGTTTTAGAGTGGGAATCTGATAGAGACAAAGAAAGAGAATGGTTAGAAGCCGCAGGCATACATATGCCAAAGAAAATTCAGAACCCTAAAGATATCAACGGACCTGTAATGGTTAAATATTATGGTGCTAGAGGTGGTCGTGGCTTTTTTGTAGCTAAGAACTATGAAGAATTTGAAAAATATATTGAACCAAACCAGAAGTACACAATTCAGGAATTTATTGTTGGTACAAGATATTATCTACATTATTTTTATTCGCCTCTTAAAGAAGAAGGCTATGAATTAAGTAAAGGAACCCTAGAAATGCTTAGCATGGATCGAAGGGTAGAATCTAATGCAGATGAGATATTTCGACTAGGATCACCAAAGGAATTGGATTCTGCGGGCATTAAGCCTACATATGTAGTTACAGGTAATGTCCCACTTGTTGCAAGAGAATCTATACTTCCAACTGTCTTTGACATTGGAGAAAAGGTAGTTGAACAATCAATAGATATGTTTGGAGGAATGATTGGCCCTTTTTGCTTAGAAACAGTTTTCACAGATACTCTTGATATCAAGGTATTTGAGATTTCTGCTAGAATAGTAGCTGGAACTAATTTATATATTTCTGGTTCGCCTTATTCTGATCTCGTAGAAGATAAATTATCAACGGGTAAGAGAATAGCACAAGAAATAAAACTTGGACAAAAATTAAATCAATTAGGAGATATTTTATCTTAATTGAATAGTTAGATCCTAAAAATAAATTTTCCAATATATTATTATTTATGTTCATATCTACTACACAAAGTGAACCTGAAATGAATGTTGTTGAAAATTCACACTATGACGTAGTGATTGTAGGAGCAGGTCCTGCAGGCCTTTTTGCAGCTCATGAGTTAGCAGATATTGGACTTAACATCTTAATTGTAGATATGGGGAAGGATATTGATCAAAGAAGTTGTAACATGTCAGAAATGCAGTATTGCAAGCATTGTAGTCCTTGTGATATAATGTGCGGTATTGGAGGAGCTGGCACTTTTTCTGATGGAACATTGAATCTTAGGCCTGATATTGGCGGGGATTTAATAGAGTACACCAAAAACGTGCAAGATGCATGGGAATTGATCGATTATGTAGATAGTCTTTTCGTCAATTGTGGAGCTTCTAATAAAGTATATATGCCGAATGACTCTGAAACTGAACAACTGAAAAAAACTGCTGCTTCAGTAGGAGCCAGATTTATTGAAGTAAAGCAAAGACATATTGGTTCAGATAATTCTCAGAAAGTTATCAGTCGATTCAAAAAGCTCTTAGAGCAAAAAAGAATTAATTTTCTACTAAATACTGAAGTAACAGATATTTTTGTTGAAAACAATATTTGTAAGGGAATACTTACTTCAAACAACAATAAAATTACTGCTAGATACACTTTAATTGCACCTGGAAGAATTGGTGGTGATTGGGTTAATGATTTAGTTGAAAAGCATTCAATTAAAGCGCAATATACTGGAGTCGATATTGGAGTTAGAGTAGAAGTTCCTGCTATCATCATGAATCCAATCACTAAAATTAATAGAGACCCAAAGTTTCATATTTATACAAAAAAATATGACGATTTTGTTAGAACATTTTGTACAAATGAACAAGGTTTTGTTGTTAAAGAAGAATATGAGGGATTTATAGCAACAAATGGTCATTCATTTCATTCTAAGAAATCAGAAAACACTAATTTTGCATTTTTAGTCCATATTGAACTCACTGAACCTATTGAAAACACCATAAAATATGCACGATCAGTTGCTAAACTCGCAACTACTATTGGAGGTGGAAAGCCTGTTTTACAGAGGATAGGTGACCTAAGGAGAGGAAGAAGATCTACCGCCAAGAGAATAGATAGAAATCCAGTGATAAATACCTTAAGTGAAGTTACACCAGGTGATATTTCAATGGCTATGCCTCATAGAATAGTAATGGACATTATTGAGGGATTAGAATCCCTGAATAAAATTATTCCCGGTGTAGCCTCTGATTCTACGCTATTATACGCTCCTGAGGTCAAGTTTTATTCTATGAAACTATGTGTGAACGAACAAATGGAAACAAGTATAGATAATTTATTTGCTGCAGGTGACGGTACAGGCCTTTCTAGAGATATAGTTAATGCTGCAGCAACTGGAATCCTTGCAGGCAGAGGAATATTAAATTATGAAAATCCTGTTTGATTTGACATATAGCAATTAAATTTTAAACATTATATTTTATTAACAAACATAGAAATTATTGCAGCAAGAAGTATCATAAAGGCAAACACTAAAAGAGAAACATTTGGTTCATACAATTCAAGAAGCAATCCACCTAATACAGGGCCAAAGGCTGCTCCCATCCATCTTATCATATTGAAGGTTCCCATAGATGTTCCTAGAATACCAGTATCGATTTTAGCTGCTTGATCTACAAGCATAGCTGATGTAAGTGTTACTACTGGACCAAAACATAACCCAACAAGAGCAAAATTAAAAGCCATTGAAATCGGTTCTACTGATAAGAACGGGAATAAAAGAAGAGCAACTCCGGATAATAAAGTTACAGCAACTAAAGGGTATTTTCTACCTATTTTATCTGAACATTTCCCACAAAGCAATGCACCTATAGAACTAGTTATAGCAAACGGTACAAAAATTAACCCTGTCATTGCAATCGAAATACCTGCTTCTTGAGCATAGAACGGAATTATATAAGAAGAGCCAATTGAAGCCATATTACACAACATAGCAATTAATGTAACCAGAATGACATTTTTAATTTTAAATGTGTTAGAAGATAGTGAAAGTATATCGGAATAGCAGTAATTATTTTTGAGGCAATAATTTGTTTCACTTAAAAAAAAGAACAATAAGCAAATAATAATTGAAAACCCTGAAAGCCACAAGAATACCATCCTCCACCCATATAAATCTCCAATTACACCTCCAAATGAGTAACCAAGGACGGTCCCAAAACCGGTGGCAATTGCTAAAATCCCCATTGCTTGTCCTCGTTCATTAAGTCTGTACATGTCTCCGATCATAGTAAAAGAAGTTGTAAAGAAAATAGCTGCACCTATCCCAGAAATTGCTCTGGCGAACAGTAATGCAGCAAATGTTGACGATTTTGAAAGCATAAAAACGCCACTTGAAAAAATTAGTAAGCCTATTATAAGCATTGGCTTCCTTCCAAATTTGTCTGAAAGTACTCCAAATGGTATTTGGAACAATGCCATACATATCATGAAAATTCCAGCAACCCAACCAAGTTCTGCTTTAGAGATAGCCAGTTCCTCAGATATTGGGGGTAGTAAAGGTATCAGTGATAAAAGTGCCAAAAAAATACATGTTGTCCCTAAAGACAACAGTAGCATTTGCTTTTTCCTACAAAAGTCAATGCTTAAATATAAATTATGTTTCATCTTATCCATAATATGCAACATTTATTTTATGTCACTTTTACAATAACGTGTACATATATATTTACTCCATAAAGAACATTTTTGGTAGAGCTGTAGTCTATAATAAATAATTCATCAATTAATTCATTCATAAATCAATGGATTTCGGATATTATGAACATCAAAATGAAAAAAACTGCTGAAAAAATAATCATTGATTGCTTAGGAGCAAAAAGCAATGAAAGTGCCTTAATAATTACTGATTCTGGAGCCGATAAGGAAATTTCTAATGCGCTTTTTTCTTCAGCTGCAGAATGCTGCCACGAAGCAATAATGATGACAATCAAGCCTAGAGATGAAAATGGACAGGAACCCCCTATAATTGTTGCTGAAGCTATGAAACATGCAGATATCATAATTGCACAAACGTCAAAGTCACTAACACATACCAAAGCTCGCGTCGAAGCTTGTAGGTGTGGTTCGAGAGTTGTAAGCATGCCAGGAGTAACTAGGGAAATGATGCTAAAAGGTGGACTGGATGCAGACTATTATTCAATACAAGATTATGCACTGAAATTGTACGATAAATTAAAGAATGTAAAAAAAATTAGCCTTATGTCAGATGCGGGAACAAATGTTGAATTTGATGTTCAAGGGTGTACTTGGGTGCTTGATACTGGCATTTGTCGTCTCCCAGGAGATATGAGTAACTTACCCGCAGGAGAAATATTTGTACCCCCTAATGATGCAAATGGTATAGTGGTTATCGATGGTTCGATGGCAGGAATTGGTATCTTGGATGAGCCTATTGAAATAAAAGTAAAAAACGGTAACGCGGTTGGCTTTACAGGAAAATATGCTAAAAAATTAGAAGATTTAGTAGACTCTGTAGGTCCAAAGGGACGTAATATCGCAGAGCTTGGTATTGGACTTAACCAAACAGCTATATTAAGGGGAATTGTTTTAGAAGATGAAAAGGTTGCTAATACAGTCCACGTAGCACTAGGAAGTAACGCTAGCTTTGGAGGCAACATTGATGTACAGCTACATCTTGATGGAGTTATCAACGAACCCACTATATATATTGATGGAACATTGCTCCAGCAAACTGTCCAATAATCGAATTTATTAATGATAAAATAAATCTATATCTCATTTTAAGAGATATTTGTATTTCTAACTTACCTATTACTTGTCGGTGAAAACTAATGAAAGGAAAAGCATGGAAATTTGGAAATGATATAGATACGGATGCAATTATTCCTGGTAGATATCTCATACATAATACACCAGAAGAACTTGCAAACTATACATTTGAAGGTGTCAGGCCAGAATTTGCAGAAAGTGTGCAATTGGGGGATGTAGTTGTTGCTGAGAGCAACTTCGGATGTGGGTCTTCAAGAGAACATGCCCCTCTGGCCCTAAAGGGATCGGGGATTTCTTGCGTAATTGCAAAGTCTTTTGCAAGAATCTTTTTTAGGAACTCAATAAATATTGGCATACCGTTACTTGAATGTGCTGATACGGATAAAATAAAGGATGGAGACATAATAGAAGTAGATATTGAAACAGGCATTATAAAAAATCATACACGAGATGAGCAATATAACGCATCACCACTTCCAGACTTTGTTAGAGAAATTGTTAACTCTGGTGGGTTGATTCCTTATACTAGAAAATTAATCTCATAAATAAATTGATTTTTGTACAATAGAAGGTGATTTTAAATGACTACTTATAAAATACCAGTAATTCCGGGAGACGGAATTGGACCGGACATCGTGACAGAAGGTATGAAAGTAATTGATTCTGCTGGCGAAAAATTCGGATTTGATGTTGAGTGGATAGAATATCCACATGGTGCAGATCATTTCCTCGAAACTGGAGAACTTATATCTGAAGATACATTAAAAGAACTAAGTCAATATTCTGCAATATATTTAGGGTCTATAGGTGACCCAAGAATTGAACCTGGTGTACTGGAAAAAGGTATCCTTCTCGCTGCAAGGTTTTACTTTGACCAATATATAAATCTAAGACCAATTAAACTACTTAATGGTGTTTGGTCACCAATAAAGGATAAAACGCCTGATGATATAGATTTTGTTGTGGTCAGAGAAAATACGGAAGATATGTATATAGGAATAGGAGGAAGATCCACTAAAGGTGCTTCTTCAAAAATACTAGAAGTAAATAGAAACCTATATTCTGCTAAATTTAACCTTGATATTGAAACTGATAGTGAAGAAATTGCTTATCAAATAGGTATGATTTCAAAAGAAGGAACTAGAAGAGTAATGGAGTATGCTTTTGAGCTTGCTCAAAACAGATCAAAGAATCTTGCTTCTGTTGATAAAGCTAATGTTCTTTCCGATATTTATGGATTTTGGAGAGAAGAATTTGAAAGTATGTCTTCAAAATATCCAGAGGTTAAAACAGATTTTAATTACGTAGATGCAATTACAATGTGGTTTGTTAAAAATCCAGAATGGTTCGATGTGGTAGTTACACCTAACATGTTTGGAGATATAATTACTGATTTAGGTGCAATGATTCAAGGAGGTTTAGGGCTTGCACCGGGTGGAAATATAAATCCTGAAGGAACTAGTATGTTCGAGCCTATCCATGGCTCTGCACCAAAATACAAGGGCCAGAACAAAGTGAACCCAATCGCAACTATCTGGGCAGGTGCTATGATGATAGAGCAGCTTGGTGAACAAGAAGCATCAGATAATATTGTAAAAGCGATAGAAAGAAACATTAGTGAAGGTAAAGTTAGAACCTATGACATGGGTGGAACTGCGGGTACGTCAGATGTAGGTGACGAAATTGCTAAATTAGTTAAAGAATGAAATAAGTTAAAAATAAAATATAAAACAGGTAGAAGGTTACCTGTTCATTCTTCTTTTTTTATGTGAATATCTCTTTGTGGGAACGGAATCTCGATTCCTTTCTCATTATATTCCTTGAATATTTTACCAGTTAAATCCCACTTGACACTCCACAAATCTGGTGTTTTGGTCCAGGGACGAAGTTGCAAGTCTACAGAAGAATCTCCTAATCCTAATACAACTACATTAGGTGCTGGATCTTCTAATACCAATGGATGTTTTTCCATCAGATCCATTGCTATCTTTATAGCCTCGTCTAAATCTGATTTATAACTAATTCCAACATCAACTGCTGCTCTTCTTATAGGCATTCTGGTAAAGTTAATAATAGAGTTGCCCCACACAAGTTTATTTGGAACTGTTATTAGTTGATTATCTGGAGTTATAAGTTCAGTTGACATTATTCCAACAGAACTTACAGTTCCACTAGAACCACCGACCGAAATAAATTCATCCTTATCAAGTGGTCTAAGAGCTGCAATCCATATGCCTGATGCTAAGTTTGTAAGTGTATCTTGCAGGCCAAATCCAAGAATAAGCCCTATAACCGCAGATAAGCCTATCACAACCGAATTAACATCAAATCCAAGCGATGATAAGAAAACTAATATTAATAATATATATAATAGAACTTTAAAGAATGTTGCAAGGAATTCGACTACAAGTCCAGGAAGGTTTGTAGATTTAAAACCCTTTAAAAAGCCATTAAGAATTATTTTTATCCCTATATATCCAACAATCAGTATGAATATTGAAAACAAAAGGTTTGTGACCATGATGTCAGTATAAGGAATGGTTTGTTCAAGCAAATCAAATACCATTTTTGCACCCCAATTACTAGCTTCTATTTTTATCAAAATTTATTAGAATATACTTCTAATAAATAAATTATAAATGTGATATTATTTTTTAATGGTACCAACTACCGGGAAATCTTCTAAGACGTCATCCCCATGAGGAGCTTCATCTCCAAGTTCACTAGAATAATCTTTTCCTGCCTCATGCATGCCTTGATGATCCCCATCATCCCAAAGAAAACTATCTGTTACATCATAAACTTTACCATTGTAGGCAACATAAGCCTTTTTACCATCAGTTCCATTGTATTCAAGAAGTTCATCTAAAGTAAATTCTTCCATATTAACCACCTATAATATATACTAAAATAAATCTTAATTAAAAAGTTCTGCTTAAGAAGCATGTACTAGTATATAAGTAACTATATAATATTTTAACCGTGCATTCTTGCAAAGTCAAGAAAATGTGTTTTAGCAAGCAATCAATGACATAGGCAACGTAGACCATGAAAAGGTTATCTAAAATATATGGGTTTAGTTAGTTGTTTTTTAAATGTTGTAGTAATAGAATTCCCCATTACTTTTTTGTTCACGATCTAATCTAGAATTCAACTTATTAACACGTGGTCGTAATGTATCTTCATCTCTCCTAAATGTGATGTTTAAATTGCTCAAAAAAGTATTCATCCCATCTTTCATACTTGTGGGTGAATATGCATAACCAGTTAAACCAGGAGTTCCTTCAAAAACAATCATTCTTTCACTAAGCATATCTATAACATATATATCATGGTCTACAACCATCGCGGTCTTTTTAGTGTTTTCAGCAAATCTTTTAATAGCTTTTGTTGCCATCGATCTCTGTTCAACATCCAAGTGAGCACTCGGTTCATCAAGTAGATATAGATCTGCATCTCTACTCAAGCAAGCAGCTATTGCTACCCTTTGTAGTTCACCACCACTTAGTTCATTTAACATCCTATCGTAAAGGGGTTCGAGCTGTAAAGGTTTACTTATTTCTGTTTGATAGTAACTACTATCAAACTTCTTAGTTATTTTTCTTAAAAAATGTTCAACTTGTATATATGAGTCACCAGCAATATATTGTGGCTTGTAGGATACTTTTACTCCAATGTCCAAGTCACCTTTATCAGTCATAATCTCACCCGCAAGAGCCTTCACAAAACTTGATTTCCCAATTCCATTAGATCCTACAATACCTAAAACTTCACCTTCTTTAAGATCTCCAGATTCAGAGCTAAGCTGAAAATCTTCACCGTAGCTTATAGAAAATTCGGGATATTCCAAAACTGATTGAATATCAGTTTCTATTTTTGGTGGGTGAACCTCGAATTCAATTGGTTCAGGTCTAATTCTGACATTTTCTTCTGGGAGATAGCCTTTTAAATATTGATTAATTGATATACGAACACCTTTTGGATAAGTTACTACACCATATCCACCAGATATACCATAAGTAACATGGATCATATCAGCTAGCATATCTAAAATGGCAAGGTCGTGTTCAACAACTAAAACTGCTTTATCTTCTGCGATTTCTTGGATCAGTCGGGCACAATTTATCCTTTGGTATATGTCAAGATAAGAGCTGATTTCATCAAAAAAGTAAAAATCAGCTTCTTTTGAAGCACAAGCTGCAATAGCTACCCTCTGAAGTTCGCCACCACTCAGCTGAGATATATTGCGGTCAATAATCTGCTCAAGCTCAAGCTTATCAATCAGCTCATCAAGCACTTTTCGTTCATCTGCGCTTTCAAGCAAATCGCGTGTTTTCCCAGAAAATGCTTTTGGAATTTTATCTACATATTGTGGTTTTTGTGATATGCGAATATTTTGGTCAATTAAAGCTTTAAAGTAGTCATATAGCCCAGTTCCGGAATAATAATCCAATACTATATTCCAATCTCCTTTATCTTCTCCAAAATTAGGCACCATTGAACCTGACAATATGTTAACAGCAGTACTCTTACCGATTCCATTAGGGCCTAATATACCAGTCACCCGGCCTTTTTGCGGAAGTGGAAGCCCATAAAGAGCGAAGCCATTTTCTCCATATCTATGAATAGGTTTATCTAATTCTTCAGGGAGTCCTATTATCATGATAGCATCAAAGGGGCATTTATTGATACAAATACCGCACCCTACACATAGTTCTTCAGATATTACAGGCTTACCGTCGTCTTTAAAAATAATTGTTTCATCGCCAGTTCGCACTCTTGGGCAGTATTTTTCACATTCGTGGCTACACCTTCGGGGTTGACATCGATCTCTATTTAATATTGCAATTCTCATTATTATACCCTTAATATATGGAGTAATGGCCGTATAATATAATGCTAAAAGAAAAAATAATCGTTTAATTTAGCATCAAAATCCATGTTATCAAAAAGAAATCTAATACAAGAAACTCTACATAGAGCCAGTCTTTAGCTCCAAAATCTTTAGTATTTATTTTTACAAGTGGAAACACGGCTTTTTGCAGATAAAATGCAATTATACCTACCACGATTATTATTGAATACCAGGTAAAATCAATGGCTTTATCGAGTAAATAGTAGCCAGCTATACCTGCAATAATTCCTATAATAGCAGCAACTGCTGTTTTAATGACGCCTTCTATATGATTTTGCTTTCGCTCTTCAGGGGTCTTCTCCTTTATCTTCAGATAGTTTGGTTCTTCTGCTTCCTCTTTTTTCCCCTTTGAAGCTTTCGACTTGTTTTTTTTCTTCAATTGAAGTTTCTCCTGATTGCTAGTTATGAGTTAGTTCAATTATACTTTAAGCAAATCATCTAATCCTTTCAAACAATCATAAAAGCATGTTCATTTATAAAGGTTTGCACTATTCAGCCAACATATAGTAAATGACCTAACACTCTAGAACCAAAGTCTCTGGAATGATTTAGACCATGATTTATTTGCATGATAAATAGACTCTAAAAGCTAGCCAGTATGCTCTTTTCATGTCCTCTAAAATATCTATCTAGATGCAATCTACGAGTTAAATAAAGTGAGAATAGCAGTTTTTATAACAAGTTACTAAATATTTATCAATAACGTCCAAAATCCTAATCGTAGTCTAATTATATTCAAGTAAAAATAAGATTAATTGTTTCATTATCTAAAAAATTATTTGCAATACCAATATTAAATGTATTAGTTAGTTTTCCTCAGTATAAAGTAAATTAGCATACCCAAAAAATTATTTTTTTTTTATTTTGGATATGAATTCTATTAAATATTAAATCAATTTTTCAAGTTCACTACCAAGAACATCTGCTTTTGTAACGCCTGTGAACCTTTTTATTTCTTCTCCATCTTTTTCGATAATCAAGGTCGGAACTACATTTATACCATATTTTCCTGCTAGATCGTTATTTTCATCTACGTCAATTTCTTTGATTTCTACCTTTTCTCCCATTCGTTCTTCTATTTCTTTAAGAATTGGTTTTTGCATCTTACATGGCCCGCACCAAGTAGCTGTGAAGTCCATTAAAACTGGTTTACTCATAAATCTCACCTCAAAAGTAATTTAGTATAGATAGTTTACCTTAACTTTCTAATGAATTATTTTTCTAACAATACATTTCTGTAACGTCAATTGAATATTGCTACTATTTTAAAAGGTATTTGGAATATTTCATTTTTGTGGTTTAGGCTAAAAATGCATTTATTAGAGAAGTTTCTGGAGATATCATGAATTGTCTTTTAAATGAGCTTTATCGGTTCGGACTAAAAGAGGTAAAGCTATATCTCCATCATCTTTTTCTACTGCAAAATAGCCACAGGATGTTTTAATCCATTGATATTTCATGCAACAACCTCTTCTGTTACAATAAAGAGTTTTAGCACATTAACCAATAACATCAATAGGCTTATTTAAAATTGCCTATCCTTAAAAATATATTAGTAAAAGATTAGCCTTATATGGATTATAAATAAAGTCTTAATCCTCAATCAACACTACTTTTTATATTATTGTAATACATACATTCTTTGGTTGAGAACAATGGAATCTCAATGGGTTCTTCTATAATATCTTCATCAAGACCTCTTATTAATACGCAAGGAATTCCCTCATCTGCTTCTCCCATCAATAACTGTGCAGTTGATACAAGATTATCTGCAAGTGCCCTGTATGTAATAGTTAATGGTTTGTTGAATAAGTCATTCAAGCCTCTTGTATCAATAACTGGGTTTATTCCAGAAACTGCAAGTGCAATGCCTACACATCCAAGTCTAAGTGGCTGAGTTCTGCTATCCCCTATAATCACCCCTATACGGCAAGAATACTTATTTTCAAGTACTTTCCTTATCCGATATGCGCTTTCAGTAGGATTTGATGGTAAAAGAACAACATGCCCATGAGGTGCATTTGATGCATCAATTCCTGCATTTGGTGACAGTATTCCACCTGTTATTGTCAGGACAGCACCAGGTACTCCACCGATAATTTCATCACATTCTTGAAGAATTAGCTCCATTTCTCTTTCATCTATAGAGTATTTAGAAGCAAGTAATCTAGCATCATTTGAAACCTTGATGTTTTCCAATGATACAATTCTTCCTTCTGAGGTTGCAACTGCAGATTCAGCAAGTACAATAATATCTTTGTCTTTTAGTGTTAGATTTTTTTCATCTAATGAACAAGCTATTTCGTTAGCAATAGAGTCTCCTTTTTTTATAATAGTGGTAGGAATACCATATATTTCCAGTTCTTTGTATATCTTGTCCATAATTATCAGTTTTTGGATAAATATTCTCCCATTATCTGGATTGCACAGTACTCTCCACACATAGAACAAGGGCCTTCTTTTGGACACATTTCTTTTGGTTTTTCAGGGTCTATTGCATACTGCATCTGACCATTCCAATCAAACACTGATCTTCTTTTAGAAAGCTCATAATCTTTATCGCTCAATCCATATTTTATAGAGTCCCCGATATGAGCCGCAATCTTAAATGCAACCAGTCCTTCTCTAACTTGTGTAGGAGTAGGTAAAGATAGATGTTCAGCTGGAGTAATATAACACATGTAATCTGCTCCGGCACCGCTTGCAATACTTGCTCCCACGGCTCCTGCTATATGATCATAGCCTGGAGAGATATCTGTAGGTAAAGGACCAGCTACAAACAATGGAAATTTTGTTTTTGATTTATAGTATTTTATGTGAGGGGAAATGTCAGAAGCATTTATATGACCACCAAGTCCTTCGATAATTGTTTGAACGCCGTATGATTTTGCTTTTTCTGCAAAGTGTATATTTCTTTCAATTTCCATACCCTGTGATGAATCAAATCTATCGTGGACGCATCCACCTCGCATACTGTTTCCTAGTGATAGAACAACATCTTTTCTTCGTAATATATCTAAAATCTCGTCAAAATATTCAATAAATGGATTTTCGCAGTTTTCTTTTATCATGAAAGAGCTAGTAAATGAGCCACCTTTGGATACCATCCCCATAATACGTCCTGAGCTTTTTAAGTGCTCAAGTGACTTTTTATCGACTAAGTGTAGTACTAAAGAACTTATCCCTTCATTGACATGTTGCTCTATCATTTTAAGAAGGTGATCAGTTTCTAAATTTTCTAACCCATGTTCAATAATAGTTTCATAAATTGGAACTGTAGTTATAGGAACAGATGTGTTATTAAATATGTGCCTCCTAATTGTTTTAATTTCTCCCCCCATTGAAAGATCTGTTATAGTATCGGCACCATATTTTTCAGCAACTAGTGCTTTTTCTATTTCGGCGTCAATATCTACACATGCAGATGATGTTCCAATATTTACATTTACTTTAGTAGTAGCTCCTGCTCCTATAGATGTTTGTGATTTATACTTTCTCTTCATTATCACAAGACTTCCATTTAATATTCTCTCAAGAACCAATTCTTCATCAATATTTTCAGTAAAAGAAGTCTGTTTCATTTCAGGAGTGATCTTACCATCGAGTGCGCATTGAATTTGAGTAGATTTCATGAAATAAGTCCATTAAATTTCAATTTATAGCTGGCTTTTAAAATCCAGCCTGTTTAAGTAGCTTTTGTGTATTTAAGTGTTGTCCAACTGGCATTAAATGAATTCCTTGGCATATATCACTTATATCTTTAATTATTTCACAGCTTATATCCAGACCTTCTTGAATTGGATCTTTAGACATATCTAGTCTATCGATAATTTCGCCATCTATATGAATTCCAGGAATATTAGCATTCATGAACCTAGCCATTCTAGCTGACTTTAATGGAATTATTCCTGCAATTATTGGAGTTTCTAAATCACCTATTAGCTTACAAAAATTCTTGAACATTTCAGTGTCATAAACCGCTTGTGTCTGGATAAAGTCTAATCCAAAAGTAGCTTTTTTGCGAAGTTTTAGCATCTGTCCTTTTTTTAAAGGGTTTATGTTCGAAACTGCACCTAAAATAAATTCAGGTGGGTCTTCAAGTTTGTTACCACTGAAATCAAACCCACTTTCCATTTTTCGAATCATAGATATTAGCTGAACGGAATCAAGGTCATATACTGATTTTGCACCTAGATGGTCTCCACAACTAACGTGATCTCCTGTCATAATGCAAAAGTTCTTGAGTCCAAGAGCAGCTGCCCCAAGTAAATCTGACTGTAATGCTAGCCTGTTTCGGTCTCTACAAGTCATTTGAATTATTGGTTCATACCCTTGTTGTTGAAGTACCTTTCCTAGGCTAATAGGACTCATCCTCATAACTCCTCTATTGTTATCTGTTATATTTATCGCATCAACTAAATTCCTAATCAGTGCGGCATCTTCAATGGCATTGAAAGGATTACTTCCTTTAGGAGGAGTTATTTCTGCAGTGATAACAAAATTTCTAGACCTTATTTTATCTACAAAAGAGCCTTGCATATAGATCATCCATAAGTTGCTCGACTTTATTTATTCACTTTTGGCTCAAATATTCTTTCCAATAAATAAAGACTGTTTTTTTCATCAAGTTTTTTATAAATCAATTCCCAGACGCATTCTTTGTCATTATCTGTTTCACATGCCCCATCATCGCTACAACCACCACATGGACCATTTAATAACTTCTTAGGACATTGAGAATAGGGACAAATACCTCCAAAATAAAAAAGTGTACAATTACCACACATTTTACATTGATCTGGTAGCACTTCCCCTTTGTATGAGCCTCCAAGAGATACTGTGTTATTAGATGGAAATACATCTATGGTTCCAAGTTTACTAATCACTGATGCTCCACTCCCACAAGCCATAACTAACAAAGCATCTGCTTTATTTATTGACCTATCTTTTTCAGCTAAATGATCCCATGACCTTATACTGCATGCAGCAGTTGGAAGTGCCCAACCGACAACTTTTTTTCCTGAATTCTCAAGGACAGATTTCATTGAAAGAATTTCTTGCTCTCCGCCAACATGAAGCTTAGCTGCACATGTATTACATCCAACAATAAAAATTGAGCTATGGTTTTCTATTGACTCAAGAATTTCCGCTATTGGTTTGTCTTCGGAAATGATCATAATTTATCCAAGTTCATATATTTTTTTTTGGTATATAATATCTTTTTAAGCTTTCGAGCAATCATAGGTAGGTTGCGTGCCTGGTAAGAAAGCTTATTGGCCAGTTTTTCCAGTTGTAAAGTAGTTCCTATTAAAATTATATCAACATCATCTATTTCATGAGATATTGCCCCTTTAGGAATAGCTGCATCACCGCCTCGTGCAAGAATTTCCTGCTTTATTATAAGAGCCTCTGTAGAGGAAATATTAGTTATTTTAACAGTTTTTGTTATCGATTTTTTTTTCATAATATGGCAGCCAGCTTCAGTTGTACCTATAGACTTCATATAATATACCAAGTCTGATTGATCAGTTATATCCAATACTTTTATAGAAACCCCATTTCCAGTATCCTCAATTGGCAACGAACGAAGAGCTGTAGCGACCTTTACAACATCAACTGTTTGCTCGACATCATGGGTTCTGATAATATGTGCACCTTTATTAACGACAATTGATGTTGCTGCAAGACTACCAAGTAGTCGTTCTTCTGGAGGTTTATTAATAATTGCGTCAATTACTGATTTTCTAGATATTGCAGCTAGAATCGGGTTATTAAATACTCTAAGTCTTTCAAAGTTATCAATAACATCAAAATCATGTGTAGCGGTTTTATTTGGCACCCATTTTCCTATCGCAGGATCTAATATAAGCTTAGATGTGTCTATTTCATTCAATTGTGCTTTCTTCAAAATCTCTCCAAGAGCAGATATTACCTCATCTATACCTCTTGGATCACCGATTTTGTTTTTTGATGCCATTAAAATTGCAGGGCAATCGTATTCCCTAAGCACAGTCACCATATTTGCATCCGAGGTCAGCCCAGATACATCATTTACTATATGTGCTCCACGGTTCAAGGCTTCTTCTGCTATATCAGCAAACATAGTATCTACTGAAATTGGGATGTTTAAATTATTACAAAGTGTGTCCAAAGCTGGCATTAACCGTGTCTTTTCAGTTTGTTTTGAAATAGGAGTTGCTAAGGGCCATGTTGATCTACCTCCAACATCTAATATATCTGCACCTTTGCAAATCATATCTTCAGCAACGTCAAGTAAGGAGTCCTCGTCTACCACAGATGCTTTATAGAATGATTCATCACTAAGGTTTAGCACACCCATCAGTCTAGTTGGGTATTTATCACCAATATTTAATCCACATATACTCGAATCAATTACCATCTAAACCAATCTTAAATATGGATTTTATTTCTATTCAATAAAAAGTAGGGCTACTTTAAGTATCATTTATGGATATTTTAGTAGATTGTATAACATGTTCTAATAGAGTAGCTACAGTTATTGGGCCAACTCCTCCTGGAACTGGAGTTATTAAAGAGCATTTATCAATAACATTTTCATAATCCACGTCTCCATAGATTTTGCCATCTTCCTCTGTGATTCCAACATCAAAGATAACACTCCCACTTTTAACCATTTCAGCTTTTATCAAATGTTTCACTCCAGTAGCAACTATTAGTATATCTGCTTGTTTTGTGAAATTTGCTAAATCATTTGTATATACGTGGCACACATTAACCGTTGCATTTCTATTTAATAGCATTGAAGCAAGTGGTTTGCCAACAACATTGCTGTGTCCTACAATTACTGCGTTGCTTCCTTGGATGTTTACATTGTATTCTTCAAGAGCATGAATAATTCCATGTGGTGTACATGGAACTATTTTCTCATTCCCAATGAGCAAATTACCCATATTAAGAGGATGAAAACCATCTACATCTTTTGATGTGTCTATAGATTCCATTATCTTTTTATCATTTATATTTTGAGGTAATGGCAGTTGGACTAATATGCCATGGATACTCTGATCTTTATTTAACTCTTTAACTAAATCGATTAGCTCCTCTTGAGATACATCGGCAGATAGCTGAAAGTCTTTTGCAGTTATGCCAACCCTCTCGCAGGCTTTATGTTTGAGCTTGATATATAGTTTCGAAGCAGGATCATTTCCCACAAGAATAGAACATAAGCAGGGACTTATTCCTCTTTCATTTAGATCCTCTACTTCTTTTTTTACTCTAGTCTCTATTTTCTTTGCTAATTTTCTGCCGTCGATTATCTTTGATTCCGAAGAAGGTGCACTCATCATTTCACCTATTATTGAAAGTTTTTATAAATGGGATACTTATGACATAAGCTCTTGACGTCGTCACCAATCTTTTTAAGAGTGGTATCACTTTCCTCATTAATAATGACTTGATCTATAAAATCTGCTATTTTGTCCATGTCCTTTATGGTCATACCCCTTGTTGTTACAGACGGTGTCCCTATTCTGACCCCACTAGTTACAAATGGGCTTCTAGTTTCGAAAGGAACTGTGTTTTTGTTTAAGACTATATTAGCTTTACAAAATGCAGCTTCTGCTTCTTTACCAGTCACACCTTGCTTATTTAGATTAATAAGCATCATGTGGTTCTCAGTACCACCTGAGACCAAATAGAATCCATCCTCAACTAGTTTATCGCATAATCTTTTCGCATTCCCAACTGTTCTTTCTTGATCTTCTTTGAATTTAGTTGTCTGGGCTTCTTTAAGAGCAACAGCTTTTGCGGCGATAACATGCATCAAAGGGCCCCCTTGAATACCAGGGAAAATAGACTTATCTACGGCCTTTGAATATTCTTCTTTACACATTACCATACCACCTCTTGGCCCCCTCAGAGTTTTATGTGTAGTTGTTGTAACAAAATCAGAGTATGGTACAGGATCTTGGTGTACTCCTGCTGCAACTAAACCCGCAATGTGAGCAATATCAGATAAAAGATAAGCATCAACTGAATCTGCGATTTCTCTAAATTGCTTGAAATCAATTTCTTGAGTATAAGCAGATGCACCGCAAACAATCATCTTTGGCCGGTGTTTTTTAGCTAAGTCCATCAATGCTTCATAATCCAATTTTTCAGTCTCTTTATCAACACCGTAAGGTATTATGTTATAAAGCTGACCCGCAAAGTTTACAGGGCTTCCATGAGAAAGATGTCCACCATGGGTTAAATCCATTGACAAAATCGTGTCTCCAGGTTTTAAAACTGAAAAGTAAACGGCCATATTTGAGCCTGAACCAGAATGAGGTTGCACATTTATGTGGTCTGCACCAAATAGATCTTTTGCCCTTTCAATCGCTAAATCTTCTGCTATGTCAACATATTCACAACCACCATAATATCTTTTCCCAGAATAGCCCTCAGCATACTTATTTGTCATAATAGACCCTTGTACTTCCATAACTGCAGGGCTCACATAGTTTTCTGAAGCTATTAAATTTAGTTTATCTTGTTGGCGTTGAGCTTCTAATTCTAAAACATTACTTATTTCTGAATCCATTTCTGAAATATAAGACATTGTTACTCATCCACTGTTTTTTAATGAAGATAATATTAATTAGTTAAAATAACCTTAGTTAATCATTTACTACAATCCGGCCTTCCACTTTAAGTTTACCCTCTACAAATAGTTTTACAGCTTCGGGGTATATTATATGTTCTTTTTCAAGAATTCTTTCAGATAAGGATGCAACAGTATCATTTTCACAGACTTTAACAGCCTCCTGTAAGATTATGGGACCGGAGTCCATACCTTCATCAACAAAATGTACTGTACACCCTGAGACTTTCACCCCGTATTCCAAAGCCTGTTTTTGTGCATCTAAACCTTTAAAAGAAGGGAGTAAAGATGGATGAATGTTCATTATTTTATTTTTATACTGTAATATGAACGAATTTCCGAGAAGGCGCATGTAACCTGCTAATAAAACTAAATCAATGCCTCTTTTTTGGAGATTTTCGATTAATAGTTTTTCATATTCTTTTTTTGATTTGAATTCTAATGGGTTTAGGTATAATGATTCAATTGAGTGCTTTTTAGCTCGCTGTAGTGCATATGCTTTGTTTACATCACTGACCACAAGTTTAACAGACGCATTTGGAATATAACCGTTCTCAATATTATCTATAATAGATTGTAAATTCGAGCCTCTACCAGAAGCTAAAACTGCTATATTAAAAATCATTGAGACTCCTTATGAAGTTTCACTATATTATAGTTTTGGAGCTAAACTTAAGCATATTTGTCAAGAATATATGTATGATTCACTCAAAAGAGCTAACATAAATTATTATGATAACTTATAGTTCATCCTATTTTCTATAAGTGTAAGTAAATCATCGGGGTCAGATATTTTATTAAGTTCTTCTTTTTCGATTAAAACTGTGCTCTCCACTGATTCCGATTTTAGATGCCCATCTATGATGAAGACAGATCTTGTTTCAGTAATTAAAGAAATATTACTCATTAGGTGAGCTCTTTTTAGCATCGAACTACTGTATTCACTTATACCTGTCAGCATAATATTTGTTTCATCTTTTGAAACAGCTTTAAATGGTGCCTGAGATGTGGAAAGTACATTATATCCTAAAAGATGTAGTGTTTCTAATACACTATCATTTGGAACTTTTGGTTGCTGGTTTGGATCATTCTCGGTGTTGGGAACTGATGGAATTTCATTGAATGAGTTGAGGAAATCTATTGATCTTGCTAGAGCAACATCTAGAAGATCCTCTAGCTGTAGAACAACTTCAATTGATGCTGCCATTCCACCTTCTTCATACTTGCTTATGGTACGTCTGGATACCCCAATAAGTGATGACAGAGATCCTAAGGATAAAGATGTATCAATCCTAGCTTTTTTAAGAACGTCTCCATCTATTGATACATAGAGACCACCGGGGGCAGCAGAAACAAGTGGAGGTACCCCTTCAACCAAATAGTCATATAGAGTTTGTGCATTAAGTGCAGGTATTTCATACCTCATATATACTACACTATCCTCTAGCATTTGATCTCTTGTTTTTGCTCCAATAATTAACGGTGACCCATTTAGATAGCTAGCTAAAGCTTTTATTTCTTTAGCAGTTTCTTCATTCAGACCATCTATATTGTATAATATTTTACAAAAAAGTAATATGTCATCCCGCCTAGCAGCAAGATCAAAGCACCTTGGCCTAATGTTGCAGCGATCGGACACAATGAAGCCTGACTGTCTTAGCACATCAATTACTTGATGTATAAGGACTTCTTTTGTCATAATTATACCGTATATACATATACACATATATATATAATTGTCCATAAAACGAGTTAATACTAATAATTTAATGTACTTGAGATTACAGCATGATTATTGGAATTGATGATACAGATTCAAGAGAAGGTATGTGCACAACATATTTATGCACTACTCTGGCAGATGAGTTAATAGAGTTTGGAGAAGTTTCCAAGGACTTATTATTAATTCGACTAAATCCAACAATTCCTTATAAAACAAGAGGTAATGCTGCTGTTGCCCTACAAATTAATACCGAAGTTCCCCAAGATGTAATAAAACATGTTAGTAAACGAGTTTTTCAACTTTCTCGCTTATCTGATGAAAATACAAATCCAGGTATTGTCTTTGTACCCGATAATATTTCTAAGAATGCACAAAGTCAACTTGTTGCCTTCTTTAGGGAAGCAACAAGAAGTGTTATTGAAATAAATTCAGCTATAAGTATGATCAATAGAATGAGCTTAGAGTACAAAGGCTTTAAAAATGGAAGAGGTTTGATAGGTGCACTTGCAGCTTGTGGAGCAGTATTTGATGATAAGATGGACTATACATATGAATATATAGCTTATAGAAAAAGAGAAGCTTGGGGTAATTTAAGATATGTTGATGAGAAAACCATTTTTATGGCTCACAAAAAAACATACCCAAAAACATGGGATAATGTAGACACTACAGCAAAAAAAGCAGTATGCATCCCAAAATCTGGGGATCCTGTACTTTATGGAATTAGGGGATCTTGCATAGAAAGTATCTTTCAATTTATTTCTATGTTAAAATCTGAAAGTGTTGAAAATAGTGCACTTTTCCGAACAAACCAAGGAACTGATATGCACATATTGGCTGTAGATACTATTAAAAAAATAGTTAATATGAAATCTTATAAAGTCAGGTGCATAGTTGACAGTATTCCTAAAACTCTACATGGCGGCCATATAATTTTAAGAGTTTGTGATGATTATGGTTATAAACTGGATTGTGCAGCTTACGAACCTACTAAACAATTTAGGCATATAATAAAAAAATTACTACCAGGGGATATTGTAGTTTTGTTTGGGAGTGTTATGGGTTCTACGTTGAATATTGAAAAGATACATATTAAAACACTTACCAAATATTATGAAATTATTAATCCAATTTGCCCTTCATGCAAAAAAAGAATGGAATCAGCTGGGAAGAATAAGGGTTATAGGTGTAAAAAGTGTAAAAAAAACAGTAGTTTAAAACAAGCTATTGAACTAAAAAGAGATATTAGTCCTGGTTTTTATGAGGTACCGCCTGGAGCACGTCGCCATCTTGCAAAGCCATTAATTCGAATTATGCAACAAGGAAGGCATAGTAACATTTTCCCATCTACTTAACCTCTACTGATAATGTCAAATGTACTTGGTGGATGTCTTTTATGCCTATTATTTTCAATTCTTTTCAATAAATATTCTATATCTTCAGGAGATGCCGTTGATTTGTTCAATATCTCTTTTTTTGAAAGTTCACAATCTAACAGCATCAAAATAGAATCTATAGTTTCATAAGGTAATCCTAACTCTTCTTCATCTGTTTGGCCTGGCCACAGACCTGCAGATGGGGGTTTACAAATGATATGTTCTGGGATACCAACATGATGAGCAAGTTCTTGAACTTGTGTCTTATATAAATCGCCTATAGGTTCTATGTCAACACCACCATCTCCATATTTTGTATAATATCCTAATAACAATTCAGTGCGATTTCCTGTGCCTATAACAAGCTTATTTAGCTGGTTAGAGTAATAGTACAGAATAGACATTCTTATTCTTGCTTTGAGGTTTGCTTCTGAGTATACTTTTAAACTAGAGTCCATTAAACTCAACTGTTCTCTGTAAGAATCAAATATAGGATCAATATCTATTATCATATATTCTATACCTAATTGGTTTGCAATTTCAAATGCATCATTTGATTCCTTCTTACTAGTTAAGCGCCCCTGAGGCATGTGAATCCCCAATACTTTTTTTGGCCCAATAGCTTCGGTTATCAGGAATGTGGTCAAAGATGAATCAATTCCTCCACTTATTCCAACAACTGCGCCTTCTAATCCGGTTTTTTTGATATAATTTTTAAGTTCTTTAACAATTTTTGTTCTTACAAGTTTATTATCCATACATTTCTATCCTCAGGCAGGTTAAACTAATATACATATAACAACTAGTGTTAACCTATAAAATAAACATTCTTTAATAATGTATTTATTGTGTTAGTCAAACTATACATGCAATTCCACTTTTCTTTATTGGAGAATTGATAATGAAGCGTGTTATCGCTGATTCCGCAGCATTTATAGAAAAAATTGATTTAAAAGATTTCTGCATAATCACAGTACCTTCTGTAATCAAAGAATTATATAGTACAGAAGCAAAAAACAATTTAGAAATTGCATCACAACATACTTTATTTGTGGAAAGCCCAAAAACTGATTATATTAACAAGGTAAATCAGATTGCTAAATATAGCATGGATATAGATTCCCTTTCAAAGACTGATATTGACATATTAGCTAAAGCTTTAGAGTATAAGGGAAAATCAGTTTTACTTACAGATGACTTTTCAGTTCAAAATGTAGCACTTTTGCTAAAGCTTAACGTAAAACCCGTTGCTCAAAAAAAAATTGAAGATGTTATTTTGTGGATTAAAAAGTGTACTGGATGTAAAAAAAAATTCAAGGCTGGGAGTGTATGCCCAGTTTGTGGGTCTTCTTTAAAAAAAAGCAGAAAAAGAAAACTATAACATTTCACAAAAAGTACAATAAATTAATTATTCATGATAACATACAGGGGATTATATGAAAAATATTGAAGAATTAATTCAAAAAGCCGTAGATCTTCAGGCTAAAGGGCTAGTCACCGGACAAGTTGCAGATGAACTTAATGTTTCAAGAGAAACTGCTACTTGGTTGCTTTCAAGGGCAAGAAAGGGTGAAGAGATTCAAGCCCCAAAAGATATTTCTGTAGATTGGAGTAGTATTGGTAAAAGCTCCTATAGACTAAGGTATATATCAAAAGTTATGGCTGATATGGTTTTAGACCTTTTAAGCCAAACAAATGAAGATGTTGACACCATAGTAGGCACTACATCAAGTGGAGTCCCTATTGCAAGCTTAATGGCTGAAGAACTAGGAACCGAGTTCGCTGTATTCCATGTTTTAGGTCAACGAGTAGATAACACACATCCCGGTGGAATAATAAGTCGTAACTTTGGAAATGTTGATGGCAAAAGATGTATCATAGTAGATGATGTAATAACCTCAGGATCAACTATTTCTCAAGTAATAAAGCAACTTAAAGAGTTTGGAGCCTTGCCAGTAGGAGCTGCCGTCTTAGTTGATAAACGAGGTACTGAATCCATATCAAGTGTACCCGTAAAAGCAATGATACGTATCATGAGAATGGACTAAGGTTTTAGCTTTCTACCTCTGTTTCTCCTATTTTTTTAGCCAGGAGTTCAAGAACCTCTGTACGTTTCCCTTCAACAAATTTAATGCTTCCTACGACCAAGTGACCGCCACCACTTACTCCTGCACCCGCAACCTCTTCGTGTAGTTCTTTAACTAGTTGTGGAATGTTCATTTTCAGTTTTTTTGACCGAATTACAGCAAAATCAGGGCCATACCCAATAGTGATTATTGGAACATTTCCGTACCGTTTCACTAAAATGTCATGGACTTCGCCAGAAGTTTTTCCTGGTGGGGGGAACGTGAATTTATGTGCAAAGTTTTCAACATCCAGTACATTTAATATGGCTCCATTTGGCAATTCTCTAGATTTTACGTTAGGGATACAAGCATCTAACTGAGATTTTATCATATCATTTGCTTGTTCACAATAAAGTGATACTATTTGATTATGCCTTTTTTTGTTTCCTAAATTAGCAATATCGTCAACTATTCCTTTTCCGCTACTAAATTTCAGCCAAAAGGCTGAGAAGTCTAGTGCTAAAGCTATATCTTTAAGGTTATCCAAACTATATTTATCACTTACAAGATCAATATATTTTCTTGCTTCTGGAGCTTCTGACCTATCTCCAACTGCTGATATTGCAGGTAGATGCTTTATGTCTTCTGCTACATATGGATTTATCATTCTTGCAATTTCAGTACAAAGCATTCCAGTAGTAATACCAAAATCTCCACCTGAATGTGCTGGATTTACATGAGCTTTTAGATAATTGTCAACTTCTTTATCAGGATGATGATGGTCTACTACAACCATATCAATATCGTATATCTTTGCTTGTTTCATTGCAGGTACGTCTTCATCTGTAGATCCGTTATCAACCAAAACTACTAAGGGCATTTTTTGGCCATGTCGAGAATAGTCTTCAAGGGCAAAAGAAATATCTCTTACTACATCAAGCATCTCATAAAATGGAGCCTTTGAGGGGGATCTCTTATAGAAAAAGTGCTCTGCATCTGACCCTCCAATCTCATTTATTAAAGGTAGTATAGCTTGTTCTATTGCAAGAGCTGCAGTCATTCCATCAGCATCTGCATGATGTCTTAAAATAATTGGCCTTGATTTAATGATTGATTTTTTAATCACTTTTGCCACTTCTTTCATAGAAGGGCGAAGCTTTTCTAAGATATCACTATCAACAAGAAATTCAGTCTCTGAAGGAGCTGATCTTTTATCAATTGCAGATTCAATTCTGTCCCAAACAGCGTCCCTCATATCACCTGTAAGCTTTTTCATACTCATTATTTCGAGCTGTAGTTCATCACCACGCTCTGTGACTTCTCCAGTAGCGCTCACTACCATATCAGATAGGATATCTTCATATGCCCTTTCTCCAGCTCTAACAAAAGCTGCTCCCGAGATAAGACCGTCTTCGTCTGAGACCGTAAAAATAGTTGGTCCAGCTGTTTGTTTTATTTGTATAATTTCTCCTTCCACCCTTACATGTTTCCCAATAAATTGTTCAAGTTCTGATGATTTTACTAGGGGAAGAGTTTTTTCAACTTCTATTTTGTTGTAAGTTTCAATTTTTTTTGGGATTAAATCCATGTTTCCATTTTGTTTTATCTCTTTTACCAGTACCACCACATTCGAATTCTCCTCTAATGGATGGTCGATATTGCTTGTGTGGACAAGACCTCTTATCCTTGAATTCAAATCTATAAATGCGCCAAATGGTGGTAGACTATTTACCTTACCGTGATAAAGTTTCCCTACTTCTACCTCCTCTAAAGTACAAGAGTCATCAAGAAAGTGCACGGATTGTTTACTTTTACAATTTTGACAAAGGTTTTCTTCAACATTTTCTTTAAAAATAGGTGTTTTACATTTATCACAGTAAAAAAAAGTTCCCTTGCCTTCACAATATTCGCACTTGTTAGTTGATACAATTTCACCCTTACCATTACACCTTTGGCAAGACGACCCTTCTGATAAAAAACTATCAAGATTTTTTTCAGAAAGTGCCATTAAATCAACTGATTTTGATTTTCCCGTACCTTTACATTCACTGCATCTTTCTACAGAAATAATCTCGTGCCCTTTACCGTCACAATATTTACATTTTTGTTTCATTTTATCCTTCGTTATATTTATTATAGCTATTTGGTATTTTTTAAATTAGGTTAGATAATATTATCATATTAGTATCGTACTTCAAAGTTCTAATTAAAAATAATTGTTCTATTTTGCGCTTTATTTATAAATAATGAACGATTAATATTATGGTAAGTGGGCCGTAATTTATTTGCATTATATAACTACAATTTCAATCAATAAGATTCAAAGTATAATACCTTTCAAAGAAGAATAACATAGCATGGTGAAAATATGGTTAGTGAATATATAATACCTACATTAATTGTTATAATAATTATCCTCTCACAGAGCATTAAAGTTGTTAATGAATACGAAAGAGTGGTCATTTTTAGATTAGGCCGATTTGAGGGAGTTAAAGGTCCTGGCCTTTTCTTGATAATACCAATAATTGATAAAACCGTAAAAGTAGATTTACGAGTTGTTACTATTGATGTACCAAAACAAAACGTCATTACAAAAGATAATGTGAGTGTGGACGTTGATGCAATCGTGTACTATAAAGTTGTTGAGCCTGGGGCTGCAGTTACAGCTGTTGAGGATTACAGATATGCAACTGCAATGCTTTCACAAACAACTTTGAGAGATGTTATGGGTCGAATTGAGCTTGATGATATTCTATCTCAAAGAGAAGAAATTAACAAAGATATTCAAGAAATCCTTGATTCCTCAACTGACCCTTGGGGCATAAAAGTGACATCTGTAACTGTAAGAGATGTGACTTTACCAAAAACTATGCATAGAGCAATCGCAAAACAAGCTGAAGCTGAAAGAGAGAAAAGATCCAGAATTATACTTTCAGAAGGGGAGTTTTTGGCTGCCAAAAAAATGCAAGATGCTGCAAACCTTTATCAAGATATGCCAGTAGGAATTAAGTTAAGAGAATTGCAAACACTTGCAGAAATAGCAAGAGAGCAAAATTTAATTGTTATAACTAGCACTACTGGTGCAGGTGAGATTGCAGGTATAACAGAAGCAGTAGCACAAAAAAAGATGAAATCAGGTAAACCATAATGAGAAAAAAATCTATTTCAAGATTTATCTTTTTTGTATTACTATCTCTTTTATTTTTTTCAATTGCTCCCGTGAGTGCGGATGAGCAAAACACTGTGTTAGTTGTAAAGCTTTCAAATGCAATTACACCAGCTTCCGATCAAATATTAAAAGAAGCTATAAATGAAGCTGAAAACCAATATTATGAAGCTATAATACTAAAATTAGACACCCCGGGTGGAGGACTGGAAGAGACATTCAGAATAATAGAACTAATTGAAAATACAGATGTACCTATCATTGGTTATGTACATCCACCTGGAGCTAAGGCATGGTCTGCAGGAACAATAATACTAATTAGTACAGATATAGCTGTAATGGCTCCAAATACCTTAATAGGCTCTGCTCAACCAGTTCGACTCTCAGAACCTGTTGAAGATGATAAGTTAATCAATGCACTTGTTGCTTTTGCTAGAGAAAAAGCAAGCATGCACGGAAGAAATGAAACAATTGCAGAAGAGTTTATCACAAAAAACTTGAATCTCAACGCAGATCAAGCCCTTGATGTGAATATTATAGAGTATGTAGCACCAAATAGTGAAGAACTACTAAAGAGCGTTCATGGAACAGTCATCAAAGGAAAAGAACTTAACACAACCGAAGCTAGCATCGAGTATTATGAGCCGAGCTTTCAATTAGCTTTCTTAAACATAATATCTAACCCTTTGATTTCCTCTTTGCTTATGCTCCTTGGTATTTATGGACTTATTTTTGGCATATCTAATCCTGGATATGGTCCAGAAATATTTGGCTTAATCGCAATCACGCTTGGGCTTATGGGCATGGGCTTCGATGTAAATATTGCAGCACTATTTTTAATAATAGTAGGTGCAGGACTATTAATTCTTGAGTTGCAGGAACCTGGGTTTGGCGTATTTGGATTGGCAGGAGTTGTATGTGTGATTATTGGCAGTGTATTACTAATACCTATGGACTATCCAGACTACTTTGTACCAGCAGATGTGCAAATTGACATGGCAATAGCTGTTATAATTCCAAGCATTGTTATTTTAGTTCTTACGATAATAGCTATTCAAAAAGTTATGGACGTAAGAAAGAAAAAACCAGTAATTGGTGAAATGATCGGAGATGTTGCAGAAGCTTCTGATGAACTGTCACCAAGTGCTCAAGGTTATATAAGATACCTTGGAGAATTTTGGAGAGCGAGAACTAAGGACGGAATTATTCAAAAGGGTGAAAAAGTAAAAATAGTTGATAAGGATGGACCTATATTAGTCGTTGAGCCACTTGAAGTTGAAGATAATTCCAAAGAAGAAAATAAAGATGAAAACAATTAAAAAACAATTTCATCCTTTAGTTTTTTTACTACTTTCCTTTTTTTATTAGAAGCTTCTTTTGCAGCTATATCAACAGCTTCTTTCATCGCTGAAAAGTTATTAGGGGTGTCTTCTCCAACTGCTTTTTTTATAGGAGTATACGCAGATTCTCTAAACTGTGGAGTAAAATCCTTTGTTTCACCATCAATTATTATCTTAGATGATTTTTCATGGACAACTTTCCCAATTATATCAATCTTAACACCAGCATTTTGTACTAAATCAATTACATCTTCAGCATATTTTTCTGGTATAGTAATTAGCAGAGAATCTAAAGATACTCCTAGGTGATCAATTTCAAGCTTTCTAAGCATCCGAAAAACCTTTTGGTTAATCAAGTCCTTTATTGCTTCATCATAAAATACCATTCCAACATTAGCTGTTCTTGAAATTTCATTTGCATCACCCCTAATTCCCCCATTAGTTACATCTGTCATTGAATGAATATGATTGATTAAATCTGATTTCAAAAGGGCTTCACATGCCTTTATAAACTTCAAGTTTATTGTCTCTTCTACAACTTCATGCATCCCATAATAAAGAGCTGTTGTTGATATGGTTCCTCCTCCAGCTCCTTCTGTCATTAATATTAAATCGCCTTCTTGAGTCAATACTCTTGAGGTTAAAGTTTCAGTAATTCCTATAGCTCCTAGACCTCCGGTCATTCTTTCACCAATTACCATATCACCACCTATTCGAAGAGTACTTCCAGTCACTAGAGGTATACCTGTGATCTCTGAAACTGTTGTGATTCCTGCAATATGATCAAATATTTTAGCTACATCACCATCATCTGCTATGTGAATGTCTGAAAAAAGTGCTAGTGGTCTTGCCCCCATAACATAAACATCTCTTAATGAAGCTCTAGCAACATGAAACCCTGAAAGAAATGGATAATCGCTCAGCCTTGAGTGGAGGCCATCAACTGTAAGAACAATATAATCTCCTCCAATATTTTTTATTACTCCGGAGTCATCTAAATGTGAACTATCAACAATTGCATTAGTATCCCCAATTACTTCTGCTATTTTTTCATGTGCATAAAAATCACCTAAACCCCTCGAACCTACTCCAAACTGTCCCATAGTAACCCCAGATTTGGTAGATGTTAATATATCGCCCTCTGCATCAAGTGCACAATTCACTTCAGTTATTGCTGCTTGTGCAATCCTTTTTGCAGACTCAAAGCTTATATCCTTAATTTCAATAATTCGCTGAGCTATTTTTTCTTCAAGGTTTTTTTCACCTTTTATTATCCCCTTTTTTGCATAGTTTTCAATATCCATTAGAATCTCCTTATTAGATTTTTAGCACATGTCTACAAAATTCTTTAATATTTTCAGTCCAGCATCACCACTTTTTTCTGGATGAAATTGTGTCCCAATGACGTTCCCCTTTTCACTTATAACAGATGCTGAAAAATCTAACCCATAGTCACAGGAAGCAAGAGAGTGTTTTATGTCAGTTTTTACATAATAAGAATGTACAAAATACAAATACTCACCATTTTCTATTCCTCTAAACAGAGGATGATCATGTATTATTTTTATCGAATTCCATCCCATATGAGGAACCTTTAAATTATTACATGGAAACTTTCTAACACTTCCTGGAATTATGTTTAGACCCTCAATATCACCACCCTCTTCAGAACATGTCATTATTAGTTGTTGCCCAAGACATATTCCAAGAACTGGACGTCCCATATCTATAAAATCATTTATTGTCGACCTAAGACTTTGTATGTTATTCATTGCATCTGAAAATGCTCCTACACCGGGAAGAATCAAACCATCTGAATTAATTATTTCACATGGTTTGCTCGATATCTTTGGGTGTGAGCCGACAAATTCAAGGCCTTTTTTTACACTTCTCAAGTTACCAAGGCCATAATCAATAATTGTTATTTTCTTCATATTAACTGTTAAATATAGATATTCGTATTACTTTTTTTGTTAGCTGATAGTTTTAACAGAATTCACCAGCATAGTCCTTCATATTTAATATCAGCCTTAATATCATTAGGATTTAATACATACCTAGCATCGATGACTAGTTTTCTTTTCATAAGATTTAACTCATTATCTATTTCTCTAAATTCATCCCAGTCAGTCATCAACAAGCAGGCATCTGAATTCTCTAAAGCTTCTTCAATAGTAGATGTATATCTAATATTAGAGAATACGTTTCTCATATTATTCATAGCAAGTGGATCATAAGCTACAACATAAGCTCCTTTTTCAAGCAGATAATTAATAATAGGTATTGAACTGGATTCTCTAATATCATCTGTACCGCTTTTAAATGCAAGTCCAAGTACAGTGATTTGTGTTCCTTCCAGCTTGTTCATTTTCTTTTTTAGTATATCAATTACTTTTAGTGGTTGTTTTTCATTAAGTTCAATAACTGATTGTAGAATCTTAGGGTCATAACCTAGCTCAATCGACTTTCCTATAAGAGCCCGAACATCTTTCGGAAAACATGAGCCACCAAAACCTGCACCACTTCTAAGAAAATGAGGAGATATCCTAAAATCTTTGCCAACTTGTTCCATAACTTCGTATGTATTTATGCCCATTAGCTTGCATATGTTACCTATTTCATTTGCAAATGACACTTTAGTAGCCAAGAATGAGTTATTAACATATTTGATCATTTCAGCTGTTTTGAGATCTGTTATACTTACGTTAGTATCAATTTTATCATATAGTTCTTTCACACACAACTGTGAACGTTTATCAATACCGCCAATAACTATCTTATCAGGGTTCATGAAGTCGTATACTGCTTTCCCTTCACGTAAAAATTCTGGATTCATTGAAACGCCAAATTCAGACCCTGCTGATTTTCCTGACTCCTTTTCTATAATGGGGATTACAACATCTTCAGTGGTTTTTGGGACAACAGTACTTTTAACCACAACACAATGATACTTTTTTTTGTTTCTGAGATTCGTACCTAAACATCTGCATGCATTCTTAAGTGGTTGCAAATCAATATTTCCATCTATATCTGAAGGTGTTCCAACGCATATAAATGAGAAATCAGTGTTTCTCACAGCTTCTTCATAATTATTAGTTGCATGAAGAGATACTCCGACATTCCTTTTTAGGATTTCATCAAGTCCATCTTCAATAATAGGAGCTTGTCGAGAATTTATCATATCAACCTTTTTTTCATCAGTGTCAACACATATAACTTCGTGACCTAGTTCTGCAAAGCAAGCTGCAGTGACTGTACCAACGTATCCAGTACCAATTACAGATAATTTCATATTAATTCCCTTACGCATTTATTGAATCGGTTTTAAAATTATATCTTCACCTTCATCTATGTAATCTAGCATATCATATGCAAGTGTTGAGCTTGTTCGTACCTTAATATCACCATGTCTACTAACAGTAGCTGTAAAAAGATAAGTTTTTCCAGCATATACCTCCACATCAGTAGATTTGAGGTGGGGAGTATTTATTATTACATGTTTCCTACTTTTTTCAACTGTTGGATAATATTCGTTTTGACTTTTTTCTAGCTTATTATTGTTTTTTTGAAGCTCTCTGACATCTATATGAATACCAAGTTCATCTTCTATTTTTGATATTAGAGAGCCACCTTTCCCAATAATTTTTGCAATGTCTCGTTCAAGAACTCTTACTATAGCTTTGTGGTCAGATTTCATCTCAACTTCTATTGGGCCTTTTACATACTTCTTAATCGATTCTTCTATCTTTTTTTCTGCAAGATTCCAAGATGCTTTTTTTGATTCTTCCCCCACAGGCATCACAACAACTTGTTCCCCATAAGTATATATTTCAAATTCATTTATTCCCGATTCTAAGTCAGATACTGTTATTACGGGTCTAGCTAAGTCATCTTCGGTCATACCATAAGGAACTTTTACAGTAAATTCAAGAATGTAGACGCTTACAATTTCTCCTTTTTCTAAAAAAATAACAGTATCAACTACTTGAGGAATTACACCAAGTTCTAATCTACCAATCAGCCTTTGTATAGCATCAATTGCTTTATTCGAGTGTACTACCCCAATCATCCCAACTCCTGCTAGTCTCATATCAGCAAATGTTAAAAAATCTTTAGTTTTCCTGACTTCATCGTATATAGTATAGTCTGGTCTAACTAGGAGTAAAACATCAGCCGTATATTCCATATGTCCATCAAGTGGGCCATATTGGGTTATGGATTTAGGTACTTGTAAATCTCGAGGTGATTCCATTGTTTTTACTACAAAATCATTTTCAGCAAGATATGTTGCTATTCCTGCTGCAAATGTTGACTTCCCTGAGCCTGGTGGCCCTGATATCAAAATTCCTCGTTGAGATAGAATTCTTTCTTTTAAAGTTTCGTTGAGTTTATACTCATCAAGATCTACAGAAGCTATAGGTCTAACAGCCGTTATTTCAGTATCATCAGAAAAAGGTGGATTTGAAATCGCAATTCTCATATTCATTATCTGAAGAATTGAAGCTCCACTGTAAGATAATTCTAAAAAAGATTCCGAATCTGCTCGAGCCCTTTCAATTAGTTCACGAGAAATATCTTTCAATTCTTTATGTGTGCAGGGTTCATCCCTGATTTTCACCAACTTGACATCGCCAACTGAACCTTTTTTAGCCATCGGTGGAACTCCGTTTTTTAAATGAACAGACATTGTATCATCAGTAAAATATTTATCAATTAATAATGGACCAAAGTCTGTCATTTGAGGGAATATCCAATCTACTGTTAGTCCTTTTGCTAAAGCCACCTGCGCTTGGACTCGATCGCCTGTTACAAAAACTGCTTCTTTCTCAGTTGCTACAGCTCGTATTAATGCATCAATCTCACCAGATTTTGCAAGTCTTATTTGATCAAGGTTTGGGCGCTTACCTACAAAATATAGGCTCACCTTACCAATATCAGCAAGTTTCCTGATTTCTTTGAGCTCATCAAGTCCCCTAAATCCAATTTCTATACCTTTGTTTGCTTGAGATTCGAGTTCCGCTATAACTGCTTCTGGAATATAAATCTCAGTATTTTTATACTCGCCGTTAATTATTCTTTCTGAAATCCTTCCATCGATAATAACACTTGTATCAGGAACAATTTTCATTTTTTCTTTCATGGTACCATATAATATTCCAAAAATATATAACTCAATTGCAACTTTTGACTTTTCACCCTAGTACCATAAATTAGACATTTCCATAAACATCATCAGGCTCAAATAGTTTAGTACCTACTATTTCGCCACTTATATCCCTATAGAAACATGATGTATAGCCTTTGTGACATGCACCGCCTTTTTGTTCTACCAACAAGAGTATTGAATCCATATCACAATCAATTAAAATCTGATGAACTATCTGTATATTTCCGGATGATTCCCCTTTTTTCCACAGTTTCTTCCTACTCCTACTCCAATAATGGGCATATCCTGTATCAATTGTCTTTTTAAGCGAATCTTTATTCATATAAGCACACATTAGTACATCTCTGCTTTTGACGTCCTGGACAACTGCTTGAACTAGACCATTAACATATTTCAATTCATCTAATATAAGAGACATAGGTTACTTATTTAATAGATATAGTATAAAAATTAAAAGGAAAAGCTATAAGGTTGAACTCACTAAAATAGGTAGGAATAATATGGATATACAAGATGACAGGAAAAAGAGTATACTTGTTCCTACAGGCATAAAAGGGCTGGATATGCACCTAGGGGGAGGTTTTCCGCCTGGAAGTACTATTTTACTGGTTGGTGATTCTGGGTCGGGCTTACCCATGTTCACATATCAATTTGCATATGGTGGCATCTTAAATGGAGATAGTGTCGTATACTATACTACTGACAGACCTGTTAAAGAAATAAAGTCTGAAATGCAATCATTTTCAATGGATGCATCTACCTTTTCCAAACAAATCGAGTATGTGGACTCTTATACACCAAGATTTTACAATCTACTGCCAGCAAATTTACAAAAGGAAATGAAACCAAAAGATTATCTAAAGCAAAATGTAGATGTCTTAAATTTTTTAAAAGCAACAGTGCTCAAAGAAAGAAGTGAGAACTATCGATTCATAATCGACTCAGTGTCATATTTCTTACGTTCTTATAGTCTTAATGAAATTGTAGATATGATAGAAATAATGTCTTCGGTTAGTAAAATCAATCAGTCCGTAAACATTTTGACAATGAAGGGAGGAATGCATGATTCACTGGTTGAAAACACTATGAAGCATTCTTGTGATGGAGTTATTGAGTTTAGGCTACATGAAAAAGGATCTGACATTGAAAGATCGATGTTTATTCGTAAGATTCGAGGGATGTTAGTCCCTAGTAACATTATTCCATATAGAATTACAAGAAAAGGAATTGAATTAGAGACAACAAAAAGAGTTCTTTGACTTTTAAGCTTAAATAATATAATCCTTTGATAAATAACATTTATGTAGCTACCCTATGGAGAAATTTAGTTTATTTGTTAAAAAATATAGGCAGTTGATATCATGAAAAAAGAAATTTTAGAGTTCCTTAAAGAAATGTTTTTAGCTTCAGGATATACTTTTGTTGACTCATCCAATTATGATTTAGTTGTAGAAAAAATGAGCAAGCAGACTTATATTAGATACGAAAAAAAAGTAAACAAATCTATAGTTGAATATTATTATGAAGAATTAGATGGATATAGAGGATTGCTAGTTATACCATGCGAAGTTGAAGATTATATTTATGAATATTCAAAGAAAAAAGGTATCATTTTGTGGGATAAAAATGAGCTTGCTTTTCAAATTGGAAAATATATTTTAAACGAACTTGAAGCTGAGAAAGATTTATTTGAGCTATTTAGTAAGATGAATAAAAATATTTCACACAATAAAGGGGGTGGTTTTTCTGAGGTATTTGAGCCCGGATCAATGCAAGATTTACCATATGAAAGCTTAGCTCCAGTTGAGAATTCTTTTACTAAAAAAGATTTACATCAAAGTGAAGAGATATCTAATATAAAATCTCAGCAACATTCAGAGATTGATAGTTACAACAATACACTAAAGTTAAGAAGTTTAGTTATAAAAACCTCAAAAGAACATGCAGCTGCTATTGCTAAGCCTCATTTGGGAGAAATAGAAAATATCATTTTGAAATTTTCACCTTTTTGGAAGTACAAGTATTCAGTACAAAGTGAAAAAAAATATAAAAACAAAATAATTGACCTTTCAGGAGAAGGAGGAGGATTGTTTAATGCAATAAATGCAAATATGGACACACATATTTTAGCTGAGGTAAGTGATCAAGTCACTATCCCAAATTGCAAGTATGAAATTTCAACCCCAATAATCAATAAAGATGATGCCCAAAAAGCTATAATGGATATGATTGTTAGCAAGCACACAAAGGATATTAGGTTTGATAATACCGTTGGTGAAGCGATAATTTCAGAGCATAAAAGAATTAAACCCAGTAATAAAGATATTGATCTAGAAATTGAATTAGTATACACCCCCATTTGGGATGTTAGAGGTAAAAAAAATACCGTTGAGATTAATGCTCATAGTGGGACTGTTTTAGAAAATCCAGTCGGTGATGACGTCGAATTTATATGAACTAGACAAATAAAAATTAAATGTCACCAACAAACCTAAATAAAATATAAATCCACTAGAATACTAATTAAATTCAAATTCAATAGGATGATAAAGTATATGATTGAAATAACAGATGCAGCAGCTGATGAACTCAGATCAATAATTGAAAAAGAAGAAAAAGACAGTCACTCATTAAGGATATTCGTTGCAGGAATGGGATGCAGTGGGATCCAGTATGGACTTGCTCTAGACGATGATATTAAAGATGAAGATGTAACTATAGAAAGTAAAGATATAAAAATAGTAATGGATCGTGAGATTGTTGGGGGCTTAACTGAAGCTACAATAGACTTTATTGACACTCCACAGGGTAAAGGATTTGTAATTGATAACCCTAAAGCTGCAAGTGAATGTGGAACTGGCTGCCAAGGTTGTGAATAAACAAATAAACAACAGGTGATGAGGTAACATGATACCAGGTATGGGTGGCCGAGGGATGAACCCGGCTAAAATGAAGCAAATGATGAAGCAAATGGGCATCAATGTCGAGGATATAGATGATGTGCAAGAGGTCATCATAAAGACCACTGAAAAAGATATAGTTTTTGATAGCCCTAAAGTTTCAATAATGACAGCTCAAGGTACAGATACTTACCAAATAGTAGGCAAGCCTAAAGAAATACAAAGAGAAATTGAAATTCCTGAAGACGATATAAGACTTGTAACTGAGCAAACTGGAAAAAGTCATGAAGAAGCTCATGAAGCCTTAAAAGAGGCTAATGGCGATTTAGCAGAAGCCATAATGAAATTGTCTGAATAATAAACATTTTAGAATATTAGGCCGAATACTACACTTTTTTTCTTTTTGGGTTATTAAATCCTATTTATTCATTCTTTTTAAATCTCGTATTTGCAGCTATTTTTTACTATTCTTTGTGATATGGGCAAAATAAGTCCACAACAATAGCCTATTAGATGTCCAAAAATATTAACTTGCCCGGTAGATGTTGCAATTTCTATTGGAAAAAGAACAAAAAACATCATTATAGCCAACGAAAAAGAAAAGAACATAAAAATTGAAATAATAATAACTGTGAACTTACCTCTTTCAGTAGAACCTAAATGCTTCATGCTTTTATAAGCTTTTATTATATCTTTAGTCGCTTTTGGCAAAAGCAATGACAGAACAATACCTACAAAAATTAGAAATCTAAATTCAATTAGGTTTGCTAGGCTATATTGCAAAAGAACTAGTAGAAAACTAAAGCCAAAAATAAGAATCACCACAGCATAACTCAAGCAAACATTAAGTTGCTTCTGAGTAAATTCATAAACTGAAAATAAATAGTAGGCCATAATTGCCGAAACTATTCCAGAAAACCCAAGTGAGGTATGAGCATTAATAAGCAAAAGTGTAGAAATTGATACTACAAATGGAACAATAAAGAAAATTAAAAATATATCATAGTAAAATTCCTTTCTATCAGTCCTTAAAAGTAATATCAAAAAAATAATTACTATATATGCTACTGTATTGTCAAAAAAGTGATTAAGGTTAGAGTGTGCAAAGTTTGAAAAGTAAATTGTAAACAGTGAAGGATCATTTAGATATAGTACAAATTTATCATTCAGGTCACTGAAAAATACAATAGTTAAGAAAAGCGGAATTCCAATAAGAAATATAGAAGTATCTAAAAATATAGCTCTTAGCTTAGTAGTTTGTCTTTTCCTCAGTTGCAGTTGCAAGAAGACACCAGTCGAAATTTAAGATACTATTGTAAAGTAAAACTATTAAATAACTACATATGATAATAATTAGTACAGTATGTTACAGTGATTTTTATCGGACCTAGCAGCGATCCACTGTTCCCGGAGGCTCTCGCACCGCAGTACAGAGTGGAACGCTGGCAGTCTTATCTTCTGTGTTCGGCATGGGT
>NZ_JANUCS010000011.1 GCF_024808815.1 Methanosalsum natronophilum | reverse complement strand
ATTTAAAACACCGAATGGGATATTGAATTATTTAAGTGTTAAAAGAGGATATTGGGAAGGGAACATATCCAATAAAGTTTAACACCAAAGTTTTTTACAGCCTCAATTAAACAATAGGTTTAATTAAAGGGAGTTAAACATATGAAGATTCTTACACGTAAAAGAACAGATATTATTGATATAACAAGTAGAGTAAACAGTCAAATCCAAAAAAGTGACTTGAATGACGGAATTTGCGTAATTTATAGCAAACACACTACCAATTCATTAGTTATTAATGAAAATGAAAAAAAATTATTGTCAGATGTAAGTAAACTTTTAGCCAAGCTTATACCAGATGGAAACGATTACTTACATGACTCCATAGACAATAATGCAGCAGCACACTTAAAGTCTACTGTATTAAATAATAGTTTAGCAGTTCCGTTCAAAAACAAAGAATTAGAGCTTGGAAGATGGCAATCTCTTTTTTTGTTTGAGTTTGATGGACCAAGAGAAAGAAATTTGTTAGTATCTTTAGTTAAATGTGATAATTTTTACTAGTTTATCACATATTTTTTGTACTATTTCCATCCAGCCCAACAAGGTCTTTTCTCATATATAATGCTGAAATCACTACACACAATCCTAAAATGCTTGAAACCAGAAAAACCCCACTAAAATTAATAGCTGCAAGGATAACACCAAAAACTGCGGGGGATGCAGTTTGGCCCGCATATTTCATCGTATTATAGATAAGGACAGTACTACCCATCATATTACTAGGAGCAACTACAGTTATCGAGGCACTCAAGAGTGGTTGTGTCATTCCAAATCCAACACCAAACATAAGTAGGAAAAAATATATCATGTACAGTTCTGGCAATATACCTATCCCAAAAATTGCAATTGAAATAAATAAAAAACCAAACAAAATTATTTTAGTAAATGAATAAGCTAATGCGAGCTTTTTAGCCTTTGATGCCACAATTATCATTGATATTCCTTGTAAACCAATTGCAATACCTGCACCCATTGAAGTGAAGTTAAACTTTTCAATTAAAATAAAAGGTACATAAATAACAATGGTATATAATAAAAAAAATGACATGAAACATAAAAACATAACATAAAACACATTAATATTTCTTAAAACTGAAAACATACGTTTAAAAGTAATCTTTTTTTCTTGTGGTTCTATATTAGTTTCGGGTAAAATGTAGCAAGCTAATACAGCCAATGGTATTGTTAACATATAAAATAAAAAAGGGTAGTTCCAGGATACAAGAGCCATGGATCCTCCTATAAAAGGCGCAGATATCGCACCAATAGATGTGGTAACACTAATTCTCCCCATTGCATGAATTCGATCAACTTCATCATAAAGTTCTCCAATCATTGTCATGGCAATGGGTATCATCCCAGCAATACCAATACCTTGAATAAATCTTAAAATTAAAAGGATACCCAAGTTAGGAGCTAGATAGCATGCAAAGCCAGCTATTCCATTGATTAAAAGACATGGAACCAATATTTTTTTCCGACCTATACTATCTGTAATAGTACCAAAATAAAGCATAAAAACTGCTGTAGAAAGAGTATAGATTGCCATGACCCACCCAACCGCTTCTCTAGTGGCATTAAGAGGTTCTACCATGATAGGAAGAACTGGACCTAATAATGCTCCACCAGCCATTCCAAAAAAAGATACCATGCTGAAAATAGAAATATAAAATCTAGTTAAATCTCCCATAAATAATAACCATAATACTAACTATACAAAACAGATAGTCTATAAATATAACTTGTAATTGTCAACAATCAATAAATGACTCTATAGAATTCTATGTGTTTTTGATACTAAAAATAAACAAAAGCACCCAGGTATGAATGATTTTATCAGGAAAATACTTAAACTTTATTGATATATCCATGGCTGTATCATGAATACCTCATCTTCCATTGTAGAGCAGCAAGTATTCTAAAAGAAAGCATACTCATCACCAGTTAATAGCCCTATTTTTACTAAAAAATAGTTAAATGGGGACTATAGAATCATCGTAGAACTCATTGAATTGTATATAATAAAAGTGGATTGAAATAGATCCCTAGAAACAATTTCTCAGTTCTACAGAGAAATCAAGTTAAAAAATAAATAAATCAGGTGAATAAATAAAATATAAGATATCAGTGCATAATATCGAAATATATAACTCAGTTAGAATTATTGTTTATATAAGGATTTCTAAGAATACTAAGTTTAATTCATATATGTTAAAAAAATAGGAGGAAAAACCAACTCCCAAATGAAAACAAGTTATGCCCTAGGAACTTGTACTTGCTTTTTATTTTGATATGGTAAATTAGGTGATATTATATACGATTTAGAGTTTGAATTGATGATATCTTGCTTAAACTTCATGTATGAACTATAAATCAGCTTTCTATTACCTTCAACTTCTAATACTTGTAAATCAAAGAGTTCTGCAAATTCTTGGATTTTTGACTCATAGCTATCTACATGAGAAGCGTCATTTTTTATCATTACAACAGTATCATAGCCCATAGAATCAATAACAAACTTAGCTGAATCAATATCATCTTCGTTCTCTATAAAACCACAATACTTGAACATTGATTGCCAGTTCTCAATCCACATGGGAGTCATTAACAAACTATTTTTCCTCTCAAAGCTTGAAATCATCTTCAAAAAAGATTTTCTTCCACCAACAACAGCACCTATACAATCGTCAACTATTTTATTGTTTGAATCTTTTAATATTGATACTGGACATTGCAATTTTTCCCAATCTGTTTCAATCTGTTTTAAAACATTTCCACAAAGGCCATAAAACATTAGTATCCCATCTGAGAACTGGGCCATCTTTTTAACTTGTGAGTATACATGTTGTTTTAATTCTCGGGGTTTACCGTGTAATGATAGGCTCAAAATATTGATCATTAAAGAAAAATTATCATCCGAGCTTTTCCAATAACCTTCTCTTAAAACGTTATCATCCACATAAGTGAATTGAAAACCCAGGCCATTAATTTTTTCAGCAATACCTATACTTTCATCATTATTTACAACATAAATATTCTCGATCCTGCTGCCATCTTTTTCTATTAGTTCTACAATCTCATCTTCGAACATTCGACACGCAGTTATGTTCATTATGGTCATTAAAGAACCCCTCATTTAATATAAGTTATAATTGATTTTTTTAGGTTTTTTTCATAATGATTTTATCATTAGCTTAGATTTTTACTTAAGTATTTATTTTAACGGTAGTTTTGATAAAATCAATGGTTTTGATAATATCACCTTTATTGTTTATCCTTAATAACTATATGCTTAACATGGTTAACAAAAGAAGAAAGTAAATGTTATTTAGAAATTTATTTTCTAGGAATAGATACTTTCAGTAAAAACTTTATCTAATTATAGAGCTAAATAGTATATATCTATCACAAATCTAAAACAATTCCTTCCAAAAACATTATTTTGAATTATACTTACTAAAGGTAAAAAATAAGCTCATAATAGTGCTTTAAAAACGAATAATCTAAGATTTAAGTGCAGGATGGGAAATAATATGACTGATAACACAAATAACATGGATTTTGACCAAAGTATTGCTCTTGGGAGCCTTATAAAGCCCGATAATCCTAAATTGGAAAAGATAAAAAATCTCTATTTATTAGAAGTGAGTTATTTAGATTATCTAATTAATATAAAAACTTCAATAGCCTCATATTTCTCTTATCATGACAAAACAATTACTGACAAAGATGTGAGGAATGCAATTAAAAATATAAAGCATAACATGGAAACAGAAATAGGTTCATTTAACACTGATTTTGAGAAACTAATTGCAATGGAGCTTGCCAAGCAGGTAGAGGATTCTCCATTAACCTCTCATGAATTAAACCTAGTACTAGACCACATAATAGCTGAAATTGAAAATCTTTCATGGATTGAAGATGAGCAAGCTTTTGTTAAAAGAAGTGCATATATACTAGACTATCTATCAGATGAAGATATTTATAATTATGAAACTGAAATCGAAGATATTATTGATGAAATGGGACTACCATATGTTCAAACAGAGTTCTTTTTACTCAAAGAAGATAGTGACGTTGTGTTAGAAGAAGAACACAAGCTAGAACCTGAAATCTTTGAAATGGATGAAGATGAGATACTAAGAATTGTTCCTGAAGATTGTGATGAAGCATATAACTTTTTACAAAAGTATGTTTTGGAACTCGCAGAAAGTGGTCAATTTGACAAACTTGAAAGGTTTTATGATAAATTTGTAGAAGAATATAAAACTTATATTCCAATTTATCTATTCATGTCAATGGCATATCTTGATCATGACCCAGAAGTTGCACGTTCATATATTGACCATGCATTAGAAGTCATTGAAACAATTGATAACTTTTCAGTGGCTGAAAAAGCTGATTTGAAATCTAGTTTAACTGACATGTTAGAACAAATCGAAACCATGCTCAACTAAATTAGCATTTTTATATTCCTTACTTAATTTTTTTCTTTTTCTAACTAAAGTACTAATTGTAAAATCCATTTAGCTTAGTTTCAACAATAGATTTTTAAGATACTTATTATATTAGCAGTTGTACATAATTATTATGGAGGTTCATTTTTATGTTAAACGATCACTGGAAAGACTTACCTGCTGGTCCAAATGTACCAAATGTTGTATATGCTGTAATAGAGATTCCAATGGGAAGTAGAAACAAAATAGAATATTCTAAAGATTATGGAACCTATGTTTTGAACAGAGTTTTACGAAGTCCATTACATTATCCAGGAGAATATGGTTTCATCCCAAGGACACTTTTTGACGATGGCGACCCTTTAGATATAATCGTTCTAATGGACGAGAAAACGTTCACGGGCTGTGTAATTGAAGCAAGGCCAGTAGGACTTCTTATGATGAACGATTCTGGAGAAGAGGATGATAAAATCTTAGCTGTGCCAGAAAAAAACCATAGGTACGATCATATAAAGGAATTATCAGATATACCTGAACCTATATTAAATGAAATTCAGCACTTCTTCAGACGTTATAAGGACTTAGAACAAGGAAAAGAAGTTACTGTAAAAGGTTGGGATACTAAAGATGAAGCTATTAAAGCCATAAATCATTCAGTAGAACTATATAAGATGAATTTCAGTGACATTGAAGCGAAATAAGGAATATTTCTGTACATGGTATCACAAATTAATTTCCCAAAAGAACTACTTTAATATTATCTCTTCTTTGGGTACTCATCTCCTCCATCACTAGATAATTCTAGAAGAATCTTCAATACAGAGTCTGGATTCAAAGATATAGAATCTATTCCTTCTTTCACTAAAAACTCGGCAAACTCTGGAAAATTACTTGGGGCTTCTCCACAAAGACCTATATACTTTTTGTTCCTTTTAGCTCCTTTTATTGCCATAGATACCATTTTCATGACAGCTTCATCCCTCTCATCAAAGTTTGTACTCAAGTATGAAGAATCTCTATCAACCCCTAAAGTTAGTTGAGCTAGGTCATTTGATCCTATAGAAAAACCATCAAAATAACTACTGAATTTATCAATCAATAAAACGTTGGAAGGAACTTCGCACATAACATAAACATTAAGACCATTAAGACCTCTTCTTAACCCATATCGCTCCATTATATCAAGAACTTTTTTTCCCTCTTCAGGCTTTCTACAGAAAGGTATCATTGGAACAATGTTCCTTAAACCCATTAAATCTCTGACTTTTTTCATTGCCTTACATTCAAGACCAAAACCTTCTTTATAATTTTCACTATAGTATCTAGAAGCACCTCTAAAACCTAGCATTGGATTATTTTCATCTAAATCCTCGAAATATTCTCCAGCAATTAGAGAGCCATATTCATTAGATTTAAAGTCACTGAACCTAACAATAACATCCTTCGGGTAAAATGAAGCAGCTATTGTCCCTATACCTTCAGCAAGCTTTTCAATGAAATAGTCTTCATAGTCTGCATAACCATATGTCAATTTTTTAATCTTAGCTAATGTATCTTTATCCCGCACTTTTTCTGGATGAATCAAGGCCATTGGATGAATTTGAATCATACTAGATATTATAAATTCAAGTCTTACCAGCCCTACACCATCATTTGGTATTCTTGAATTATTAAACACAGTTCCTGGATTCCCTATATTCATCATTATCTTGGTTTTTGGCTTTTTAAAAGTTTGAATGTTTTGCTTTTGAACCTTATATGGCAATTTTCCATCATATACATAGCCAGTTTCACCTTGTGCACAACTAACAGTTATTTCTTGCCCATTTTCTAAATTCTCAGTAACATCTCCAGTTCCAACAATAGCTGGAATTCCGTGTTCTCTACTAACAATAGCAGCATGAGAAGTTCTACCACCTTTATTTGTAACTATAGCTGAAGCGTTTTTCATTATCGGTTCCCAATCAGGAGTGGTTGTATCTGCAAGTAAAATCTCTCCTTTTTTAAATGAAGCTATTTTTGAAATATCTTTTATAATATGGGCCTTTCCAGCAGCAATTTTATCCCCAATACTTTTACCAGAAGCTAAAATTTCAGATTCCTCTTCTAATATATATGTCTCAATTACATTCGTATCTTTCTGAGATTGAACAGTTTCGGGCCTTGCTTGGACTATGAAAAGTTCACCTGTAGTCCCATCCTTTGCCCATTCTATGTCCATTGGCTGAGATTTGCCAAGTTTTTTCGAGTAATAATCTTCAATGGTAATAGCATATTCTGAAAGTTTCAATATTTCCTTTTCATTAATGCAAAAAACATTACGATCACTTTCAGGTACTTCGACATTTCGAGTAACCATTTTAGATTCGCCTTTACCATAAACCATTTTAATTGATTTTTTACCAATATTTTTCTTAATTATAGGTTTAAACCCATCTCTGAATGTAGATTTGTACACATAGAACTCATCTGGATCTACTTGACCCTGAACCACATTTTCACCAAGGCCATATGCACCTGTAATAAAAACAACATCTTTAAATCCACTTTCAGTATCTAAAGTGAAAATCACACCACTAGATGCTAAATCTGAGCGAACCATCTTCATTACACCAATTGATAAAGCAACATCAAAATGGTCAAATCCTTTATTAACCCTATATGAAATAGCTCGGTCTGTAAATAAAGATGCAAAGCATTTGCTACATGCTTCTTTTAGTGAATGGTACCCCTTAATATTAAGGTAAGATTCCTGTTGACCTGCAAATGATGCTGTCGGCAAATCTTCAGCAGTTGCTGAGCTTCTTACAGCCACATCAACCTCGTGGCCATACTGATCACACAAAGTGTCATATGCGCTCTTTATTTCTTCCCACAAATCATCAGGAATCCCTGCATCTAAAATCAACGACCTAGCAGCATAGCCTTTTTTTTAAAGATCAGATAAATCAGATTGATTTAAGTCCTCGAGGATACTCTTGAGCTCTTTTAAAATATTAGCTGATTCTAAAATGTGCCAATATGCTTTCGAAGTTATAGCAAAGCCATTTGGTATCTTTATATCTTGTTGTTTTAATTCACTATACATCTCACCAATAGATGCATTTTTTCCGCCTACTAAAGGAATATCATTAATTGTAATGTCCTTATTCCACATTATGTAACTTGGTTCCTTCATAAAATTCCCCTAAAATAAAAAATTAATGATTTATTGAAATAACTACAAATAGTATAGGAATTCAAAAAATAAATAATATGCTATGAGTCTTGAAACATAGTTATAATATAGATTCGAAACTAAATTTCAATAACTATATTTTAAGATAAACCTTATATTTTTTATTAGAGAGCTGATTTGACATAAATGTTTATTATTTAATTTGTTATATCTTAATAATAAAATTTGGTGAGATGCTATAATGCCAACGTTATCGGAAAAAGATATAAAAAAAATAGCTTTACTCAGTATTAACTATATTTTATCTAGTTTACAGCAAAAAACTGGATACGTTACTACTGATAGACCAAGTAAAAATAATGGATTACCAAATTCAGCTATGCAAAAAACATATGAAAATATTCTTAAAAATGAACTCGTTTCGAGTTCACTTATATCAAATGAAAAAAATAAGCTGCATATGGCTGCTAATATCTTAGTAGAGCCTAATTTTGATATGTCGAATGTAACTTTTTACTTGGTTATATGTAACTCAGATGATTATATTGAAATACAAGCTACAGGTGTATATAGATCAGACATTGATTTAAAAGGCTCTAGGTTTCAACTTAGCCAAATATATGTAAACCCAATTTGAAAAAGAATTATTATGCCTTCAGAAAAGTATAAATTAAATTTCAAGTACCATTTTATCTTCAGCTATTTTTATCCAACCTGTAAAACTATTATTTAAACATTCTATTGCCTCTTTTTCATGACCTTTCATATGAGGATATAGATGAGTAAGAATTATTCCACTTAAATTGATGTCCTTTTGTTCAATTAGGACTTGAGCTAACATATCTGGCTTTGTGTGATTAGTAGTTATGAATTCACTTGGAAATGAGCATTCATGAATAAGACAATCAGCACCATCAGCAAAATCAATTATTGAAGAATTAGGTTCAGTATCACCTGTATAAACAACTGTTTTTTGATTGGATTCTATTCGGTAAATAAGTGAAGGTACACTATGAATTCCATTAATTGCCTTTATTCTAAAATTTGTACCTGTTATAACAAAGTCTTCATATGCTTCAATTTCCTTAATGTTAACTTTTACTTTTTCCTTTAAGTAAGAATAAGTGTTAAGCATATTTTCAATATATTGCAAAGTTCCCGTTGGACCATATAAATCAAGTTCATTTAGTCCACATAGATGATTCGCTTTAACCAAACAAAGGAGGTCAGATACATGATCTAAATGTAAGTGTGTTAGCAATATTTTATTTATTGAAGTGTGTTTTATGTTTTCATCATTTATACGATTTAGAGTCCCACTGCCACAATCAAGTAGTAAAAAGTTCATCTGATCCTCTAAAAGTATTCCTGATTGAATTCTGTCCTTCTGTGGTATAGCCACACCAGTTCCAAGAAATCGAATGATCATACTATAATAATAAGGCTTAAGTAACTTAACTTTAATTATGGGTTGTTTAATAAAGATTGTTTAACAAGTTGAGACAAATTTAGCTTAAACTAATGGCTTTCCAATGTCAATACAAAAGTATAGTGAAAATTATATATTAGTTGTAACATTAGTAGAGCACAGAATTTACTCTTTTTTGCGAGGGTTGCCCAGCCAGGTCAAAGGCGCCAGACTTAAGATCTGGTAACGAAGGTTTTCGTGGGTTCGAATCCCACCCCTCGCATATTTAGTTAGGGTTATAGTTATCTTCAAAAAAGTGAACTCTCATCATTTTTTAATAATGTTTATTTACAAAACTGGTTTCCCAGGTTAAAATATCTTCATGATTCGTCAAAAAGTTCTTTATTTGCATTTTCAGCAGCATCATCTTCTGCATTTTTTTTACTATCTCCAGTCCCTTTATATTTTTTTTTCTTTATCTCCACATAAGTTGCATACTTAGGTGAATGGTCTTCTCCCGTTTTTTCACATTCTTTAGAATAAGAAGGGATTCCATATCCATGCTTCTGGCATTGCTCTTGTAGGTACCCTTTTGGGTTTTCATCTCTTTTACTTTTAATGGGGTGTTCTGAATATTTTTTTAAATAATCATCTAAATCAGACAAAAAAAAAGTTTCTATAAACTTATTTGCCCTCTCAAATCCTTGATCGAGATAAATTGCTGCAATCAAAGCCTCTAAAAAATCTTCACTCCTTTTTTCAAGTTTTGTTTTTTTTTATATTCTCCATTACCTAGAAATAATAAATCTCTATCCAAATTGAGACCCGCAAATTTTTCATATAAAGTGTTAGTTTTACTGTAATGTTCTTTTATATATGATAACTCTCCTTCTCTTCCATGGTATTTTGAATAAAGATTATGTGCTATTGAGAGTTCTAAAACATAATTCCCCAAAAACTCTAATCTTTCATTATGTCCATCGAAAAGCCCACAATTAGATTTAATTTCGGGATGTTCGTTAAGATACGAAATGTGAGTAAGAGCTTCTCTTAAAATTTTCTGATCACTCAAATCCACACCAATTAGCTTTTGAACCTTATTTAATATTTCTTGATATCTTTTTTCCTGTAGTGTCACTATTCTAACTCCCTTTCATTGTCAATGATGAATGGAACTAATAAAAATATTTTTATATGGTCACCCAAATACTTCTTTTATAATTTTTCGAGGGCTTTTTTTATACCAAAAATATCAAAACAGTAGGTGAGTAATGTTGAGCTTGGATGTTGCTAAAAAGAAATTAAATAATTTTTCAGAGGATTTGGGCTTATTATCAATATTCAATTCTTCTAACAAAACTAGTGATATTAATTGGGATGATCTTAATGATGATACTAAAAAAATATTAAATAGGTTTTCAGAAGAGTTTGGTATATCACCACTATTCAATTCTTTTAACAAAACTAGTGATATTAATTGGGATGATCTTAATAATGATACTAAAAAAATATTAAATAAGTTTTCAGATGAGTTTGGTTTATTAGCACTATTCAATTCTTCTAACAAATTTGGTAATATTAATTGGGATGATCTTAATGATGATACTAAAAAAATATTAAATAGGTTTTCAGAAGAGTTTGGTTTATTAGCAATACTGAATTATTCTAAAAAAAGTGATAATATTAATTGGGATGATTTTATGAAATTCATGGATCGTCTAGTGAAAGTGATGGATAATTTAGATTATGATTGTTGGGTTGGTCTTGCTAATATTAATTGGAATGACCGTACAGAAGTAGTAGTTGGTCTTGTGAAAGTAATACCTAATCTTGTGAAAATGATGCATGCTTTAGATGATGATAGTCAGGCTAATCCTGAAACCATGGCATAAGAGTGATTCTAAATATTTTCTGTTATGAAATAAATTATTGTATTTGGTAATTTAATTTTTCATAGATTCGAGTACATAATAAAGCTTGTAGTTATATATTTTTTTATTAATATTATTTGATACAATATTAAATCATCATCTAATTTATTTTATCACTACTGCTTTTCTAATCCTATAAAATCGTAAATATAATATTAAATTATCATGCTTCACCCTTCAAAATTTCCCAGTTCTCAAGTCTTTCTTTAACATGAGAATTCAGTTTAAATGGTTTACCTGATTTAGCATTCTTTTTCATATAATGTAGTGTACCTTTAGAAAACCCCATTTCTTTCCATTCAGAGTATGATAAAGCAATAATTTTTTGTCTAAGTAATTCTGACTCAGCTCTTTCAATTTTATACAACGGTTTGTTAAAATCTATGTTATCCTTTTTTCCTGTAAGGTAATGTGTAAGTTCTCTTGCTTTTAAAAATAGAATATAATTCCATGATTTATTGGTGTTTTTGTAACTTACCCTTTTGTTCAACATTTTGTTGAATTCATTAGTTACTTTTCTTGCACCTGTTGGTCTAAGTCTTAATGAATAAGATTCAGTTCTGATAAAATCTTTCTTATCCATTTCATCTCTTTCAATCAGGTTAATTACTGCAAGATCAACAAGGAATCTAAAAGGCTCTTGTAAATCATAAGCTAGACTGTTCTTACTTGGATTCATTTCATGTAAAAACCCTACATGAGCATCAAGACCGTTTGAATTAATAGCTCTTAAACATTCAGCTTCAAGCAGAGCATACCCATAATTCAACATAACATTAACTTTGTCTCCTGCATTTACTGGTCTTCTGTAGTCATCAATCCTTGAGCCAAATTCATATTTTGATGGAACTGATTTTCCAAACTCTTTCCAGTATTTCCAAGCAATACCACCTTCAATACCCATAATCTCTTTAATCGTAGTTGCATTTTGTATTTTATTCAATTCAACTGAAAAATCAAATTCAATTTTAGAGTTTTTTTATTTAAGATCGTCAAGAACAGTTTCAGATTTTGAAATCTTGGCTTCGATTAGCTTTTTAGCTAAATACACTCTAGCTTTCTTATTCTCAAATGCATGATATTGAGCAAATTTAGTTTTAACATTGGTACTTTCAGATGGTAACATTGTAGTCAATAATTTTCCATTCCAATCCATAATTGTAACCTGTACATTATGTTTTATTAACCATCTAATACCTTCAAGAGTTAGATTTCAACTTTTGCCAAGTATCACTATATTACCTTCAATCATTTCTTCTTCACCAACCTCTTTCTCACCACAGTATACTTATTCAAAGTAGTTAAAAAACCAGATCAATCATTCTAGCAACGGTATTTTGACTTTTAAATTTGTAACATAGCCAAAAATCAATATTAATTTCTTTTACCATAAATAACCTGGAAATTTGATATTCTTTTGTGGACCTGTTCAGCTGTATAAAAACTGATACCTGCAAGTATCACTCCTGCAATGAAGTCCAGTATCCAGTGTATTCCCAGATAGAATATGGTAAACTGAATAGCTATTGTAATGAATATGGCAATGGGTTTGAAATTATCGAGGTCTGTTTTGAATATTATGAATAGCATTGCCAAAAAGGAGAGGCCTGCATGCAGGCTTGGAAAGCATCTGTTGAGAAATGGGTCTAATGACCTTAAACCATCGTTTATAATAGGACTTAGATTGTAAAGAAGAGGAACAACATCAGGCAATGTGTGTCCAGTAACAGCTACAGGAGTGAAGGTATAGAAAAAGAAAGCCAGCATATAGGCAATTGTGATTGCAATGGCATACTCCTGCAGTGCTTTGACCTGTCTTGTGAACAGAAGTATCACAAATGTGAAGGTTAAAAGGAAAGGGAATCCTATAAGATAAATAAATGAGCTCACATAGGTCAAAAAGGGACTGGCAATTATCTGGAAAAAGCTTACAATGTTGCCTTCCACATCAAGAATGTAGTCTGCAAGTGCATAACTTTGAGAAATTCCAAGCATGGTTACTATTGACCATTGAGACTTCACAAATATATATGCAAAAGCTACCAGCAACAGGTAGGGCAAAATTTCAGATAAAAACGAAAACTTATGAGTTGTTGCTGAAATAGTTTCATTTATCTTTCTTTTTTTGTATTTGTATTTATCAGGAATGAAAAGGTAGTATGCAATCACGTTCATAATTAGAACCGATGGAACCAGGATCAAAAATAAATAAATATCCTTCATTTTATCAACATCTTGAATTCAACATTTTTCACTAATGGTTTAGCCTTGTGTTAATCATTTGAATTAATAAAAATTACAATGTTAGATTAATCATTGTGAATAGAGCCAGTTCTTAGCTATTTCTTTATCACTTCGAATACTTACCTTTGCTTCTATTAAGTTTGACCTTATCTCTAAATAATGTGCAAGTTCTTGTTTAATTAAATTATCTTTGTTAATCCCATTAATCTAAGCATGTCTTCTACATGTCTTTCTTTAGTTTTAAGGTGAATTAGGAAATCTCTTGAAGCTCTATTAAGTTCAGGTTTTACTCTATCATTTTCTCTTTGAGTATTTGGAGATGTTTGCTGAGAATAAGACATTGAATTATATCGGTAAATAATGTCATTGTACTGATCAGTTTTTTTCTGTTCATTGTTTCGTATTTCTCGGTCATTCTCTATTAAGCTATTATACTGGTTAATATAAGCATTATATTCATCAATTATTATCTGATATCACTTATAAGATTAGCACACCCTACTGTAGCCACAACTATAACTATAAAAAAACATATAGAATTTGTTTTGATGTTTTTGACATATAATACCTTCTAAAAAACTATAAAATAAATATTTGAGTGCTCATATAGAAAGATTTCTATCAGTTCCATATTATGATAACAATAAAAAAAGGTGAAATAGTGATATAACAAAAATTAAAAAAGAGCTAATAAAATCAAAAAAGATTAAATAAAAAACAGGAGTTCCTTTTTTGAAGATAACTATAACCCCGCATATTTGGCTATTAGTTTCTAGTAACCTTTAGTTATCTTAAATTAGATTTCAAAGCTGTTTTTTTAAGCTATACCTGCTTTGGTTAAGAGTATTTTTTGTTAGGTTTAATTAAAGCTGTTTAAGAATAATTTGAAAACTAGTATTAAAGGGTGGATTTCTTAAATCAAAAGTGTTTTTGCAAAGAATTATTTTCATTGATAAACACACACAAGTTTGATAAATCATAGTCTGCTTTTAATAGAAATGATTCCAATATTGGAGGAAATTTTTTTTAGATTCGATTTCGGAGCTGAACAAAAGAGGAGTAACACGGTGAGTACTAAAAAAAAAGTAATCAAGGTGTATTGTCAAATAAGTTCTAGATTTCGACGTATTAATTCTACAGTTGTTGGGTATCTTGGATTTATATCAGTCCCTGGTTTTTTATTCCCTTCATTACAACCGCTAACATTATGTGGGCTATTTTTCTTTTTTTGGCTATGGCCGTACATTTCGATGCTATGAACTACGCCCACAGATACTCCCCATCCTACCGATTGGATAGACTTTGGAGGTAAATCATATAATACAAAATTCATGATTACTTCAATCCTCACAATGTTCAATCCTTTCGTGCTTTTTGCCTCAATTAAACAACTTTTGGGTCATATTGCAATTTTTTTTCGATATTCGGAATCAATTCCTGGCATTGAGGAACACTCTAATAATATTGCTTACAGACTTCCTTTTGACGGCGAATGGACTGTGCTTAATGGAAATGTTGAAAAAGAACATTCACACTCGTGGTTCTTATATACTCAAAGGTATGCATATGATTTTGTCATCACAGATGAGAATGGGCGCACCCATAGAGTTTCTGGAATCTCAAATGAGGATCATTACTGCTTCGGTAAACCCATATATGCTCCTGGAGATGGAATAGTCATCGAAATGCGCACCTCTCATCATGATGCTCCTCGTCCAGGAGGATCACTGGATATTTTACAGAAAGATCTTCGAGGTAATTATGTTATTATTGATAATGGCCATGAATTCAGTGTCATTGCCCATCTAGCTTATAATAGCGTTACTGTCAACGTCGGTGACGTCGTAAAGCAGGGTACTTTGATTGGTTACTGTGGAAACTCGGAAACTCTACAGAACCACATCTCCATTTTCATATTCAGGATCATCCAAAGTTCTTCCTGGGAATGGGTTTACCTATCCTATTTAAGTCAATTGAGATTCATACTCCTAAAACTAATTCTACCGTGTTCAAAGAAAAAAGCTACGTGAGTGCAGGTCAAAGAGTCCAATACATTAAAGAATTCAGATGACATATAGTGAAATTTGTTTTTTTACACTTTAGTATTATTGGTCATTAAATAACTATTCAGCCTATGACAAATAAAAAATTGATTCTCATTTGACTGAAATCATAGGGATTTTAGGATGAAAATTTTTGAACAAAAAAAGCAACCACAAGCTGCAGTTAATCTAAATAAATTATAGATTATTTATGCATTAACCTTTTACTAAGGTGTTATAACTATCGATTTTTTCAGGGTTAATAGTTCCTACTCTATTAAAAATTATACAACAATAATTCCTAATACCCTACTTTTTTTGCATAAAAATCAATAACAACATGCAAAGACTTGTTTTCTAAAGCAAGCAGACATCCCATGCCCTACAAATATTGCAAACAAAACCTACAATAACTCCAAATAATGAACCTATTAAACCTAATAACAATTCATATGTCATCGATTAAGTGATGAATTCTAATAATCTACTTCAAGATTATAAATTTCTCAGTCTAATCTATTGTTATAAAAATAAAATTGAATAATAAATTTTTTTTTAATCTTAGAATACTTCACAGTTTATGCATGTAATCATACTCTTCATATATTTTTGTAAATTCTATCATAATGGTCACAATAACTGAAATAAAGAATACCCAGAGAAAGATAGCAATTAGGGATCCTATACTACCATAAAGTCCAGTTGGGTTAGCATGCATTAGATATATACTGAAAACATATTTACCTAAGGTCATTAGTCCAGCTGTAAGGAAACTACTTGGGATAATGAATTTATACTCCATTTTTATGTCCGGGAGTACTCTGTAAAGGTAAGCCAAAAAGAGTGAAACAATTATAAAATTCAATATTGAAGTTAGTGCTTGCACTGTCCAAGATGATATTGGTAAAATTTGTCCAATTTCTGGTAAAACAGTAGAAAATATTAATTCAAATATAGTTACCATAAATACAAAAAAAGTAAACACTAATACCGTAATTAAAGCAGTTTTTCTTTTTCCTATAGCTTTTTCATACCAGCTTTTTTCTTCATGAGATACACCCCACATAATATTAATTGTCTTCTGCAATTGTAGGAAAAGGTTAGTTGATATCCACAAAAATAAAATAAAACTTATTAGCAAACTAAAAGTGATGATATTAGTATTCGGAATGTGCTGGAAAATAATATGCAACAAGTTAATTGTTGATTGAGTTGCAATAGGAGAAATAAAATGTATAATTGACTCTTGTATTACCTTTTCCTTCAAAAAAAAGCTGCTTATAGATATCACAAATAATATCAATGCAGGAAAACTCATTAGAATCATAAAAGAAAGTGCTGCACTATAAGTGATACCATCATCATACCTCCACTTATGCACTGTTTTTTCAAAAATTTCTATTATTTTTTTCATGGAATCAATTTTTTAACCTTTTTTATATATGATTCATAAATTATTTTAACATAGTCCCATTTTAATTATGTCTTTTACCAAATCTTCCACTAAGTGTCTAGTCAGCAATGTAATACAATCCTTCCATATGAATCTTAGTAATTCAAAAAACCGAATAGTTATAAACATAACCATATTGTACCAACCATCTGGTTTTAGCTTTAAATTATAGTGTGAAAATACTTAGTTATTTAGTTGCATGAAATGAAAAATTATAATTACGTCTTCTCAATGTTCTTGCTACAACATGGCATCACAGAGGAATCGTATGAAGTTAACTGGTAGGATATATCTGACCTCTCAAAATTCTCAGGTTTATAGATTAAAGGAGTTATAGAACAAAAAATCAGCAAATAAATATAACTACACAATCTCAATTTGAAAATTAATTAACAGGTTCGACAGATACTATTGGTACAAATAAATAAAGTACTACCCTTTTTTATTTTTAACTTTTAGATTGTTGATACTAGCAGCTAATATTATTAAGAACCGTTTCAATCACAATAATTTCTTACAGGGCAAAATATTTCATGGACCAACGTTTTGAGGCATGATAGTTTTAAAAAAAGTGATATTTTCATGAAATATTTGCCCTGATATATTTAAAAACTACACACTTTAGAGATTAAGCCCATTTGTTAAATAGAAATAAGAACTTAATTTTCTAATTTATACTCTGAATAATTGCTACACGAATATATGTTAAAATATTTTTATAAATCATTATTATTTGTATATAAGCTAACTATTTATAAGATAAAAGCAGTTTTTTGTTAGTTTGTTAGTTATATGAATCAATCTAAAATTGTGCTTGCAGTAAGTGGATAAAAATATATTAAGATACATGAAATCAATTGAACCTACTTTTTTTAACCTTGTGAGAGGACATGGCCTCATTGCAATGTTAGCCCCTCTTCTAATAAGTACATCCACTACCTATATGATAACAAATGAGATATATATCCTGAATTTTTTTCTAGCATGCATTGTGGGGTTTAGTCTACACATATCTATGAATGTTTATAACGATATCTACGATACCAAACAAGGCTCAGATACACTAGAATCCAGCAAAAATCTTTTCAGTGGTGGTTCTGCATATTTAATAACTTACCCTAATTTAGAACAAAAAATGTTTTTCATCGCAAGAACTGGAATTATACTTGCATTTTTTGGAATATTAGGACTTCTTTTTGTTTCAGATAGTGAATTATGGCCTATATTTATCTTTATTTTTATCACTGCAACTTTTTTAAGCAAGTATTATACAGCATCTCCCATTAAATTTGCATATCGTGGATTAGGAGAAATTGTTGTTTGGTTTGGATTTGGGCCACTTGCTGTATTATTAGGAGCAGCTGCACAGGGCATAGTCATCCATCCTCTAATTTTTGCAATAATGCCTCTTACAGGAATTAGCACATTAATCTTTTCATTAAGTGGTGAAATGGTTGATCGCCCTTATGATATTAAAGCTGGTAAGAATGGTCTTGTAATCCGAATTGGCGTTAAAAAAAGCATTGTCATAGTTCTTTTATTGCATATACTTTTAATCTTAAATATTGCAATAATATCAACCTTAATAGAAAACAAAGGTTGGTACTTATTTTTGTTCCTCATGCCTTACTTTTTGTTACTACCTAAAACCTTCTCGTTCCTATTAAAAGGAGTAGATGATAGAGTAAACTTAGTTAAAGGAGCTAAATTCAACTTCACTACATTTGTAGTTTTTTCAATGATGAGCATAATTGGGTTTATTACATTAGCTTATATCCAATAAAAATAACACTATAAAATTAACTAGAATATTAGAACTATACTGTATTTTATTTCTATAATAATCACAACCATATTTATTTTTATTAATTAGTGTTAAAAGCAAAATCCATTGAGATAATTATTTATAAGGCATAGACTAAGTTCTAAATGGAGGTTTAAAAAATGCTTTCAACTATCTGGAGTTTAATTGTACTTTTTTCAGTTATATGGGTAGTATATGATGTATTAACTCAGAATACAGGACTGAAGCCTATTATGAAGGTTGTATGGATTCTTGCAGCTCTTTTATTTGGCATTATAGGCGCCATAGCATATTACTTCTTAGGGAAGAAAAAATTATGAAAAGGTCATATCTATAACTTTATTATTTTTAATGCATGCTATTTAAAAGAAAAATTAAGCATTAGTGACAACTAAAATCTTAATTGAGTGCTTTTTCTTTCAATTTAGAAGATTTATTATACTTATATCACAATCTATTTCCGTTAAAAATAACGAAGATTTGGTGGATTTCATAATATGAAGAAAATATCTTATCAACTAATTTTTGGTATAATTATAATCACAACTGGCTTTTTTCTCCTATTAGAAACTACTAGCATCTATGACACTAGTAATTTTGTTTTATTTATTCCATCTTTGTTTGTAATATATGGGCTGTATATCTTAATAGCAAGTAAATTTAGAAGATTTGTAAGTTCTTTATTAATTATATTATTATTTGGTCTTTTTCAATTGTATCTATTGGACATTTTAACAGCTACTTTGATAGTTGATTGGTCGCCTTTAGTTTTAATCTTCTTTGGTCTCTGGATAGTAATTAAAAAGTTTACGAGCAAACAAAATTCAAGTAATGATATGAATAATAATGACAGCGTGAATATGTCTAGTATTTTTGGAAATATTGAAATGATTAACGCTTCCAATAATTTTAAGGGTGGTAACATCAAATCGATTTTTGGAGCTTGTGATCTTAACTTGAAACTTGCTGAAACTGAAAATACAGCAGAAATTAAAGCTACTGTTATATTTGGAAGTGGTGAAATAATAGTCCCAAAAAACTGGAATATAAATATTGATTTAGTCCCTTTTTTTGCTGGGCTAAAAGATAATAGGTCTTTCATCAATACAGATAACAAAAAAGTTGATCTGATCATTACAGGAATAGTAGCTTTTGGTGAAATATCTCTAAAAAACGAATCTTAACAATAATAGGCCATTGGTTCATTATCCATAGAACTTTTGCTATTGATAAGGCAATAAGTTTATTTTACCTTTTTTTAAGTTGATATTTTTTTAACAAAAATTGTTTTTTTTTACTTCAATTAAATAAAAATGAAAACCTTATTTACGTATAATTAAAATTTGGCTTATACTAATAATATTAATTTAAAGAGGATGATTTAATGGAAAAATACAATTATGTAGGCGCAAAAGTTCGGCAATTACGGGAAGAACGAGAGATGAAACTAGAGGATCTTGCACATTCAAGTCAATGCTGTGTTGAACTAATTGAACAAATTGAAAATGGAAGTCTTATTCCTTCATTATCCCCATTGTTACAAATATCAAGAGGATTAGGAGTAAGGTTAGGTACACTCTTAGATGGTGCAGAACAAGATGGACCTATAATAACTACCTATGACAGTTCTCACAATGTAATGAGATTTTCAGGTAACACCTCTAATAACAACAGGCCAGCTTTAGAGTTCTATTCTCTTGCTGCCGACAAAAAAGATAGACATATGGAGCCTTTTTTAATTGATATTAAGTCTTTAAACGATAAAAATATTAATCTATCTTCTCATGAAGGTGAAGAATTCATTTTTGTTCTAGAAGGAGAGATTGAAATTGTGTATGGAAAAGATAAGTTTAACCTAAAAAAAGGAGATAGTATTTATTATGATTCGGTTGTCCCTCATAATTTGTACTCTACAAAAGAAGATGGTGCAAAGATAATTGCTATCATATACACCCCATTCTAATCAATACTAGGAGATAAAATATGTTCACTTTAACAGTCACACCACGTTTTGGAGATATTGATGGGTTAGGTCATATTAATAACACTGTTCTTCCGGGATGGTTTGAAACTGCTAGAAATCCGATTTTTAGAATATTTACACCTGACTTAGATTTAGGCGAAGATAAATGGAAACTTATCATGGTTAGGATGGAATTCGATTTTTTAGGTGAAATGTTCTTCGATGGTGATGTAGAAATTAAAACATATATCTTAAAAATAGGTAATACGTCTTTTACGATTGGACATGAAGCATGGCAGCACAATAAATTGAAAGTAAGGGGTAAAGCTGTAATTGTTCATTATGATTTCAAGGAAGAGATGTCTATTCCTATTCAAGGTGAATGCAGAAAGCGGTTAGAGAGCCATTTAGTTCCTGAAAATAACACTACCTGGGATTCTATAAAATGATTTTTGGAGTTAGATATTTTGAAATTCAAAGATGAAACAATTACCGATATTTTTGAAGAAATGGTGAAAATCGATCCGGAACATGAATTTATAGTTTATCCAGATCGAAATTTGAGGTTCACATATAGTGATTTCAAAGAGCGGGTAGATAAATTAGCTAAAGGGCTGTTAGCAATCGGATTACGTAAAGGAAATCACTTAGGAATATGGGCACGTAATGTTCCTGATTGGTTGACATTTTTGTTTGCAACTGCAAAGATTGGAGTAGTGCTTGTTACTGTTAACACAGCTTATAGAAGCCACGAAATAGCTTATGTGATAAAACAATCAGATATGAAAGCACTTGCTATAATTGATGGGTTTAGAGACATTAATTATATCGAAACCATTTATGAACTAATCCCCGAAATTAAAAAGAGTAAAAGAGGAAATCTGCAGAGCAAAGATTTTCCATTCCTTAAAAATGTAATTTTCATAGGACAAGAAAAACATCGAGGAATGTACAATACAAACGAGCTATTATTACTTGGAAGCACTGTAAATGATGATGAATTGACACGTATTTCAAGTTCGTTGAAAAGTGATGATGTAATTAATATGCAATATACCTCCGGTACTACGGGATTCCCAAAAGGAGTTATGTTAACACATAAGAATATCTTAAACAATGGTTATTATATTGGTGAGCGACAAAAATTTACAGAAATTGATAAGTTATGTTTACCGGTACCTTTATTCCACTGCTTTGGAATAGTTCTAGGAGTCTTAGCAACATTAACACATCGAGGTACATTAGTAATGATTGAGAACTTTGATCCCCTGATGGTTCTTGCAGCAGTCCAAAAGGAAAAATGTACTGCACTTTACGGAGTGCCTACAATGTTCATCGCAGAATTCTCTCATCCAATGTTTGAGTTATTTGACCTTTCATCACTGAGAACAGGAATTATGGCAGGTTCCCCGTGTCCAACTGAAGCTATGAAAAAAGTAATGACTGATATGCATTGTGATGAAATAACTATTGCATATGGATTAACAGAAGCTTCACCGGTATTCACACAAACCAGTACAGATGACCCTATCGAAAAAAGAGTGAACACAGTAGGGACAGCATTACCTGAAATAGATGTTAAGGTGATAGATACAGATACCGGTGAAGAGCTAGGTCCTAATCAACCTGGGGAGATTTGTTGTCGAGGTTATAATGTTATGAAAGGATATTATAAGATGCCTGATATGACTAAAAAAACAATTGATTCTGAAGGATGGTTACACAGTGGAGACCTAGCTATTATGGATGAAGATGGTTATTATAGTATCACTGGTAGAATAAAAGACATGATCATACGTGGTGGAGAAAACATTTATCCAAAGGAGATTGAAGAATTCTTATATACAGTCCCTGGAGTCAAAGATGCTCAAGTTGTCGGTATACCTGATGAGAAATATGGTGAAATTGTAGGGGCATTTGTCATATTAAATGATGATTCTGGTATAAATGCCTCTGATATCAGGGACTATGCTCGCACTAAAATTGCTAGGTACAAAGTACCAAAACATATTTTTATTGTGAATGAATATCCCATGACTGCTAGTGGGAAAGTTCAAAAATTTAAGTTAAGAGAATTAGCACAAGAACTAATTAAACAAAAAAAGGCATAATAAACTTGGCTTAAAAGCCAAGTTTCATTTGATGTTTTTTTCAGCCCATTTTACTGCCGCATTTAACACTTTTTTATTTAGCGGTATGAGCTTAGGTTTGTTTATAAAAGTTTCATCAAGTGCTTTATTAAAAGCTTCTGGTGGAAGTTTAGTTCTACCTGTGGCTAACATTATGCCTAACATCGCAGTATTAGCACCTTTTTTAGATCCAGCATCCATTGCAATTTTGGTTGCAGGTACTGATATCGATTTGATTCCCTCAGGAATAATATGGTCACAGTTACCTACTGTTGAATCATAAATTATTACACCATCTTTTTTAACATCTGAAGCGAATTTTTCCAATGAGGGCTGGTTAAAAGCAACTAGAATATCGGGTTCGTATACAATAGGCGAGCCTATAGCCTCACCTGATATAACTACCGAGCAATTGGAAGTACCCCCCCTTTGTTCAGGACCATATGATGGATACCATGAAACGTGGTACTGTTCATCACAAGCAGCTCTAGCAACCATTAATCCCATACTCAGCACCCCTTGCCCACCAAATCCAGCTATCTTTATACCTATATCACCAAAATTAGGAGTGTCTACGGAGTCAAGTGATGAATCTTTTTCAAGATTAAATATATTGTCCAAAGATTTTTTTGAAAAATCACTTGCTCCTCTAAACAAAGGAACTGTGCAATCTGATATATCTCTAAAATTCTTTAAAGGAAATTCCTTTTCAACTTGATTATTAATGAACCTAATACTTTCTTCACTACTTTGTCTTAGGTTTGTAGGACATGCTGCTAAAATTTCAACAAAAGCATACCCTTTACTTTCCTTTTGAACTTTTAAAGCTTTACTTATAGCTTTTTTAGCTTTTCTGATATGACCTATATCAGAAACTGATACCCTTTCAATAAAAACAGGTGCTTTCAGCTCGTTTAAGAGTTCAGCCATATGTAATGGATAACCAGCCTGTTCTGCAGTTCTACCTTCGGGACAAGTAACGGTTTTTTCTCCTATCATTGTAGTTGGAGCCATTTGTCCACCTGTCATGCCATAAACAGTATTGTTCACAAAGAACACAGCTACCTTTTCACCACGGTTTGCTGTTTGTATTGTTTCATTAAGACCAATTGATGCAAGATCTCCATCACCTTGATATGCCATTACAACAGCATCGTCTCTTGCCCTAGACATCCCTGTACCTACAGCAGGAGCCCGGCCATGAGCTACTTGAAGGTTTCCACAATCAAAGTAATAATAAGCGAACACTGCACAACCTACTGGGCTAATCATCACACTCCTGTCCTGTATATCAAGCTCATCCATTGCTTCTGCTATTAATTTGTGTATTATTCCATGACCACAACCAGGACAATAATGTGTTGCAGTTGGAGCAGCTCCACCTTTACGAGCAAATTCTGAATACATAGAGTCAGGTCTTTTAATAACTTTTTCTGCCATTTTAATTCTCCCTATCTGCAACTTCATATACTTTTTTCATAACCCCATCTAAAGTGACTATATTTCCACCCATTCGATTAACCAGCTCTACTGGTCTACTATACATTATAGACGCAAGGATATCCTCTCTCATCTGGCCATTACTCATTTCTACTGAAATAAAAGTACATTTTCTAGATCTAGCAAGTTCTAATAATTCTTTTCCAGGGAATGGAAACAGAGTTTTTGGTCTAAAAAGACCCACTTCAATTCCATCTTGTCTTGCAACATCGACAGCAGACCTACATATACGGCTACTGATACCATAAGATACTAGAATTATCGATGCATCTTTTATTTTATACTCCTCGTAATCAAATTCCGAGTTTTGTATGACATCATACTTCTCCTGCAATTGAAAGTTAAACTCTTCAAGTTGATCAAAATCAAGGAAAATTGAACTTACCAAATTGTGTTTAGTTTCAGCATTACCGCAAACTGCCCATGATTCATCAGGTTCTGGTGATATAGATTTTTCTGGAAACTTTAATGGTTCCACCATTTGACCTAATACGCCATCTGAAAGTACAAAGGCAGGATTTAGATATTTAAAAGAGAGGTCAAATGCCTGAATTGTCATATCACACATTTCCTGTACTGAGTTTGGTGCTAATACGATATTTTTAAAGTTACCATGTCCACCACCTTTTACCACTTGAGTATAATCACCCTGTTCTGGTCCAATATTTCCAAGTCCAGGACCTGCTCTCATTATATCAACAATGACAGCTGGTAATTCAGAACCCGCTAAATATGAGATACCTTCTTGCTTTAGACTTATACCCGGTCCAGAAGATGCCGTCATACTTCTATGTCCTGCAGCTGCTGCACCATATACCATATTAATAGCAGCTTCCTCAGATTCTGCTTGAACAAATTTTCTACCTACTTTCGGAAAATGAGCAGAAGCTTCATGTAATATTTCACTTGCAGGAGTTATAGGGTAACCAAAAAAGCAGTCGCATCCTGCATAAAGTGCTCCGATAATAACTGCAGTGTTGCCTTTTATTAATTGTGTAGCCATAATTAATCTCCAAAAATCAATTTTTCCTTTTAACTGGTATGTGTACCTCTATAGCAGATGGTTCTGGGCACGTATAATAGCAATTAGCGCAGCCTGTACAGCCCTCCCCAGAATATACTATGTAGTGATATCCACGTTCATTTAGATCACTGCTAAGGGAAAGTACATCTTTTGGACAATCTATGACACATCGTCCACATCCTTTACATTCAACTATATGTATTACTGGATAAGCATCGTTAGAACTCATAAAATCTACCACTTTAAATATTAGCAAAAGGGTAATATCAAATAAAGAATCTAAAATTTATCACTTTTACTTTAATTATCATATGATCTAATTTCAACACGTCTAATCTTTCCACTGATTGTTTTGGGTAATTCAGTAACAAACTCAATTACACGAGGATATTTGTATGGTGCAGTTACACTTTTCACATGTTCTTGAAGTTCCTTTTTAAGTTCCTCGGAGGGTGTATAACCACTTGATAGCACAATAGATGCTTTAATCACATGTCCTCTGATTTCATCTGGAACGCCGGTAATTGCACACTCTAGTACTGAAGGATGTTCTATCAAAGCACTTTCTACTTCAAATGGACCAACCCTATATCCAGATGTTTTTATGATATCATCGGCCCTGCCAACAAACCAATAATACCCGTCTTCATCCATCCATGCCATATCACCAGTATAATAATATCCATGTTTCCAAACATTTTTAGTTTTTTCAGGATCTGCACGGTACCCGCAGAATATACCTATAGGATTGTTTTTTTTCGTGTTCACTACTATCTCCCCTTCTTCTCCAACATCACAATGTTTACCCTCAGAGTTTAATAATTCAATATTATATTCAGGAGATGGTCGGCCCATAGAACCTGGTTTAGGTTCCATCCATGGAAATGTAGCTATGCTGACCACTGTTTCTGTTTGTCCAAAACCTTCCATCAGTTTGATACCCGTATGATCATAGAATTTCTGGAAAACTTCTGGATTTAGTGGTTCCCCAGCAACAACACAATACTTTAAGCTACTAAAATCATACTCATTTAAATTTTCACGTATTAAGAACCTATAGATAGTTGGAGGAGCACAGAAGGTATTAACACCATATTTTCCTGCTCTTGCTAAAAGGTTCTTAGCATTGAATTTATCATAGTCATAAACAAATACAGCACTGCCACAAATCCATTGACCATAAATAGTACCCCAAACACATTTAGCCCATCCTGAATCAGCTACTGTATAATGTAGCCCATTCTCTTCAACATTTTGCCAGTACTTTGCAGTTATTATGTGCCCTAATGGATATGCAAAATTGTGTTCTACCATCTTTGGAAGCCCAGTAGTACCCGATGAAAAGTACATCAAAGAAATATCACTATTATTAGTTGCTTGGTCACCAGTGGGTCTTTCAAACTTTTCTGATGCATCATCCAATTCCTTACTGAAATTAATCCAGTCTTCACGTTCACCTGAAAAAACTGCTTTATATTCTATTATACCTTTAGTCTCTTCATCAGCCTCATCAATTTGATCAAGTAGGTTGTCATCATGTACACTGATAATCATTTTGATATTACCATGCTCAAATCGATACTTTAAGTCTTTAGAAGTTAGCATATGAGTCCCTGGAACTGCTATTGCACCAATTTTATGTAGCCCTAACAGACAAAACCAAAATTCATATCTGCTCTTTAATGTCAACATGACATTATCGCCTTTCTTAATACCAAATTTTTTGAATACATTAGCAGCTTTATTACTAAAAGATTCTAAATCCTTGAAAGTAAATTTCATTTCTTCATTATTATCATTACACCAAACCATAGCTACCTTATGAGGATCCTTTTTCGCGTACACATCTACTACATCATATGCAAAATTGAAGTTATCTGGAACTATTATGTGTAAATTGTTTTTGAAGTCTTCATATGAATCAAATTCCGACCATTTTACAAATTTATCTAACATTGTAGACATTCTTTTTTCACCCGTAATTTTAAAAATATACCTAGATTATAGGATTATTGCTAAAAACTTAGCTGGTTTACCATCAAGTGCTTCCATTGCATGTCCATAATTGGAGTCAAAAAATAAAGAATCCCCTTCATTTAAAATAATCTCATTATTATGGATATATACTTTTAATCTACCTTGTAATACATAATTGAACTCTTGTCCAGGATGATGGTTAATAGAAGGACTCGTATTTCCAGGCTTTGGATCAACAGTAACTATAAATGGTTCTGCTTTCTTATGAATCATATTAGATGCTAGGTTTTGATAATCGTACTGTTCTCGTCTCTGAACACTTACACCTTTATCTTTTCTGGTGACTGTAAAAATATGCATTTTGGGATCTTCACCTGTTAATAGCACAGACATATCGACATTCAACTTTTGTGAAATCTCTAATAACATACTAGCCGGAATGTCTTCATTACCGTTTTCAATATCTATATAGGTTTGAAGTGGTATATCCAAAAATTCTGCCATTTCTTCAATTGAAATATTGGATAGTTTACGCAATTCTTGTATCCGTAAAGAAATTTCTTGCAATTTTTCTTTTTTCATAATATAACCTGTTTACTAGTAAATCATTTAAATGGAATAATAAAGAACCAAATTTAGAGAAATAATAATATTATTTATATCTTTATATTCTAAGTTATTTTCTCTTATCGAAAAATATGTAAATTACAACAATTCCCATCAAAATATACAATATACCAAGTGGATTATTGAAAGATAGGTCTGTGCCTATTAACAGTCCATGTATCAAAGCAAATAAAATCGCAACATAGTTAACTAAATGTATCTGTTTCCAAGTTACTTTTAGTCTTGCCCTATAGATACCAGCTAAAGCACCAATCATAAACAAATACAAAGCAGGCCTTCCAGCAAGTTCTAGAAAGGTTTCTAGTGGTGTGAATACCGGAATGAACGGTGAAAGACTGCCTACCTTTAAAGAAAAGGCCAAGGGATGAACTAAAATGAGTATTACTCCAGTGTATGCAAAATAATGATGGACTTTCAAAAACGGTTTACCTACTATTTTTTTAATCTCTGTCATATATTCAGTCATAACAATGGCTAGAAACAAGCTCATGAAACCAAACAAGGCTGAACCCCTTATAACTATCTCCAAGATATTCCCAGGGTTAAGATACATAGTATAAATGATCATGATTGCAATGACCATTATTCCTCCGTAAAAAAGAGACCTCTTCTTATCATTATCCTCTGTCACAATAAATAAACTCCTTAGATATTATTTGTTTTAAAGATAAGCATTTGTCACATATTGATGAACTACTCGATGACTATTAAAATAATAAGCTATCATCCCAATAGAGTTGTTCATAATTCTAATCCATCTATTTCTAGAGTGATAATATCCCGGAACAATCACATATTCAAGTTTATTGTAAAAATCATCATGCTCAAGTTTTTTTACTTGTTCATGGCTCCAATTTTCACTCGGATGTGGTCCTATTGACCAACCAGTTACACCTTCTATGCAACCTTCAATCCACCATCCTGCAAGCACACTGAAATTAATGACACCATTATGAGCAGCTTTCATCCCACTTGTTCCAGAAGCCTCCAGAGGTCTTTGTGGTGTATTCAGCCATACATCAACTCCAGATGTCATCTTGGACCCCAAATCCATATCATAGTCTTCTAGATAAACTATTTTGATATCATCTTTAAGTTCATCAATTATTCTATGGATATCTCTTATAAGTTCTTTACCTTCAATATCTTTTGGATGTGCTTTGCCTGCAAAGATTATCTGGATCTTACCTCTAGCATTAATTCTTCTTAATCTATCAATATCGTGGAAAATGAACTTTGGTCTTTTATAACCTGTAGCACGCCGAGCAAAACCTAGAGTCAAGGACTCATAGTCCATACCTATATCAGTCCTATCATTAACATAGTCAATCAAAATCCTTTTAGCACTCATATGTGTTTCCCATATTTCACTATCAAGTATTCCATGCGTCCTGACAAGCAGTTCTGGCTCATTTGCCCAACCAGGTATATATTTATCATATAATTTCCTGAAACATTCACATGTCCAGGTATAGGAATGTACTCCATTTGTTATAGCTTCAATTTTATAACCCGGAAACATTTGTGCAGATATTTCTTTATGCCTCTTTGCCACTCCATTAATAAAATTAGATAAATTCAAACCAAGTAGTGTCATGTTAAGTTTATCATGCCCACCATACTTTCTCAATAACATTCGGGTCTCTTCATCTACTATCAGCTTATCTACGATATCATAACTAAACTTATCGTGACCTGCATCAACTGGAGTATGTGTCGTGAAAACACAAAGGTGTTTTACAACCTTTGCATCCATATTATTCTTTTTGAGTAGTTCTATAGTTAAAAGACCTGAATGCCCCTCATTCATATGATATTTCCTAACGCTAAACCCAAGTGCTTCAAGCATTTTAGTGCCACCCATTCCAAGAACTATTTCTTGTTTCAAACGGTACACCTGGTCTCCACCATAAAGGTAATGAGTTATTTCTCTATCCACAGGTAAATTCTCATCAATATCAGTATCTAATAAGATAATGGGTATCTTAAAACCAGTTGGTGAAACGTGTTCATAAAACCATGCTTTAATTTGTACATCCCTACCCTCAATTTGAACCGTAACCTGAGTAGATAGTTGTTTCATAAAATCTTGCGGATTCCAATCATCAGGCTTCTCAATCTGATTCCCATTTAAATCTAGTTCTTGCAAAAAATATCCTTTCTTGCTCACAAGGGTTACACCAACTAGAGGAACACTCAAATCAGCACTTGCTCTGATAGTATCACCTGCAAGTACCCCTAGACCTCCTGAATATGTCGGAATTATATTATTAAATCCAATTTCCATAGAAAAATAAGCTATTTTCTGCCCTTCCAATACTCCTTCAAAATCGTCCATTATATACCTCAGTTCATAAAAATGAAAATACATTATTTTTAGTATATGTACATAAATTGGTCAATCAATATTAAAATATTGGATATTATAAACTAATATTTAACTAATTAGATGTATATATAAGTTAATTGAAAATTGAGAAAATTAATCAGTTTACATTTGACACATCTCTACTATGTATACTTTTTTTAATCCAAGGCCAATAAAGATGCATAGAAACACAATAGTTTTATTAATCTTAAAATCCATAACTAATAGTTTGTCATAAGAGGTTTATTAATGGGAAAAAGAACTCGAATCATAAACGATCCTTCTGAATTAGTGCCATTGCTTCGAACATTTGGTTCTAGAACAAATAAAAATGTCTTTGATGCATTATCAACCAAGTGGATGACTGAAGAAGAGCTCAATGAATACCTTGGAAAAGATTCGAGCAATAGTATACTATTATTAAAAAAAAGTGGATTGATTGAAAGTCAGTGGAAAATGCCTGAGCCTGGAAAAAAACCCAGTATGGAATATCATACGTCATACTCAAAAGTTCAAACCAATTTCCAGTGTTCGTTTGAAGACTTAAGTGATATCATTATGTTGGCATTTAAACCTTATGAAGAGGTTAGTGAGGCTGTTGAAGAACTTGAAAAGCTAGTCAGCGAAGGAAACCAATCAATGAGCAATCTAACAAGGATTTTGAACAGGAGTCCACTCTACATACGTGCTGTTGCTCGTAGATCCCCAAAAATCGCTGTCATGGGGCAGAGACTTAAAATTAGTGAGGAGCTATAAATGATAAAGCTCTTGCATAGCAAGAGTGGGATTACCAAATTCCAGATACTCATTGAAATCGCTGCCCATCAACCTAATGTTCGTCAAAAAGAGATTGCTGATAAAATAGGGATTACACCGCAAGCAGTCTCAGAGTATATCAAAGAGCTTGTTAATCAAGGTTTTATTGTTTCTGCAGGTAGAGTAAAGTATAAAATAACCAAATCTGGTGTTGAATGGGTAATTGAAAATGCTGCCGAAATGAAAAAGTTTGCTCAGTTTGTCATGAGTGATATTATCAGCCATGTTTCTACATGGACTGCTATTGCTGAACATGACCTAAAAAAGGGTGAAACAGTTCATTTAGCTATGAAAAAAGGATTACTCTATGTTAATAGAACCGAAGTTAGTGAAGCTAAAGGCATAACAATATCAGATGCTTTTGAAGGTGAAGATGTGGGTGTAACCGAACTTATGGGTTACATGAACGTGGAAACTGCAAGTATTTCAATATGTAAAGTACCAAGAGTTGAAAGAGGTGGTACTAGAAACATAGATATGAGTCGACTGGAGACAATTGTTAAGTCAAAACCTTTTATTGCTTCTGTTGGTGTAGAATCTTTTATTGCTCTAAAAAAAATAGGTATTGAACCCGATGCATTATTTGGAGCAAGAGAAGCAATAATAGAAGCAGCATTTCATGGACTAGGTTCGGCAGTAGTTACAATTGATGAAGAAGTATCTTCAATTCTAAGTCGATTAGAAGCAGAAAACCTTGATTATGAACTAGTAGACCTAACATTAAATGCAGTATAAATAAATTGGAGATGCTTATGAAAATTTTAGCTATGTCTGATACTCATATAAAAGATGGGGACTCTATACCAGAGTTTCTAACTAATACTAAAGATTTTGACATGATTCTTCATGCAGGAGATTTTTCTTCTAGACAATTTTATGAGTTCCTTAACTCTACAGGTAAACTTAAAGCTGTCCATGGTAATTCAGATGAAAGGTCTATCAAAAAAACATTACCCGAAAGATTAGTCTTTGAAGTAGATGGAATTAAAATAGGTGTGGTTCATGAAGGGTCATTATCAATAAATGATACTACTGCACTAAAATATTTAGCTATGGAGATGGATGTTAAAATTTTAATCTTTGGTCATTTTCACAGACCTTTAATAGATGAAAAAGATGTGATTCTTATCTGCCCTGGTTCACCCACTAAACCGAGAATGTCTAACCCGACTTATGTTGTTATAGATATTCAAGATGGAATCCCATACTTTGAAATTCGTGAATTTGAAGGTCACTGTTGCAGTTACTTAGAATTTCTAAAAAAACTGGATGAAGAAAAATAAACTATTTTCATGTGAGTTTAGCTTTTATTGTCAACTGTTTCAATCTTAAACATTACACCCATCCCTTTAAGGCTCAGATGTACTTTATCACCAAACTCGAGAATTTCATTTACATCCACATTATCATCCCAATTATACACAAAGTCATATGAGCCTTGCATTGCCTGAAATCCTAAAGACATAAGGGCTCTATTTACCTCTGATGGTCTGGTCCCTTCACTATTGAACCACACTAAAAGATAAGTTTTCAATTTTATCACCTAACTACTAATTACAAATTACAAGTTTATTTTAGTTTTGGTAACTCAACGAATAACTTCTTCTTCCAAAGACTCCAAAGCTTTTAAGACCAGCTCAACATAATACTTCTTATCAGTATTATAATGCTCATTAGCTTTTACAATGTTGGGTTGTGTTTCATCGAGTACTTCAATTCGGTCTAATGTGTTTTCTGCAGTATCCATTACCCATAAATCACGTGTACCTTCATCCACGACATTAATAGACTCCGGTCTTACTGATGTAATAATATCTCCTTCTTGAGTAGTAAATGTAGTCGGTTTACCAACAACCGCTACAAATGATGGTGTTTCACATTCCGATAACATCTGTGCAGCTTCTGGTTGATATTGGCCCGCATAAACTAAAAAAGATCCAGTTGGATCTGATACTCTACCCCTCCAATATTCGGTCTCGGTTCCGATGTCTTCGGTTTCTGTAAGAGTTCCCACAATGAACAACCTGTTTACCTTCGCGGCTGTTGGTGTTAATAAGTACTGAGGAGCATAGATATCATCTCCATCTTTAAAGCTCAAATTAGATTCTCTAAATTCTTGAGCAAAAATTCTTTGTGCAACTTCTCTAACATATCCTCTCATTTACACCAGCTCCTGTGCTTTGGAAATAAGTTCAACTAAGCGTTCTTTATTCAGTTCAGTTTCCATATAAATCTCATCTACCAGTATATATCTCTCCAACTTCGAACCTGATATAGTATAATACCTTCCATTCAATGTTTTCATTAAATGTTCATGTACTACCCCTTGATCCAGTGCATCCGCAGCCATTGCAACTGCATTATCTAAACTTATATCAGCTAGCTTTTCAGTCATCTCTCTACCGATTATAGCTTCTTGGATAGAAAATCCATCGTCAAAAACAGCTTTTATTCTAAGATCATAAATTCCATTAACTTTACCGTGTTCATTACATGCCCCTTTTGTTAATGCCCTATTACATTCTGGACATCGTTTAATTAATCCTGATCCAGTTTGAATATCTACCATAGCTCCAGTAAATGTTATTACAGAGGTTCCAATCTCTATTTCATCATCTTCCTCTACAATTGAACTAGTTTTGTTCAGATTGAGCTGAAATTTTTCGTTCCATTCATTCACAACTACATTTTTGAATGTGTATGTCTTATCTTCCGCAACTTCGGGGAGGTTTGCATTTTTCCATTTCGTAAACTTAATGACACCTGTTTCATCGCCTATGAGTCCAACTTGATCAATAGATTCATGAGAATTTTCCCATAGTTGTGCAATTCTTCCTTTAATGCTTACCCACTGACCATCTTCAGACAAGTCACTTATTTTCATTTGAGGTACATCGAATTGATTAGATGAATAAAAGCTATTCTTACTTACATTATGTTCTTTTAAGAAATAATTCACTACACTCCGGTAGGCTTCATCTTCAGGGACCTTGAACTTTGTCAATAATTTCTCAAGTCTTTCTTCAATTTCATCTATTGAAATATCCAGGCCAAGTTCTGAAAATCTAGCCCGTATGTTATTTGCAGTTTCTTTAATATCCATGTGAATCTACCTCAAGTACTTTATAAGCTATTAGAATTAGATATAATATGAATCTTGTTTTATTTATACGTGTAGCCTCAAAGATGAAAGTGTTTTTGGTTAAATGAAATAACAAATTTAGCATAAATCGCAGCAATTAACTCTATATAGCTAAAATCCAAATTCATATCCAAATATTTTTTGGCTTCTAACTAATTCGAGGTACATCTAAACAATGGAAAACATTATTTTCTTCCTAATTGCATTTTTGGCAGAAATTATAGGAACCATGGCGGGATTTGGATCATCAACCATTTTAATGCCATTTTCATTAATTTTCTTTGATTTTACAACAGCTTTAGTACTTGTAGCATTTTTCCATATGGCTGGAAATATTGGAAGAATCTTATTTTTATGGAAAAGTATTGATAGAAAATTAGTTCTTACTTTCAGCTTACCAGCAATATTGTTCACATATATTGGTGCATCAGCAGTAGCTCATATATCAACACATTATTTTGAACCACTGCTTGGGATTTTTCTTTTAACATATAGCGTCACATCACTTCTGATCCCAAATATATCCATGAAATCTACTATATCAACTCACGCTATAGGCGGTATACTATCAGGATTTATTTTTGGTATTATAGGTACAGGTGGCGCTATTAAAAGTGCATTTCTTACTTCATTTAAATTAGAGAAAACAAAATATATAGCAACTGGTGCTTCAATAGCACTTATCATTGATTTTATTCGAATTCCTGTTTATATAGCAAATGGATATATTTCATCTGATCAATTAATTTACATTCCTATACTCTTCTTTATAGCAATAATAAGCTCATTTATAGGAACTAGAGTTATTTTCAAAATATCTGAAACTAGATTCAAATTTTTCGTATTGGTCATAATAGGAATAATGGGAATATATTTCATCTTGTGAAAATATCATTGATAGTATCAACTTTTAGGTTCCTTATTGGCTATATCATCAATTGTTTTTCCACTTAAAACAGATTGAGGTGCTTCGTTTAATATGTTATCATTATATTCAATACCTTGCTCCTTCATTTTGAAAAATAGCCATTGATTCTTTTTTTTTGATGTTTGTAATAAAGCAAATTTGCCATGAAGTTTTTTACCTTTTAAACTAATTTTAATATGGCCATTTTCAATAGATTCAGACATAGATACTAGTCTTCCATTTTTTTCATTGATATTTTCATATACACCATTATCCCACACTAGTACAGCGCCTGCGCCGTACTGACCTTCTGGAATTACACCTTCAAATTCAGAATATTCAAATGGATGATCTTCTGTTTGTATTGCTAATCTCTTACTTAAAGGATTCATAGATGGTCCTTTTGGTACTGCCCATGATTTTAGTACACCTTCTACTTCAATTCGAAAGTCATAATGTAAGTTTGATGCATCATGTTTTTGGACAACAAATAACTGACTCTCAATCTTCTCCTCTGTTTTGCCTTGGGGTTCACGTGTTTCTTTAAAATTTCTTTTTTTTAAATATTCATCTAATTGCTCTTTCATCGAAGCACCTATTCACTTTATCCCATTAGTTTTTAAATATTAAAAACATTTCATTTTTCAAATGATAGATTTAACTAAGCCAGTTCTCCATATTCCATGGGACTCTGAAGGTACTTTTGTTAATAGGGAAAACAGGTTTCTAGGGCTAGTAAACATCCCTGGAATAGGAACCGTGAATGTGCACATCAAGGATCCAGGTAGACTTGAAAATATTCTTATCCCTGAAAGTAAAGTTATTTTACAAAAAAAAGACGGTTCTAAGAGAAAAACTGCTTGGGAGCTTATCTCGGCTAAGGTCGGATATGATTGGGTATTAGTTAACTCAGGTTTCCATCCACATATTGCACAATATATATTAAAAAATGGATTTGTTAATGAATTAGGTAATATCAAAAAGATAGTACCTGAGAAACAGATTGGGAATAGTAGGTTAGATTTTTTAATTTTAACTGATACAAATAGGGTTTGGATAGAAGTAAAAGGGTGCACCATGGCAATAGGGGATATTGCTACATTTCCTGATGCAGTTACATCAAGAGGGAAAAAACATGTTGAAGAGTTAATCCAGATTGTAGAAAAAGGAGATATTGGTCTTATAATAATACTAATATTTAGAATAAATGTTAATTGTTTTAAGCCAAACTTTGATATTGATCCAAAGTTTGCAAAGGTATTTGAGCAAGCTAAAAAAAAAGGTGTTACAATAAAAACAAGTGTCATTTACTTATAAAGATAGCTATATTTATTATGTAAAAGATATACCACTTTGTGATTAAGATTCTAGTTAATGTATAATGAACATGTTTTTATTTATTGAACTATTTTGACTTATCCATGAACACTCTACCCATTGGTAAAATCAAAAACTATGCAACTGAAGAGTCTTTGAATATACTAGCATTATGGAAAGATGCGGTTTCAATTGTAGACATTCATTCAGAACACATAGGCACTGTATTCACATCTAAAGAGTATTCCCACTACATCATAATCCATGATCCATTACAGATGAAATTTTCTGATAAAAGATCAGAATGGAACCATAGGTTTACCAGTAAAGTAGGTGTTTCTATAGTACAATTACTCAAATATGACAAAAATAAATTGTACTTGAAAGGATTAATCGCTGAAAATGGTTCAAACGTTTATGATATATTACCTTACACCAGTTTTGATCACCAGGAAACAGATTTCCCAGTAAGACAAATAGAACATACAAGAAAACAAGTGCTAAAAGAAATAATTGAAAGAATAGATGGAAACAATATACTAGATGTTGGATGTGGTGTAGGTTCAATTACTATGAAAATCGCGAATAAAAACACCGGGTCAAGAGTATACGGTATAGACATCATTGAAGACCTAGTAGGTCAAAGCAAGCTTAATGCAGAATTTTATGGCATTAATAACATTCAATTTAGTAAAGGTGATATCTATAAATTATATTTTGAAGACAACTCTTTGGATACAGTAATATGTTTTTTCATGTTACATCACTTAGATAACATACCACATGCTTTAAGTGAAATAAACCGTGTCTTAAAAAAGAATGGCACCTTAATAGCTTCCGATCCTCTAGGGCATCATCATGGTCCACAATTAGATGAAAATGATTGGAAAAAGTTATTTAAAGATGCAAACTTTCAATGTTCAACTGATATTATAGGGACTGCGGTAGTATCTACATGTAAAAAATAAGATCCATATCAACTAAACAGTCAATTATCCTTTTTCCTTAGGAGATAATACTTATGAACAGTAAGTCTAAAAGATATATATTGCAAGGATTTACTGGCCTTCTCTTTATATTATTTCCATTTATAAATATATTTATATTGACATCTATTTTTTTAATTATATATCTTTCATTAAAACATCTACCTGAGAATAAAACTATCTTTACATACATTAAATACGAGTTATTTAATGAAAATGAAAGGTTTCAAGAAAAAATCAATTCAACTATATCTAACTTTAGAGCTTTATTCCTTTCAACCCTAATATTATTATTGATAGCATCCATATTAGAATTCACTCCATATTACCTACCCATTTTCATTATTAGCTCTGCTTTTGCGTTATCCATATTTGGTGATATTACAGGAACTATTATCAATGAACACAAAAAATCAAAGCAAGAATTAAAACAACAGTTAATGGAGTTAAGAGATAACAGTGCTATAAAAAAATGTAGGTTTTGTACATTACCATCTACTATAGGTTTTCTTGCGGTAGGAATAATAGCAGCATTTATTGCAGGTGCATGGACATCATTCCACGCAAGTGGAACTGTACCTTATAACATAATCTTTTTCGTTTCAGTTATTGGGTCCATGACAGGTGCTCTATTTGAATCAATTCCTTCAAGAATTGATGATATGTTATCTGTTCCACTTAGTGCAGCTATGATTATGTGGCTGTTTTTTGACTTTGGGTATTCTGTATCACCCTATGAATTAACTGCCGCTTTGATTTTCTCTTTTTTCCTAGCATCTCTTGCGTATAAAGTAAAAATTGCAGACATTTCTGCATTAATCAGTGCAGCAATACTAGGTGTTTTAATCATTGTGTTCAGCAACATGTTATGGTTTGTTCTATTGCTAACATTTTTTATTTTAGGTGGAATGTTTACTAAATATCGATATAAATATAAGGAATCTATTGGGATTGCACAATCAAAAGGTGGAGTCCGAACTTATGACAATGTACTAAGTAACAGTTTAACTGCACTTGCACTTGCAGTATCATACGGTATATTCCAGCAATATAGCGAAGTTATTCTTTATGCATACCTTGGTGCTGTTGCAACAGCTACGGGTGACACCCTAGCAAGTGAAATTGGAACTACAGCTAAAGGAAAACCAAGAATGGTGACTAATTTAAAAGTAGCTGAGCCCGGTGCCGATGGTGCAGTATCTCCTCTTGGAGAAATTGCAGCGTTTTTTGGAAGTGCTGTTATAGGGATATTAGCACTGTTTTTCGGGTTAGCTGAAGATCCATTACTTGTTGTATCTATAACTGCATTTAGTGGATTTATAGGTACAAACATTGATAGTTTCATGGGTGCAACTTTACAGAAAAAAGATCTATTATCAAACAGTGGTGTTAATTTCGTAGCAACTGTTGCAGGTGCTCTGATTGCGGGGATATTGTTCTTACTAGTTACTGCGTAAAAGCTTAATAGATTCTCAGCTATTATCATACAATGAATATACAGGGTATTGCTGCAGAAACGCTTGAATTTATATTAAATGTGAGTGAATCATCTTATCCCTACGAATTTGCAGGGTTATTACAGGCAAGAGATGGAATAATATCAGAAGTGCTAATATTACCGGGTACAGAATCTACTGATAGAAGTGCAGTTATGAAGCTTTTTATGATGCCTAATGTGAAATCCGCAGGGTCTGTACACAGCCATCCTAGCTCAAATATAAATCCATCTAAAGCTGATTTGAATATGTTTGCTAGGACTGGAAGTCATCATATAATAGTTGGATACCCTTACGATGAAAATAGTTGGGAATGTTATGATTCTCGTGGTAAAATTATTGAACTTGAAGTTCTTGATGTAGAGCTAGAAGATGAAGAACTTCTATAATGCTTTAAATCACCACATGTAAAATCTATTCCTGTAAAAAAATTGGTTTAAACTGATGGTTTTGGTTTCTTTTTATCAGGCAAATATGGTAAAGGCATAGTATTCACAAGTATAGATGTATCTACATCTTTTGCTCTTTCCAGTAGAAGTTCTTTTCCTTTCTGAGTTAAGCCAAATAAAGGAATTGATGTACCTACCTGCACTAATGGCTGAGTTAATTCACGAATGCAATAAGATGCACATGCAGTAACTATATCTGCTGTTTTAACAAGTTTTTCAGCATTATCTCTTGATATACCCGTTAAGTGCGCACCAATTATCGTAATGTCTAGGTTTAGCTCATTCTCAATTTCTCTTAGTTTAAGTGCACTACTAGAATCAATCACCGAAACTGCAATCCTTTTATATCCAATTGAAGCTGCCTTCCTAACACCTTCCAAAGGATCAATAGTTGCAGTAGAAGGATCAAGTACAATACCGCCAAGTGACTCGATATTGTTTATAACCCGGTCGATAGGCTCAGTTTCAACAAGACCTGAAATTCTTGCACCCATCCCTTGGATTAAAGACGGATTACTGCTTATAACAGTTCCAGCACCATCACAAACCGTAACTGTAGTATCCAAAATATCTCTTTCAATTCCGGTCATCATAACCTCAGTTGCACCAAAACCTACAAAAACTGGTTGTTCAAGTTGCCTATCTGGTGTGAAAAGACCAAAATCATTTATTCTTAACTCAACGTTCTTTTTAACTTCCTCTGGATTAAATTGTTTAATGCCACGTACCTTATCAAAAATAGGGCACCAGTCTATCATAGGCTCACCGACTTCTACTACTTTCCCATCTTCAACAACAACACGGGTTTTACCTAGCATTTCCATTACATGAACCATATTATCATCTCTATAATATACAAGTAGTCTAATGATTTAAATATCTAATACTATGTACATTTCTTAGATACTAAAAATAAATTTTGGATAAAAAAGCTTTATCCAATATTTGGATATTTTTTCCAATGATCTACAACAAGCTTTTTTCGAGGTATGGAGTTTGTTCCTTTCTCCTTATAGTTCATTTCACTTTCAAAAGCTTCAAATGATCTATATAAGTACCATATACCATCCTCTTTAAAAGATTGGGATACTTTAGGATCTCCATCAGCATTATTATTGATACTTTTTTCAAAATATTCAATGTACCCTTTGTATACTTTATTTTTTTTCATACAAAATTGACTCATTGATTTTTTTATAGCGCATTTCGCCTATCAATAACTTTTTGAGATTTTCCACCGGTTCTAGGTATTGTACCTTTTTCCACCAATTCAACATTGGTTCTTATATTAAGTATAGTCTTTAACTCATTCTCTACATGTTTACGAACTGCAGCCAAATCCTTTAGTTCACCAGTAAATGCATCATCATCAAGTTCTACACGAACAAGTATTTCATCAAGATGATGCCTACCTCGGTCAATAATAACCTGGAACTGGTCTGTTATTTCTTGTATCTGAACAATAACTTGCTCAATTTGAGATGGGAATACATTAATACCTCTTACTATAAGCATATCGTCAGCCCTACCAAGCATTCTTGAGAGTCTAGTAGTTGTACGACCACAAGCACATTCACTTTCAAGCAATCGTGTTATATCTCCTGTCCTGTATCTTATTAATGGAAGTGCTTCTTTAGTAAGAGATGTTATTACAAGTTCTCCTTTTTCACCTTCTGCAACTTGTTCACCTTCTTCATCAAGTACTTCTACTAAAAAATGATCATCCCAAATATGGAGTCCATCTTGTTCTTGACACTCGAAAGCTACTCCTGGCCCATACATTTCAGAAAGACCATACGAGTCAAATGCCTTAAGGTCAAGTATATTCTCAAGATCTTTCCTTGTATTAGATGACCATGGTTCAGCTCCAAAACATCCTATCCTAAGTGATAGTTTATCGATAATATCCATTTCTTGTGCAGTCTCTGCTAGGTATAGTGCATATGAAGGAGTGCAATGTAATGCTGTCACGCCATAATCTAACATCATCTCTAATTGTTTCTTAGTGTTACCTGTACCACTAGGAACTACCATTGCCCCAAGGTTTTCAACACCATAATGGACACCTAAACCTCCAGTAAATAGACCATAATTCACTGCATTTTGAAATACATCATCTTCAGTGAGACCAATCATAGCCATGTTTCTAGCCATTATATTTGACCAGTTTTTAATATCAGTTGAAGTATAGCCAACAACAGTTGGCTTTCCACTAGTACCTGAAGATGAATGTATCCTAACAATCTTTTTCTTAGGCACTGCAAATAAATTGAATGGATAATTATCACGTATATGATGTTTGTTTGTAAATGGCATCTTGGTTATTGCATCTAATGACTTAATATTTTCAAGTTTAATGTTTGCTTCATTAAATTGTTTTTTATAAAATGGAACATTTTCATAAACATTGGCAACTGTTTGCTTTAGTCGCTTAAATTGCAGTTCATGAAGTTCAGTATGATTCATAGTCTCGTATTCTTGTTGCCAATATACCATTTCAAAATCTCCAAAATATAATACCTCTAAACTTATGACGCTTGATTATGTTAATTGTAGAATAAATGGTTTACTGTTTTTTACTTTCTATAAAATCAATTTGTTTTTTTGCATTAATACTTCAAGTATTTAATAAAGCAAAGAATTCTCTTAAAATTAATTCCTATGTCAGACTGTAAAGCAATCTTTTTTCAAAAAATAAAGTAAATAAGTATAATAAATATCCTTTACTAGCATTAACACAAAAAAAGAGTGACATAGCTAGGCATGATGTACAAATCTTTGAACCATCACATAGGGAAGAAGATTATTTTCTTGCAACAAACAATGTATTGAACAGAGAAATTGTACAGTCATCTAATAATTCCAATTAAAATAAAAATAAATTAAAGAGAAAAAAGTGAAAAGTCTACCAATTGTTTGCTTTTGAACAATGGGCCCGCTGCGATTCGAACGCAGGATCCCCGCCGTGTAAAGGCGATGTCATAACCAGCTAGACCACGGGCCCTATCAATTAACAGATATTTAGTATTATTTCATAAAACAAACATGATATAATTGATTTCAACTCCTTAATGTAATTAGTGGTATATATCCTTTTTTAATCTACTCCAAGATATAAACGACATTGAAGCTAAAATATTAAGAAATTATTTCAACATTTCCATCCTTTTTACCAACATAAATTTCGTCAACATTAGAAAATATACCGTGTTCTACAACACCTACACATAAAGATAACTTTTTAGAAAAAACTTCAGGTTCTTCTATAGTTCCAAAATACGCATCTATTATAAAATTACCATTGTCACTAATAATTGGTCCATCTTTACGATTAGCCATACGTAATTCTGGACTACCATTCATTTCTTCTATCTGTTTACAAACAATTCCCCTTGCATATGGCAGTATTTCTAGTGGAACAAAGTGGTCAAGTGTATATGATAATTTAGATTCGTCTACCAGTAAAATAAAATGATTTGCTGAACAGCTAACGACTTTTTCACGTGTCTGAGCTGCACCACCACCTTTTATAGCAAAAAGGTTGGCATCAACTTGGTCTGCACCATCAATAGCTAAGTCAAGAACTGGATTCTCAGCAAGAGTTGTTAGTGGCACACCAGAATCTATTGATAGCATCTCTGATTGATATGAAGTGGGTACTGCTTTTATGTCAAGACCTTCCTCCACAACTCTCCTACCTATTTCTTTAATCGCATAAGCAGTAGTTGAGCCTGTACCTACACCAATAACCATCCCATCATTTACAGCCATAGCAGCAGATTTTCCTACAGCTTCCTTCTCACTTGAACAACTTTGAATGTTTCTATTTTGCTGCATACTCATCAACTCGAGTGCAAATAAAATTGATTATGGGGATAATCTGCGTCTATCCCTTGGGAATAGCACAACATCTCTTATGTTATCCACTTCTGTCATTGTCATCAAAAGTCTTTCACAGCCTACACCCCACCCAGAATGTGGTGGCATACCATACCTAAATGCATCAAGATAAAAATCAAAATTGTCTGGATTTAGTCCTTTAGCTTCTATTCTATTTTTGAGTATATCATATTCATGTACACGTTGTGCACCTGAAGCCAATTCCATTCTACGATGCATTAAATCAAATGATTTGCTTATCTCAGCATTATCTTCATATCCCATTGCATAAAATGGCTTTATTTCAGTCGGCCAGTCTATAATAAAATAATGTGATTGACCAGTGCGCTCGAATACATCCTGTCCCACCAAGTTCTCCGCAATAGTACCAAGATCTTCACCCCATTCTAGTTCCTCATCACTTTCAGAGTTAACAATATTTATAGCTTCTTCGTACTTTAATTTCAAGAATGGAGTTTTAGGAACTTCAAGATCTAGGTCAAGGACATCTAACTGACTTTCACAGTTTTGTTTTACGTTTAAGTAAACTTGACTTAACATATCCTCCAAAATCTGCATTACATCATAATGATCACTAAAACTAGACTCTATGTCAATAGAAGTAGCTTCATTCAAGTGACGACGAGTATCATGTTCTTCTGCCCTGAAAATAGGACCAATTTCAAAAACATTATCCATTCCACTACTCATCAAAATCTGTTTGAACAATTGTGGACTTTGGTTCAAAAAAGCCTCGGTCATGAAATAAGTTATCGGAAATAAAGACGTACCTCCTTCTGTAGCTGTAGCAACTACTTTTGGGGTAGTTGTTTCAATGAAACCATTACATGTTAAAAAATCACGAACACTTCTTAGAACTTCGTGTCTTATTCTGAAAATAGCGTTAGTTTTAGGTTTTCTCAAATCAATGTACCTAGCATCTAATCGTGTATCAAGTTCTGCTTCCACTTTACCTGTTGTATCCATTGGTAAAGGAGAATCAGCATTATTTAACAAATTGATTTCAGATGGTATTATTTCGAATCCGTTAGGTGCTTTATCAGATGGTTTAACAGTTCCAGTAACTGAAATGACTGCTTCTCTAATCAACTTTCTTGAAAAATCAAATAATTCAGAATCTGTTTTTTTCTTAACTAAAGTTACTTGTGCTTTACCCTCACGATCACGGACAACAACAAAACATATTCCTCCAAGGTCACGAACCTCATAAACCCATCCAGCAACCTTTATTTGTTCACCTTCACCAATCTCTTGTGGTGATATCTGATTGGTATAATGTGTTCTAAGCATATTTGATAACATGATTATTCTCCATTTAAACTTAAGAGACTCTAGATTACATTCATCAATAAATTATTTTCCATATATGAATATTATATATCAAGTGATAATCAAAGTACTTTAAAGCAAACTTCTTAGTGAAAATTCTCCTGATATGTTGGTGTTCATGAACTCAATTACCTTATTTCTTTCATCATACTGACCTAATGCACACATCAGCTTGACTAGTGCAACCTCAGGCAACATGTTTTTACCTTCAATTGCACCAGCTTGTATCAAGTCCCTGCCAGTGTCATAAACTCTGTCACAAACCCTTCCATACAAGCACTGTGATGTTATTACAACAACAATACCTGACTCAACAACTTGTTTTATGTATGGTACCCACTCTGTTGAAACATGACCAAGTCCAGTACCTTCAATTACAATACCACGATACCCTTCATCTACGTAGTAAGATAATATATTGGGTTCAGCTCCAGGATAGTACTTGAGAAGTGCACACTTTGAATCAATTGCTGTGTTTAATTTAAGAGCATTGCAGCCTTTCTTATTGTAATCTGAAATAGTGTCAATTTTTTGATTCGAATAGTTAACATACCCAATTTTTGTATTATTGATGTTAAAAAATGCATCTCTTCTTGATGTGTGCATCTTTCGAACACATGAAGCCCGGTATATCCCACATTTATCATCTGAAATACTATCATGCATTACCACACATACCTCTGCTATTTCACTAGTTGCAACTTTAGCAGCACTGATAACATTCATTATATTGTCGCTACTTGGTCTATCAGCACTCCTTTGTGAGCCTACAAATACTATAGGCACGGGTGTTTCTATCATGAAGGATAATGCAGAAGCTGTATACATCATTGTGTCAGTTCCATGAGCTATTATGATTCCATCTGCTCCTTTTTTAATTTCTTCATAGACAGCTGTTGCAAGTTGTGACCAGTATTCTGGTTTCATATTCTCTGAAAGAATATTGTATACTACACGTCCTGAAAACCAAGCAATATCTTCAAGTTCAGGGATTGAAGAAAGAATTTCATCTGCTGAAAATTGAGATGATACTGCACCGGTCCTATAATCAATCTTACTCGAAATAGTTCCACCAGTTGAAATAATTGAAACCTGTGGCAACTCTTTATTTGTTTTACAGACATCTTTTTTTTTAGGTGAATCCGATGGAGAAATTGAGTTCTTTTCTATCAATTCAATTAAACTATCTTCTGGATTTATGCCCACATTATATCCACTTGCCATTTTTATGACAAGGTGATCTGCTGACTTTGGCATGAGAACACCTTCATAAATAAAGCCATTTTTCTTAACTCTAATTTTATCTCCAGTTTCTAACTCCATACTATTACCTACAAATAATGTTAATATAATATTACTATTCTTCTACACGGTTGATATTATTATAACAAAGGGATAATTGTTACATATAAGAATCAACTACTTTCATTAGCTTATCAACACATCTAATTAACTTACTATTACAAGCTTCCAAATTTTGGTCATCTACGCCTAACCTATCTCGATGAGAATTTATAGACCTTAGAGTCTCATTTGTTGCAGGGCCACCTACAACATCACGTCTATTAATATTATGGAACGGATCTAATGCATCATGAACGTGTTTTTGGGTTAAACCTCTTTCACTCATTTTAGAATTAGTTATTGAATATGCAACTTCATCAATTTGTTCTAAAGTTGGACTTGAAGTGTTTTTAGAAATAGTTCCTATTATTTGATGTGCTGTCCTGAAAGGAATACCAGTAGAACGAACTAGTGTATCCGCCAGTTCAGTAGCTGTAGTAAAACCAACACTATTAGCAGATTCCATTGCTTTTTTGTTCACATTTAAAGTCGAGATTATACCGGCCATAATAGACACTGAGGTGATAGTAGTATCCATACACCTCCAAATATTTGGTGTTGCTTCTTGCAAGTCTCGATTGTAGCTTAAAGGTAAGGATTTACATATAGTGATTAATGACATTAAGCTACCTATAACTGCACCTGACTTCCCCCTAATAAGTTCTGCTGTGTCAGGGTTTTTCTTTTGAGGCATTATTGATGACGTTGATGCATATTTATCGTGAATTTCAATGAAATTAAACTCTGAACTTGACCAAAGCACTATCTCTTCAGACATTTTGCTTAAATTAATCATTATATTCGAACATAATGCTGCGGTTTCTATTAAAAAGTCACGAGAACTTACTGCATCCATTGAATTTTCAAGAATGTCATCAAAACCTAGCAGTTCTTGAGTTCTAGTTCTGTCAATGTTAAATCCCGTTGAAGCAAATGCAGATGCACCTAATGGACATAAATTAATTCTTTTATATGCATCAAATGCTCGCCCAAAGTCTCGTTCTAGGGAACCTGCATGTGCAAGGAAATGATGAGCTAATGTTGTTGGTTGTGCATGTTGCAAATGAGTGTATCCTGGCAAAATAGTATCGATATTAGACAAAGAAACGTCTAATAGTGCTACCCTTAGTTTATTAATCTCTTCCATCAGCTCAATTAACTGTTCTCTAAGAGTTATTCTAATACAAGTAGCAACCTCGTCATTTCGAGATCTTCCTGAATGCATACGTCCGCCTACATCTTCACCAACTAGATCAATCAACTTTGATTCCAGTGAAATGTGTATATCTTCATAATTCCAATCTAGACCTACAATTCCTTCATTTTTTATTTTTTGTAGGCCTCCCAGAATAAGTTTACACTCTTTTCTTGATATTATATCTTGTTCAAAAAGCATAACAGTATGCGCAAAATCTACAAGAATATCAGCATTAAATATCCATTTATCGTCATTCATTGATGAAGAAAAATTCTGAATTTTTTCATCCGGAACGTCTGAAAGTCTTCCTCTTCTTAAAATATCACTCATTGAAATCCTCAGTTAGGGAATATAAAAACAATATCAAGCTTCAGCTTTGTACATATTATAATAAAACGCATATTTATAATTATGGTCTAGTTAAGCATCCATAATTACTTTCAATAGTAAAATATATTTCGGATTCTAGAAGTGGTTTATTTTCTGCTCTAATAATGTTTCTTCAAATGTGCTTGTATAAACAACTTGTATCCTACAATTTGAATAGGCAAGCATCATAAAGTTTAATGGTGCTTTAAACAAATGAACAGAGCACTAACAACAAATCGCTTTAAGAATCATGTACATTATTCGTATTGTAGCATTGCTACAAATATTTCTTTTGCTCAATAATAAGTAAGATGATTACCAATTTATTTGAAAGTCATTTTATTACATGATTAAGGTCAGAGTTTTATATCTTTCAATGAGCATGAATACTGATAATAACTTTCATTCTAAAATAGCCCAGTTTATTGACCTCAAAATGCCCTGGATATAAATTGAATTGCACCTTAATTTCTAATATAGTAACATTTAACTCCAGCAGTTAACTAAAATTTGTTACATTAATGCTTTTAGCAGACCACCTATCCTACATAGATAATTCGAGCGGATGTTAAGGGATGGGTAACTTAGGATATAATCATTAATCAAATACATAAAACCAAATATAGTAGGATATGGCTTAATTAAGATTATATAATAATACCCCCCAAATATATATTCGATATATATGCAAACACATGAACAAGTTCATTTAGTGCTTGGGGGTGCAGGAGTTGTTGGGGATTCGGTCATAAAAGAGCTGAAAAAACAAAAAATAGCTGTTAAGGCTCTCGAACGTACTAAAAAAATACACTGTGTAGATACCATAAAAGCTGATTTGCTGAATTTTGAAGAAGCTAAAAAGGCAATAAATGGTTTTTCCCATATTTACCTGTGTATTGGTCTACCATATAGTAGTGAGATCTGGGCTCGTGACTGGCCCAATATAATGAGAAATATTATAAGCATATGTAAAGCTGAAAAGAGTAAACTTATTTTTTTTGACAATGTTTACATGTACGGCCCCCCGCCATTACCTGTTCCATTTGATGAAACTACAAAACAATTTCCTACTAGTAAAAAAGGCGCAGCAAGGAAAGAGACTGCTGACATTTTACTCGAGGCTATGAATTCAGGTATGATTGATGCACTTATTGCTCGTTCAGCTGATTTTTATGGCCCCCATGCTATAAATAGTCAGTTTTACATAAATTTCTTGGCCCGAATTCTTGATAAGAAGAGTCCAAGGTCCATCTCAAAGCCTGGCATTAAACACACATATGCTTATACAGTAGATAATGCTAGGGCTCTAGTAAAACTCGCCCTTGATGATGGCTCATATGGAGATGTATGGCACTTGCCTGTAGGTGACCCTATCACCATGGAGGAAATAGTTGAGTTGTTTAATAAGGAATTCAAAACAAGGCATAGAGTCAGGTTCATGCCATTTTTCCTGCAGACAGCACTCGCACCTTTCATACCAGAACTTAAAGAAGCACGTGAAATGTTATTCCAGTTCAACTACCCATATATAATGTCCTTTGATAAATTCAAAGCCAGATATCCAAATTTTAAAGTAACTCCTTATGAGGAAGGTATAAAAGAAATGATTCATTCCTTTACTGAACCTGAATTACTTAAATGGTGTACATAATACTAAATCTTAAAATAAATATATGTAACTTCTTATAACTCAAAAGAATAAATAGAGAAAAGTTTAGCTAAGAAATCGAATAAGATAAAGAAATGGCTAAAAATTCGCACGAGTATATTTTTGTTCATGACGAAAAGATTAGGAATAATCACAACATCATTGTACTCCATTTGCAACTAAAAAAATGTTCTCATCATAAGGTATAATAGCAACTTCTATTAGTATTAAGCCTTTCTTTTTTATCAGTTATTCCAATATTTAAAAATGGTTTGTTACAAAAATACTCTAAACTACAATTATACTAATACTTTACCACCAATGATTTTTTGACCATAGCAAGATATTAGATACAATACTAAGCATTGGCAATTCTATCAAAGGCCCAATTACTAAAACTAATGCAATTAAAGGTTCATGTGGAAATGCTATCAAAGCAATAGCTAAAACAATAGGTGAGTTTCGTGCAAGTGTTGTCATACTTAAGCTTACAGTGTCTTTGTACGACAATCGAGCTAGTTTCCCAACCAGCTGAGCTATAATGAAAACAGTAGCAAAGAACAAAATAATAGGAATAAATAATTGAAGGAAAATTAATGGGTTGTCTAGCAATTGTTCACCCTGAGATGCAAACATTGCTACTATTGCTAAGTTCAAAAAAATAAATTGTATTTTATCAAGTTTTGGAAAAATCTTCATTTCTAGCCAATCTTTTCCTTTTATCCAAGGAATAATCCATTTTATAATAACCGACATAGTAAATGGTAAAAAAAGTACTAAAACAACGCTTTCTATAAGTAAAAATATATCAATCGTAGCTATAGTTCCTACAAATATGAATAGGTAAATTGGAAGCAATATTAGTTGCAATATAAGGTTCATTGGTAATATTGAAGTTGATAATGGTAGATTACCTTTAGCAGTACCCGTAAATAAGAGATACCAATCGGTACATGGTGTTACCATTAACATGATGAAACCAATCCATAACGCAGGCTCTTCTCTTAAAAACAAGAAACCTAATAAGAACGCTAAAATAGGATTTAAAATGAAATTAATGCTTGCAGATATTCCTGCAAATCTCCAGTTACGCACCGCTTTTTTCAGTTGTCTGAGAGGTACTTGGAGGAAGATGCCTAACAGCATTATAATAAGAAAGGGTAATATAAAGATAGATGCATAGTTATTAAAAAATTCATACTGCCCTATAATTAGACCTAAGAACACAGATAGAAGTATGAATAATGATTGAAATTTTTCTATAACATTCAACTTCACACCTCATTATGACAAAAGTTCGATTCGATAGGTCTTTGACCATATTGAATATATACAGTTGAAAATTGGGAATGTATTCTAGAAATATAGAATCAAATAGTGAAAAATAAACGTATCTATGTCGGCAAAAAGTCATCAAGATTGTTCATCTTTTTCGTTATAGCAGGGAATACACACTGTTTTTGAGCCGCTTTTTTTTGCCAAAGGTTCCATCACATGTTCTTTACATTCCTCACATTCAATCGATGGATATATTCTAGCTTTTTTAGGAATTTTCATATTAACTTGTTCTATCTTAAATAGATCATTAGTATCAAAATTTAGAATATCCAATATCTTTTTATCTTTCATTTGATTATGTATTTTTATCTCTTCTTCTGTTGCATTCCCATTTCTTACTTTTTCAAATAATTCAATATTTTTCGATGTAGAGCTAGAATTAGATATAGACAAGTCTTTTATTAGTGAAATTCTAAAAGCTTTATCTTCATCTCTTCCAAAAAAAGTGTATACATGTTTCCCATGATTATTAAATATAAGATTACCTTTTCCAAAAGTGCAGCCATTAATAACTTGAATAGCATCAATTGAACAAGAATTATTTTCCACAATAGCTACAATCTCTTCATCTTGAGACTTATCTGGAAAACAATCTATTGCAATCAAAGCAACCCTGTAACCAATAGCTAAGCCTGGACATCTATGCCCATGGAATTCGATAGCTTTTTTAAAATCAGTATCTATAAAACAATCCATTATAAATTCCTCCTTGTTTTAGCCAAACACTTATCTATGTATATCCATATGAATTTTTGCATTTAAATTAATATTATATGCTACATTATTTAACAATATAGCATATAATGTAAGTTATAAAGATATTAAGGTTTAAAAGATGTTGAAACTTTTATTTCATGGACTTTATAGAATGAGCAACAACTACAATAAATTGAACCCTTTAATAGATTGTTGATAGGATTTAAATATTAAAAAAAGAATTCTAATTCAAATTAAAGCTGAATTACTAAACAAATTTACATAAAAATGTTGGTGAAAAAAATGTACGCTGAAAGAATTAATGCATTACCCCCATATTTATTTGCAACGATCGATGAAGCTAAAGCTGAAATGATGAATAAAGGTGTAGACGTAATAGATCTTGGAGTTGGTGATCCTGATCAAGCCACACCTGAACATATTATTGAATCTATGTGTGAAGCTGTTAAGGATCCTGTGAACCATAAATATCCATCATACAGTGGATTGATAGATTTCAGAGAAGCTGCAGCTACCTGGTTAAAAAATGAAAAAGGTATAGACGTGGATCCTGTAACAGAAACTCTTACCATGATAGGTTCAAAGGAAGGTGTGGCACACATTCCATTAGCTTTTATAAATCCGGGCGATATTGCACTTGTCCCAGACCCTGCTTATCCCGTGTATAAAATAGGAACACAGTTTGCGGGTGGAACTCCATATATAATGCCATTACTAAAAGAAAATTCATTTTTACCCGACCTTAAAAACATCCCACAAGATGTATTGAAGAAAGCTAAATTGATGTTCTTAAACTATCCAAATAACCCTACATCAGCTACAGCAACAAAAGATTTCTTTAAAGAGGTCGTCGATTTTGCAAAAGAAAACAACATTATAGTCATCCATGACAATGCCTATTCTGAAATGGTCTATGACGAATACAATGCTCCAAACTTCTTAGATGTGGATGGTGCAAAAGATGTAGGTATTGAACTATATTCATTATCAAAAACTTATAACATGACTGGATGGAGAATTGCATTTGCTGTTGGTAACAGTGATATTATAAGTGGACTTGGAAAAGTTAAATCGAATATTGACTCCGGTGCATTTGATGCTATTCAAAGAGCTGGAATTACAGCATTAACTAGCTCACAACAATGTGTTGCTGATATGAATAACCTTTATACTAAAAGAAGAGATACTTTATTAAAAGGTTTAAATCAAATGGGATTAGATGTAAAGCCGCCGAAAGCTACATTCTATGTATGGGCCCCTATCCCTGAAAAGTATACTTCAATCGAGTTTTCAAAGCTTTTGTTAGAAGAAGCTGGAATTGTAGCAACACCTGGTGTAGGGTTTGGCGAATATGGAGAAGGCTATATCAGATTTGCACTTACTCGGTCAGTAGAACGAATAGGTGAAGCTGTCGAAAGAATGGAAAAATTAGAACTGTAATTGGATAGATTAATTTCTAAGCTATCCATCTAACTACTTTTTAAGTTAAAAATAAAAATTGTTTTCGTCTCTATCTTGTTGTATGTCGGGTAATAAGCCCTGACAATAACAAATGATCAACTAAAACAAGTGCCATCATAGCTTCTGCAACTGGAACTATTCTAGGAGGTATTGTTGGGTCATGGCGACCTCTAATAAACAGTTCAGCTTCCTCCATTTTATCAGAATTAATACTTTTTTGAACCTTAGATATTGATGGTGTTGGCTTAATTGCTAGTCTACAAATTATCGGCATACCTGTAGAAATTCCACCTAATATACCTCCAGCATTGTTAGTAGTCATCTCAATAGTGCCATTTTGAACAGTTATTTCATCATTCATTTCACTCCCTTTCATAGAAATACAGTTGAAACCTGCACCAAATTCAATACCTTTTACTGAGCCTATGCTCATCATTGCCTTTGAGATATCTGCATCCAATTTATCAAATACGGGTTCTCCAAGTCCTGCTGGAATACCTTTTACCAAGACTTCAACTTTTCCTCCTAAACTATCTCCTTCCTCTTTAACCCTTTCAATAAGTTGCATCATAGAATGAGCAGCATCGATGTCAGCACATCTGACAGGTGTTTTTTCAACATTCAAGGAAACATTTTCGAAATTCATTTCTTTTGCATTAATATCACCAATTGAGATTACATGACCGACAATTTTAATGTTCTCCCTATTTAACAACAGTTTAGCAACAGCACCAGCTGCGACTCTAGCAACAGTTTCGCGGGCTGATGACCTTCCACCTCCTTTATAATCCCTAATACCAACACCATATTTCATATCATAAGCAAAATCTGCATGTCCCGGTCTTGGTATGTGTTTCATATATTCATAAGCACTCGAGTCAGCATCCTGATTCCAAATTACCATAGATATTGGTGCACCTGTTGTTTTTTCATCAAAAACACCCGACAAGATTTCTACAATATCTTTTTCTTTCCTTGATGTAGAGATTTGACTTTGCCCAGGCTTTCTACGGTTCAGTTCTTTCTGGATATCCTTAGAGCTGATAGCTATTCCGGGTGGGACTCCATCGATTACAACGCCTAAGGCTTTACCATGAGATTCGCCCCATGTAGTAACTTTAAATATTTTACCAAAAGTACTTCCTGTCATATTATCACAATATCATTACTATACTGTATTATTTCTATATTACAAATACATTCTACCTATACTTGTTCGTTTTTACAAAGTATTAATATATTTTAATCAAACTATAATCAATAGTTCAATAACGCGGATTATTCATCGTTACATGAATGAGGGATAAAATATGTTTAAGATAGCTATTACAGGTAAAGGCGGCGTCGGTAAAACTACCTTCTCCGGTACCTTAGCAAGAATGCTCGCAAAGGATGGATACGATTCAATAGCAATTGATGCGGATTCTGATATGAACCTTGCATCTTCCTTAGGTATCAAAAACCCACCTAGACCTCTAACAGATTATAAAGATTTAATACAAGAAAGAGCAGGAGAAACAGGTGGGTTCTTTAATTATAATCCTAAAGTAGATGATATTGTTGAAAAGTATGGGGTAGTTGGTCCCGATAATGTAAAAATGCTTATCATGGGTACTGTTGAAAAGGGGGGAACTGGATGCATGTGCCCTGCCTCCTCTTTCTTACGTGCGTTTCTCAGGCATGTGGTATTAAAAGAAAACTCAACTGTAGTCCTCGATATGGAAGCGGGTATTGAGCATCTTGGAAGAGGAACAACAAAAGGTATTGATCTGATGATAGTTGTAGTTGAGCCTGGAATGCGATCAATTGAAACCGCATCTAGAATAAAAAAATTAGCCCATGACATTGGAATAAAAAAACTTGCTGCTGTTGTAAATAAAGGAGAGCTTGAGCCCGTAAAAGAACATCTTGAAGAGCTAAATATTCACCTGCTTGGGGGTATACCATACGATGAAAATATGGTCAATGCCGATTTGGAGGGAGCTGCACCTATTGATTATGGAGGGAAAGCTGTTGATTCCATTTGGAATATAAAAAACAATGTGCTTCAGTTATTATTAGATAAAAGCAATAATCCCAATTAAAATTCTTTAGCTATTTATGAATTAGTGGTTTTATGTCATATAAATGCAATAAATGCAATCAAAAGCCTGTGATTTTTCAAAAGTATTCGGGAATGCACTTATGTGGTCAACACTTTATAGAAGATGTTGAAAGAAAAATCAAACTTTCAATCCGGAAAGAAATGAATATTAATAAGAATGATACTATTGCAGTTGCTCTTAGTGGTGGAAAGGATAGCAGCGTTCTAGTTTATATTCTACAAAAAATATTCAAGCATAGACCAGACATCAGCTTATTAGCCATATCAGTAGATGAAGGAATTCATGGTTACAGAAATAGTACTATTGAAAGTGCAAAGGAACTGGCTGACAAGTTGGATGTAAAACACCAAATAGTATCATTTCAGGAAGAGTTTGGGAAAACTTTAGATGATCTGGTAGCTCGCAAAAGAATACAAGGTGCATGCACGTATTGTGGCGTGTTAAGAAAACATATATTGAATCGTGTTGCAAGAGAAATGGGCGCAAATAAGCTAGCAACAGGTCATAACTTAGATGATGAAGCTCAAACTATACTATTAAACCATATTCGAGGAGATGTAGAAAGACTGGTAAGACTTGCCCCTACAAAAGAACTCGATGGGTTGGTTTTAAGGGCGAAACCACTAAGAAAAATACCTGAAAAAGAAGTTGCATTATATGCATATCTCCACAATCTTCCAGTGGATTATAGTGAATGTCCTTATGCAAAAGAAGCTATGAGAGGAGAAATTAGAGATCATTTAAATGAACTTGAGGTTAATCACCCAGGCACAAAATATTCTCTTTTAAGTGGTTTTGATAAAATGGTGAAGATCCTTGCTACAGCCTATCCGGAAACTAACATTGGAAGCTGTAAAATCTGCAACGAACCATGCACATCACAGTTATGTCAGGCCTGTAAAATTCTTAATAGTTCTATAGAATAGTAAATTTATATATTTGATTCAAGTTCATCTAATTCGCCATATGACAAAAGCTCGTTTTTATCATATAGTTGCTTATTTGTTAATGTGAGATATAGGTATGTCCACCATGCTGCAGTCAGGGGAGGAATTATTGCAATTGATAAAATAACACTAGCTATTGACCATATCAAAGACAGTAACTCAACATATACAAATATCTCATTAAAGATACTGATAACAAAAGAAATTGATATTATAATAATCCATAAAATAAATACATTGAGCTTATTGTCCATGAAAAAATTAAAAGCTGTTTTAATACTGTTTAATGGATCTAGTTCTTCTATTACAAGAACATATTCAGATAATGCTAATGAAACAGTAACAATCAGTGCATAAACTATCCATATCAATATACCTATAACTAAAAGTGATATCCTATCAATATGAAGTAGTGGGTTTTCAATAAATTGTGTAATATCTCCAAGTAACAGAATTCCAGGTATTGTAAATACAATTCCTGCAAAAATCAATAGAGATATAATAATGTTTAAGAGGAACAAATTTACCACATACAGTTTCCCATAGTAGAACATCTTGGTAAGTTTTGTATTTCCAGTATATGCAATTTCTTTAATCATTCCAATTGCTGCTGCAATGAAGTATGCTTGAACAAAGTAAATTACCAGTCCAGCTACAATACCTCCTATTATCAAAATTGTAATATTGTCTAAAAGCGTAACGATGACTAAATCGGTAAGAACATTGGAATCTATAGTTAGCGGATCAACACCTAGCTGCTCCACTTCTGGAAAAATGAATGCAACAAAGACTAACATAAAAAAGATTATTACAATTATCAATGAGATCAAACTCATGAAAATGAACGGTAACGATAATATTAGATTATTGGACCACGCCGTGAATCCTTTTCCAAGTACATTAGTGATTTCATCTGCCATCTTTTTTATATCCTATGATCTTTAGATTTAATCTGTACTATAGTATAATATTAGGTCAATAAAGGCAGCTAAATATAAATTTCTTGTCATTAAAAAAAAGAATTCCGCCTGGTTTTGGCGGAAATGTTGCTTTGACTTATAATAAGCCTCCACCAATAAAAAGTGAAGAGAAAAGTAAAGCAACAACGTTAACTACCTTAATTAGCGGATTTATAGCGGGACCTGATGTATCTTTGAACGGATCACCAACAGTATCTCCAACAACAGCAGCTTTATGTGCTTCTGAGCCTTTACCACCATGCGCTCCGTCCTCAATTAATTTCTTTGCATTATCCCATGCTCCTCCACCATTGGCCATAGTCAATGCTAGAAGCAGACCAGCAGCAATAATACCAATTAAAAGACCACCCAACGCAAGTGGACCCAATATGACACCAACCAAAATAGGAACTACTACTGCAAGTATACCAGGAATAGCCATTTCTTTAATAGCTGCACTTGTAACAATATCTACGCATTTTCCATACTCTGGTTTTGCAGTTCCTTCCATAATCCCAGGTATTTCTCTAAATTGTCTTCTTACTTCATTTACGACCTTAAATGCAGCTCTTCCAACGGCACGCATTGTAACTGCACTAAATATGAAAGGTAATAAAGCACCAATGAACAATCCTACAAGAACAAGAGGATTATCAAGTGCTAATACTCCAATATCTAGCTCAACCTTGTGCCTATAATCAGCAAATAACGCGAGAGCCCCTAATGCGGCTGAGCCTATAGCATACCCTTTAGTAACAGCTTTTGTTGTATTACCAACTGCATCAAGTGAATCTGTAATCTCCCTAATATCTTCAGGTAGACCTGCCATTTCAGCAATTCCACCAGCATTGTCAGTAACTGGACCATACGAATCGAGTGCAACAATCATACCAGTAGTGGATAACATGGCAGATGCAGCAATTGCAATTCCATAAAGGCCTATTGAAGGATCGGTCGCTCCACCTACAACAAAAAAAGCTGCTAAAATTCCACCAGATATGAAGATCATTGGTAATGTAGTACTTTCAAATCCGATTGCTAGCCCTGAGATGACATTTGTACCTGCTCCAGTCTCAGATGATTGAGCGATTGTTTTTACTGGACGGAAACTTGTAGACGTATAATATTCAGTGAACACAACCATTAAGACCATTATAATTACACCAACTATTGCTGCAAAATAGAATGTTGCATCACCAAATAGAGTAACAGTCACGAAATAGAAAGCTAGCAGACATAAAATTGCAGAAACTGCAACTCCTTTATACAATGCTTTCATTATTTTACCATCATCACCAACTCTTACAAAAAACATTGCAATGATAGATGCAAAAATTGCAACTGCGCCTAATATCAATGGATATAATACAGCATTTGGATGAATTTCAATAATAAGTGTACCTAAAAGCATCGCAGCGAGAACAGTTACAACATAGGTCTCAAAAAGATCTGCACCCATACCAGCACAATCACCTACATTATCACCTACATTATCTGCAATCACACCAGCATTTCGGGGATCATCTTCAGGTATTCCAGCCTCAACTTTACCAACTAAATCAGCACCTACATCAGCGGCTTTAGTATAAATTCCACCGCCAACCCTTGCAAAGAGACTAATTAAACTTGCACCAAATGCAAATCCGAGAATTAGGTCGACATCACCATATAATATATAAAAACCACTAGTCCCTAGCAGAGCAAGACCAACTACAGCTAAACCTGTAACAGCTCCACCTCTAAAGGCTACTGAGAGTGCATGTTTTAAGCCTTTTGATGCTGCATTTGCAGTTCTTACATTTGCTCTAACAGAAACATGCATGCCTATATAACCAGCTAACGCAGAACTTGCTGCTCCAACCAAAAATCCAATTGCAATCTTTAAAGCATCATCACCTAACAAAACCAGTATTAAAATTGCTATAATAACAGCAACTACTGCTATAGTCTTGAACTGACGATTCAGATACGCCATTGCGCCCTCTTGAATTGCCATAGCAACCTCTTGCATTTTTTCATTCCCGGTGCCTTCTTTTAACACACTACGTGCAAAAAAGGCAGCAAATACAAGACTAATAATACCAGCTACAGGTGCAAGATATACTAATGTATCCATTGTATTACTCCTATAACTTATTTTTACATATAATTTAACTCAAAGTTTTTAATCAATACAGTTTATAATCATCTATACACTTAATAATAGTATTATCACAATAGAACCTGAATTAGCAAATTCTATATGATTACACTAAATTTTCAACTTTATATATAAATAAGCCGTTTTATGGAGAGTACAGTATTGGTTTAAATTAGCTTATTATACCATGTTAAATGGGTATTAGATTATGTACACTGACTTCCTCAGTCAACAGCTTTTTTCATATATGCAGATTAGGTAGATGGTATTTTCCAAAAACATCTAACACAAATCAGGTTGAGATAGAACACAATAAATATGAATGTATCGATTTAAGGTTGTAACTATTAGATTCCACCACTGATATATGACAAATCAAAGTCAATTCTCTCAGGAACTCTTGCTGTAAAAACAAAAACATTATAACCCATTTTTCGAGCTTCTGAGATAGCTATTTTATAGTCTGGACTGATTTGATCATTCTCTGTAGTTATACACAAAGATTTTTTTTCTGCTTTAACCAAAAAGTTAAATTGATTGCCATAAGCTTTCAAAAAATCAACAAAGTTTTTAAGTTCATCCCATGTAGAACACATGTGTATATTTTTAGTTACTGAGTTCGCTACATACCAGTCTCTGCTCATATAGGGATATTCAATATATTGTTGATTTAATTCTTCATATGCCGAATAAATTTTTTCAATATCATTCTTCAAATTAATCCAAATCCAATCTTGACACGAGAAATATCTTGCTGCAACTATGTTTATAATTGCTTCTTTATCTTCTTGTTCTAATCTCATCACTCAAAACCTCGAAATATGTAATAAAAATAATGCCGTATTACGTTAATACTAATATTTAGTTTAACCTATATTTATCTTCAGTGAACTACTACCAGCTTAAAGGTAGAATTTATTTTTACTTCATTAGTTAGTTAGTGTTCACAAGTAAGCAAGCTCTTTAACTTGCTATGAAGATTTCACAGTAATTAGACTTTGTTCATAAAGCACAAATTCTTGTATTTTACATCTCCCTAATGTTATTATCGTGGTTATTTTTAGAACCAATATAATCAAACTATTTAAGGAGATTCTCTTATAACCAGAGGAAATTATTCAAGTATGTTTCTTTTTGTAGCATTATAATAATTATTAGCACTGAAAACATAAATTACTACATAGAAACTTAGTTAGTCTGGTACTATCTCTAATCAAATATAAACCTAAGTCCTTTATGATTATAGTTAAAAAGTATATCTTAATATAATCAAAATTCATCATCCTGTGAATAACTTCTACCAAATTTCAAAGCAATCTCAGCTTTTTGAAGTTCTCGTCCCAAATAACCTGCATGATCCAGTCTCGACACGAGATTGTTTTCAATTAATTTATTCAGTATAGCACTGGAGTTTGTGCCAACCAAACAGCACTCTTCATGTTTTGCTACAATCAGGCCCTTATCAAAATTAGATCCAATAGAACTGTATTTAGGAATTATCCCTATTTTAATAGGACCTTTAGGATCAAGTAACCACGTTACAGAATCAGAGACGTATAGTGGATTCTCACACAACTCCATAACAGAGCGTTTACGTTTTTCTTTAAGTTGTAATAAATCAATACCCAAGTCTTTTGGTGAAGTGTTCCTTTTTTGAGATAATAGCATCATCATAGAAGCTATTTTAAGTTCTCCAATAGAACCATGGTTTTTATCACTAAACTCAGGAGTGAACACAATAGAACAACCTGTTTCATAAGCAATTCCACAAAGAATCCCATTAACTCCAACTGAGTCCACATCAATTAGTTCAGTTACATTACCAACTCCAAAGAACATGGGTATGTTAGGATATCTTAACCTAAATTCTTTATACCTACCAATAGAATCCACCAATCCATATCCAAGAGAATCTAAAACTGGATCAGCTATAATATTCTTTATTCCATGCTGCTTCGCCATTTCAACATTCGAGATCAGACTCTGTAAACCCTTACCAAGATCCGGAATTATAACTACAGAAACGTTATTATCAATAATCAAATCTAATAAAGAGTTCATATTACTACTATTTAAACTAAGAATTAAATTAATACCATTCTTGATTGCTGCTTGAATTAATTCCGGGTCAAGGGAATCAAAGCTTAAAGGTACAGAAGAATATTTCTTTGCTACATTTACTGTCCTTTCAACCTCCTCTGGGGACGCAGTTAAACTGGCACCAAGATCAATTAAATCTGCACCTTTATCGATAAATTCCTTAATTTTATAATAAAGGTCTTCCTCGTCCATGGATGTAGCATTGACGATCTCAGCCATCACTTTTATCCGTGAATTACCACCAATCTTTAGATGCTCTAAAGTAAAAAGAGGAGTAGAATTATACTCTATTTCTGCTACCTCATCAAGTGCAAGCCCTTTTCTTATACCTGAAAGTAAATCACATGCTGGAACTGTCTTTGAAAAATTAAAATCATTTGTATAATTTAAAATATACCCAAGGTCATAGGCATGTTTTGGGCCTAAATAAACTTCAGTATCGAATTTATCTTCAACAACTGAAAAGTCCCCTAAACAAAATCCAGGAATGAAAACAATATCATATTTCTGTGTATGATAACTTTTTAATGCTTTAATAAGTTTATAGGGTGTAATAAAGGCCGCAATGTCAGTATCTAAAACTAACACATCTGCATTAGAACCAACTGATTCTCTAACAGTATTTTCAGCACAACGGCCTGTAGCAACTAAAATTTTCATAAACTTAATAGAAGTAAATTATATTAAAAAGATTATGTTTGAAATAAAAATAGAAAAATACAAGTCCTCAAAAAATATGAATAATGTCCTCATTGAAATATGAGGCATTATCAAGAATTATAATTCTTTTATCTTATTGAATCATATCAATTATAGATCCACCATTTTTAGTAGAAGACAATGGCTCAGCTGTTGCCCTCCTCTTCTTTTTCATGTTAGCATTAGTGCTGCCATACATGCTGTCATAAGATGCACCTACATTTTGCCTACCTACCACATTTGCTTCATAGGGTTCGCCCAGTATCTGTGGTGACTGTACTCCAGTCATGATAGCCATTACACGAATCTTTCCTTCATAATCTTCTCTTATTCGTGCACCCCAAATAACATTTGCATCTGGAGATAATTCATATGTTAAAGATGCTGCAACTTCCTCAGCTTCTTTCAAGCTTAGATCTGTTCCACCTGTTATGTGTACCAAACTACCAGTAGCTCCTCTATAATCAACATCTAGCAATGGATGATTTAAAGCAGCGCGGACAACATCATCACTTTTATCTTGATGTTTACTTTCACCCACTAGCATCACTGCAACACCACCACATGACATAATCGACCTGATATCGGCATAATCAAGATTAATCAAAGATGGTTGAGTGATAGTTTCTGTAATACCCTTAACAGTTTCTGAAATTAGTTGATCCATAACCGAAAATGCTTGTTCAATAGGTAAATTTGGAACGTAGTTTAGTAGCCTATTATTATCAAGAACAATAACAGTATCTGCAGCTCTACGGAAATCTTCCAAACCTTCTTCAGCCTTAAATGTCCTTGCACGCTCTACTCTAAAAGGACTTGAAACCATTCCAACAACAATTGCTCCCTGTTCTTTAGCAACTTCTGCTACAACGGGTGCTACTCCAGTACCTGTGCCTCCACCCATACCTGCAGTTACAAACACCAAATCACTGTCTTTGAACACTTCTTCAAGAGTTCCACGAGCAAGTTCTGCCGCTTTAGTACCTACTTCAGGATACCCGCCAGCACCTAATCCTCTTGTCAAGGTTTTTCCAACAAGGATTTTTTTGTCAGCCTTTATATTATCAAGGTGTTGCTTATCAGTATTAATCGCAACTGTTTCAGCACCTGCTATACCTATATTGTATAATCGATTAACTGTGTTGTTTCCAGCACCACCACAGCCAACAATCATAATCCGGGGTAGCCCGAACGTTTCGATCTCATCAGCTGCATTTAGTGATTCTCTATACGCTTTTTCATTTTCTGCTTGTTTTAGTGCTTCTTGTACTATTGCTTGCAAAGTCATCCCCTCTTTGCTTCTAATTTTTGCTTTTAAAGTGACTGTATTCTAGCCTTATCTAAACAATAATCATCTAGATTTCATGTTAGGTAACCATTTATACGTTTTAGCTCTATAAGTATATTGCTAGATAAATTAGTTTCTAATGTTAAGTTATCAATTATCTAAAAAGATAAACTTAATATTAACTTTTAAAGTTTTTTGTATATAAATATATCGTATATTAATCTAATTGAACACTTAAATGATTTTGTTAATTTGATGTAATATATGATTAAAATATTAAATACTATGCAAATAATAGATTAACATCTATGTTAAAAGCTATTATTTTTGATATGGATGGAGTTTTAATCGATTCTATGCCATACCATGCACAGTCGTGGATATATACATTTAATAAAGCAGGAATTGAAAGTGTTTCCAAAGAAGATATTTACAATTTAGAAGGCTCAAATAGTAAAGGCATGATAGAAAAAATCTTTGAACAATACAATAAAGTACCAAAGCGTGAGCATTTTGATCAGTTACCTAAATTAAAAAAAGAACACTTTTTTAATAATTGGGAAATAAAAGAATTTACAGGTATGAATGAGTGTCTAACAAAGCTTAAAATAAAGTTTAGCTTGGCTGTTGTTTCAGGAGCAGATCAAAAAATTGTCAGGGAAATATTAAATCAACAGTATCCTAATATTTTCGATGTTATCATTACAGGAAACGATGTTAATAATGGCAAGCCAGATCCAGAGCCATATTTAAATGCATTGGAACAGCTTAAAATAGAGCCAGATGAGTGTTTGGTCGTAGAAAACGCTACCTTTGGAGTAGTTTCAGCTAAAAATGCTGGAATATATTGTATAGCGATTCCTACCTATGTGAAACCTGATAAATTAAAGGATGCTGATAAAATATTGGATAATCATCAAGAACTAATTAAATATCTTTATGCCTTAAGATAAAAATATGCTGAAATATCAATTTTTTACAAGCAAATAATTCTACTGGGCTCTACTATATATTTAATCAAACTCAATTCTTAAACTAGTCTAACTGTTTCTAAGTTGGTAAGTGCACGTGTTTCAAGCCTATATTTTTTATATATAGAACTAGCAAGGTCAATACAAGAACTTTCTTCTCCGTGCATTGTAAAAACTCTTTCTGGCCTTGGTTTCATCTTTTTTATGTAATCCATCAATTGTTTTCTATCTGAGTGCCCAGAGAAACCATCAACTATCTCTACATCCATATTAAGCTTAATCATTTCAGTACCGTTCTTTGTTGGTAGTGGAATATCCTTCCAACCCCTTTGAATCCTTCGACCCATTGTACCATCGGCCTGATATCCAACAAAAACCAGTGTATTTTTATCATCAGGTGCAAATGCTTTAAAATAATCAAGTATTGGGCCAGCATTCATCATACCTGCAGTAGCAAGAATAACACATGGATGAGGATTATCAATAATATTACGTCTGAGATCATACGAATCTACAGGTTTAAAGTTTTCAGAAAGGAATGGGTTCTGACCTTTTTGAAATATAAGTTTACGAAGTTCGTTGTTAAGATACTCGGGATATGTCGCGTGTATTGCAGTAGCTTCCCATATCATTCCATCCAGGTAAACAGGTATGTCGTTAATGATACCTTTTCTTATAGCCTCTTCTAGAACAATCATTACTTCTTGACTTCTACCAACCGCAAAAGCAGGTATTATCACAATTCCGTTACGTTCGGTAGTTCGCTTAACTATATTCTGCAAGTTCTTTTCAGCTTCTTTGAGTGAAGGTTGTATTGCATTGGAATTACCGTATGTACTTTCAGTAATCACAGTTTCAACTCTTGGGAACTTATTGGTAGCTGTATCAAACAGTCTAGTAGGGCCATATTTATAATCACCTGTCATCACAATATTATGCAGCCCATCGCCAACATGGAAATGAGATATTGAAGACCCCAGAATATGACCAGCATTGTGGAATGTTAGTTTAATGTCAGGAGCGATATCTGTAACCTCTTCATAGTCCAAAGTAATTGTATGTTTGAGTACTTCACGAACATCAGCTGATTCATAAGGTATCTTTTTAGCATCTCTTGCTGCAACATCGATGTAATCAAGTTCTAGTAGTGCCATCAAGTCACGTGTTGGTGGTGTACAATAAATAGGTCCTTCATATCCATATTTATATAAGAGTGGAATAAGACCTTGATGATCAAGATGTGCATGTGTCACTATAACTGCATCCAGTTGGTTGAGTGGATATGCTTCAGGTATATATAGATAAGGTGTCATATTGTCATCTGACCCGACATTGACTCCACAATCTACCATTACCTTTGATTCTGGTGTTGAAAGAATAAAACAACTTCTACCAACTTCCCTACATCCTCCAAGTGATGTTATTCTTACCCATTCATCTTTAGAAGTACATTCTCGATGTATTTGTCTACCAACTGTTTTTAAAATGTCTTTTCTTTCTTTAAGATTTGTTCGCATGAACTCGCGAATATTATTTACAGTCCTTGATTTTATTGGAGGAGTACGGACAACTTTGGGGGTCCAGCCAATAGATTTAGTGATCTCACGTAAGGTCTCACCGTGCTTTCCGATAACAAGACCTGGTTTTTCAGCTTCTACTATTACCTCTCCAGCATCCTCGTCAAAATAAAAGTTAGATATAACTGAATCTTCGGGAACAATTGATTTTATACGCTCTATTGAATCTTCTGCAGGAACTAAGACCTTTGGGTCTGGCCTAACAACTATTCTTGTTCTAAGGTTTTTAGCCAGATTCCTTACAATATCACCGTTTCCCGCAAATTTGCGTGGCTCTTCAGTATAAACTACCAGTTGAGGGCCTTCAAACTCAACATTTGAAATTGTAGTACCCTTGGGCAATTCATCTTCAATTTTCTTTTTTAAATCTGCTAGAATTTCTTCAACTGCCATTAAAAAGCCTTCCTGTTTCAGAAAAATCAAAAATGTGCATTCATTTTTAAAAGTTATTTAAAAAATACTGACCTCTTATTAGGAGATCAGATCAAGTCATCTAGAATATACTTAACAAAGTATCTTTATACTTAATTTAAGGACTGGATTTTTTCATTTACTGCACTTTCTTCCATGCAGGAATATCCATCGCTTGTGATACATACAACATCAATTGAGTTACCAGATGCAGAGTCTCGCTTCATTGCATTATGAAGTGCACGTATTGCAAGTTCTGCACCTTCGTCAATAGCCATATCTTCATGATACCTATCTTCAAGTACACCATATGCTATGGGGGAACCTGAACCAGTAGCTACTGACTTGGTCTCTTCAATAACACCACCTAAAGCATCTAATGAATATAGGTTAGGCCCTTTTTTGTCAACACCACCAATGAGAAGTTGAACCATTAAAGGATAATATCGCTGTCCACTAAGAACATTGGATAAGAGTGTAGTAATTCCTTTTATGGTCATAGATTCTTGTCTCCTCATCTTATATAACCTTGATTCTACGCTTATAAGTCGTACTATCTGTTGAGCATCTCCTACTGACCCAGCAGTTGTTAAACCAACTAAATCATCAATTTGATAGATTTTTTTTGCTGTTTTACTTGCAATCAAATGACCCATAGTTGCTCTCTTCTCTGTTGCTAGAACAACACCGTCTTTACATACTATGCCAACAGTAGTTGTACCTTTTAAATGTTTATCATCAACCATTAAACATACCTCAAATAAAAATGAGAAAAGTTATTGTTAGTAAAAATGAAATGTACTGTATAAAGCAGTACTATTCATTCAATAAGCAATTGCAATATATATTTCTTTTCCCGTATTAATAATTTTCAATTTCACTTGCTAACCTTACAATTCTCTTAATAATATAATCAGACATATTTTCTTTTTTCATATGTTCAATACGTGTTTGTAAGGATATTCTTTTGTTACCTTTAACTAAATTATCAGCATGCGCCACTATTTTTTGTTCTATAGTTTGTGGAACATATGTACCTAATGGGAATCCCAATTGTCGTGCTTCTTTGAATGTTATTCCAGCACCAACATGAGTCTTTATGATACCTATGACTTCAGGTTCTAATGAGAAATTTTCAGCAAGTTTTACTCCTTCTATTACGTGAGTTACATCATGAGTCACAGCACGCCCAACATCATGAAGGAGTGCACCTTTTATTATCAACTCAATATCTAAATCAATTCCTTTAGATAGAAGCTTAACCCCAATTTCCTCAGCGAGTGAGGATACCGCAATTGAATGTGCTATTACATCTTCTGAACAACCTGCTTTTTTCAAAAGAGCTAAGTAAAGTTCTTTATCATGATCATTCAAGAAAATCACGTAATTCGATGGGTAGTATGAATAGTACACTCAATGTTATTTAAAGTTTCTTAATTCAATTATCTGAAATAACTTTCAAGATTCATCTATATTGAGTGCATCAACCCTTTTTCTTATAGCATTTACCATTTCACTATTATCTTCAAAAACCAAATCTTCTCCACAATTGATGCACAGAAACTCTGTCTCAGTAGCTTCCTCAAAAACCATGCGAAGGCAGCTTTCTGGACACCTATAAAAAACATTGTTTTCCTCGAAATCAAGTCTTGTTCGTAAGTTTCTAAGAAGTTTTTTTCTTTCCTTTTCTAACTGGTGTTCAATATCTGACAAATCTAGATGCCATAGATAAGTGAGCCATCCACTACTCGAATCTCTTTCTCTTGTGCAAACAGCTAATTTATTTTCATAAAGAATGAAAAGTGTTCTCCTGACTATGTTAAGCAATATGCCTGTTTCTTCAGCTATTTTTTCATCAGTAATATCACCTTCAGGCATTTTTTCAATCATTTCCAAACCATCATCTCCAACAAGGCGTGATAAGTAACCACGAACAACAGGATCATTCAAATCTACCAAAATAATCACCTCTAATAATGCAACTAAAGTACATGCCTTAGAAATTTTTCATACAATGAACAATAATTGATTCTTTATTCTTTTGACTTTAATATCTCTAATTTTATTTTTGAAAGTTAAAAAGATCTTTCGTACAGCTATATCTAATATGCTAATTACTTACTTAACTTCTCCTGAAGTATTAATTGAGTTATATATAGTTTTTGAAGATGTCCATAAACTCTGTAAAACTTCATGTCTCGAAAAACCTTTCTTTATAATAGAAGTAATTGGGTCACCCGTGCATATAAAATCACCTTTGTTAGGAATATCACTACTATTTTCGCCAAGAATTGTTTCAAATATAGAATCAGTTACAACAAAATCTTTCACTGCATATGCAACTGCTTTCCCTGCATAACTGGAATTGAGTGGATTAACCGATGGAAGTATAGATCTAAAAGAATTCACATGCGCATTAAAAAGATTCAAATTAGTTGCTAATTCTACGGTATCCAAACTACCCTGAAACCTAGCATTAACCTCTATAACAATAGGCCCATTTTTAGTTAAAATGAAATCTACACCGTTGGAACCAAATAGATTAAGTTCGTTAGAAATATTTGCAGCAATCTTTTCCATTTGTTTTGAATAGAAATTTTTAAGTGGAGTAATGTTACCACAATATGTATAAGCATAGCTTCCAAGCCATTCTATACCAATAAGTTGTTCATTTATAGATAGTGGAACTGATTTCGAGCCCGCTGAAATCAAAGATACGCTTGCAGGAACTCCTTCCACAAAATCTTGTAAAATAAAGTCAGTGAGCTTACCACAAGATACCTCCAGATGATCTTTAAACTTATAGTAATCTTCCAAATCCTCCAATTTTTGATTAAATGTTCCTCCTCCTCCTAAGATAGGTTTAGCAATTAAAGGGAAAACACATTCTTCAATATCGTATGGACAATATATTTTTGGGTGAGGAATATTAAGCTTAGATAGTTCCTTTGAAAGGTTAAGCTTATTTGAAACTTTTTCCAAGACATCATACTTATTGTTCAATACAGGTACACTAAATTCAGAAAAATCAATATGCTCAAAACCAGCACCTAGTATTGCAAAATCAAATTCAACATTAAAACTCTTAGTTAGTTCATGAATTTCCTGAAAAATGCAACTTTTTGTTTTATCACCCAAATCAATTATCCTAGTGCTTTGGGAGTAATATTTGCAATCAAAATCACAAAATGAATCTATCGAATAAACATTATATCCAGCATTATTAGCAGATTTTACAATATTTCTACTACTAAAGCCTATAATAAGCACATTTTTCATACAAATCATTATTCTAAAAAATCTTAGAAACAAGTATTTACTGAATTAAGGTAAAACAAACAACTCATCTTCAAACTTGATCACATCTATTTCTTTTCCAGAATCAACCTCTAAATGTAATGGTTTTTTCATCGTGATAGTACGATAATTAAATGGATCAAGTACCATTATCATATCATCCTCTTTTGCAACAAGAACAGTACTCTTCGAATTATTTATATCCCCAACCAAGTTAGCATTATCTAACTCTTTAAGTTTTAAAGATATTCTTGTACCAGTTGATAAATCAAGCACGTTTACAGTCTTACCTACACTCCTAATCAAAACCAGCTTATCATTTACATGAACAATATCTCCAGCTTTAAATTCTGGTAAACGCATAGAGAATGTAATTCTGTACAACTCTTTTCCATCTTTTTGTCCATAAAGAGACGGTGATTCTAAAAAGTGCCCTCCCAAATCTTCTTCTATAGATTTGCACACATTTCTACCAGCTTTTGAAGAACCTATATATATATCTAAACCTGCCTTTAATTCTTGAACATCAGTTATAAACGAGAATCTATCACCTTTATTATATTGGGCCCCAAGGACTTCTGATGTAACTGAAAGACTTCTTTCTTTTTCCTTTCTTGTTGGTAATCTATTAGTGGCTCTTAATTGAATAATACCTTCATAATAGCCACCTGAAATTCTGCTACAAACATCACATGACCTAAAGCTTACTCTAACTTCAGTCATAATTGTCTGCTTTAAATTCTCTCCAAGAATAGTAGCATCCAATTTAACTTTAACATTATATTTATTCGTAGAAAGTTTTAAAATATCATATTCTATTTCAATATTCTTAGCTTCATCATGAATTAATAAATGCTTTTCAATTTTTTCCATGATAATTTCTTCAATATCTTTTCTATCGTTCCATTGTCCACGATCAAACATTGCACCGCATTTAGAGCAGATATCAACTTCTATTACATGAGGAAGATGTGCAAGATCATATTTTTGAATATAGCAGTCCTTACATAAGCTGCCCATTAGACTTTCAATGAATTTACCACATTTTGGGCATACTATTGAGTTCATATGTGATTTAATATCTCCATTATTTATTTAATATCTTTAATAAGGTTATAGTTAGAGGTCCCTAAATTCATTTTTTCTGCTTGAAATAAATGAATTTTTGGGTCAGTATCCCAAAGATCAATAAGGCCAGTTCTACCAAATTTCATTTTTTCGTTCGTCAAATCAACTGAAGCTGTATCAATTGCGACTGGGTCTTTTGAAGCCAAAATTCCAATATTTTCAGCTATATTCGGCAAAGAAAAATCTGAACAGTCACAAAGAGGTGCTATATCATAAGCCCAGTTAATGTATCCAATTTTACGATTAAGAGCTTTTACAGGACCTAATGCAGCTTCACCTAGCCTAAGTTGCATCTTTTCATTGCAATCTACTGGTGGTACAATTGCTTCATTTGGACAACATGAAATACAGGACAATTCACCCTTACAAAGAGATTTATCTAAGTATACCTGACCTTCAATATTTTTTTTAAACGCATTCCAACCACATTGATTTAAACACTTTTCGCACGAGGTACATTTATTATAATCAATTGAAGGTATTCCAACTTCATGTACCGCAGTTTTTCCTTTTTTATCAAGACAACCCATACCTAAGTTTTTAACTGCACCACCATATCCAGACCCTGGATGACTTTTTGAATGGGATAAAACAATCATTGAATCAGCTTTACATATAGCAGAAGCAACACTAATATTAGATAAGTACTCTCCATTAATGTCTATATTTATGGCATCATCTCCTCTTAAACCATCAGCTACTACAAAAGGAGCATGAATAGATGCCTCTGAGAAACCATTTCCAAAAGCTGTTAAAAGTAAGTCTACTCCATTGAATCTTTGGCCCTTGTACAACACAGTAGTGTCAGTTAAAAATGGATTTCCGCCCTGTTCCTTAATTAAATCAACAATTTTTCTTACAATTATTGGTCTAATATAAGCAATATTTCCATATTCACCCGGATGGATTTTTACAGCAACAATATCTCCTTCATTTACTGGAGAAACAAGATCAAATAGATCTTTAATTTGATCTAAATGGTTATAGTTATGGTTGACATCTTCGGCTGATTTAAAATAAACTTCACTAATATTAGCAACTCCATAACAAAATAGATATTAGTTTTATAAAAAAGTAAAATTCAGCAAAGGTATTTTTTATTTACTTGAATGATCGGACCTAGCAGCGATCCACTGTTCCCGGAGGCTCTCGCACCGCAGTACAGAGTGGAACGCTGGCAGTCTTATCTTCTGTGTTCGGCATGG